>CABUTR010000007.1 GCA_902494555.1 uncultured Collinsella sp.
CCGAGCCCGCGCCCATGCCGGAACCGGAGCCCGAGCCTGCACCTGAGCCCGAGCCTGCGCCAAGCTCCGACGAGGACCCGCAGGACGAGTAACCCTGCCACCTGCCATTTGGGGACGGGGTAGAAACGGTAGAAATAGCGCTTGACAAATAAGCGGGGGCGGACGTGCCGAAGCGTCCGCCCCCGCTTTGATATCGCGATGCGGCTATGACTGCGAGATGGTCGTGGATCGACTACTCGTTGTGCTTCTCCTCGCGGCGGGCGGCGGCGCGAGCGTCGTGGATGCCCTTGATTGCGGCGTGTCGGGCGGTGCGGGCATCGTGCATGGCGTCGCGGGCCTCGGCGGCCGTGGCCTTGGCAGAGCGCAGTTTGGCTGCCAGGTCGGGATTGGTCTCGGCAACCGCGGCGATCGTGGGGCCGTCGAGCTCTTCTTGCGTGGGCTCGGCCAAAAAGTCGATGGCATACTGAGCGGCTACCATGGAGCCCTTGGCGAGCACGCTCTCGTCGATCTTATAGAAGCAGGAGTGCTGGGCATAGGTGGCGCCGATCTGGGGATTGCGCGCGCCGACAAAGGCGAGCACGCCCGGTACGCGGCGCAGATACTCCGAGAAGTCCTCGCCCGAAAGCGTGCCGCGGTAATGGCCCTCGCCCGCGGGACCCAGGCACTTGAGCACAGCTTGGCGGCAGCGCTCGCTCGAGGCGGCATCGTTTTCGACCTTGTAGTTGGCGATGGTGTAGTCGGTGAGCTCGGCCTCGGCGCCCAGAGCAGCCGCGGTGTGCTCCACGATGCGGCGCATAAGCTCGGGCATCTCCTCATGCGTCTTGTCGCCATAGGTGCGCACCGTGCCGGCGAGGTACGCCGTGCCGGCGATAACGTTGCGCGCGGTGCCGCCATGCAGCTCGCCGACGGTGATGACGGCAGGTTCGTAGGGGCTAATCTCGCGCGAGACGATGGTCTGCAGGGCGTTGACGATCTCTGCCGCAACCATAACGGCGTCGTGGCCGCGCTGGGGCATGGCGCCATGGCACGAGGTGCCGCGGACGTCGATGCGGAACCAGTCGGTGTTTGCCATGCGTGGGCCGGGCTCGCAGCTTACGGTGCCGGCGTCGACCTCGCTCCAGATGTGCGCAGCGTAGGCGCCGTCGACGCCGTCGAGCACACCCGTGCCGATCATGAGTTTGGCGCCCTGGCCGTTTTCCTCGCTGGGCTGGAAAACGATGCGAATCTCGCCGTGGATGTCATCGGTCATGTGGCGCAGAATCTGCAGCGTGCCGAGCATCATGGCGATATGGCAGTCGTGACCGCAGGCGTGCATGCAGCCCTCGTTGACGCTGGCGAACTCCTCGCCGGTCTGCTCGGTGACAGGCAAGGCGTCGATATCGGCGCGCAGCAGGATACGGCGGCGCGGCGTGCCGTCCTCGCGGTAGGCATCCGGCGCGGTACCGCGAAGCGTCGCCACCAGGCCCGTCTTGAGCGGACGCTCGTAGGGGATATTCATGGCGTCGAGCTGGTTGGCGATGTCGGAAGTCGTGCGCTCCTCGGCAAGGCTCAGCTCCGGGTGCTTATGGAAGTGCCGGCGCTGCTTGATGATGTAGGGTTCAAACTCGGCGGCGATATCCTGGATGGCCGCGGTGACGTCGTCTGCCGCGCGAACCTCGGTTGCCGCCATAATCTGCTGTGCCTTGGTCTTCGTCATGGTCGATTTGCTCCTTGTTGGCTCGATCGCAAAATCGTACAGGCTCTCTCCAGTATGCCACCTGCCGCTAGGGCTGGTAAAGTTGCCGTTTGCCGCTTGGGGTTTTGTTGCAAGGGCGGGGGAGTACACTCGGGAGTGTTGAATTTCCTGCCAGAGATGGGGATGCCCATGCAGCATATCGATCGGATTATCCGCTCCAAGAACGTTTTTACCGCCCAAGACGGCATCGATACCGCCCGCGAGTTGGCGATCGCCATCGCGGGCGATCGCATCGTCGCTGTCGGCGCGCCCGATGACGTGATTGCCGCCGCACCTGCCGCCACGCCGGTGGTCGATTACGGCGAGCAGTTTGTCTGCCCCGGTTTCCATGACGCTCATCTGCACTTCTTCCATACCTCGGTCGGTTCCTCGCCGTATATGCTCATGGATATGGGCACGTCCGAGGCGGCACTGGTGCAGCATGCGCTCGAGTTTTCCCAGGGCCTGCCCGACGACGCCTGGGTCGTGACCCAGGGCTGGCGCGATTACCGCTGGGATCCGCCCAAGCATCCTACCAAGGCCTCCCTCGACGCCGCCTTCCCCGGTCGCCCCTGTGTTATGTATTCGGGCGATGGGCATACGCTGTGGCTCAACAGCCGCGCACTCGAAGCCCTCGGCGTGACGCGTGACAGCGAGCCTCCGGCGGGTGGCAGTTACGACAAAGACTCAAACGGTGAGCTTACGGGTATTGCCCACGAGGCAGCTGCTATGCAGCTGCTGCCGCGCTGCCTGGAATGGCTGGGCGAGGACCGCATCGCGAGCGCTTACGCCGACCAGATGAAGCGTATGGCCGAGCAAGGCATCACCTCAATCTGCGATATGTCGCTCATGCCCATGCCGGGCTGCGACTTTATTCGCGACGATGTTTACGACAAGCTGCAGGCCTCCGGCAAGCTGGGCATCCGCGCCCATTTGTTTCCCACGCTGCTGGATGACCAGTCGCGCTTGGAAGAACTCCAGACCCGCTACGCGAACAACGCGCTGCTCTCGGCGCCAGGCTTTAAACAGTTCTTCGACGGCGTGTCGAGCGAGCATACCGCATACCTCACTGAGCCCTATACCAACCCGCGCTTCCCGGGCGACCAGGGCCGCCTGACGGTCCCTGTCGAGCGTATGCGCAAGTTGGTTTTGGCGGCAGCCGAGCGTGACCATACCGTGCGCATCCACGTTATCGGCGACGGCGCCATCCATGCCGCACTCGATATCTTTGAGGAGGCGGCAGAGCTCTACGGCTTGCCCCAGCACGGCCACAATACGCTTGAGCACCTGGAGAATCTGCTGCCTCAGGACATCGATCGTCTGCGCAAGCTCAACGTCATTGCCTCGAGCCAGCCTTGCCACATCACGCTCGACCCGGGTGGCCCGGAGCGCGACCTGGGCCTGGAACGCAGCCGCATCATGTGGCCGTTCGCAACTTATCAGCAGCGCGGTATCCGTCAAGCTTTCGGTACCGACAGCCCCATCACGGCCGTTACCAGCATGAACGTGCTCTACACGGCTATCACACGCCAAGATCCCCGCAGCCACTGGCCCGAGGGCGGCTGGCTGCCGAGCGAGCGTATCGACGCGGCAACGGCCCTGCGCAGCTACACGCTTGGCAGCGCGTACGCAGCGGGCGACGAGCAAAACCTCGGCAGCCTAGAGCCCGGCAAATACGCCGATCTGGTAGTCCTAGACCAAAACCCACTCACCATCGACCCACAAGAGCTCCAGGCCACCAAGGTTCAGGTCACCTACCTGGCAGGCAACCTTGTCTACGAGCGCTAATTTTCATGTCGTACCGTTAAACGCGGCTCGTGCAGCCTATTTTGGGATGGCGCTCGAGCCGCGTTTTTTTGCAAATGGGGGGGGGTTCGTTAGGAGCGTCCCAGCCCTGCTTGATTTGAGCGCGGGGCGGAGGCGCCGCTGCCCCGCGCCCAATTTGGACAGCAGCAATGCTATCTCTAGGTGTTTTGCATACTTTCCATTACGAATTGCATAAAAAGGTTGGGATGTTCTTCCGGATCCTGATGTACCCCCGTCCGCGCCGTGCAAAAAACGGAGTATTCAGCACCGCGAGCTCTGCCTGTGCCGCTGCGGCTGAGTAACGTTGCAGAGATTGACGTCATTTTGTGCTCCGGTGCGGCGCGAGGCATGCCTTTCTGTCCTGACGGGGTTTGCCTGCCGACCAAAATCGCCGGCCGAAGGCGTCCTTGGGACCAATATGGTGTGTCCGGCACGTATGCAGCCGTCCTAGTCTGCTGAATACTCCCAAAAATGCACGGTGCTCCCCAGGGGACCCGTGCGCGCAGCGAAAACCATGCACATGTCGCTATCCGCATCGCCATTTTGCTGCACTGACTTTTCTGAATGCCGGGCTCGAATCAGTTAACCCAGCTCCCGGGGCGAACCGGAGGGCATGAAGTTTGTCGCGAGTTCCGCACGCAAAGGAAAGCACTTAATGTGCTTTCCGTCTTGCGCAGGACTGTAGAGCAGCAAACTTCATGCCCTCCGGTCCGCCCCGGGAGCCACCGCTAAGTTATCCCCCGGCATTCAGAAAATCTAAGTGCCAAAAAATAAGATTTTTTGACTCCGTGTTGTATAACCCGCCATTCGTGGGTACCATTCAACGCGTACGCAAACAAAAAGGGTTAATTCGCGTGGCATAACCGCGCGGCCCAAAAAGGAGGAGACAAGCATGTCGTCTTTGAAGCCGCTTGCAGATCGTGTTCTGGTCAAGCCCGACGAGGCCGAGCAGAAGACCGCTTCTGGTCTGTATATCGCCAGCAACGCTCAGGAGAAGCCGCAGCGCGGCACCATCGTTGCCGTTGGCGCTGGCAAGGTCAACGACAAGGGTGAGCGCATCCCCATGGACGTCAAGGTCGGTGACGTTGTCATCTACGGTAAGTTCGGTGGCAACGAGGTCAAGGTCGACGGCGAGAAGTATCTACTGATGCGCGCCGACGACATCTACGCCGTCGTCGAGGCCTAGTCTCGTCAGAATCTCTGATTCGTCTTTGAACGCGATCGTCGCATAGGACTCGGAAGCGGCGACGCGAGTCACATTTCTTTTGGAGGATTACCTACCATGGCAAAGAACATTACGTTCAACACCGATGCCCGCGCTAAGCTCGCCAAGGGCGTCAACACCCTGGCCGACGCCGTTACCGTCACCATGGGCCCCAAGGGCCGCTACGTTGCGCTGCAGCGCACGTTCGGTGCCCCGACCATCACCAACGACGGCGTTTCCGTCGCTAAGGAGATTGAGCTCGAGGACAACATCGAGAACATGGGCGCCCAGCTGGTGAAGGAGGTCGCCACCAAGACCAACGACACCGTGGGTGACGGCACCACCACCGCAACCCTGCTCGCTCAGGCCATCGTCAACGACGGCCTGCGCAACGTCGCCGCTGGCGCCAACCCGCTGGCCATCCGTCGCGGCATCGACAAGGCCGTCAACGCCGCCGTCGCCGAGATGAAGAAGCAGGCCAAGCCGGTCGAGACCAAGGAGCAGATTGCTTCT
Source organism: uncultured Collinsella sp. (assembly GCA_902494555.1). GTDB lineage: Bacteria > Actinomycetota > Coriobacteriia > Coriobacteriales > Coriobacteriaceae > Collinsella. The sequence goes on from CABUTR010000007.1 coordinate 5,238, forward strand.
GTCGGTACCATCTCCGCCGGTGACCCCGAGGTCGGCGAGAAGATCGCCGAGGCCATGGAGGTCGTGGGCAAGGACGGCGTCATCACCGTCGAGGATTCCCAGACGTTCGACATCACCATCGACACCGTCGAGGGCATGCAGTTCGACAAGGGCTATGTCTCCGCTTACTTCGTCACGGACAACGACCGCATGGAGGCCGTGATGAAGGATCCGTACATCCTCATCACCGACCAGAAGATCTCCAGCGTCCAGGACATCATGCCTGTTCTCGAGGCTGTCCAGCGCGCTGGTCGTGGCCTGCTCATCATCGCTGAGGACATCGATGGCGAGGCTCTGCCTACCCTGGTCCTCAACAAGATCCGTGGCGCCCTCAACGTCTGCGCCGTCAAGGCCCCGGGCTACGGCGATCGCCGCAAGCGCATCCTGGAGGACATCGCCGTCCTCACCGGTGGCCAGGCTGCCCTGGACGAGCTGGGCGTGAAGGTCGCTGACATCACCGCCGATATGCTCGGTACCGCTAAGTCCGTCACCATCTCCAAGGACAACACCGTCGTCGTCGGTGGTGCTGGCTCCAAGGAGGCCATCGACGCTCGTATCGCTCAGATCAAGGGCGAGATGGAGAACACCACCTCTGACTTCGACCGCGAGAAGCTCCAGGAGCGCCTGGCCAAGCTCTCCGGTGGCGTTGCCGTCATCAAGGTCGGCGCTGCTACCGAGTCCGAGCTCAAGGAGATCAAGCATCGCGTCGAGGACGCTCTGCAGGCTACCCGCGCTGCTGTCGAGGAGGGCATTGTCGCTGGCGGCGGCGTCGCCTTCATGGACGCTGCTCCTGCGCTCGACGCTGTTGAGATCGACGACCCCGAGGAGAAGATCGGCGTCGACATCGTCAAGAAGGCTCTGACCGCTCCGGTCGCTACCATCGCCAAGAACGCTGGCTTTGAGGGCGCTGTCGTGGTCGACAAGGTTGCCGAGCTGCCCGCCGGCCAGGGTCTCAACTCTGCCAACGGCGAGTGGGGCGACATGATTGAGATGGGCGTTCTCGACCCCGTCAAGGTCAGCCGCGTCACCCTGCAGAACGCTGCTTCTGTCGCCAGCCTGATCCTCATCACCGAGGCCACCGTCTCCGATGTGCCCAAGAACACTCAGCTTGAGGACGCTATCGCTGCTGCCACCGCTGGTCAGCAGGGCGGCGGTATGTACTAAGGCCGACAAGGTCTAGAACTCCCACCGGGAATCCGGGGGCGTGACGGGGGTTTCTCTCCGGAACGTCCTCGGACATGCAAAGAGGCTCCGCATCGCGCTTCGCGCTGCGGAGCCTCTTTGCGTCCTGTGGAATGTTCCGGAGAGAAACCCCCGTCACGCCCCCGTATCCCCTGCGTTTACGGCCTTGAGGTCGGCATGGGCGGAGATCGTGGCTGATAGGGATGCGTATCCCGGTCGCTGTTTCGCGCTTTGCGCGAAAGGCGCGTTACTTTGGGATGGGTGGGGGACGTGGTTGTTGCGGTAACTGGTCCCCACCATAAATTACCCTTGGCATACTTGCGCGAAAACCTGCCCGTGCTACACTGGCAATTGCTGTTTCAGGGCGGGGTGAAATTCCCCACTGGCGGTAAATCGGGCGGTGTCAAAGGGACACCGTGGGGCAGGCGAGATGCCTGTGACCGAGCCGATGAGTCCGCGACCCGTGTGTGCGTTGGTTCGCATGCCGGCTGAACTGGTGAGATCCCAGTACCAACGGTTAGAGTCCGGATGAAAGAGGCAGGTGATCTTAATGTCTGAACAGTCGCAGCATATCCATTTTGAGAACACGAATAGGTGGAGCACCAAACAGCTCGTTACCATGGCGTTGATGTGCGCCTTGGGAGCGCTGTTTATGTATGTGCAGCTGCCCATCCTCCCCTCGGCGCCGTTTTTGACGTACGACCCGTCGCTGGTGCCGGCGATGGTGTGTGGATTTGCGTATGGCCCTGGTGCCGGCACCGCTGTTGCCGCCATGGCGATCGTTATCCATGCGCTCACCACGGGTGACTGGGTCGGTGCGCTTATGAACCTGGTTGCTACGCTGGGCTACATTCTGCCCACGGCTATCGTTTACCAGAAGATGCACACCTATAAGGGTGCCGTGATTGGCCTGGCGCTGGGCGTCATTGCCGCTACGGCGCTGTCTATGGTCGCAAACCTTACCATCGGCGTTTGGTTCTGGTATGGCTCGGCCGATGTGATTCTGCCGCTCATGCTTCCCGCCGTCTTGCCGTTTAACCTCATCAAGACCGTGCTTAACTCGGTGTTGACGCTGGCGGTGTATAAGGCAGTCTCCAACCTCATCACGCCTAAAAAGGACCAGGTCAAAGGCCGCGCATGATTGAGTGTCGGGGCGTTTCCTTTAGCTATGACGGCGCTGCGCTGGCGCTCGATGGCATCGATCTGAACATCGAGGATGGCGAGTTTTTCTGCATCCTCGGCGGAAACGGGTCGGGCAAGTCGACGTTTGCCAAGCATTTGAACGCGCTGCTGCAGCCCGATGCGGGAACGGTGTGCGTCAACGGCATGGACGCGTCCGATTCCGAGCTGGTCTACGACATCCGCTCGACTGCGGGCATGGTGTTCCAGAATCCCGACGACCAGCTTGTGGCGACGCTTGTCGAGGACGATGTTGCGTTTGGTCCCGAGAACTTAGGGGTCGAATCGGCCCAGATCGCGCAGCGCGTGCGCGAGGCGCTGAAGGCCGTGGGTCTGGTGGGCTTTGAGCATCACGAGACCCACGCTCTCTCGGGCGGACAAAAGCAGCGCGTGGCGCTTGCCGGCGTGCTCGCCATGGAGCCGCGCGTGCTCATCTTGGATGAGGCCTCCTCGATGCTCGATCCGCGCGGGCGCAAGGGCCTTATGAAGGCCTGTCACGCGCTGCACGAACGCGGCATGACCATCGTGATGATTACGCACTTTATGGAAGAGGCCGCTGAGGCCGATCGCGTTGCCGTCTTCCAAGCGGGCCGCGTTGCCATGCTCGGTACGCCCGAGGAGATCTTGACGCGGGCGGACGAACTCGCGCGGCTGAACCTGGATATGCCGGCATCGTGCTGCTTGGGCATGGAGCTTCGTGCGAAGGGCGTGCCCGTTCATGCGCAGGTGCGCGAGGCGGATATGGTCGCCGAGGTTGTGGAGGCTTATGCCGAGCGAAGTGGGGCAGGCACCGTGGGGCAGTCTTCTGCATCCGATTCTCGTGTGCTCGACAACGCCTCCTCTGCAACCGATGGGACAGCCGTGTCGGAGCCCGTCATCGAGATTTCGCACCTCTCGCATAGTTACTCGCTGAGTGCTCGCGAGCGCCGTCGATGGCGCAAGCGCTCGGCCACTGCGGGCAAATCGAATAAACAGGCTCTCTGGGGAAACGACCCCAGCAGCCCGTGGGCGCTGCGCGATGTATCTCTGACGGTGCGTCGCGGCGAGTTCCTGGGCTTAGCAGGTCATACCGGTTCGGGTAAGTCGACGCTGGTCCAGCACCTCAACGGGTTAATCCGCCCGCAGGAGGGGAGCGTTTGCGCACTGGGGCTCGACCTGTCGCAAAAGAAGGATGCCGCCGCGGTTAAGGCTAAGGTCGGCGTGGTGTTTCAGTATCCCGAGCGCCAGCTGTTTGCCGAGACCGTGGTGCAGGACGTGGCATTTGGTCCGCACAACCTTGGCCTGTCACAAGACGAGGTCGCGCGCCGCGTTGCGTCATCGCTCGCACGCGTGGGCCTCGACCTTGCCACGATAGGCGACAAGAGTCCCTTTGAGCTCTCGGGTGGACAGCAGCGGCGCGTGGCGTTTGCCGGCGTGCTCGCCATGGAGCCCGAGGTGCTGGTACTCGATGAACCCATGGCAGGTCTCGATCCGGCGGCCCGCAGGGATTTCCTGGGACTCATTCGCCGTCTTCATGACGAGGGCCTGACCGTTGTCATGGTTTCGCACAGTATGGATGACCTGGCAAATTGCTGCGACCGCATCGTTGTGATGAACGAAGGCGCGGTGTTTGCCGAGGGAGTCCCCGCGCAGGTGTTTGCACATGCCGACGAGCTCAAATCGATCGGTTTGGGCGTTCCCGCCGCGCAGCGCATGGCGCTGGCGCTTACGGAGGTGGGCGTGCCGCTGCACTTTGACGGCCTCTATACGGTTGAGTCACTGGCCGATGAGCTGGCCGGCTTGCTGCTGGGCTGCGCGGACAAGCCTGCGGGCGCTCTGCGTCAGGCTGGTTCCAAAGTGGCCACGCGAGAGGAGGGCTGCTAATGGAGGCGTTTTCGTTTGGCAGCTACTATCCCGGCGATAGTGCAATCCACCGCCTGGACCCGAGAACCAAGTTGCTCTTGGGCTTTGTGTTTTTGATCACGATGCTTACGGTCAGCGGCTTCCGCGGACTGGCACCGGTCGCAATTTTCGTCGTGCTGATCTATGCCGTGTCTCGGGTGCCGGTTCGTCGCGTTCTGTCGTCGATGGCGCCGCTGCTGGCAATTGTCGTGGTGGTCGCGGTGCTCAACCTGTTTTCCGACCAGAGCGGGCGCATTCTGTGGCAGCTTGGCTTTTTGCAGATAAGCGAGGGCTCGCTGCATTCCGCCGCCTTTATGGCGTGCCGCCTGAGCTTGATGATGGCCGGCATGAGCGCCATTACGCTCACCACGCCCACGCTCGACCTCACCGCGGGCTTCGAGCGCCTGCTCGCACCGTTTGCGCGTGTGGGACTCCCTGCGCACGAGCTCGGCATGATCATGGGTATCGCGCTGCGCTTTATGCCGCAGTTTGCCACCGAGATGAAGCAGACGGCCGATGCGCAGGCAAGCCGCGGTGCACGCGTGACGGGAGGCCCGCTCGGCGGCGTGCGTATGCTCGGCAGTGTGGCGATTCCACTGTTCACGGGCGTGTTCCGTCATGCCGAGACGTTGTCTGCCGCCATGGATGCCCGTTGCTATCATGGCGAGCAGGGCCGCACACGTCTGCATACGCTTGCATTTGGCCGCGGCGATGCGTTGGCGGCGGTGGTGACGGCGTTGCTACTCATCTGCGTCATCGTCATCAACCTTCAACTTGTTTAGGCGCGATTCGAGCGCAAGAAAGGGGTCCCTATGACCGACAACGACCGCACGGCTCAGCTTGAGCGCGCCTGTTCGTATCTCAGGCGCATTCCGGCGTGGTATCTGGCCACGATCGATGTGGCCGATGGACATCAGCCTCGCGTGAGGCCGTTTTCGTTTGCCATGGTCGATGACGGTAAGTTGTGGTTTTGCACGTCGCGCGACAAGGATGTGTGGGCGGAGCTGAGTGCGAATCCCAAGTTTGAGCTCTCGGGCTGGAAGCCGGGGGAGTGCTGGATCGTGTTAACTGGCGAGGCCGCGCTCGAGGATGATGCAGTCGTGAGCGACAAGGTGCGCCAGGCAGGCTTTAAGCACATGGTGGGCATCGGCGAAGAACACGAGAGTGCCAACGACGGCCGCCTTGCTTTCTTTTCGGTCCGTAACATCGCCGCGCGCTTCTGTGATATCGACGGCAGCGAGGAGCGCCTGGGGCTCTAGATCACACAAACCAGGCTCTCAAACTGGCTAGTACAGGAGGACACATGGACGGATTGAATACGGTTTTGGAATATCTGACGTCGGTGCCGGCGTGGTACTTGGCGACGAGCGTAGACGGGCAGCCACATGTGCGTCCGTTCTCGTTTGCACAGATTCAGGACGGCAAGCTGTGGTTTGTGACAGCGCGCACTAAAGATGTGTGGCAGGAGCTGCTGCAAAACCAGCGCTTTGAGGCCACGAGTTGGTGGCCGGGCCATGGCTGGCTCATCTTGCGCGGGCGCGCTGGCTTGGATGACCGGGCTTTAGACGAAATGCGCGAAGCCGGGTGGAAGCATCTAGAGCGCCTGGGCGAGCACTATGAGGGGCCTAACGACCCCACGCTCGTCTTCTTTAGCGTCGAGGATCCCGAGGCTTTTATCTGCAATCACGACGAATGGGTGCCGGTCGAGCTCTAGCCAACCGGCTCATCCTAACAACTTGGTTTTCGCATGGGCGGGCCCCGTATTGCCCGGCGCCGTTAGGAGCGTCGGTCAATACGGGGCCCGCTCTATTTGTCAATTCCTTCAAGCGAATGTGTCGGGAATGTTTCAATGCATGAATATGCAAGCCATTTACGTGTTAATGCATCTTTTGGTGCTAAAGTTTCAACCCACTTCATAACGACCGCTGCGAAATGCGCATCGGTGCATAAATCGCAGACAAGGAGTCTGATATGTCTTTGAAGGTTGGAATCGTCGGCGCGGCTGGATATGCCGGAGCCGAGCTCATTCGCCTCGTGCTCGGTCATCCCGAGTTTGAACTTGTTGCCATTACGTCCAACGCCGATGCCGGCCAGCCGCTGTCCGCGGTGTATCCGAGCTTTGCTGGCGTGAGCGATCTTGTCTTCACGACGCACGATGCTCCCGAGCTTAAATCCTGCGACGCTGTCTTTTTGGCCGTGCCGCACACCGCCGCCATGGCACAGGTGCCTGCACTGCTTGCCGCAGGCGTTTCCTGCTTCGACTTGTCTGCCGACTACCGCCTGAGCGATCCGGCCGTGTTCGAGGCGTGGTATGCCGCCGAGCATACGAGCCCCGAGCTGCTCAAGACCCGCGCTTTCGGCCTGCCCGAGCTGTTCTGCCAGGACTTGGAGACCGCCGCATCCGACCATGCCGACGGCAAACCCGTGCTGGTCGCCTGCGCCGGTTGCTATCCCACCGCAACGAGCCTTGCCGCCGCGCCCGCCATGCGCGCCGGCTGGGTGGCCGAGAACGGTCCTGTGATTGTCGATGCCATTAGCGGCGTGACGGGCGCCGGTAAGTCCTGCAACGCCCGCACCCATTTTTGCAGCGCCGACGAGAACCTGGAGGCCTATGGCGTAGGCAAGCATCGCCATACGCCCGAGATTGAGCAAATCCTTGGCCTGACCGATCGCGTCGTCTTTACCCCGCACCTGGCACCGCTCAAGCGTGGTCTGCTCTCCACGGTGACGCTGCCGCTCGCGCCGCAGGCTATCGATACCTTGACCCTTGAGGATGTCGTCGACCATTACAAGCAGTTCTACGCCGGTCGCACCTTCGTGCGCGTACTCGATGTCGGTCAGCAGCCCAAGACGGCTTCGGTCGTCGGCACCAACGCCGCCCAGATTGGCGTCGCGCTCAACAAGCGCGCGGGTGTGCTTGTGGCGACGGGCGCCATCGACAATCTGTGCAAGGGCGCTGCGGGCCAAGCGGTCCAGTGCGCCAACATCGTCTTTGGTTTTGATGAGCGACGAGGCTTGCCCACAGTGGCGTGCCCGGTGTAGCACATTCGATTGTTAACGATTTGGTAGTCGGGCATCGAGTGGGGCGCCACTCTTAAGCTGGTCTCATGATCACGACTGGCATGGCGCACCAACCGATGTCCGTTTTTTTGTTTGACATAAGGAGTCATAAAGACGATGAATATCGAGCTGTTTGATATCAAGATTCGCGCCGTCGAGGGCGGCGTCACGGCTGCGGCTGGTTTTAAGGCTGCAGGCATCCACGCTGGGTTCCGCAAGAACCCCGAGCGTCTGGATTACGCGCTCGTCGTGCCCGATAAACCCTGTCCCGGTGCCGGCGTGTTTACCACCAATCGCTTTTGCGCGGCGCCCGTGCAAGTGAGCCGTGCCAACCTGGGCGGTGCCGACAAGGGCTACGGTATCATCGCCGGCGTTTCGGTCAACTCTGGCAATGCCAACGCCGCCACGGGTGAGACCGGCCTTGCATGCGCGCGCGAGACGTGCAACATCGCATCGCAGGTCATCGGCTGCGAGCCCCAGCAGATTCTGGTTGCCTCCACGGGCGTGATAGGCCAGATTCTGCCGATCGACACGTTTGAGACAGCGATTCCGTCCGCCTACGAGGCGCTCTCTGCCCATGGCGGTGCCGATGCAGCTCGTGCCATCATGACGACCGATACCCACTCCAAGGAGTATGCCGTTCGCTACCGCAGCGAAGCTGCGGGCCATGCGGGCAACGCTTATACGGTAGGTGGCATGTGCAAGGGCTCGGGCATGATCATGCCCAATATGGCCACCATGATCGCGGTCATTACTACCGATGCCCCCGTCGAGCCGGCGGCGCTCCACACCCTGCTGCTCTCGACCGTCAAACAGACCTTCAACAAGGTAACGGTCGATTCCGATACCTCGACCAACGACACCTGCATCATGCTTGCCTCCGGCGCTGCTGCCGCGGATGCCGAGGCCATCGTCGAGGGCTCCGATGCTTTTGACGAGTTGGCCTTTGCCGTGCACGAGGTGTGCGAGAGCCTAGCGCGCAACATCGCGGCCGATGGCGAGGGTGCATCGAAACTCGTGACGGTCAACGTCACCGGCGCCGCTAACGACGAGGAGGCCGATGTCGCCGCCCGTGCCGTTGCCAACTCGCCGCTCGTTAAGACCTGCATCGCCGGCCACGACTGCAACTGGGGCCGCGTTGCCATGGCGCTCGGCAAGTGCGGCGTGAAGTTTAATCAGGAAGACGTTTCCATCGACATGATGGGCATGCCTGTCTGTCGCGACGGTCTGACTGTCCCCTTTGACGAGGACGAGGCTCTGCGACGTTTTGAGGCGCCCGAGATTGTGATCTCGGCAGACCTGGGCGCGGGCGACGCGGCGACCACCGTGTGGACTTGCGACCTCACGCACGAGTACATCTCCATTAACGGCGACTACCGTTCCTAGATTCCGGACGCGCACCGTCCCGCGCGCCCCGCTGCAATCGCGGGCAACGAGGTACGGCGCGATAGCTACACGAAAGACGAGGCGGACTATGAAATTCGCACGCGATTGTCGTTCGAGCGAATCCAACGAAGCAACCGCGCAGCTGCTGTTCGAAGCGCTGCCGTGGATTAAGAACCTGACCGGCAAGACGGTTGTTATCAAATATGGCGGAGCCGCCATGGTCGACGAGCAGCTGCGTCGCGACGTGATGAGCGACATCGTCCTGCTTAAGATCATCGGCATGCGCCCCGTTATCGTGCACGGCGGCGGCAAGGCCATCAACGAGGCGCTGAGCCATTACGATATTCCCGTCGAGTTTAAGAACGGCCAGCGCGTGACCACGCCGGCGACTATGGATATCGTGCGCGAGGTGCTGGGCGGCAAGGTTAACCAGGAGCTGGTTGCCGCCATCAACCACCACGGCAACCTAGCTGTGGGCGTGTCGGGCAGCGATGCCGGTACGCTCATCGCCGAGCCGCTCGCCCCCGAACTCGGCCGCGTAGGCAAGGTCACGCACGTCAACACCGACTATATCGAGCGCCTGCTCGATAGCGAGTACATCCCCGTCATCGCTACCGTCGCGGCGGGGGAGGACGGCGGTTTCTTCAACATCAACGCCGATACCGCCGCCGGTGCCGTTGCGGCAGCGCTCCACGCGCACAAGGCGATCTTTTTGACCGACGTCGACGGCCTGTACAAGGACTTTAGCGATAAAGACTCACTCATCTCCAACCTAACGCTCGACGAGGTTAACGAAATGCTCTACGGCGGCGAGGTCGATAAGGGCATGATTCCCAAGCTGCGCGCGGCCGTCGATGCGCTTGCCGGTGGCGTATTTCGCGCTCACATCATCAACGGCACGACGCCGCATTCGCTGCTCCTGGAGCTGCTGACCGATGCCGGCGTCGGCACCGTGATCCATTCCACCGAGACGGCTTACGAGTTCGATACGCATCCGCATCCGCTTTCGACGTTTGCAGCGCGTCTGACCGAGAACCTCGACGAGGTCGAGAAGCTTCAGACGGTCTAGCTGACCCGCAGCCGCCCCATTCCTGTACCCATAGGCCTGCGCCGTCCGGCGCTCAACGAAAGGCATCCCATGTCACTTGCAGCTCAGCAATCGCTTGAATCCCATTACGTTATGCATACCTTTGGCCGCTCTCCGGTCGAGTTTGTCGAGGGTCACGGCATGAAGCTCACCGGCGACGATGGCCGTGAGTACCTCGACTTTCTTGCCGGCATCGGCGTGTGCAGCCTAGGTCATGGCGACCCGGCTGTGCTCTCGGCGCTCGAGGCACAGACCAAAAAGCTCATGCATGTCTCCAATTACTTCTACATCGAGCAGCGCGGACAGGTCGCGGCGCTGCTGTCCAAGCTTGCCAACGACGACGTAGATGGTGCGCGCGTGCTTGCCGATGCCATTGCCGCCGGCGATGAGACCACGGCAGCCGCTCTTGGTGCTCCGGCTGCGGACGAGCAGGTGTGGGAGACCTTCTTCGCCAACTCCGGCGCCGAGGCCAACGAGGGCTCGATGAAGCTCGCGCGCCTGTACGCCAAGCGTGCCGGTAACGGTGGCAACACTATCGTGTGCATGCGCGGCGGCTTCCACGGCCGTACGCTCGAGACCATTGCCGCCACCATGCAGGATTGGCTGCAGGATAGTTTCCGCCCGCTGCCGGGTGGCTTTGTGGCCTGCACGCCCAACGATATCGATGAACTGCGTGCGATCTTTAAGCAGCTGGGGAGCGAAATTTGTGCCGTGATGCTCGAGCCGATTCAGGGCGAGAGCGGTGTGCATCCCATGACCGAGGAGTTTATGGCGGCAGCGCGCGACCTGGCACACGAAGTGGGCGCCGTGCTTATCGCCGACGAGGTCCAGTGCGGCATCTTCCGCTCCGGCAAGCCGTTTGCATTCCAAACCTATGGCGTGGAGCCCGACATCATGAGCCTTGCCAAGGGCATTGCTGATGGCGTGCCCATGGGCGCCGTGGTGGCAAAGAAGGAGATTGCCGACGTGTTTAAGCCGGGCGACCACGGCTCGACCTTTGGCGGTAGCTGCTTGGCCGTCGCGGCGTGCGCCGCGACGCTCTCCGCGCTCGTGCGCGGCGATTATGCCGACCACGCTGCTAAGGTAGGCGCCTATATGGAGGCAAAGCTCGCCAAGCTGCCGAACGTGACCGAGGTGCGTGGCCGCGGCTTGATGCTCGGCTGCGATCTGGACGATACTGCGGGTGATGCACACGACGTTGTGGCCCGTGCATTGGGGGCTGGTGCCGTGATTAACGCTACGGGTGCCCATACGCTGCGTTTCCTGCCGCCGCTCGTCTGCGAGGAATCCGACGTGGACAGTCTGATCGAGATCCTGTCGGGTGTCTTGGGCTAACGCGGCGCAATAACTCAATTTTGACCGGGTTCCGGACTGCGGACGTGCCATATGCGGCACGATTCGGCGGTCTGGAGCCCGTTTTGCCTTAGATTTGCTAAGGCAGGGAGACCTGCTGGTCAAAAAACATCAAATATGAGTACTGCTACCGATTTGGTAGCAGCAATTTTGGACTAATAAGGCCAGATAGCAAGTCGAAATGGCGATGAATGCACGATTTTGATCTAGCTGTTAGTCCTTATAATGGACATATGTTGCGTAACTTAAGCAAATACTATCTTTTTATATGTTGTAAGCAAGGTAGCAGTACTCATTTTTGCCATTTTTTGGCCACGACCTTTGTGACAGACGTGCTGGCGGGTTCGAATCCCTCTGCGATGGGCCAAAAAAGAAAGGCCCCCATAGCCGGGAGCCTATCAAATCAGTGGTGGGCGATGAGGAATGTCGCGTGCGGCTGGCGCCGCCCGCTCTCGCTTCGGGCCTACGGCCCTCGCGTGCTGCGCTGGAAAACGCTTCGCGTTTCCTCAGCTCCGCACCCTTGCGGGTTCGAATCCCATGAAATGGGCCCAAGCAAAAACGGTCCCCTTGCGAGGACCGTTTCCAAATCAATGGTGGGCGATGAGGGATTCGAACCCCCAGCCTTGTGCGTGTAAAGCACCTGCGCTAACCGTTGCGCCAATCGCCCGTGCGGAGAGAGTATAGCAAAACAATCGCCTCATTCATCTCATATCCATTAAAGGTAACCGGCGCGTGTCGGCGCGGAGCTGATTCAGTTGAGATTGCCTGAACATTCCGCCCCTCTTTACGCCCTCGGGTATACTCAAAAGCTACTGATTCGATTTGATGCCCAGCAACAGCAGAGGGGATAGTATATGTGCGGTTTTGTCGGTTTTGTCGGTGGGACGGATAACCAATCCGAGGTGCTCACCAAGATGATGGACCGCATTGTCCATCGCGGTCCCGACATGGGCGGTCAGTTTATCGACGGCCGCGTTGCCCTCGGCTTCCGCCGCCTGTCGATCCTCGACCTGACCGAGGCTGGCGCCCAACCCATGGCCAACGAGGACGGTAGCGTCGTCATTGTCTTCAACGGCGAGATCTACAACTTCCAAGAACTCCGTTCCGAGCTCGAGGCCAAGGGCTACAAGTTCCACTGCGGCGCCGACACCGAGAGCCTCCTGCACGGCTACGAGGAGTGGGGCGAGGCCGTCCTCGATCGCCTGCGCGGTATGTACGCCTTCGTCATCTGGGACAAGAAGAAGAACAAGCTTTTTGGCGCCCGCGATATCTTTGGCATCAAGCCGCTCTACTACTATCCCATGGCCGATGCGGGCGACGGTGCTCCGGGCGTGCTCTTTGGTTCCGAGATCAAGAGCTTCCTGGACTACCCGCACTTCCACAAGGCGGTCAACAAAAAGGCCCTGCGTCCGTACATGACGCTGCAGTATTCGGCAACCGAGGAGACCTTCTTTGAGGGTGTCTACAAGCTGCCGCCGGCGCATTACTTTACCGTAGACATCCCGACCGGCAAGATGAACATCGAGCGCTACTGGGATTGCGATTACTCTGCCGTCGAGAAGCCGTTTGAGGAGTACGTCGACGAGCTGGACGAGGTCGTGCACGAGAGCGTCGAGGCCCATCGCATCGCCGACGTCAAGGTCGCGTCGTTCCTCTCCGGCGGCGTCGACTCCAGCTACATCGCCGCTTGCCTCATGCCCGACAAGACCTTCTCGGTGGGCTTCGATTACAAGAACTTCAATGAGACTAACTACGCCAAGGAGCTTTCCGATAAGCTCGGCGTCGAGAACGTTCGCAAGATGATTACCGCCGACGAGTTCTTCGGTGCGCTCGAGGACATCCAGTATCACATGGACGAGCCGCAGTCCAACCTGTCTTCCGTGCCGCTGTGGTTCTTGGCCGAGATGGCCCGCAAGGACGTCACCGTCGTGCTTTCGGGCGAAGGCGCCGACGAGCTCTTTGGCGGCTACGCCTACTACGAGGACACGGTCCCGGTCCGCAAGTACAAAAAGATGGTGCCGCTGCCCATCCGTCGCGCGCTCGGTAACCTGGCGTTGCATATGCCGTATTTCAAGGGACATAACTTCCTGGTCAAGGGTGCCGAGATCCCCGAGAAGTCGTTCCTGGGACAGGCTCTGGTATGGCCGGAGCGCGAGGTCGACGACGTGCTCAAGCCCGAGTACAACACCGGCGATGGCGCCTTCGAGCTTGCCGCTCCCATCTATGCGCGCGTGAAGGGTCAGCCCGAGCTGGTCAAGAAGCAGTACCTGGACATGAACATGTGGCTCCCGGGCGACATTCTGCTCAAGGCCGACAAGATGTGCATGGCGCACTCGCTGGAGCTGCGCGTGCCCTTCCTGGACCGCAAAGTCATGGAGTTCGCCGAGCACATTCCCGACCGCTACCGCATCAACGAGAACGGCAACAAACAGGTACTCCGCCACGCTGCCAACAAGTCGTTGCCCGATGAGTGGGCCACCCGTCCCAAGGTTGGCTTCCCGGTGCCGATTGTCTACTGGCTGCGCGAGCAAAAGTGGTACGACTATGTCAAGGAGTACTTCACCGCGCCGTGGGCAAGCGAGTTCTTCGATACCGACGAGCTCATGCACCTGCTCGATCTGCACTTTGCGGGCAAGGGCGATTTCCAGCGCAAGATCTATACGCCGCTCGTGTTCCTGGTGTGGTACAAGCGCTTCTTTATCGACGAGGACCAGCCCGCTGTTCAGGCTGCCTAGCCTCGGCTTACGAACGCCTGCGCGTAACGGCTCCTCCGGGAGCCGTTTTTGCGTGGGTGCGTTTCAGTTACTATAAAAACCGTCCCTGCCAAATGGCTGAGAAAGGTGAAAGATGCACCATTCGGATTCCGCGACCGTGACCACGGTCGATACGCTTGCCAAGCTTCTCGATGTGTGCGGCGAGCTGCGCGCATCAGAGCAGGTTGACGAGCGTGCCGTGACCGGCTGCTCGTTTGATTCGCGCGCGGTCTCGGCAGGTGACGTGTTCTTTTGCAAAGGCGCTGCCTTTAAGCCCGCGTTTTTGAGCATGGCGCTCGATGCGGGTGCCGTCGCATTTGTGTGCGAAGAGTCGCTGGTCGAGTCTCTGGAGCCGCTGGCGCAGGAGAGCGGTGCTGCGATGCTGGTTGTTGATAGCGTTCGCACGGCCATGGCCCTGTTGCCGCCGGAGGTCTACGACCGTCCCGACCACGACGTCAAGATCGTGGGCATCACCGGTACCAAGGGAAAGACCACGGCCGCTTTTATGCTTCAGTCCATCATCAAGGCAGCGGGCGAATCCTGCGGCATGATCGGCTCGGTGAGTACCGACGATGGCATCGAGTGCTACGAGAGCACCAATACTACGCCCGAGGCCCCCGAGGTCTGGCGCCATATCGCCAACTGCCGTGAGTCCGGTCGCCAGTCCATGGTCATGGAGGTCTCGAGCCAGGCGCTCAAGTACCAACGCGTCGAGAATCTGCCGTTTGACGTGGCGTGCTTCCTCAATATCGGGCGTGACCACATCTCACCGATCGAGCACCCGACCTTCGAGGATTATTTTGAGAGCAAGCTCAGGATCTTTGATCAGGCTAAGACCGCCGTAGTGAATCTGGGCACCGATGAAGTCGAACGCGTGCTGGAGGCCGCGTCGACGGCCGAGCGCTTGGTGACCGTTGGCATCGAGCATCCCGAGGCGAGCCTGTGGGCAAGCGATGTCCGCATGGTCGGCTTTAACATCGAGTTTAACCTGCATGGCATGAGCGCCGACGAGCCCGAGGCGGGGGAGAAGGTCCTGCTGGGTATCGCGGGAGACTTTAACGTGGAGAACGCGCTGGTCGCTATCGCCGCCGCGCGCGAGATTGGCATCGGAATCGATGCCATCAAGAAGGGCCTCTTCAAGCTTCGTGTGCCGGGCCGCATGGAGGTCGTGGAGTCGAAGGACGGCCGCGTGATCTGCGTCGTTGACTATGCGCACAACCAGCTTTCGTTCCGTTCGCTTTTCTCGTCGGTCAAGCGCGCGTTTCCCACTAGCCCCGTCATTGCAGTGTTTGGCGCTGCCGGCGGCAAGGCGCAGGAGCGCCGCGAGCAGCTTCCGCGCGAGGCCGCACCATATTCTGATCTGCTGATCTTTGCCAACGAGGACCCGGCTCACGAGGACCCGATGAAGGTCTGTCGCGAGCTTGCCGAACATGTTCCCGACGATACACCGAACAAGATCATCCTCGATCGCGAAGCCGCTGTGCATGCGGCGTTCAAGGCGGCGCGCGAGGAGTACGTCAACCCCGATGCTCCCACCATTGTCTTGCTGCTGGCAAAGGGTGACGAGGAGCTCATGCACGTGGGCGACGAGTTCGTGCCCATCGAGAGCGACCTTTCGTTGGCCAATCGCCTGATCGATGTTACCCAGTTTGACTAATGAACCATGACGGCGGCGGCGCCCTGAGTGCGCTGTCGCCATAAGCGTGTTCCCTCAAGCAAAGCATGCCGTCCAAGTCCAAACCCTTCTACGTAAACGGAGTAACCATGTCCCACAACACCCTGCCGACCGTTGCCGAGCTTTCGGGCGAGATGCGCGAGCGCTTGGCCAAGGTCAAGTACGTCTTTACCGACCTGGATGCCACGATGCTCGCACCCGGCTCGTGCGTGCTGCGCGACAACGACGGCAACCCCTCGACCAAACTCGTCGAGGCCGTCGTGGCACTTGCCCGCGCCGGTATTCAGGTGGTTCCCACCTCGGGCCGCAACCGCACCATGATCCACGAGGACGCGCGCGTGCTCGGCCTCAACTCCTACATTGGTGAGATGGGCGGCCTGGTCATGTACGACCTCAAAGCCAACGATTGGGAGTATCTGACCGGCGACATGCCCTACGACCCCTCTTGCGGTCTCACGCCGCACCAGGTGATCGAGCAGACCGGTGTGTGCGAGAAGATCCTCGCCCGCTGGCCGCACAAGATCGAGTATCACAACGACATGTCGACCGGCTACAAGTACCGCGAGGTCACCGTCGGCATGCGCGGCGACATCCCCGATGACGAGGCGCAGGCCATCCTCGACGAGGCCGGCTGCGGCCTGGTGTGGGCCTGTAACGGTCGCCTGACGCATCTGTCCAAGCCGACGACGCTCGAGCTCGATTGCGTCGAGGACGGTCGCGCATTCAACATCAACCCCGCGGGCCTCAACAAAGGCGTCGCCATTGCGCGCTTCTGCGAGCACCTGGGGATCGAGCGCGAGGAGACACTCGCACTCGGTGACTCCGAGTCCGACTTCTACATGGCCGATCACGTGGGCACGTTCTGCCTGGTCGAGAATGGCCTGACGAGCGCCGGCGCGCCCGAGTTCCTGGCTGCTTGCGAGAACGCTTTCGTTACGCGCGGCAAAATTGTCGACGGTTGGGCGGCGACGGCAGAGCTGCTGGTCGCGGCGCGTTCGTAGCGCGGCGTCGCCGCACTTGGACATGTCTTTTCGAGAGAGACTGGTGAGGTAATGTCCGATATCGAGAATCCGGCAGGCGACACGCGCCCGATTGGCGTGTTCGATTCTGGTTTGGGCGGTCTGACGGTTGCGCGCGCCATCGCGACGGCGCTGCCGCACGAGTCCGTCTACTACTTCGGCGACACCAAACGCTGCCCCTACGGCACGCGCACCGAGGATGAGGTGCGCTCGTTTGCGTTGCAGGCGGGCCGTTGGCTGTCGAAGCACGACGTCAAAATTATGGTCATCGCCTGCAACACGGCGACCGCCGCGGCCTTGCGTCTGGCCCAGCAGGTGCTCGACGTTCCCGTGATCGGCGTGATCGCGCCGGGTGCCCGTGCGGCAATCAACAGCACCCGTTCGCGTCGCGTGGGCGTGCTCGCCACCAACCTCACCATTCGCTCGGGCGCCTACACGCGCGCCATCCAGGACCTGGATGCCGGCGTGGACGTGTACGGCTGCCCTGCTTCGAGCTTTGTCGAGGTCGTCGAGCATGAGCTCGCGTCGGGTGCACATCTGCAAGAGCAGTGGCTTGAGAACGAGGACATCTTCGATACGCCTGCCGTGCGTGCGCTGGTGGGTGCCACGGTTGAGCCGCTGCGCGACCACGGTATCGATACCGTGGTGCTCGGCTGTACGCATTTTCCGCTGTTGGTGGGACCTATCCGCCATGCGCTGGGGCCTGGGGTGCGCGTCGTGAGTTCCGCCGAGGAGACCACGCGCGAGCTGACCGACATTCTTACGCGCCGCGAGCAGCTGGCGGGCGACGCCGCCGAGCCGCAGCATCGTTTTGCCACGACGGCCGATAACATTGCCGAGTTTGCGGTAGCGGGCAGCTTTATCTTTGGTCAGCCGCTCAAGAGCATCGAACATATCGATATCGATGAGCTGAAATAGATGTAAGACCGCCGCCAAAGCCTTCGCCACATCTTTTGCCGAAAGGATATTTCTATGGAGTACATGCAGGTCAACCGCGCCAACGGCCGCGCCGCCAACGAGTTGCGCCCCGTTAAGCTCACCCGTGGCGTCATGAAGCACGCCCACGGCTCGTGTTTGGCCGAGTTCGGCGACACGCGCGTGCTGTGCGCCGCCACTATCGAGGAGGGCGTGCCGGGCTGGCGAAAGGGAGCTAAGGCCGGCTGGGTGACCGCGGAATACGCCATGCTGCCGGCGTCGACCGGCAAGCGCTGCAAGCGCGAGCACGCCAACCGCAAGGGCCGCTCCATGGAGATCGAGCGCCTCATTGGCCGCAGCCTGCGTGCCGTCGTCAACATGAAGGCGCTCGGCGAGTACACCGTCACCGTCGACTGCGACGTGATCCAGGCCGATGGCGGTACGCGTACGGCGAGCATTACCGGCGCCTGGGTGGCGCTGCACGACGCCCTCGCCATGTGGGTCGAGGCGGGCAAAATCGAGCGCATCCCGCTTACCGGCCAGGTGGCCGCCATCTCCATGGGCGTTGTCGACGGCAATACGCTGCTTGACCTCGATTATTCCGAGGACAGCCATGCCGAAGTCGACATGAACCTCGTCGCCACCGACACCGGTGAGATGATTGAGCTCCAGGGCACCGGCGAGCAGGCGCCCTTTGACCGTAAGCGCCTCAACGCCCTGCTCGACCTGGGCGACAAAGGCATCGCCGAGCTCATCGAGCTCCAGCGCCAGGCCCTCGCCTAACCTACCAAAAAGTGACAGGTTTATTTTGGCAGGTCTTATCTGGGAAAACGTCGAAGTATAAGACTGCCGTTGATTGAGAGGGGAGAGGCAGAGGCCCTCGTCGCCCTCGACGCGGCATTGCTATAGAGACAAGGAGGCCAGTTATGGCACTTGAGAAGATCGACATCGACACCCTCGACCCGGCGGCAACCATCGTCGTGGCAACCGGGAACGCCCATAAGCTCACCGAGATCGAGGCCATTTTGGGCAAGGTCATGCCCGAGGTGCGCTTTGTGGCGCTCGGCCAGCTGGGCGATTTTGAGGACCCCGAGGAAAACGGCACGACGTTTTTGGAGAACGCCATCATCAAGGCCCAGGCTGCGGTCGAGGAGACGGGCCTTATGGCCATCGCCGACGATTCGGGCCTGGTCGTCGACGCGCTGGACGGCGAGCCCGGCGTGTATAGCGCGCGCTATGCGGGCGTGCACGGCGACGATGCCGCCAACAACGCTAAGCTCCTCGTTAACCTGGAAGGCGTGGCGGATGAGGATCGCACCGCGCGCTTTATGAGCGTCGTCGCGCTCATCGACACGGATGGTCTGGTTACCTATGGCGAGGGCGCCTGCGAGGGCGTTATCGCGCACGAGGGTCGCGGCGATCACGGCTTTGGCTATGACCCGCTGTTCCTGCCGGTCGACACGCCGGGCAAGACCATGGCCGAGCTGACGGCGGACGAGAAGAATGCCATCAGCCATCGATTCCATGCGCTCGAGCACCTATCCGCCAAACTGACGGGCGAGGAGTAGGCCGTGCGTGCGGTGGTGCAGCGCGTACTCAACGCCGGCGTGACGGTCGACGGCGAGTGCGTGGGTCGCATTGGACGCGGCTACCTGGTGCTGCTTGGTGTGGGCCATGGCGATACGCGTGCCGAGGCCGACAAGCTGTGGGGCAAGCTCCGCGGGCTGCGTATCAACGAGGACGAGAACGGCAAGACCAACTTGGCGCTTGCCGATGTCGACGGCGAGGTGCTCGTGGTGTCGCAGTTCACGCTGTTTGCCGACTGCCGCCACGGTCGCCGCCCATCGTTTACGGATGCCGGCGCCCCCGATGTTGCCAACGAGCTCTACGAGTACTTCCTGACGCTTGTGCGCCAAGATGTCGAACACGTGGCGCACGGCATCTTTGGCGCCGATATGAAAGTCGAATTGGTCAACGACGGCCCATTCACCATCGTCCTCGATACCGACAATCTGTAAGTAGCCAAATTAGCTACTTGCGCGTGTTTGTAACAGGGTGCTATAGTATTAGAGTTTTGTCTATCTTAGGGGTATTATCCCCTTTTTGAATTGCACCTTCTGGAGGCCCTGTTCATGGAAGAGATGGAAGTCAATCATGTCGACGACATCCACGAGAAGCTGACCGATATGGTGGGCGATCGCGTCAAGGTTAAGGCCAACATGGGCCGTACCCGCGTCGTCGAGCGCATGGGCACCATCAAGAGCGTCCACCCCGCCGTCTTTATCGTCGAGGTTGACGAGCGTCGCGGCCGCAAGTCGCGTCAGTCCTACCAGTATATCGATGTCCTTACCGGCCAGGTCGAACTGTTCGACCCCGAGAGCGGCGAGCATATCTTTACCCCGCTCGGCAACCAGCTCGAGGAGCACTAACGGTGACCGATCGGTCCCTCATCCTTACCGCGCCGGCAAAGATTAACCTCTATCTAGGGGTTCATACCGAGCGCGATGCCCGCGGCTATCACAGGGTCGATTCCCTGATGGCAGCCGTCGGTCTAGCCGATACCGTGACGGTCACGCCGGCGCAGGCGTTGACCGTCCAAACCGTTCCGGCATCCGATTTTCCCATGCAAAAAAATACGGCTTATCGGGCGGCAATCGCTATGGCCGAACATTACGGTCGTGATGCCAACGTGTGCGTGACGATTGAAAAGCGTATCCCGCTGTGCGCCGGCCTGGGAGGTCCCTCGACGGATGCCGCCGCGGTCATTGTTGCCTTGGCCGAGCTGTGGGATATCGACCGCACCGATCCTGCGCTCGATGACATCGCTCGTGGCATTGGCGCCGATGTGCCGTTCTTTTTGCACGCGAGTCCCGCATTCTACGTGGGCGGGGGAGATGTGCTGGCCACTGAGTATCCTGTGCTTCCGGCGACGCCTGTCGTATTGGTTAAGCCGCACGAGACGAGCGTTTCAACGGTTGAGGCGTATCGGCGATTTGATGAGAGCCCGCTGCCCGCGGACAAACCCGGAGCGATTGCTTCCGCCTTACACGCCGGTGATGCCGAGACGGCATATGCACTCATCCATAACAACCTGGGTGTCATTTCCGCACAGATGGAGCCGCAGATTCAAACGGTCCTCGACTGGCTGCGTAAACAGGACGGCACCGTTGCTGTAGATGTGTGCGGATCGGGTGCCTGCTCGTTTGCCATTTGCGACACCGCCGCTACGGCAGTCCATCTTGCGGTGGTCGCCCAGCAAAACGGCTGGTGGTCTTGTGCAACGGAGCTCATCCCTAACGCGGTTTGCATCGACGCGCCAAAGAAATAAAAATTTCTCTAGCACGCGGCGAAAATCTTTGTTACTATAGTCGAGCTAACGGGTTGTGGCTCAGTTTGGTAGAGCACTGCGTTCGGGACGCAGGGGTCGCTGGTTCAAATCCAGTCAACCCGACCAGAGCATGAGGAGGGACCGCTTCTTGCGGTCCCTTTTTTTAGCTATTGTTGTGATACCGCGATACCCGCGGTATACTCATTCGAGCTTGTCTCGCTGTATTGTGGAGGTCTACATGTTTGGACTGAGGGCTCCTGAGCTCATCATTATTCTCGTCGTTGTCCTGATTATATTCGGGCCTAAGAACCTGCCGAAGCTCGGCAAGTCCCTCGGCTCTACCGTCAAGAATATCCGCGAGGGTATGGAGGGCGACGATAAGACCGAGACCAAGCAGGCCGAGGAGGTCGTGGTCGAGCAGTCCGAGGAGGACAAGGAGATCGCTGAGCTCGAGGCCAAGCTCGCTGCTGCCAAGAAGAAGCAGGCAGAGGACAGCGACGCGGACGCAGAGTAGTCCCATCCCTTTGGGGTGAGCACCTGACCGGCTTGCCCGCAGGCTAGCCGGTCTTTTTCGTTTTGTTGACAGTTGATTGTTTGATCAGAGTTGGGGAGATATCCGTATGGACGCAAGCCAGATCGTACTGACCGCTGAGGGCCGCCAGAAGCTCGTCGAGGAGCTCGCTTGGCGTGAGGGCGATTACGCCAAGGAGATCGTCGAGGACATCAAGGAAGCCCGCGCGTTCGGCGACCTTTCGGAGAACTCCGAGTACGATGCCGCCAAGGACAAGCAGGCCCAGAACGCCGCTCGTATTGCCGAGATCCAGGCTATCCTCGCCAACGCTCAGGTTGCTGCCACCACGGGCGATCTGACCGTCTCCATCGGCTCCACCGTTTCCCTGATCGACCCCAACGGTGAGGTCATGGAAGTCACGCTTGTCGGTACCACCGAGACCAACTCGCTCGAGCACAAGATCTCCAACGAGTCTCCGGTCGGTCACGCCATCATCGGTCACGGCGAGGGCGACTCCGTCGAGGTCGTTACGCCTTCCGGCAAGACTCGCGTCTACACCATCGCCAAGATCGCACGCTAGACCACGGTCCCGCGTAAAGGTATGTTTTCGCTCCCTGGGACCGAATCCTGGGGAGCGTTTTAGTTTGAGGAGCTAACTTATGGCAGAGAACCAGAACGCCGCAGATCAGGCATCGACGCTCAACGACGAGCGCGCCACCCGCCTGGCCAAGCGCGCCGCCCTGTTCGAGGCGGGCCAGAACCCCTATCCCGAGCACTCTGAGCTTGAGGACTACGTCGCCGATATCGAGGCTAAGTACGCCGAGCTTGCCGATGGCGAGGACACCGAGGACGTCGTGAAGATCGCCGGCCGTGTGGTCGCCAAGCGCGGTCAGGGCAAGATCATGTTCATCGTCGTGCGCGATGCGACTGCCGAGATTCAGCTGTTCTGCCGCATCAACGACATGGACGAGGCTGCCTGGAATACGCTCAAGTCCCTCGACCTGGGCGACATCCTGGGCGTGACCGGCGTGGTCGTGCGCACCCAGCGCGGCCAGCTTTCCGTTGCCCCTAAGAGCGCGACCCTGCTTGCCAAGGCCGTTCGTCCGCTGCCCGAGAAGTTCCACGGCCTCTCCGACAAGGAGACCCGCTATCGCCAGCGCTATGTCGACCTGATCGCCAACGACGACGTTCGCGAGACCTTCCGTAAGCGTTCACAGATTCTCTCCACCTTCCGCCGCTTTATGGAGTCCGACGGCTACATGGAGGTCGAGACCCCCATTCTGCAGACCATCCAGGGTGGTGCCACGGCCAAGCCGTTCATCACGCACTTCAACGCGCTCGATCAGGAGTGCTACCTGCGTATTGCCACCGAGCTGCACCTCAAGCGCTGCATTGTCGGTGGTTTTGAGCGCGTGTTCGAGATCGGCCGCATCTTCCGTAACGAGGGCATGGACCTTACCCACAACCCCGAGTTCACCACGATGGAGGCCTACCGTGCCTTCTCCGATCTCGAGGGCATGAAGGCGCTCGCCCAGGGCGTCATCAAGGCTGCCAACAAGGCTATCGGCAATCCTGAGGTCATCGAGTACCAGGGCCAGACCATTGACCTGTCCGGTGAGTGGGCCAGCCGCCCCATGACCGATATTGTCTCTGATGTGATCGGCAAGAAGGTCACCATCGATACGCCGGTCGAGGAGCTTGCCGCCGCCGCGCGCGAGAAGGGCCTGGAGATTAAGCCCGAGTGGACTGCTGGCAAGATCATCGCCGAGATCTACGATGAGCTGGGCGAGGACACCATCGTCAACCCGACCTTCGTGTGCGATTACCCCATCGAGGTCAGCCCGCTCGCCAAGCGTTTTGAGGACGATCCGCGTCTAACCCACCGCTTTGAGCTGGTTATCGCCGGCCACGAGTACGCCAACGCATTCTCCGAGCTCAACGACCCGGTCGACCAGGCCGAGCGCTTTGCCGCCCAGATGGCCGAGAAGGCCGGCGGCGACGACGAGGCCATGGAATACGACGAGGACTACGTGCGCGCCCTCGAGTACGGTATGCCTCCCGCGGGCGGCATCGGTATCGGTATCGACCGCGTGGTCATGTTGCTCACCAACCAGGCTTCCATTCGCGACGTCCTGCTGTTCCCCCACATGAAGCCCGAGAAGGGTTTCCAGTCTGGTGCCGCTGCCGCCAAGGCTGCCGAGGCCGGCAACGCCGCAAGCCCGTTCGTCAAGTCGCTTAAGCCCACGCTCGATTACTCCAAGATCGCCGTTGAGCCGCTGTTTGAGGAGTTCGTCGACTTCGATACCTTCTCCAAGAGCGATTTCCGCGCTGTGAAGGTCAAGGCATGCGAGGCCGTCAAGAAGTCCAAGAAGCTGCTGAACTTTACGCTCGACGACGGTACCGGTACCGACCGCACCATCCTCTCCGGTATTCACGCTTATTACGAGCCCGAGGACCTGGTCGGCAAGACCTTGCTCGCCATCACCAACCTGCCTCCGCGCAAGATGATGGGTATTCCCAGCTGCGGCATGCTGATCAGCGCTGTCCACGAGGAGGAGGGCGAGGAGCGCCTCAACCTGATCCAGCTCGACGCCTCCATCCCCGCCGG
This sequence comes from uncultured Collinsella sp., assembly GCA_902494555.1. GTDB lineage: Bacteria > Actinomycetota > Coriobacteriia > Coriobacteriales > Coriobacteriaceae > Collinsella. The sequence goes on from CABUTR010000007.1 coordinate 29,214, forward strand.
CGCAAAGATGTACTAGGGGGTTACGGCGTTTTGCCAAACGCCGTAACCAGTTGACGCTGCAAGCCCGCCAGAGCGGCAATCTGCCTTTCAACTTCGGCGGCATGACCAAAAGGTCAATGCCGCCTTGTTTCAAGGCACCTTGCTCGCTCTGGCGGGCTTTCGCTGTCGTTGCCAAGGCATCGGCGTTGCCTTGGCTGTCAATAGTCATTGTGGACGTTCTTAAACGACTACCCAACGGCTATTGCGCACATGGCTCGTATAGCAGTCGTCTCTTTTATGTTTCCTTTAGCCGTCGCTGCCTAGGATGGGGGTTAGTCGGCAGGAAGGGAGTGCCTATATGGACGATGTGAGCGAGCGTGCAATTGAAGAGGAGATGCTCGATCAGTTCAATTACTTCGATGATGAGGACGAGGAGCTGATCGATCGTCGCGAGCCGGCGTCGCTCGATGCCTTCGACCTTGTTGATGAAGAGCCCGACGAGGACGAGGTCGAATCAGCGGAGCCCCCACAGTCTTCGCGCCTGGACTCGCTGCTTTCGAGAGTCCCTATGCACCACGGCGCTCGTGCCGGCGCGCTTCATATGAAAACTGACTGGCGCCAGATCGTGACGGCAGGCGATGAGCTTGCCGTCGATGCGCCGCTCACCGATAAATCATCCATCATCTGTCGCACCGGCATGCTTATGCTGGCAAGTGGAACAGGTGCCTGGCGCGTGCGCGATACCATGAATCGTGTTGCTGCCGTGCTTGGCGTCACGATTCACGTCGATCTGAGTCTCCTGTCGTTTGAGTGCACCTGCATCGAAGACGGTCACTGCTTTAACGAGGTCGTCAGCCTACCCACAACGGGAGTCAATACTCATCGCATTTGGATGATGGAGAGCTTCTTAAAGGAAATTGAGATTTACGGGCGCCGTTTTACCGTGCACGAGTACCACGAGATGCTCAAGACCGTTGAGAGCTCGAAGCCCGATTACGCTTCCTGGCAACAGGGCCTTGCGGCAGCCTGTGCTTGCGGCGCCTTTGTCTTTTTGCTCGGCGGCGGCCCTATCGAGATGGCCTGCGCATTCGTAGGCGCTGGTGTCGGCAACTTTGCTCGCTCCCATATTCTCAAGCAGGGCCTTGGCCAGTTTAGCGCGCTGACGATCGGCGTTGCGCTCGCTTGCGTTTCGTATCTGCTGGCATTGCTCGGCCTTGGCCAGGTCGTACCGGGGGCAATGTCGCACCAAGAAGGCTATATCGGCGCCATGCTCTTTGTGATTCCCGGCTTTCCCCTCATTACGGCAGGCCTCGACATCGCTAAGCTCGACATGCGAAGCGGTATCGAGCGTCTTTCGTATGCTGTGTCTATTATTGTGATGGCGACCCTCGTAGGTTGGATGGTTGCCGAGTGTGTGGGACTGGCGCCGGATGACTTCGCCCCGCTTGGTCTCTCACCGTTGGCTCTTACGCTCTTGCGCGTGCTGATGAGCTTTATCGGCGTATTTGGCTTCTCGGTTATGTTCAACAGTCCGGTAAAGATGGCAGCGGCGGCAGGGCTCATCGGCGCCGTGTCTAATACCTTGCGCCTTACGCTCGTCGATGCGCCGACGCTGTTTCCCTTCTTGGGCCTGAGTGCGGGCATGCCTCCCGAGGCGGCTGCGTTTACCGGCGCGTTGGTATCGGGGCTGCTCGCGAGCTTGGCCGAAATCAAGCTCACCTACCCACGTATCGCCCTCACGGTGCCTTCGATTGTCATTATGGTGCCGGGCTTGTATCTGTATCGCTCGATGTATTACATGTGCACCTTCGACACGGTCAATATGCTCGGCTGGTTTGTGCGTGCAGTGCTCATCGTGGCGTTTTTGCCCGTTGGTCTGGGTGTGGCGCGTACGCTCACCGACCCTCGCTGGCGCCACACCAGCTAATTGGTACAAGGGGGATAGGTCACTTTGCACCAAATGAGTTGCGGTGAAATAGGGACTGAATTGCTGCTTAAAGGGTCAAAACAGTCCGTATTCCACCGCAACTTATGGGGTCGGGGGATTATTGGTGCCCTGCATCTTCACAAACTCAACGCTTACGAAGCGCGGGGTTTTCGTGCTAGGCTGGTTCCACCACATAAGTAGTCGCAGACGCACGTGCCACGGGCGGGCGAGATGAAGTCCCAACAGCTCCATCTTGCCCGCCCGTTTTTGTTGCGTGGTACCGCGGCGTAACACAGAAAGGATTTTGCCCTTTATGCCTATCAACAAACGAGAGAGCCTGCTGTTCACCTTTATCATGTGCTTTTGCATGGTGCTTTGGATGAGCATCTACAACGTTGCCCTGCAGCATGGGGCCATCAACGGCGAGGTTGTTGCCGCCGCGTGGCTCGGCTTCCCCGTTGCCTACGTTTTTGCCATGTGCTGCGACTGGTTTGTTGCCAGCCCCCTTGCCAAGGGTTTCGCCTTTAAATTCCTGGTCACGCCGGGCAAGAGCTCGCCGCTTGCCATGACGCTCGCCGTCAGCTCCTGCATGGTCGTTCCTATGGTCATCATCATGTCGCTCTACGGTGCGTGCGAGGGCCTATTCCACATGCCCGGCGGTCCGCTCGCCAACCTGCAGCTGCTGCCGATGATGTGGCTCGTTAACATTCCGCGCAACTTTATCATGGCCCTGCCCTGGAACCTGCTGGTGGCCGGTCCGGTTGCTCGCTTTGTCTTCCGCCGCGCCTTCCCCATGGGCACGGTCTTTGCCGAGCCGCACATGGAGCTCGTGCGCATGCCGGGCGCTCCCGTTGCCGATGCCGTCAATGACGTTGCCGAGAGCATGGACGCCGAGCCCGCCTGCTAGACAGCAGCTCAAAACCAAACCGCCAAACGGACCCGAGCAATTCCTTTTTTTGTAGACGTTGTCGCGCGGCTACGGGCGGGAAAGGTCCCAACGGTTAACATATACTCCATATGGGTAAAGAGACCAAAGCGCTGCCGCGGGGCGGCGCTTTGCGTTTGAAAAAAACTAGCTCGTCTAAGAGGAACTAGCATGTTAGACCGTTTTACCGATCGCGCGCGCAAGGTCATGTCCATGGCCAAGCAAGAGGCGCTCGATCTTCACTCAAATAAGGTGGGCACCGAGCACCTGCTGCTCGCGCTTGCCAAGGAGGACGAGGGCATTGCCGCCGAGGCACTGCGTTCGCTCGACATCTCCTACGATGACATCATGGATACTCTCAAAGAGGTCCAGACCACGGTTCCCGAGCCCAGCGAGGAGACCGAGGCTGCCAAGCTTGCCTTTACGCCGCTCGTCATTAGCGTGATGGAGCGCTCCTTCCGCGTGGCGCGTGAGAACAACCAGACGTATGTGTCGACCGAGCACCTGCTCATCGGTATCGTCGAAGAGGGCAACGGCATGGCCATGGACATCCTCATGCGCCTGGGTGTGTCGTCCGCTTCCATCAAAAAGGCTATCGAGAAACTCACCGCCAAGGACCAGGATAAGAAGCGTCCGCTCGCTGGCGCCGGTGCTGGTCGTCCCGGTACGGGCCTGCCGTTCTTTAGCGGCTCGGATGCCTCCCAGCAAAAGGGGAACGGTACCGATACACTTAAGCAGTTCGCGACCAACCTTACGCAGAAGGCGCGCGACGGCGAACTCGATCCGGTGATCGGCCGCGAAAAGGAAGTCCAGCGTATGATGGAAATTCTTTCGCGCCGCACCAAGAACAACCCGCTCATCCTGGGCGATCCCGGCGTGGGCAAGACGGCCATCGTCGAGGGTCTGGCCCAGCAGATCGCCGCCGGCAACGTGCCCGAGAACCTCATGAACCAGAATATCTGGACGCTCGACCTGCCGGGTCTCGTTGCGGGCGCCAAGTATCGCGGTGAGTTCGAGGAGCGCCTCAAGAACGTGATCCAGGAGGCAACCGAGGCCGACGACGTCATCCTGTTTATCGATGAGATGCACACCATTATCGGTGCCGGTTCCGCCGAGGGCTCCATCGACGCGAGCTCCATGCTCAAGCCGGTGCTCGCGCGCGGCGCTTTCCAGATTATCGGTGCCACCACGGCCGAGGAGTTCCGCAAGTACCTCACCAAGGACCCGGCCTTCGAGCGTCGCTTCCAGACTATCGATGTCGAGGAGCCGAGTGTCGAGGACACCGTCAAGATTCTGACTGCGCTCAAGCCGCGCTACGAGGAGCACCACCACGTGCGCTACACGCAAGGTGCCATCGAAGCCGCCGCGAACCTCTCCAACCGCTATATCCAGGACCGCTTCCTGCCCGATAAGGCCATCGACCTCATTGACGAGGCCGGTGCCCGCGCTCGCATCGCCGCGAATCGCGCGCCCGAGCCGGTGCGCGAGGCCGAGCATCGCATCGAGGAGCTCAAGGCTGCCGCACAGGAGGCTACCGAGAGCGACGATATGAACAAGGCCGCCGAGATCACCGAGCAGCAGAAGGCTGCCGAGATCGAACTCGCCGAGGCCAAGGCTGCCTGGACCGCCGAGCTCGACGCCAGCCCGCTCACCATCGATGTCTCCCAGATCGCCGATATCGTGTCCGTGACCTCGGGCGTGCCGGTGTCCTCGCTTACCGAGAGCGAGAGCCGTCGCCTGCTGCAGGCCGAAAGCGTGCTCAAGACGCGCATCATCGGTCAGGATGAGGCTGTCGAGGCAGTTGCCAAGGCCGTGCGCCGCAGCCGCTCGCCGCTCAAGGATCCGCGTCGCCCCGGCGGCAGCTTTATCTTCCTGGGTCCCACCGGCACGGGCAAGACCGAGCTTGCCAAGACGCTCGCCGAGTATCTCTTTGGCAGCAAGGACGCGCTCATCAGCTTCGACATGTCCGAGTTCGGTAGCGAGTTCGAGGTCTCCAAGCTCATCGGCAGCCCTCCGGGTTACGTCGGTCACGACGAGGGCGGCCAGCTCACCAAGGCCGTTCGTCGCCACCCGTACTCGGTCGTGCTGTTCGACGAGATCGAGAAGGCGCACCCCGATATCTTCAACATCCTGCTGCAGGTGCTGGAGGAGGGCCGCCTGACTGATAGCCAGGGCAAGACGGTCGACTTCCGCAACACCGTGATCATCATGACGTCCAACGTGGGCGCCCGCGAGATCGCACAGGATGCGAGCGTTGGCTTTGGCACCACCGGCGAGCAGGGCCTCACCTCGAGTGAGATCCGCGGCCGCGCGATGGGCGAGCTCAAGCGCCTGTTCCGCCCCGAGCTGCTCAACCGTATCGACGACATTGTGGTGTTCCAGAAGCTTTCGGGTGAGAACCTGACCAAGATCGCGCACCTGCTGGTGGACGACCTGCGTCAGCGTTTGATTGCCAACGGTATGAACATCAAGCTCACCGATGCGGCCTATGACAAGATCGTGGCCGAGGGCACCGACCTGACCAACGGTGCGCGTCCGCTGCGCCGCGCCATCCAAAAGCTTATCGAGGATCCGTTGTCCGAGGAGCTGCTGGCCGGCGAGTGGGGCGAGGGCGATACCGTCCTGTGCGATGTGGCCGACGGCAAGTTTGTCTTTAGCCACGGCACGGGCGAGATCCCGGCACCGCGTCCGGCGGGCACGCTCGGTGGTGATACCGCCCCGGCGGCACCGCACACTGGCAACGCCGCGCCCGTGAGCGGCGGCGTGACCTCGGGCCCCGGCGGCATGATGCAAGCCGGTTCCGGCGCGCTGTAGGGATTAAACATACCTTGTATAACGGGGGCGTTTCCGATAAGGAAGCGCCCTCATTTCTATTGAAATGCGCTTCAATCTGCCGTGCTATACTAAAATCGAGATATAGTATAGCAAAGGAGCTGATATGCCTACGTCAATACTCGACACGCGGCCAGTTCAGATGAACGTGCGTATAGATCGCCAGCTCAAAGAGGCGGGAGACGCCGTCCTGACTCATATTGGCATGACGCCGTCACAAGCCGTTCGGACACTTTGGGAGTATCTGGTCGTTAACGGACGCATGCCCTCGAAGGGAGACGCGGCGGCTCCGGTTTCTGACGGAGTGGAGCCCCGGCGCATGGAGTCAAGGGCCGCGCAAGGCAGCCATATCGTTCGCGATTCGTGCCTCAAATACGGCATCCCCATCCCTGAGTTCTCGGGAGACTATGACGACCTCTATGAGGAGGCCATGGCGGAGCGCTATCCCGAGTGGGTGGAACTATGAGCACAGAAGGCGTCCTCAAGCTGTTAATCGATACCAACGTATGGATGGATTATTTTTCTGGCAGGTCCGACCGTACGGCAAATGTCGTCCATCTGATCGAGATTGCCGACGCCTCGGAGCGGATTGCCCTGTTTGCCTCGTCGCTTTCGGTCAAAGACGTTTCATATCTTGTCTCGGCGGCAATCAAGCAGGAGTGCCGAAGAAAGACTGGCTCACTGAGCGATAACGCCATTGCGGCGGCAGACGAAACGGCCTGGGCATGCGTTCGACAGATGCGCGAGCTAGCCCTCATCGCCCCGGTCGGTGCAGACGAGGTCTTCGACTCCTTTGTGTTCAAGTACCACCACAATGACTTTGAGGACGACCTGATGCTGGGCGTCGCCAATCGCATTGATGCCGATTACGTCGTGACGGAGGACAAGAATCTTATTAAACATACCAATGGTGTATGCATTAATGTTCAACAGGCGTTGAGGTTGGTTGGGGGGTCCAACGTTCCCTCTGCACGACCCGTCTAGCCTGCTTTATCTTAATAAAATGGCGTTTCCTCACCGTTAGCCGATGATGCAAGGGCGCTCGGCGTTTTCGACTGGTTTATGCACGCAAAGTCTGGGAATATACAAGTCGCATATCTTACTGTCTAACCAGTTGCGCCAAGGAGGCACCATGGACTACAAGATCACCGGCTATGAGCCCGCCCAGCTGTTCCATTTCTTTGAGGAGGTCAGCGCGATCCCCCGTGGGTCTGGCAATGAGAAGGGCATCAGCGATTTCTTGGTTGCGTTTGCCAAGGAGCGCGGCCTCGATGCGTATCAGGACGAGGTCTACAACGTCATCATTCGCAAGCCCGCATCTGCCGGTGCCGAGAATGCCCCGACCGTGATGCTGCAGGGCCACATCGATATGGTGTGCGACAAGTTGGGCTCCGTTGAGCACGACTTTATGACCGATGGTATCGACCTGGTCGTCAAGGACGGCGTCCTCACCGCTAACGGCACCACCCTGGGCGCCGACAACGGTATCGCCGTCGCTCTGATGCTCACTGTTCTCGATGACGATTCGATCGTTCACCCCGCCCTCGAGTGCGTATTCACCACAGACGAGGAGACTGGCCTGGTCGGCGCCGAGACGCTCGACAAGTCCCAGATTAGCGCCCGCACCATGATTAACCTTGACTCCGAGGAAGAAGGCGTGGCAACCGTCAGCTGCGCCGGCGGCGTCGTCGTTACCTACACTTGCCCCATCGTGCGAGAGCACAAGACCGGCAGCACCCTTACGCTCGAGATTTCCGGCCTGCTGGGTGGTCACTCCGGCTCCGACATCAACCTGGAGCGCGGCAACGGCAACCTCATCATGGCCCGTATCATCGACCGCCTGATGGTCGCCGGCGAGCCCGCCATCGTCAGCTTTAACGGCGGCACCAAGGACAACGCCATCAACCGTGAGTGCAAGGCTGTTCTGGTCTACGCCGACCACGCTGGCGCCGAGGCCGCGGCCCAGATTGCAAAGGGCATCATCGCCGACGTCACCGCCGAGCTCGAGGTCTTCGACCCCGGCTTTGCCTGCACCGTCGAGATCGCCGACGACGCCAAGGTCGAGGCTATGGACGAGAAGTCCGCGCTTGCCCTCATCCGCGCCCTGCGTCTTGCCCCTAACGGCGTGATTCGCCGCAACGTCGCCACCGACGGCTCCGTTGAGGTTTCCTCCAACATCGGCGTGGTCGCCACCTCCGATAACGAGGTCAAGATCATGCTGTCCCCGCGCTCCTCGATCACTTCGCTGCAGAACGAGTTCAAGGACCGCCTGCAGACGCTGGCCGATGTCTTGGGTTTCGACGCCAAGTTTGAGTTCGAGTATCCCGGCTGGAGCTATGCCGAGCATTCGCCGGTCCGCGACGTCTTTGTCGAGAGCTATCGCGAGCTCTTTGGCTCTGAGCTGCGCATCGAGTCCATTCACGCCGGCCTTGAGTGCGGTCTGTTTGCCGAGGCCCTGCACGGCCTGGACGCCATCGCCGTGGGCCCGACGCTCTCCGATGTCCACACCCCGGACGAGAGCATGGAGCTCGCTTCTGCCGAGCGCTTCTACGAGCTGCTCATCGACGTCCTCAAGCGCCTTGCCGCGTAAGGGTCGCCTTGGTTAAGCCGCTCTAAAACGGCTGGCTATGAAAACGGCCGCCTGGCGTAATGCCGGGCGGCCGTTATTCGTTACAGTGCGAGGATCCCAAGGTGCTCAAGCAAGATCTTAAGCCCGATGAGGACGAGTACGACGCCACCCACGATGGTGGCGGGTTTTTCGTAGCGCGCGCCAAAGGTGTGGCCGATCGCTACGCCGGCGACGGAGAAGATAAACGTTGTGACGCCGATAAGCGATACAGCGGGAACGATGTCGACCGAAAGCGCGGCGAACGAGATGCCCACGGCCAGGGCGTCGATTGAGGTGGCGATGGCGAGGATCAGGTACTCGCCCAGGTCAATCTTTTCGGCATCCTTGCCGTCGCCTTCATCCTCGTCTTCGGTAAAGGCTTCCCACAGCATTTTGCCGCCGATGAAGGCCAAAAGGATAAAGGCGATCCAATGGTCGATGGGTCCGATGATGCCCATGAATTGACTGCCGAGCGCCCATCCGATTACGGGCATGCCGGCCTGAAAGCCGCCAAAGAACAGGCCGAGCACCACGGCGACTTTAAGGTTGATCTTTTTCATGCCGAGGCCCTTGCAGATGGAAACGGCAAAGGCGTCCATCGAAAGGCCAACGGCGAGCAACACGAGCTCTGCGAGTCCCATAGTCTGGCTCCCTCTCTGCGGGCGAACCCGCGTGTACCTCTTGGGGGAGCAACAAAAAAGACCCGTGGCGTACGCGTTGCGCGCACAGCCACGAGTCTCGTTCATTAAGGCAAGCCAGGCCGCATCGGCCAGTGTGTTGACTTGCCGCGCCACCGGAGGCGAACCCGATCACGCGACTACTCCCTCATTTATGCGAATCCCGATGCTACCACATAAGCAGCTCATTTGGATTGGGGCTCTCAGCTGTGTTCGCTCATTCTGTAAGCATCGGATTTTGCGGGCGTCACAGGGGCAAACCGTGAGAAACTTATTAACGTTTATGGAGCGTATACGATGGGAGCGATGCCTTGGATAAGAACGAGCTGCAAAAGCGTATGGAACAGGCTATTCGCCTGACTGCCCCCGGTCAGCCGATTCGCACCGCCCTCGACATGATCATTGCTGGTCACCTGGGCGCCCTTATCTGCGTCGGCGACACCGAAAACGTGCTCGCTGCTGGTAACGACGGCTTCCCGCTCAACATTTCGTTTACCTCGAACCGCCTGTTCGAGCTTTCCAAGATGGACGGCGCCATCGTCATCGACGGCGACCTCACCCAGATCCTGCGCGCCAACTTCCACCTCAATCCCGATCCCTCGCTTGCCACGAGCGAGACGGGCATGCGTCACCGCACCGCCGCCCGCATGTCGGTGCTCACGGATGCCATCGTGATCTCGGTCTCGGCCCGTCGTGCCGTCGTCAACGTGTACGTTCACGGCAAGAGCTACGAGATCCAGCCCGTCACCACCATCATGAGCTCGGTCAACCAGCTCGTCGCCACGCTCCAGACTACCCGTCAGTCGCTCGACCGCTCCCTGCTGCGCCTGACGGCCCTCGAGCTCGACGACTACGTTACGCTCGCCGACATTACCGGTATTTTCTCGAGCTTCGAGATCATGCAGCAGGCAAAGACCGAGCTTAAGGATTGCATCGTCAAGCTGGGTAACCAGGGCAAGCTCGTGCAGATGCAGCTCGAGCAGCTCGCCGGCTCGAGCATGGATACCGAGTACGACCTGATGATCCGCGACTATGCAAGTGATTCTTCCGAGGCAAACGCCGAGAAGATTCGCGCTGAGCTTGCCCGTATGACGCCCAAGGACCTGTCCGATCCACAGCATGTGGCGGCGGTTCTGGGTTACGACGACCTGGACGAGGACTCCGTCATGACACCGCTGGGCCTGCGCACGCTTTCGCGCGTGTCCGTCGTGCGTGACGGCGTGGCCGAGAAGATCGTCGACGAGTACGGCTCACTGCAGGAGCTCATGGACGACATCAGCGAGGATCCGGAGCGCCTAGGCGACTTTGGCGTTAACAACCCTGCCATTCTTGCGGACTCCCTGTACCGCATGAAGGGCACCAAACAGGGGAACGCATAATGGCGCCCGTATGCGCCGTGGTCGTTGCCGGTGGCAGCGGCCAGCGCTTTGGTAACCCCGGTGGCAAGCAGCTCGTCAATGTGGCGGGCCGTCCGCTTATGAGCTGGTCCATCCGCGCGTTTGACCGTAGCGATAAGGTCGGCCACATCGTCGTGGTTTGCCCTGCCGAGCGTCGTGCCGAGATGCGCCGCCTGGCCATCGACCCGTTTGACTATGACACGCCCATCAGCTTTGCCGATGCCGGCGATACCCGCCAGGATTCCACCCGTGCCGGCGTGCATGCGGTTCCGGCGGGTTTCGAATATGTCGCCATCCACGACGGCGCCCGTCCGCTCATTACGACCGAGGCCATCGATCATGCGATCGACGTGCTTGTGGGCGACCGCTCGCTCGACGGTGTCGTGTGCGGTCAGCCCGCGATCGACACGCTCAAGATCGTCGACGGCGATAATATCGTCGAGACGCCGCCGCGCGAGCTCTATTGGGCCGCGCAGACGCCGCAGATCTTTAGCGTCGACGCCATGAAGCGCGCTCACGCCGCTGCTATCGCCGAGGGCTTTATCGGTACCGACGATTCATCGCTGGTCGAGCGCATGGGCGGGCGCGTCCGCTGTGTCCAGAGCCCGCGCGATAACCTTAAGGTGACGGTGCCCGAGGACCTGCGTCCCGTAACCGCGATTCTGCTCGGTCGCATGGCCGAGGGAGAGGACCTTCCCCATGTTCAGTAACCTGCGCATTGGCCACGGCTACGACGTCCACCGTTTGGTGGAGGGGCGTCGATGTATCATCGGCGGGGTCGACATCCCCTACGAGCGCGGCCTGCTGGGCCACTCGGATGCCGATGTGCTCGCGCACGCCTTGGCCGACGCCATTCTGGGCGCCTGCCGCGGGGGAGACATTGGCAAGCTATTCCCCGATACCGACCCCGCCTATGAGGGTGCCGATTCGATGGTGCTGCTCGCTCGCGTGATGGACTATGCACGCGAGCTGGGCTTTGAGTTTGTCGATGCCGATTGCACCATTGCCTGCCAGCAACCCAAGATCACTCCGCACCGCGATGCCATGCGCGCCAACCTTGCCCATGCCCTGGGCGTCGACGTGGAAAACGTGGGCGTCGCCGCCACCACGACCGAAAAGCTCGGTTGGGAAGGCCAAGGCGAGGGAATTGGCGCCTGGGCAGTCTGCCTGCTACAGAAAACCGTTAAGGAGTAACGAATGCGTATCTACAACAGCGCTACCCATAAAAAGGAAGAGTTCCAGCCCATCGAGTCCGGCAAGGTCCGCATGTACGTGTGTGGCCCCACGGTCTACGACAACATCCACATCGGCAATGCCCGCACGTTCATCAGCTTTGACGTGATTCGTCGCTGGCTCATCGCGAGCGGCTACGAGGTCACGTTCGCCCAGAACCTCACCGATGTCGATGACAAGATCATCAAACGCGCCAACGAGCAGGGCCGCACGGCCGCCGAGGTCGCGACGGAGTTCTCCGACAAGTTCATCGGCGTCATGCGTGCCGCCAACGTGCTCGATCCCGATGTGCGCCCCCGCGCCACCAAGGAGATCGGCCCCATGATCGCTATGATCAAGACGCTTATCGAGCAGGGCCATGCCTACGCCGCCGATAACGGCGACGTGTACTTTGCCGTGCGCAGCGATCCCAACTATGGTCAGGTCTCGGGCCGCAACATCGACGACCTTATGGTCGGCGCGCGCATCGAGGAGAACGAGGACAAGAACGACCCGCTCGACTTTGCCCTGTGGAAGGCCGCCAAGCCCGGCGAGCCCAGCTGGCCGAGCCCCTGGGGCGAGGGCCGTCCCGGTTGGCACACCGAGTGCGCCGCCATGGTGCACCGCTACCTGGGCACCCCGATCGACATCCACGGCGGCGGCTCCGACCTTGCCTTCCCGCATCACGAGAACGAGTGCGCCCAGGCTACCTGCGCCTGGCACCAGGGCTTCTCCAACACCTGGATGCACACGGGCATGCTGCTGGTTGACGGCGAGAAGATGTCCAAGTCGCTCGGCAACTTCTTTACGCTGGCCGAGGTCCTCGAGCAGCATTCCGCCGCGGCCCTGCGCCTGCTGATGCTGCAGACGAGCTATCGCTCGCCGCTCGACTTCTCCTGGGAGCGCCTGGAGGGTGCCGAGAACTCGCTCACGCGTATCGCCGGTACGGTCGAGAACCTGCGCTGGGCTGCGAACCATGCGACGGCCGATGCCGATGAGGCAGCATCCGAGGCGTTTGCCGCCAAGGCCGCCGAGGCCCGTGCCACCTTTAAGGAGTGCATGGACGACGACTTTAACACCGCCGGTGCCATGGGTGCCGTCTTTGGCTTTGTGACCGAGTGCAACCAGTACCTGGAGCAGGCGGGCGACGCTGCCGACAAGGCCGCCGCGCTTGCCGCCGCCGATACGCTGGTCGATCTGCTCGATACGTTTGGCGTTGAGCTCCCCGAGCCCAAGGTCGAGCTGCCGCTGGGTCTGCTGGGCGTTGCCGCCGGCCTGGTCGCCTACACGGGCGACGACGTGGACGAGGCCGCTGCCAAGATTCTCGAGGCCCGCGCCGAGGCCCGTGCCGCCAAGAACTGGGATCTGGCAGACGCCATCCGCGACCAGCTCAAGGACCTGGGCCTGACGATTGAAGATACTGCCGCGGGCACCCGCATCAAGACTCTCTAATCCCCGCGGGTTTCCCAAGCACCCGACCGCCCGAGCCACGGCACCTTGCCTTTCAATTGTCGGGCATGACCTCAAGGTCTATGCCCTCCTCTTTCAAGGCAATCTGCCGCACCTCGGGCGGTCGGTCTATTTGTTTCGTTTGATAATTGTGTTAAGGAGGCCGTTTTATGGCCGACAATCGCAAGCGTGCACCGCGTGGAGGTAAGCAAGCTGCTTCTGGCTCGCGTCCGATTCGCCGCAATGACCGCGCTGTCGCTTCCAAGGGCCAGTGCGAGCGCTCCCAAGCCCAGGCTGCGCGTCCGCAGCGAGATCGCAACCGCGACAACATTCAGGTCCCCAAGGGCGAGTTTATCGAAGGTCGCCGTGCTGCCGCCGAGGCCCTGCGCACCGGCTTTCCCGTCAAGTGCGCGCTCATCGCCGAGGGCGGGGAGCGCGATGCTGCCTTGTCGCGCCTGGTCGACGACCTCAACGCCGCGGGTGTCCGCATTAAGTATGTGCCGCGCGCGCAGCTCGATGCGCTGTCGAGCCATGGCGCTCACCAGGGCATTGCGCTCGAGGTGGGTAATTTCCCCTATGCTGATGTCGCCGATATCCTCGATCGCGCGGGTGACGGACCGGCGCTCGTCGTCGTGCTCGACCATGTGACCGACGATGGCAACTTTGGTGCGATCGTGCGCTCCGCCGAGGTCGTGGGCGCGGCGGGCGTCATCATTGCAAACAAGCGCGCCGCCGGTGTGACCGTGGGCAGCTACAAAACCTCTGCTGGTGCCGTCATGCACCTGCCCATTGCGCAGGTTCCCAATATCGCCCGAGCGCTTGACGACCTCAAGGCCGCCGGCTTTTGGGTGGGCGGTGCTTCCGAGCACGCCGAGGGCAGCTGCTGGGATGCTCCCTTCGAGGGCCGCGTGGCGCTCGTCATGGGCTCCGAGGGCGACGGTATCTCGCGCCTGGTGCTCGAGAAATGCGACTTTTTGACCAAGCTTCCCCAGCGCGGCATGACCGAGAGTCTCAACGTTGCCCAGGCAACGACGGCGCTGTGCTTTGAGTGGCTGCGCCGCAACGCCGGCGAACTCATGGGGGAGGAGTAGCGCATGTCCAAAAAGAACCGTGCGAAGTCCAAGGCCAAGCGCTTTGGCGAGGGCTCGGCCAAGCCGATTGTTTCGGCCGCGACCTACGGCGTGGGCGGCAATGCGTTTGCGCAGGCTATCGCCGATCCAGTCTCGACAGTGCATTCCAACAAACCCGAGCTGTTGGTGGTCGACGGCTACAATGTGATCCACTGCACGCCGCGCTACGAAAAGCTCGTGTACGACCATTCCGACGATCCGTATTCCAGCGACGTTCACGATATGGCGCGCACCGCCCTCATTAACGACGTGGCGGCGTTTGCCCAGGGCCGTTACGAGGCCGTGATCGTGTTCGACGGCGCGGGCAACATCTCCAGCGAGCGTCCCAACCTGCCGGCCCGCGGCGTGCGCATCGAGTTCTCGCCGACGGGTGTTTCGGCCGACACCGTGGTGCAGAAGCTCTGCATCGAGGCGCGCGAGGAAGGCCGCGCGTGCTCCGTGGTATCGAGCGACGGCACGATCCAGGCTGTCGTCATGGGCAAGGGCGTTACGCGCATCTCGAGCCGTATGCTGGTGGACGAGATCAAACAGATCGATAACGACGTTCACGAGGCAGAGGAAGCTCCGCAGATCAAGATGACTCTAGGCAGTCGCTTGAGCCCCGATGCCCTGGCCAAGCTCAAGGCGTTGCGCGGACGGTAGGGGATTATCCATAGATACCCGTTTCCCAATTGGCCGGCCCGTTGATTTGTAATCAACGGACTGTGGGTCGGCATCGCCAAAACGAATAGTTTTTGGTTCTGGCGAACAGATAAAACTATTCGTTCTGGCGAATAGTTTTGAGATGTGGTCGGTCAAAGGGTCTGTTGCGCCCCGTTCGCAATTCCTTTATCCTTAACAGGCTTCGCGCGAAAGCGCCAAGTGTGCCAGTGTGGCGCAACGGTAGCGCAACTGATTTGTAATCAGTGGGTTGCAGGTTCGATTCCTGTCACTGGCTCCATGAGAGTTTCGGTCTCTGTTCCCCTGTGGGACAGAGCCCGTTTCTTTATTTTGTTGAGTTATCAGGCTCAGCGTCCTTCTCGTTCCCCAATTTATCTCAATCTGTAACACCAAGACGGTTTAATCGTATCTAACTGTTACAGATCGAGACAATGCCAGGTGCCAGCAGAAAAACATCTCGATCTGTAACAGATAGGGGAGGAATAACCCTCTTACTGTTACAGATCGAGACAGAAGCCAGGGCGAGGTTGGTCATCGTCATCGAGCGAGGATTTTCGGACACACGAGAGTGGAAAATCTCCCGCCTGGAGAATGAGCGTGGATAATCTGCCACTTTGGGCCCAGTGGCACGTCAAAAGTGGGAGATTATCCACGCTCGATTTCAAACGGGAGAAAATCCACGCTCGGTCAAGCCAGAGAAGCCCGATCTCGACCTATATATAGGTGCAAATGAATCGTTATCGAAGTAATATTCTGCAGGCTTACTCCACTACGCCAAAGTGTTCCCTCGGGAAATGTCACCAGTGCAGCAAAATCCACTGTCCTTCATATCCAAACTCAATAAAACCGCAGGTCAAAGGTATATAGATACGCCCGGCACCGTGTATCTAGAGGTTTTCGTTGACAGCCCCCAAGGTTGCATCGTATTATCTTTTTCGTTCGCGGGGGCGGCGGTCCAAAAGACCAAAGAACCTGCGGATACTTGAACGATTGGGAGTTTGCCCGAGTGGTTAATGGGGACGGGCTGTAAACCCGTTGGCTCTGCCTACATAGGTTCGAATCCTATAGCTCCCACCCGTCAAGTGCCTGTATAGCTCAGTCGGTAGAGCACTTCGTTGGTAACGAAGAGGTCACCAGTTCAAGTCTGGTTGCAGGCTCCATCCGGCGGTGTAGCTCAGTTGGTTAGAGCACACGGTTCATACCCGTGGCGTCACTGGTTCGAATCCAGTCACCGCTACCATAGGTAACACGGTGGCTTCTCAATAGTATGTTGAGAGGCCACTATGGTATAAAGGCAAAGTCCCGTCCGGGGACGACCTGTTTAGAGGAGGGCTTTATGGCCAAAGAGAAGTTTGAGCGCACTAAGCCGCATGTTAACATCGGCACCATTGGTCACGTCGACCACGGCAAGACCACGCTGACCGCTGCCATCACCAAGGTTCTCTCCGAGACCGAGGGCTGCAAGGCTGACTTCACTGCGTTCGAGAACATCGACAAGGCTCCCGAGGAGCGCGAGCGCGGCATTACGATCTCCGTCTCCCACGTCGAGTACGAGACTGCTGCCCGTCACTACGCTCACGTTGACTGCCCGGGCCACGCTGACTACGTCAAGAACATGATCTCCGGTGCTGCTCAGATGGACGGCGCTATCCTGGTCATCGCCGCTACCGACGGCCCCATGGCTCAGACCCGCGAGCACATCCTGCTCGCCCGTCAGGTCGGCGTTCCCTACATCGTCGTCTTCCTGAACAAGTGCGACATGGTCGACGATGACGAGCTCATCGACCTCGTCGAGATGGAGACCCGTGAGCTCCTCTCCGAGTACGATTTCCCCGGCGACGACATCCCCGTCATTCGTGGTTCCGCTCTGGGCGCTCTCGAGGGCGACGCCAAGTGGATGGACGCCATTCGCGAGCTCATGAACGCCGTCGACGAGTACATCCCGACGCCTGCTCGTAACAACGACCTCCCGTTCCTGATGGCCGTTGAGGACGTTATGACCATCTCCGGCCGTGGTACCGTTGCTACCGGCCGTGTCGAGCGCGGTGAGCTCAAGCTCAACGAGCCCGTCGAGATCGTCGGCATCAAGGATACCCAGAACACCGTTGTTACCGGTATCGAGATGTTCCGTAAGTCCATGGACTTCTGCGAGGCTGGCGACAACGTCGGTCTGCTGCTCCGTGGCATCAAGCGCGAGGACATCGAGCGCGGCCAGGTTCTCTGCAAGCCCGGTTCGGTTACCCCGCACACCAAGTTCACCGGCGAGATCTACGTTCTGACCAAGGAGGAGGGCGGCCGTCACACCCCGTTCTTCGATGGTTATCGTCCTCAGTTCTACTTCCGTACCACCGACGTTACCGGTACGGTCAAGCTCCCCGAGGGCACCGAGATGGCTATGCCTGGTGACCACATCACCATCGAGGGCGACCTCATCCACCCGATCGCCATGGAGGAGGGCCTGCGCTTCGCTATCCGCGAAGGTGGCCACACCGTCGGTTCGGGCATCGTCTCCACGATCATTGAGTAAATTAGCTCTTTGATATAGCTGACTTAGAGAACCCGGCACTTATATGGGTGCCGGGTTCTTTTCTGCAATGGATATTGAGCCGTTGCTGGTGTCGAGAGGATCGATAATGGTCCTGGATGCACCGTCGATTAGCTCTCGATGGCTTCATTGATGTGTTCCAAATATGAATGGATCCACCGAGAACCAATTGACTCGAGGTTTTCATTGACAGCACTTACGTGGAGCTGATAAAGTAACAATTCGTGCCCGTACGGGGCGGAAATGAAAGGTTCAGGATACATGCGTACTCTAGTTACTCTTGCGTGCACTGAGTGCAAGCGCCGCAACTATACGACCACCAAGAACAAGTCGACCATGCCTGATCGTATGGAGATCAAGAAGTATTGCCCCTGGTGCCGTCACCACACGCTGCACAAAGAGACTCGCTAGTCTCTAGTCACATACGCCAGTAGTTCAATTGGTAGAGCATCGGTCTCCAAAACCGAGTGTTGAGGGTTCGAGTCCTTCCTGGCGTGCCAGTCATTATTCCGTAAGCTCCCAATTGGGGGCTTACGGTTTACTCATGTATAAGCGCATTGCGCGGAGGTAACCCAAATGGCCAACAAGAAGAACAAGAAGAAGGCTCAGCAGCAGGCGCCTGCCAACAACGCTGCCGCCAACTCCAAGGTTGAGGCCAAGAAGGCCGTTGCCAAGAAGAACGAGAAGGCTGCGAAGTCCAAGAAGAACGAGAAGCCTGGTTTCTTCGCCCGCACCAAGAAGTATTTCGCTTCGGTCAAGTCCGAGATGAAGCGTGTCACGTGGCCCGATAAGAAGGAGCTCGTGAACTACTCGGTCGTCGTTTGCGCTTCTCTGATCGTCGTCGGCGTCGTCATCGCTCTGCTCGATGCTGGCTTTGGCGAGGCTCTTGCTCTGTTCTCTGGATTGAGGGGCTAAACCATGTCTAAGCGTTGGTACGTCGTTCACACTTACTCTGGATACGAGAACCGTGTTAAGTCCGATCTCGAGCATCGCATCGAGACCATGGGCATGCAGGACCGTATCTTTGATATCGAGATTCCTATGGAGCGCGTCACCGAGATTAAAGAGGGTGGCAAGCGTGAGACCAAGGATTCCAAGATCTTCCCGGGTTATGTCCTGGTCCGCATGGAGATGGATGACGATGCTTGGACGTGCGTTCGTAACACGCCTGGCGTCACCGGTTTCCTAGGCGGCAACGGCAAGCCCGCTCCGCTTTCCCGCGACGAGTACAACAAGATGACTCGTCGTCCCGGTAAGGGCGATTCGCCCAAGCGCACCTCGGTTGATATTCAGGTCGGCACGTCCGTCCGCGTCACCGATGGCCCGCTTACCGACTTTGATGGCAAGGTCTCCGAGGTTAACACCGAGGCTGGCAAGCTCAAGGTCACGCTGATGATCTTTGGCCGCGAGACGCCGGTCGAGCTCGACTTTAACCAGGTCGCTGTCATCGCTTAAGTTTTCGTCCGTTCGCGCGAGCGTGCTTCTTCTGTGACTGCTCATCTCAGGAGTGCTTCTAACACGTGCGTGCTTACGATATAGCAAGTACTTCACACTCGTGATTCGAAAGGAATGACCATGGCTGAGAAGAAGGTTGCCAACGTCATTAAGCTCCAGATTCCTGCTGGTGCAGCTAACCCCGCTCCTCCCGTCGGCCCCGCCCTGGGCGCTGCTGGCGTGAACATCATGCAGTTCTGCCAGGCCTTTAACGCCGAGACGCAGGACAAGAAGGGTGACATCATCCCCGTTGAGATCTCTGTCTACGAGGACAAGTCCTTCTCCTTCATCACCAAGACCCCGCCGGCGGCTCACCTCATCAAGAAGGAGCTGAACCTCAAGTCTGGTTCCGCTAAGCCCCAGGCCGACAAGGTCGGTCAGCTCTCCCAGGAGCAGCTCACCAAGATCGCCGAGATCAAGATGCCGGACCTCAATGCCAACGACATTGACGCCGCCAAGAAGATCATCGCTGGTACCGCCCGTTCCATGGGCGTCACCATCGCTGAGTAGCGATTTCTTATGGTAACGAAGGGTGCTCCGACCGGGGCGCCCGTTAAATGTGTGCAATAGGGCACACGATACGATGTGGGAGGGCTCACGCCCGTTTAACCACAGGAGGTAATGCACATGGCTAAGCATGGTAAGAGCTATAACGCCGCTGCTGAGAAGATCGACCGCGCCACGCTCTACACCCCCCTTCAGGCTGCCAAGCTCATCAAGGAGCTTGACACCGCCAAGTTCGACGAGACCGTCGAGGCCCACTTCCGTCTGGGCATCGATACTCGTAAGGCTGACCAGAACATCCGTGGTTCCATCTCCCTGCCCCACGGCACCGGCAAGACCGTTCGTGTTGCCGTCTTCGCCGAGGGCGAGAAGGCCCGCGAGGCTGAGGCTGCCGGCGCCGACATCATCGGTTCCGACGAGCTCGTCGCCCAGATTCAGAAGGGCGAGATCAACTTCGACGCCGCTATCGCTACGCCGAACATGATGGCCAAGGTTGGCCGCATCGGTAAGATCCTTGGTCCCCGTGGCCTCATGCCGAACCCCAAGCTCGGCACCGTGACCATGGACGTCGCCAAGATGGTCTCCGAGCTCAAGGCCGGCCGCGTTGAGTACCGCGCCGACCGTTACGGCATCTGCCACGTGCCCCTGGGCAAGAAGTCCTTCTCTGAGCAGCAGCTCGTCGAGAACTACGCTGCCCTGTACACCGAGATCCTGCGCGTCAAGCCCTCTTCTGCTAAGGGCAAGTACGTCAAGTCCATCTCCGTGTCTTCCACCATGGGCCCTGGCGTCAAGGTCGATCCCGCTGTCCAGCGTGACTTCTTGGCTGAGTAACTGCTAGTTACTGCTTGAGCAAAGCAAGCATTGCTAAAGAAACCCGGTTCTGCCTTGTGCAGGACCGGGTTTCTTGCTATCTCGGGGCAAAACCAACACGAAGGGGACAGGCACCTTTGTTGTGGTTACCAGGGTGTTCTGGCGGTTGAGGACTCGATGGCATCGTGGCGCTTGAGCTCGCGGCGCATGGTTTGCGAGTTGAGCCAGGCTGCCTGCCAGCCACGGATGGGGTAGCGCGTCTGGTCGAGCTCAAACTGCGTATAGCCGCAGGCGTTGATGATCGTCGTTCCACACACATGCTGCCGCTCGCGCTGAAAATCGTAACCGTAGCTTTGGTGTACATGCCCATGCACCATGTAGTCGGCCCCCCAGGACTCAAGCGCTGTGTTAAAGCACTCAAACCCTCGATGCGGCAGATCATCCAGATCACCCATACCGGCGGCGGGTGCATGGGTAAGCAGAATGTCGCACCCGCCGACCATCCTAACCTTACGCGACAACTTACGCATGCGCTTGGACATCTCGCGTTCGGTGTACATGTTGGCGCCGTCGCGATAACGCATGGACCCGCCAAGGCCCGCAATGCGAATCCCTCGGTACGTGTACACGCTGTCTTCCACGCAGATACATCCGCCCGGTGCATGACGTGCGTAGCGGTCGTCGTGGTTGCCGCGAACGTAGATGAGCGGTTTGTTGATGACGGTGACCAAAAACTCAAGATAGTCCGGGTCCAGATCGCCGGCAGACAGAATCAGGTCGACACCCTCAAAGCGCTCCTTGCGAAAGCACTCCCAAAGGCATCGTTCTTCGGTATCTGCTATGGCAAGGATCTTCATAGGGCGGTAACTCCCGGCTCATCGTCGAGCTGCGGAATGGTGCCTACCACGTTGTCCGCCAGCCAATTCATCTCGACAATCTGCGCGCTCGGCAGTGGGGGAAAGCCCTCGATCTGCACCACGCCGTCTTGGCTATGAAGCTCGCCGCCAAATGGATTGATGGAGCCCTCGACGATGCCATTGCGGAGCAGCTGCACCAGTTTGCGCGTCTGATAGGGCAGGCCCGGAGCGTAGCGAATGTCGATGACGCCCGAGCTCATGCCATACCAGTAGTTGACGGCGCGAACCTGGCTGTCGTCACTGGTCTCATCCCAGGTGCCATGCAGCAGGCTTCGCACGATAAGCTCGTAGTATCGGCCCCAGTTCCAGACCGGCATGGCGATGCCGACGACCTTGCCATCGACCAGGCGGTGGAGTCCGTAGGCCGTAGGGTCTACGAGCGACTTTGACATGTCAGCGCCGGTCATGACGCTCACGCCTTCGCGGCACATGGCCTCGGCAAGGCCTCCGGCGGGCACATCGCCCCAGGTCAGGATAATTTGCGCGCGGGGGTCGAGCAGCGAGGCGCCGATGGCAAAGGCGTTGATCTCGCTAAGCGCGCCCGAGGCGAAGACCGACGCGTGGTAGCCGATACGGTGGTTGTCCGCCATACTGGCGGCAAGGGCGCCCAGGAGGAACTTGGCCTCGTACATCTTGCCAAAGTACGAACGGACGCTTTGGTGGGGAAGGCCGATAGAGCAGTTAAGGAACCGCACCTGGGGATACTCAACGGCAGCTCTGAGCGTGTATTCCATCAGGCGGTGCGAGGTCGAGAAGATGACGTTAGCTCCATGTTTGACAGCCGTTTCCACGGCGGCGTAGAACACGTCCGGATTGTGACAGTCCTCGAACGCCTCGGTGCGCACGATACCGCCAAAATGCTCATCGAGATACTGACGCCCTTGGTCGTGCAGGCTGTCCCAGCTCGATGTCGCACAGGGGAACTCATGGATAAAGGCGATGCGCAGGGGGTTGGCCGCCGAGTAGACGGTCTTGCCCATAAAGAAGTTGAGCACGCCGGAGGTGGACTTGGCGGGCGCCTCTTCCTCATCGACACTCGGTGCCTCGACAAGATCGACCTTCTCCTCATCACTTTTGCCGGCAATGACCAACTCGCGCCAAATCTTGCACAGGCGGTTTACGACGATATCCGTCGGCGTGTCCAGCAAGCGGTCTTGGTTGTACACGTTGAGGTAAACGAGCATAGCGTCGGCGGGCGTAATGTCCAGATGGTCGCCGCCGGCGCGCAGGTAGGCGCGCTTAAAGAGCAGGAAGGTGTGGCGCAGGTAGTCGACCTTTTTCTGCGGCCATTTTTCGATAAGGTTCTGACCGAGCATCTTGGCGAGCGTCTCGTAGCTTCCCTCACGCGAGAACTCGATCTCGTATAGGGGGCAGACGCGCCAAAACGCGCAGAACTCGCCATAGAGGCGGCTTTCGACGGAATCCCATTTTCCGGGATAGAGGCGGGTGACCTTGGCCGAAACCGTCGGGGCGTCCAGGAATTTGAGGACACTGACGCGCTTGTTGCCCTCTTGGACGTAAAACCGATGCATAAACTCGGTGACGATGATGGGGTCGCGATAGCCCTCGGTCACCTGGATGTCGTAGAGGTTGGACCACTTGCGGGCGAACTCGGTGTTAAACGGCAGCAGGGGCATAAAGTTGCACGAAAAGGCAGACTGACGGCCCTTAGTAACCGTGCCGACGACCATTTCGAGCGGAATATCCCTTAGGCCGACATTCTCTCGCTGACCTAAGGGGAGCTGGACAACCAAGCTGTCGAGGTCCGTGAGGTACGGGTGCTCGCTTTGGCTGATGGCGCGACGGCGTCCCTGCTCGCCGCGCTTGCGTGCTTGACGATAGGCCTCTTCCATGGTGTCTACTCCCTTAGTCGTTTAAACAACGATATGAACCATGGTACCACGATGTGAAACCACCACAAAGGTGCCTGTCCCCTTTGTGGTGGTTTAGGCGATGATGGGGGCGATGGCACGAATGCAGGCGTCGGCTGCCGTGAAGGTGGTGCTGTCGTCACTGACGATAAAGATGATCTTGCCCTTAATGCCAAAGTCGCCAATCTCGCTAAAGAGCACGTACGGCTCCTTGTCAAAGCCAGAGATGGGCGAGACGGCCGTTTTGGTTGCGCTCGTGAGCTCGTCTGCCAGCGCGTCAAGGGAAGCCCACTTAGACGTGTCCTTTACGGCAACGGGCACGGCCACGCGCCCAAAGGGCATCAGATGTACGAGCGTGTTCTTGGAGATGTTGGAGTTGGGCACAATGATGGTCTGCCCGCAGGCGTCCTCGATGGTCGTGTGGCGCCAGGTGATGTCTTGGACCACGCCTGACACGCCGCCGACCTCGATATTGTCGCCAGGCTTGATGATGCCCATAAAGGTCACCTGCATACCGCCGATAAGGTTCGACAGCGTGTCCTGAAAGCCGAGCGAGATGGCGATGCCGCCGACGCCAAGAGCGGCGACGAGGGCGTTTGCATTAATGCCAAAACAGTTGTCGAGGATAAAGCTGCCGCTGATCATCCAGA
This sequence comes from uncultured Collinsella sp., assembly GCA_902494555.1. GTDB lineage: Bacteria > Actinomycetota > Coriobacteriia > Coriobacteriales > Coriobacteriaceae > Collinsella. Next base: position 52,801 of record CABUTR010000007.1, read on the forward strand.
TGACGGCGCGCGCGATGTTGATGAAGATGCTCGATGCTGGGAGCGGGTTATCATCGCGGTTAAGCAGGTGGTGCAGGGTCTTGGACGCGACTTTGGCGGCGATTGCCGTGCCTATTGCCAAGATGCCGGCCCAGATGATGTTGTGGACCCATCGCTGCTCAAAGAAATGAAGAATTGGCTCAAACAATTCCATGTAGGGAAACCTCCTCATGATCATCCAACCATGATACCCACCAAGAAGCCCGTCCGATCAAATTCGGACGGGCTTCTGTGCTCGATGTAAGGTTTACGCGGCGGGGCTGCAAGGCCCGGCGGTGTAGCTTAGCGTCGACGCTTCCAGATAATGCCGAGAATGATAATGACGATGCCGCCGATGAGGCATGCGCCGATCACGGCTAGCGTGCGGTCTCCCGTTGCGGCGAGCTTGCCGGTCGTCTTCTTGGTGATGACCTTCGTGGTCGTCGCGTCCGTCTTAGGCGAGGGCTCAGGCGTCGGGGCCGGTGTGGGCGTGGGGTCCACGGCAGCGGAGCCAAAGCTGATGGTGCCCGCGAGCGAGGCCATCTTGCTCTCCCAGCCGTTCTGCCCAATTAGCGCCCTTAGCGCTGACTCGCAGGTACCCCACTCGGTGTGCTTGGTGGCGTTTGCGAAGGTGGGGAAGTCGGTCGTGTTGGTGATGATGTAGTTGTTGGTGGCGACGGTGTAGGTCTTGGCGGGGTCGAGCGTGCTGCCATCCTTGGTGAGCGTGGCGCTCACGATGCGCTTGCCTTCGGGCTGCGTCCAATCGATTGTCACGTTGATTCCGCCGAAGGAAAGGACGCTGCCGGAGTCGTCGCGCCACTTGTACTTGTCTTGCGCCTCCTGCTCGGTGTGGCCGGCCGCTACGTAGGCTTGCTGAAGCTCGTAGCTGTGATTGCACTCGTCGCTGATCTGCAGCGAGTGCTCGAGCGCTGCCAGGAAGTCCGCACCGGTCATGGTCCAGGTCTCCACGGTGTTGCCGTAGGGTGAGATAGCGATGACGTTGCCGGCAGTCACATCGCCCGCCGCGATGCCGCCGCGGATGCCGCCCGCGTTTTCGATGGCAAGGTCCGCGCCCGTCAGGTCAAGATAGGAGCCGCAGATCACATGTCCGATGGTCTGGGCCTTGGTGGTGTCGCCCTCCTTGCTGGGGCGGAAATCGGTGGTGCGCACCATCTCCCAGCCGTGCGTGCCAGATGCGTTCTCGCCGTAGAAATAATTGGTAGAGCTCGTGCCGAGCACCTCGCTCGATGCGGCGCTAAAGGCATCGTCGAGCGGCTTGATCTTGTTGTCGTGGACCTCATCAAGGGTGCTCTGATAGGTGGAGCCCTTGTTGGGGTCGGTCAAAAGAACGTTTACATCCTTGGCGGTATAGAGCTTCTCGTCGCTTTTGCCTGCGTATACTGCCACCGTGTCATCGTCGGTGCTTTCAGTGCCCTTGGTGTCGTACTCGTAGGGGACGGAAAGCAGTCCCACTTCGGCAAAGGCGCTGCCCGCCTCGACAACGTGGATTGTCTTGCCGTCGGCTCCCGTCACCTTCTCGTTAAGGTTGATGTGCTCGTGGCCTGCGATAAGGGCATCGACGCCACGGAGCCGCGTGGCAAAGGTCTTGGCGTCGAGCGTGTGCGCGATACAAACAACAACATCGCAGCCCTCCTTGCGCAGCTGCTCTGCCTCGGCATTGATGGCGTTTGCGGCACTCGAGAAGTTGGTGCCCGCGACTAGGTCTGCACGCAGCGAGGAGCCAAGCGATTCATCCATGGCTCCTACAACGCCGACCTTGATCTGGTAGGCGAACGTTGAGTGACTTTCACTGTCCTCCCAGGTGCGGTTGAGCGTCTTCGTGATGCTCGAGCTCCATACGCCGTTCGAGGACGTTGCATTCGCGCAAAGCATGGCGAAGGGCGTGCTGGTGGTGCTGGAGCCGGTCATGGTGCGAAGCTTGTCCGCGCCATAGCTCCAGTCGTGGTTGCCTGGCGTGGTCGCGTCGTAGCCGTCGGCGTAGAAGGTGTCCATGAGCTCGGCGATGCTCTTGCCCTCGCTCATGGTGGCGAAGGACTGTCCGTGGAAGGTGTCGCCCGCATCGAGCAAAAGATCGGGGGCGTTGCCCTGGGCGCTATAGAGAACCGCCAGTCCGTCAAAGCCGACGGTGCCGGTGCCCTTGCTTTCGTTGTAGCTGTACTTGTAGCTGCCGTGGATGTCGTTGGTGTGCATGACGGTCACGGTGCCGTCAATAGCGGCGGGCAGGTTCCCCGCGAAAGCGAGGCTTGGGATGCCTGCGAGCGCGCCGGCAAACAACGAGACGGTTAACGCAAGGCGGGGGACGAATCTTTTCATGGCAGTCTCCTTAGTCCTTAACAAAAACCACCACAAAGGTGCCTGTCCCCTTTGTGGTGGTTTTCTAAGTCGTTAGCTTAGTAGCATGCGGTCGTTGGCGAGCTCGCCGCCCGAGACCTCCTCAAACTTCTGAAGCAGGTCGGCCACGGTGAGCGACTTCTTCTCGTCGCCGGCCACGTCGTAGATCACGTGGCCCTCGTGCATCATGATCAGACGGTTACCCAGACGGATGGCGTCGTTCATGTTGTGCGTGACCATGAGCGTGGTCAGGCGGTTCTCGTCGACGATCTCCTCGGTCAGGTTGAGCACCTTAGAGGCCGTCTTGGGGTCGAGGGCCGCCGTGTGCTCGTCGAGCAGCAGCAGACGCGGCTTGGTGAGCGTGGCCATCAGCAGGGTGAGTGCCTGGCGCTGGCCGCCCGAGAGCAGGCCGACCTTGGCGTTGAGGCGCGTGTCCAGACCAAGGTCCAGACGCTTGAGCAGTTCAACGTACTCGTCCTTCTCGGCCTTGGTGACGCCCCACGAAAGACCGCGACGCTGGCCGCGGCGCTTGGCGAGGGCCAGGTTCTCGGCAATTTGCATGTCGGCAGCGGTGCCGCGCATGGGGTCCTGGAACACACGGCCCAGGTACTTGGCGCGCTGTGACTCGCTCAGACGCGAGATGTCGGTGCCATCGAGCTCAATAACACCCGAATCGAGCGGATACACGCCGGCGATCATATTGAGCAGCGTGGACTTGCCGGCGCCGTTGCCGCCAATCACGGTTACAAAGTCGCCATCGTTGAGGGTGAGGTCGACGCCGGTGAGCGCGCGCTTCTCGGTGACGGTGCCCTTGTTAAAGGTCTTCTTGACGTGCGAGAGCTTAAGCATCTGCCTCATCTCCCTTCGTGTAGGAGCTGCGGAGCTTATAGCGCTCCCAAACCACGGGCACGCACAGGGCCACGGCGACGATCACGGCAGAGAGCAGCTTCATGTCGTTGGCGTCCATGCCCAGCTGCAGCACGATGGCGCGGATAAGGAAGTACACCACGGAGCCAAAGACGGCGGAAGCAAGACGGACGCTAAACTGCGTGAGGCCGCCGGGCAGCAGGCGACCGAGCACCTCGCCGATGACGATGGCGGCAAGACCGATAACGATGGCGCCGGTGCCCATGCCAATGTCGGCATACTTCTGGCTCTGGCAGATGAGCGCACCCGAAAGGCCAATGAGGGCGTTGGAGAGCACGAGGGCGATCATTTTGGTAGTGTTGGTGTTAACGCCCAGGGCGCGGATCATGTACTCGTTGTTGCCGGTGGCACGCAGCGCCGAGCCGATCTCGGTGCCAAAGAACCAGTACAGGATGGCGACGATGGCCACGGCCAGCACAATGCCTAGGATAATGGCAACAGTGGACTGCGGCAGGCCCGTTATGTTGCTGACGGATGAGAAGATAGTGCCCTTGGCAAGGATGGGCGTGTTGGACTTGCCCATGATGCGCAGGTTGATGGACCACAGACTGATCTGCGTAAGGATTCCGGCGAGGATTGCGGGAATCTCAAAGACGGTGGTCAAGATGCCCGTGACGGCGCCCGCGATGGCGCCGGCGCACATGCCGGCCAGCACGGCGAGCAAGGGGTCGACGTTATTGTTGACGATGAGCACGGCGCAGACACAGCCGCCGAGGGCAAAGCTGCCGTCGCAGGTCATATCGGGGATGTCGAGCAGGCGGAACGTGATAAACACGCCAAGCACCATAATGCCCCAGAGGACGCCCTGCGAAACGGCGCCCTGCAATGCAATGAGCATGCTTCATACCTCCTAGGATAGGGTGGACACGTGATTTTCCATAATAGCGGTACCAATGCATAAAAGAGCGGCGGACAGACGTTTTGTCTCATCCGAAACAAGCAGGGCGAACGCCGGTCTTTAGCGTTCGCCCCAAGGACTCAGATATTGAATAACGCGGCTGTGGCGCGCGTGCGGGCCCTAGACGCGTTACCGCGCATGGCGCTACTCGTCCAGAGCGGAAAGGTCGATACCCAGGGCCTCGGCCATCTCGTCGTTCTTGACGACGACCAGGTCCTTGCTCGAGAGGTGCACGATAGCCATATCCTCGGGCTTGGCTTCGCCCTTCAGGATCTTAACGGCCATCTCGCCCGCAGCGTGCCCCAGATCCTCATAGTTGATGGAGAGGGTGAACAGGCCGCCGGCCATGCACATGCCCTCCTCGCCGGTCACGAAGGGGAGCTTGTTCTCCTTGCAGATCTGGCCGACCTGCGAAGCGCCTGCGGCGATGGTGTTGTCGGTGGGGGAGTAGAGCGCGTCGACCTTGCCCACGGCGGACTCGACGACGGACTGGATCTCGTTGGAGCTCGAGACGGTGAAGTCAGTGTACTCCAGGCCCAGCTTGTCGAGCTCCTTCTTGGCGGCCTTGATCTGAACGTCGGAGTTGGACTCGGCGGTACAGTAGAGCAGGCCGACCTTTTTAACGTCGGGCAGGACCTTCTGCATCATCTCGAGCTGCTCGGCGACCGGGGTGAGGTCGGAAGCGCCGGTGACGTTGGTGCCGGGCTTGTCGTTGTCCTGGACCAGGCCGGAGGCGGCGTAGTCGGTGATGGCACAGCCCACGATGGGGATATCGGCCGTGGCGCCGGCGGCAGCCTGCGCGGCGGGCGTGGCGATGGCATAAATCAGGTTGACGTTGTCGCCCACAAACTTGTCGGCAATGGACTTACACGTGGACTGGTCGTTCTGGGCGTTCTTCTGGTCGATCTTGACCTTAAGGCCGCTCTCCTTGATGGCCTTGACAAAGCCGTCGTTGGCGGCATCGAGTGCGGAGTGCTCGGTGAGTTGCAGAACGCCGATGGTGTAGTCGGAACCGGCGGCTGCAGAGCCGGAACCAGAGTTGCCACCGCATCCGGCGAGCGGGGCGAGCGCGAGCAGGCCAGCGGAGACCAGAAGGCTCCTGCGGCTGATGGTGATGTCCTTCATATCATTACCCCCAGTATAAAAATGGCTGGAAACACTGCACTGGGACAAAGTGCAAGTGGAACTATAGTAGCGCTGATGTCCATTTTTACAACAGCTCGGCGGGTTTTTTAATACAGAACCGGATGGGCGGTACGGGTAGTCGAATGGACGGCGGAGGGCCTTATGCGGCGGAGGCGGCGTCGTCCTCGTCCAAGGCGGCGAAGAGCTTCTTGCCATCGAGGAGACGTGTGGTGACGTTTCTCATGCGGCCGATCTCAACGGTGCGCAGCGTGTCGTCGGCGCCTCGGGCGTCATAGACCGTTCCCAGCAAATACGAGATGCCGTCTCGTTGCTTGATGGCAAAGGGCCGGAGTGTCATCCGTGCCACTTCGACCTCTCCGCGTGCCGTGACACTCGAAATATCAAAACTCACCGTGGTTCCGTGGTCGATGGCCTGCTCGATGAGCTCGCAGGCATCGATGCGCTTGACAGGCGTGTGCGTGGTCTTGGTGGATTTGCCGCCCACGCTTGGAGCGGGCTCGGGTGCATCGAGGTAGCCGCGAACGTCGGCGCTCGCCATGGCGACCAAGTGCTGCGCCATGCTCTTTCGAATGGCGATGGGCGTGGAGCGGTTGCGCATGACCATACCGTGGAGCCGGATGATCTCTTCGTCGGTGAGCGGACGGGTCAAGAGCCGATAACCCACGCCGCGCTTGTACTCAATTTCGTATCCGGCATGGCGAAGTGCGGAGATGGCGGTGTAGATGCTGCGCCGCGCCGCCGAGATGGGCATGCGGGCGGGGTCGTCGGGATGGGCGAGGCGCCGGATCAACTCATCGGAAAGCATGGCCTTGTCCTCGCCGGTGTTTTCGCTTAATAGTTGCAGGATGCGAACGGCGCGATAGGCTGCCATCGAGGCGGCGCCCCTCGTCGTGGTCTCGTAAGTTTCAACAGCGGTTTCGGTCATGGCGCCCACGTCCTTTCCGTTTTGGGTGGCGACGGTATGGAGCCTAGGACGCGGGGCTTTCCCAGGGGTGCAGGACGCCCTGGGCGGTCGGTAGCCGTCGGCAAGCGGCGGGTCGAGTTTTCAACAGCCCCGCCCAACTGACCAAAAACTTGCCAAAAGCTTGACGGATGCTGTTGAAAAAAGCGCCCCTCGGCTTGCCGAGAGGCGCTGGCGTGATGCGCTGGAACGCGTTTGGTGGCGCTGTGGCGATTAGAAGTCGGCGTTGCCCACGGTGCGCGGGTGCGGCAGGACGTCGCGGATGTTGCCCACACCGGTCAGATACATGACCAAGCGCTCGAAGCCCAGACCGTAGCCGGCGTGCTTGCAGGAACCGTAGCGGCGCAGGTCAAGGTAGTACTTGTACTGCTCGGGATTCATGCCCAGGTCCTTGATGCGGGCTTCGAGCAGATCCAGGCGCTCCTCGCGCTGGGAGCCGCCGATAATCTCGCCGATACCGGGAACCAGACAGTCGGCGGCGGCGACGGTCTTGCCGTCCTCGTTCATGCGCATGTAGAACGCCTTGATCTCGGCCGGGTAGTCGGTTACGAAGGTCGGGCGCTTAAAGTGCTCCTCGGTCAGGAAACGCTCGTGCTCGGTCTGCAGGTCGATGCCCCAGCTCACGGGATAGTCAAACTTGTGACCGGCGGCGACGGCCTGCTCCAGGATTTCGACGGCCTCGGTGTAGGTAACGCGGGCAAAGTCGGAGTTTGCCACGTGGTCCAGGCGCTCGATCAGGCCCTTGTCCACAAACTTGTTGAGCATGTTGAGCTCGTCGGGGCAGGTGGCCATAACGTCCTTGAGGACATACTTGAGCATGGCCTCGGCGTTGTCCATGTAGTCGTTGAGGTCGGCGAAGGCCATCTCGGGCTCGATCATCCAAAACTCGGCGGCGTGGCGCGTGGTGTTGGAGTTTTCGGCGCGGAAGGTAGGGCCAAAGGTGTACACGTCGCCAAAGGCCATGGCAAAGTTCTCGGCATTGAGCTGGCCGGACACGGTGAGGCTCGCGTGCTTGCCAAAGAAGTCCTGGCTCCAGTCGACCTCGCCGGACTCGGTGAGGGGCGGATTTTTGGGGTCGAGCGTGGTTACGCGGAACATCTCGCCGGCGCCCTCGCAGTCACTCGTGGTGATGATGGGGGTGTTGACGTAGACAAAGCCCTGCTCCTGGAAGAAGCGGTGGATGGCGGCAGCCGCGACAGAACGGATGCGGAACACGGCGCGGAACAGGTTGGTGCGCGGGCGCAGGTGCTGTTGGGTGCGCAGGAACTCGACGGTTGCGCGCTTCTTCTGCAGCGGGTAATCCGGGGCGCTCGTGCCCTCGACCTCGATGGAAGTGGCAGAAAGCTCGAAAGGCTGGGGCGCATCGGGGGTCAGCTTGACGGTGCCGGTGCAAATGAGTGCGGCCGAGACGTTTTGATGGGCGATCTCGTCGTAGTTGTCGAGCGCCTCGCGGTTCATGACGACCTGCAGGTCGCGGAAGCAGCTGCCGTCGTTGAGCGTAACAAAGCCAAAGTTCTTCATGTCGCGGATGGACTTGACCCAGCCGGCGACGGTGACGGTCTGGCCGCCAAGCGACTCGGCATCGGCGTAAAGCTGCGCGATTTTGGTGCGGTTCACGTATCCTCCCATAACGGTTGAATGATAGTTATCCATACAGTTCGATATTCTAGCAGCTCGGCTCATTTGGGCTATACAGATAAGGCATTGGCGGGATGGTTTTTCAAACGAAAAGCGCCCGCGGCCAAATGGTCGCGGGCGCTTGACGAGGTGCCTTTTGGCTGTGTGGCGCGGGGCCTGGCTACTTGGTCTTGGCTACCAGCAGCGGGTCGCCAAGCTTGACGAGCGGGTTGCCGCCGATAAGCGTTCCGGACTCGCCGACATGGTCGATGCTCTTAAGACGATCGAGCTCGGAGACGATGACGGTCACGATGTCCTCGTGACCAGCGGCCTTAATGGCCTCGCGGTCGAAGCTGATGAGCGGCTGGCCTGCCTTGACCACATCGCCCATCTCGACAAAGCGGGCAAAACCCTTGCCGTTCATTTCCACGGTGCCCAGGCCAACATGGATGAACACGCGAAGACCGTCCTCGGTGATCATGCCAATGGAGTGGTTGGTGACAGTGGTGGCGCCGATGCGGCCGTTGGCGGGCGCATAGATGGTGCCGGTAATGGGCTCGATGCCATAGCCCTGGCCAAGCATGCCCGAGGCGATCGTCTCGTCGGGAACCTCGTCCAGGTTGACGAGCACGCCGTTGACGGGGGCATAGATGACGCCTTCGCGGGTGGCGAAGCTTGCTGCGGGCGGAACGGACGCCTCGCCGGTCGAGGTGAAGGTGGACTTAAGCGAATCGAGCAGACCCATAGTTGCCTCCAACTTAAATAGGCGCATATCGCGCGTTTGGTTTGCCGGAAACGTTTCATATGTGTTTCGCGGCTTGGTCAACGCCCCTATTCTACGCTGCTCAGCGATACCTCTGAGCTGGGATTATGTGATATATCAGTTGGAGGGAAACTTATTGCCGGAGAGTTTCTACGTCCTGCACCCAACTGGGGTACGCTTAGATGCGAAAAAAGAGTGCGCAAAATTTGCGCGAAGGGAGCACATATGATTGTCGAGAACCATGCGCTGTGGGGCGAGGAGACGACCGAGGATTATCCGGCGACCTTTACGTATCTGGGTGCCGAGCCGCTGCCCGATAAACCGAATGGCCGCCGCCCCGCGGTGATCATCTGCGGCGGAGGCGGGTTTACGCATATCGCTCCGCACGAGCAGGACCCGGTGGCGTTTGCATTTTTGGACCGCGGCTACCAGGCCTTTGTGCTCAACTATGTCACGAGTTCTACGGGTGACGTGAGCTTTCCGCACCCCCAGGCAGATCTTGCCAAGATGGTCGCCACGGTGCGCGCGAATGCCGACGAGTGGCATGTCGACCCCAAGCGCGTGTGCGTCGTGGGCTTTTCTGCTGGCGGCATGATTTGCGCCTCGCTGGCAACACAGTGGAAGACCAGCCCCTTTGCGGCACTTGCCGGGGCGCGTCCGGACGACATTCGTCCCGATGCCGTGGTGCTGGGCTATCCATTGCTCGACTTTGCCTATGTGCGCGACATGCAGACGCGCGATCCGCGCATTGACTTGCGTGTGCCCAAGACGGGCGGCAAGACGGGGCGCGATCTTCTCAACGACTACCTGTCGATGGTGACGGGTGGCGAGGCAACTGACGAGCATTTGGCCGATATCTGCCCCACCACGCATGTTTCGCGTCAGATGCCGCCGACCTTTGTGTGGGGCGTGTCCGACGACAAGACGGCGCCGATCGCGCAGGTCTATCCGTTTGCGCAGCGCATGGCCGAGGAAGGCGTCGCATGCGAGATGCACGTCTTTGATCAGGGCGGCCACGGCCTTTCGCTCGGCAACGCCAACACCGCGGTCGACAACGAGGACAAGCAGGTGGCGGTCCGCCCCTGGATTCGCCTGGCCTTCCGCTTCCTGGAGCGCCACGGGTTTTAGTTACGGCGTTTTACCAAACGCCGTAACCACTTGCCGCTGCGCCGTTGGTTCCGCCGTTCTAACGAACGGCGGACCGGTCGACGCTGCAAGCCCGCCAGAGCGGCAATCTGACGTTCAGCTTCGGCGGCATGACCAGAAGGTCAATGCCGCCTCGCTTCGCGTCACCTTGCTCGCTCTGGCGGGCTTTCGCTGTCCGCGCCAAAACATCGGCGTTGCCATGGCCCAGATGCGGCGCTCGGGGACGTTCCTTTTGTGCCGGTACTTGGGGACGGCCCTTGCACCGATCTGTTGATTGAACGTCGCTGTGTGTTCGCGCTATCATGCATGGTTACAATTGGTTAGCCATGGCAAACGGTTAGCCAAGATAAACAAAATGCAACGCCCAGTGGGCGCTGGGGGAGGAACACGGACGTGAAGCTCGATACACTCGAGATTGGAAAGGACGCCGTTGTCGCATCGGTGGCATCGGACGATCAGGCACTCCGACAGCATATTTTGGACATGGGTCTAACGCCGGGCACCGAAGTCACCATGATGAAGTACGCCCCTATGGGCGACCCGCTCGAGATTCGCCTGCGTGGCTACGAGTTGACGCTGCGCAAGGACGATGCCGCTCGCATCGAGCTCGTGGGCATTCACGATACCGATATGGGTCCGCGCGCCAACGCCGCAATCGGCACGACGGAGCATCCGGCACTCGGCGAGGGGACGTATTCGCCCCGTGCGGCAAAGACGGCCGTGCCCGAGGGCGCGCCGCTGCACTTTGCCCTCGCCGGCAACCAAAACTGCGGCAAGACCACGTTATTCAACCAGCTGACGGGCTCCAACCAGCATGTCGGTAACTTTCCCGGCGTGACGGTCGACCGCAAGGACGGCACTATCCGTAACCACCCCGAGGCGAGCGTTACCGACTTGCCCGGTATTTACTCGTTGTCGCCGTACACGGGCGAAGAGGTCGTGAGCCGTCAGTTCATCCTCGACGAGCGCCCGGACGCCATCATCGACATCATTGACGCCACCAACATCGAGCGTAACCTGTACCTGACGCTGCAGCTTATGGAGCTCGATCGTCCCATGGTCATCGCGCTCAACATGATGGACGAGGTGACGGCCAACGGCGGCGCCGTGGACGTCAACCTGCTCGAGAGCCTGCTGGGCGTGCCTGTTGTTCCCATTAGCGCTGCTCGCAACGAGGGTATTGGCGAGTTGGTGGATCATGCCTTGCACGTGGCGCGGTTCCGCGAGCGCCCCGGTCGCTTGGACTTCTGCGCGCCCGATGGTCCAGACGGCGGCGCGCTGCATCGCTGCATTCACGGCATCGCCAACCTTATCGAGGACCATGCCGCGACGGCGCATATCCCGGTGCGTTTTGCGGCGACCAAGCTGGTTGAGGGCGACGAGCTGGTGACCGAGGCGCTTCATCTGGACCGTAACGAACTTGACGCCATCGAGCACATCATTACCCAGATGGAGGGTGAGGCCGGTACCGACCGTCTATCTGCACTGGCCGACATGCGCTTCGGCTTTATCGGCGACGTGTGTGGGCGCTGCGTCGTCAAGCCGCACGAGAGCCGCGAGCACGTGCGTTCCGTCAAGATCGACCGCATCCTGACGGGTCGCTACACGGCCATTCCGGCGTTCCTGGTGATCATGGGTCTCGTCTTTTGGCTGACATTTGGCGTGATCGGCGCGGCGTTGCAGGGACTTATGGAGGACGGCATCGCTGCCATCATCGCCTCGGCCGATGCGGGCCTCAAGGCGTTCGGCACCAACGACGTGGTGCGCTCGCTGGCTGTCGACGGCGTGCTTACGGGCGTGGGCAGCGTACTGACCTTCCTGCCGATTATCGTCGTGCTCTTTTTGTTCCTCTCCATTCTGGAAGACTCCGGCTACATGGCGCGCGTGGCCTTTGTCATGGATAAAGTGCTGCGTCGCTTTGGCCTGTCGGGCCGCAGCTTCGTGCCCATGCTTGTCGGTTTTGGCTGCACCGTGCCGGCTATCATGTCGACCCGTACGCTCCCATCCGAGCACGACCGCAAGATGACGGTCATGCTCACGCCGTTCATGAGCTGTTCGGCCAAGTTGCCGGTCTACGGTCTGCTGTGCGGGGCGTTTTTCCCGCAGGCGACGGTTCCCGCCATGGTCTCGCTCTATCTGATTGGCATTGCGGTCGGTTGCATCGCGGCTTTGGTGCTCAATCGCACGGCATTTAAGGGTGACCCGGTGCCGTTTATCATGGAGCTTCCCAATTACCGCCTGCCGAGCGTCAAGACGACGGTGATGCTGGCATGGGATAAGGCCAAGGACTTTATTACCAAGGCCTTTACCATTATCTTTGCCGCTACCGTGGTCATCTGGTTCCTCCAGACGTTCGATATCCGCTTTAATGTGGTCGCCGATCAGTCGCAGAGTCTGCTTGCCGGTCTGGGTAGCATTATCGCGCCGGCGCTGGCGCCGCTCGGCTTTGGCGATTGGCGTGCATCCACGGCGCTCGTCACCGGACTTATCGCCAAGGAGAGCGTCATCTCGACCCTCACCGTGCTTTTGGGTGCAACGTCGCCCGCGGCACTGTCGACCATGTTTTCGCCGTTCACCGCCTATGTGTTCCTGGTCTTTACGCTGCTGTACCCGCCCTGCGTGGCTGCCATCGGCGCCGTCAAGAGCGAGCTGGGTGCGCGCTATGCCGTTGCCGTGTTCGCGTTTCAGGTGACGGTCGCCTGGATCGTGGCGTTTGTCGTGCATTCGGCGGGTATATTGCTGGGGTTGGCTTAGCTATTTATTGATGGCGTAACCTCTGTATATCAAGTTGATTGCGGCCCCGCATCTGTTACTGACGGATGCGGGGCCGTTGCTATATAATCGCCTCCGCTCAAAATGATTGGAGACGTTATATATGAGTCAGGCAAGGCAAGACGGCATCACGCTTAAGCAGTGGCTCCCGCTCATCGGGCTCACCTGCTGCGCGTTCGTGTTCAACACGTCGGAGTTCATGCCCATCGGCCTGCTGACCGACATCGCCGCGTCGTTCTCGCTCACCGAGGCCCAGGCAGGCATCATGATTTCGGTCTACGCCTGGGGCGTCATGCTGCTGTCGCTGCCGCTCATGGTGTTCGCATCGCGCTTTGAGTTCAAGCGAATGCTGCTGGGCGTGCTTGCCGTGTTCTCGCTGGGCCAGTTCCTGTCCGCTGTGGCACCGACATATCCCATCCTGGTCTGCGCGCGCCTGGTGGTCGCTTGCGCACATGCCGTGTTCTGGTCGGTCGCCTCGATTATGGCCTCGCGCCTGGTCGACACTCGTCACGGCGCGCTCGCCATCAGCATGATCGCTACGGGCTCGTCCATCGCGCAGATCTTTGGTCTGCCCCTCGGTCGCGCCATTGGCCTGGCCGTGGGCTGGCGCATGACGTTTGCCGTGGTCGGGGCCCTTTCTGCCGCTGCGGTGGTGTATCAGGCCGCCGTGTTCCCGGCCATGCCGGCGGGCGAGCGCTTTACGCTTAAGCAACTGCCCGAGCTGCTCAAGAACCCGTTCCTCATCGCGCTTTATGCGGTCACGGTGTTCATGGCAACCGGCTATTATGCGGGTTACAGCTATATCGAGCCGTTCCTGGCACAGGTCGCGCACGTCGACGCAAGCGCTATTACCATGACGCTGACGGCGTTCGGCTGCTCTGGTCTGCTCGGAAGCTGGCTGTTCGGCCGCCTGTTCGACGGGCACCGGTTCCCGTTCTTGGCTATCACGCTCTCCGGCGTGCCGGTGGCCCTGCTGCTCATGGGCCCGGCCGCATCGTCGCTCGCGGCGGTGCTTGCCGTCTGCGCGCTGTGGGGTTGCTGCGCCACGGCCTTTAACGTGGCGTTTCAGGCCGAGCTCATCAAGTACACGCCGGCGGATTCGTCGGCCGTCGCCATGTCGATCTTCTCGGGCCTGTTCAATCTGGGTATCGGCACGGGCACCGCGATCGGCGGCGCCGTGGTTTCGGGCCCCGGTATCGCCTGGATCGGCTTCGCGGGCGGGGCGATCGCTGTCGTGGGCGTCATTCTCGCCATCACGGCGATGTTCCCAGCCATCCGTCGCGCCAAACCCGTTGCCTAGCCACGTCCCCTCATCAGTTGCGGTGAAATACGGACTGCTGGGCCCAATAAACCCGGCAAACAGTCCGTATTTCACCGCAACTTAGAAAGGGGCTGGGGTAGCTAAAAGAGCCCCATCCCAAAATAGCTACCCTGCTGGGCATACAATGGATGTCGTTGTGTTGAGCTTACCGGGAGGTTGCTATGTGGGCATACGAGACGACGTTCTACCAGATCTATCCGCTGGGCTTTTGCGGAGCTCCGCGTGAAAACGCCGCCCCCGTTGCCGAGGATGAGCTCGCCCAGGCTGCCAACGCCGCGCCCAACCCCGATGCGCCCATCATGAAGATTGCCCAATGGGCCGACTACCTGCAAGAGCTCGGCATCGGTGCTGTGCTCATCAACCCGCCGCTCGAATCCGACAGCCACGGTTACGACACGCGCAGTCTGCGCCATATCGACCGCCGCCTGGGCGGGGATGCCGATTTTGCCGCCGTATGCGAGACGCTGCACGCCCATGGCATCCGCGTGGTGCTCGATGCGGTCTTCAACCATGTGGGCCGTGGCTTCTGGGCCTTCCGCGATGTGCAGGAGCGTAAGTGGGACTCGCCCTACAAGGACTGGTTCCACATCAGTTTTGACGGCGATTCCTGCTATGGCGACGGCTTTTGGTACGAGGGCTGGGAGGGCCATTTTGAGCTTGTGAAGCTCAACCTGCAAAATCCCGCCGTGGTCGATTACCTGCTTGAGTCCGTGCGTCGCTGGGCCGAGGTCTTTGGCATCGACGGCCTGCGCTTGGACGTCGCCTATATGCTCGATCGCGATTTTATGCGCCGCCTGCATACTTTTACCCGTGAGCTCAAACCCGACTTTGTGCTGATTGGTGAGACGCTCCACGGCGACTACAACCAGATCGTCAACGACGAGATGCTTGACTCCTGCACCAACTACGAGTGCTACAAGGGCCTGTACTCCAGCTTTAACTCGGTCAACATGTTCGAGATTGCCCACTCGCTGCATCGCCAGTTTGGCGGTGACCCGTGGTGCATTTATCGCGGCAAGCATCTGCTGTCGTTTGTCGACAACCACGATGTGCCGCGCCTGGCGAGCATCCTTACCGACAAGTCCTGTCTGCGCCCCGCTTATGGCATGCTCTTTGGCATGCCGGGCATCCCGTGCGTCTACTATGGCAGCGAGTGGGGGATTCCTGGAGAAAAGGGCGGCCCCGATGGCGACTGGGCGCTGCGACCTGCGCTCGATGAGCCTGCGCCCAACGAGCTGACGGCCTTCATCAAGCAGCTCGCGCACCTGCGCTCGGCAGACGACGCGGCGGCCCGTGCCCTCAACTATGGTGCCTATCGCAACGTGGTGATCCAGAACAAGCAGCTGCTGTTCGAGCGCGCCTGCGACGACGCGACGGTGCTCGTGGCGGTCAATGCCGTGAACGAGCCCTATACCTTTGGAGCCGGCGAGCTCAACGGCTCCTTTGCCGACCTACTTGCCGACGGCGCGCCCACAGTCGAGCTAACGGGTGCCCTTGAGCTTGCACCCTACGAGGTGCGCTATCTGTTGAGAGCCTAGCCCATGCCTGTGTCTGACAAGGGCTATCAACATATTGAGCATGGGTTTGAGCCCGTGTTCGACCAGCACTCGCGCGTTTTGGTGCTCGGATCGTTTCCCTCGGTGCTTTCGCGCGCCAATGCCTTTTATTACGGCAACCCTCAGAATCGCTTTTGGCGTGTGATGGCCGCGTGCCTCGGTGTGTCCGTGCCGCCCAACGAGGGAGACTCTTTGGCGAGCGGCGAGCCCGCGACGCTCGGCGCCTCGATTGCCGCCAAGCGATCCATGCTGCTGAACGGCGGCGTGGCCCTGTGGGATGTGATCGAGAGCTGCGACATTAAGGGCTCGAGTGACGCCAGCATCCGTAACGTCGTGCCGGCGCGCATCGAGCTCATCACGAGCAACGCGTCCATTGAGCAAGTGATATGCAACGGCGGTACGGCGGGGCGCCTCTACAAGCGCTATCTGCAGGAGCGGACGGGCCTGCCCGCTGTCGTATTGCCGTCAACAAGTCCCGCCAACGCGGCATGGCGCCTGGAGCGCCTTGTTGAGCGCTGGGGTAGCGCCACGACCTGGGCCCTCTGACTTCCTCCCATGGGGATGGGCTCGTTTCGCGAGATTTTTCCTTTCCCGGGGCAGGTCCGAGGTTCGGTTTTATTGCGGTGAGAACGGGGGGGGGTGCGAGGCGCGCCCCCGGCCTTTTTGTGCGTAATGGTTTCCGGCTGATAGTTGCGTACGCTGCCAACGTCAAATTGCCCTATCGGACGGTTGAAGATGCCATTTTCTACGAACCAAGGCTACACAGAGTTTTGCAATTGTATATCGAGATTAAGCAATGGCGGAATTAGTTAAATTGCAATTCACCTTCGGGACTCGATTTGCTCTATGTTGCAAGCTGTCTTGTCAGATTTGTCTCTCGGGATATGCCGAGAGCCGTCCGATAGTCAGCTGGCGTCAGCCCCGTGTCTTCTTTGAACTTGCGATAGAAGAATGACATGTTGTCGTATCCGACCTGCTTTCCTATTGCCGTCACGGCAAGGTCGGTATTTGCGAGCAGCGCCTTGGCAATGGAGATTCTTTGCCTCTGTAGTAACTTGTTGAAGCTGTCTCCCGTTTCGCGCTTGAGCATGCGTGAGAGGCTGTCGGGCGCCATGCCAAAATGTTCTGCGGCTCCTTTAAGGGTGCAGCATGAATATTCTTTTTCTATATATGTGAGTACTTCGAGTGCGGGATTTTGCCCGTGTGACGCGTTGGTGATGTCGCTTTCGTAGACGTTGGCAAGCTCGGCCACGATGGTTCCAAAAAGAGCTTGAATCATGTTCTTGCTGTACCGGCTCGGTTCCATCCACTCACAGAGAAATTCCTTCATAAAAAGCGATAGCCGCCGGCTTTGATCGGAATGGAATAGAACGTAGCCGTCATGTGCGCGGCCCTTTGAAATGGAATTGGCAAAAAACGATCCCACGATACTTCCGCATTCGAGCTGAGAGAAGAAGCTCGGAGTTATGCCGCCCTTAGTGAGCTTGATAACGATCAAGATGTCGTTTTCGCCCAAGGGAAGCGTCGTGTGCACGGTGTCCGAGTCCACAATGAGCATTTGCCCCCGTTTGAGTTTGAAAGTTGAACCGTTAACGATTTCGGTCGCAGAGCCGTCATACATATAGGCAAGTTCAATTTCATTTTGGCGATGCAGGGGATATTCCCTAAAACGCGAGTGACGCTTGATGTAGAAGCCTGCAACTACTTGCTGGGGCGCAACTGCAGCGGAACGGGGGATGCCATCGGCCTCCGCAACCGATGGGTACGGTGTTACCTGGTTGGGGTCTATGCCCCGCTTATAGAGCTCCTCGTGTGCGCTGAGTTGCCTCAGCTGGGCATCCATCTGCTCGGGCGTCATCGCCGACCTTTCTCCAAACGGCACTCGATGATATTTATCATAGTGTCGGAAATGGATATATCAATCAGTTGATGTGGTTATACCGTTTATCCGAATGTAGCTACCGTTTGCCGATGAACTGGCAAAACTGAAGGTGGTTACTAAGTTCATTTTAATCAAACATAGCGGATTAACTGCGAAAACTATTAACAGTCTGATTTGGTCAATCTTCAACATATTTTGGTTATGTTGCATCAGTTTCTGAGCTGTTAGTTTTAAGCCAATGTCCAAGGGGGACATGAGGCCTCATAACAGCGTGGAGTTCTTGCGCCCGGACCGGTCATAGGGCGCCGTGCAAACCACCTGCGATATTCCGAAGGGAGCATTCATGGCTAAAAAAGACTATCCGGCGATTGCGTCGTCAGTTGTCGAGCTTGTAGGCGGCAAAGACAACATTTCTTCTGTCAAGCACTGCATTACCCGCCTGCGCTTTGTGCTTAAGGACCAGGACAAGGCCAAGACTGACGATATCAAGGCCGTTTCGGGCGTCGTGGACGTTGTTATTGGCAACGGTCAGTATCAGGTTGTTATCGGCCCCGATGTTGAGGATGCCTTTGACGAGGTCATCAAGCTGCTCGGCGC
This sequence comes from uncultured Collinsella sp., assembly GCA_902494555.1. GTDB lineage: Bacteria > Actinomycetota > Coriobacteriia > Coriobacteriales > Coriobacteriaceae > Collinsella. The sequence continues at coordinate 70,757 of CABUTR010000007.1, forward strand.
CGGCTTTGATGGCGGCGCAGTTGCCGCCGAGTCCGAGGACGAGGGCAAAAAAGGCGGCATCGTTGAACGCGCTGCCGACCTGGTTTCGAGCATCTTCATGCCTTGCCTGGGCGGCATGGCGGGTGTCGGTTTGCTGCGCGCTCTGCTGGTCGTCTTTACCAACACTGGTCTCATGAGCGCGGACTCCGGTGCGTATCAGATCCTGTACGCGGCTTCCGATGCCTTTATGTATTTCCTGCCGCTCGCGCTTGCCATCACGGCGGCCGATCGCTTCAAGACCAATAAGTTTACGGCGTTTGCCGTAGTCGGTGCGCTCTTGTATCCCGCGATTACCAAGGCCTATTCGGACGGCGCGGCGCTCGACTTCTTCGGTCTGCCGGTCAACCTTATGAACTATGGTCAGTCCGTGCTGCCGGCGCTCCTCACCGTCTGGGTGCTCTCCAAGCTTGAGCATGTGGTGAGTAAGTTCATGCCTAAGTCACTGCGTTTTATGCTTGTGCCCACCATCTGCGTCGCCGTCATGGTCCCTGTCGAGCTTATCGCGATCGGCCCGGTCTCCATGGTCATCGGTAACGTCTTTGCCGATGCCTTCATGGTTGTCTACAACCTGGCGCCGCAGGTCGCTGCCTTTATCTACGGCTGCCTGTATCCCTGTCTGATCATCTTTGGTGCCCACTGGGCGCTCGTTCCCATCGCCATGAACAACTATGCCGTGCTCGGCTATGACTGGCTCATGCCGCTCGGTTTTGGCTGCACGTACGCTATTGCTGGCGCCACCCTGGGCGTCATGCTCAAGACCAAATTCAAGCCCCTCAAGGAGCTCGCTGGCACCAATGCCGTCGTTGCCGTCTTTGCCGGCATTACCGAGCCCGCCATCTACGGTGTTCTTCTCAAGTACAAGCGTCCGTTTGTGTGCGCCTGCCTCTCTGCCGGCGTTGGCGGCGTGATCATCTCCATCGCTGGATTCCAACGTCTGGCCCAGGTTGGTCTCAACCTCTTTACCATCCCGGCCCTGGCTATGTTCCCTGGCGGCTGGAGTGTCCCGGTCTGCGTCGTGTTGAGCTTTGTCCTCTCCGTTGCGCTCACGTACTTCTTTGGCTTTAACGACAAGATGCTGTCCGAAGCCGATAAGAAGGCCCAGCAGGCCGAACTTGATGCGGCGTAGCCGACGCGCCCCAAACGATCGGTAGGTAGGCGGCGCGGGCCGCGGTGCAGGGGCGCCGCGGCCGGTCGCCTCTTTCTGTTTTCCAATCAACCGAAAGGATGATCCATGCCATTCGATTCGCTCTACCCGCGCACCACGGTAACCCGCCGTATCCAGGTACTCGACGGTACGTGGGATTTTGCCTTTGACCGCGAAAAGGTGGGCGAGGAACTGGACTGGCCTGCTAAGGGCCTTGTTGATGCTGTCGACATGCCGGTTCCGGCGAGCTTTGCCGATATCTTCACCGATAAGGAGAGCCGCGAGTTCTGCGGTGACGTGTGGTATGCACGTCGCATTTTTGTTCCGGGCGAGTGGCGCGACGGCAATGTCGATATACGCTTTGACGCCGCCACGCATCGAGCGACGGTCTACCTCAATGGCACGGAGCTGGCGGAGCACGAGGGCGGGTTTACGCCGTTTTGCGCCCATGCCAACGATGCCGTGCACTGGAACGACTGGAACCTGCTCGTTGTCAAGGTTAACAACGAGTTGAGTCATGAATCGCTGCCCCTCGGCCGCGTCAAAGAGCTGCGTGACGGCACACGCATCAACCAGCCTTACTTTGATTTCTTCAACTACTCCGGTCTTCAGCGCAGCGTGCGCATGGTCTATACCCCGGCTGAGCGCATCGAGGACATGACCGTGGTGACCGAGTCGGTTATCGATGGTACGGCATACGTGCACTACGAGGTCACTACCAATGGGTCGCACGAGGTTGAGTTGACGGTCGCCGATGAAGACGGGAACGTGGTCGCACAAAAGCGCGGCACTTCCGGCGGCATCGAGATTGAAGATGCGCATCTTTGGAATCTGCGCGCTGCCTACCTCTACACCTTTACGGTGCGAATTGTGGACGGCGACAAAGTTGTCGACGAATACTATGAGCAGATTGGCTTGCGTACGGTTTCGATCGATGGCCGCGATTTTCTGCTTAATGGACATCCCGTCTATCTCAAGGGCTTTGGTCGCCACGAGGATAGCCCGATTCACGGCAGAGGGTTTGACCCCGTGGTTGCCCGCCGCGACTTTGAGCTCATGAAGTGGATGGGCTGCAATTCCTTCCGCACGAGCCATTACCCGTATGCGGAGGAAGAGCTTCAAGAGGCAGATCGCGAGGGCTTCCTGGTGATCGATGAGGTCGCGGCCGTAGGCTTTTTGGTTTCGACGCAGAATTTCGACGACGCCACCAAGACTTCGGTTTCTAAGACGCTCTTTGATCTTCCTGGCATCGAGAAGACGCTTGAGGTCCATAAACAGGCAGTGCGCGAGCTTATCGAGCGCGATAAAAACCATGCGTGCGTTTGCGCTTGGAGTCTTTTCAACGAGCCAGATTTCTCGACCGAGGGGAGCCTTCCGTACGCGACGGAGATTTTCGACCTTGCTCGCAAGCTTGACCCGCAGAAGCGTCCTCGTTCCTACACCAATGTCACGCGTTGTCGTGCCGGTATCGACAAGTGCACGCATTTGGCCGACTTTATGATGCTCAACCGTTATGACGGCTGGTACGTGTCTCCCGGCCCCGAGATCGAGGATGCACGCGAGATTCTGATCGAGGAGATGCATAAGTGGGAGAAGCTTGAGCCCAACAAGCCGTTCTTCTTTACCGAGTACGGATGCGACACCATGGCCGGCGTTCACAAGCTGCCGAGCGTGATGTGGAGCGAGGAGTATCAAGTCGAGTATTTCAAGATGCAGCACGAGATCTTTGACATGTTTGACTGGGTAGTGGGCGAACAACCCTGGAATCTGTGCGACTTCCAGACGGTCGAGGGCAAGATGCGTGTCGACGGCAACAAAAAGGGTGCGTTCACCCGTGACCGTCAGCCCAAGGCCGTGGCGTTTTTGCTGCGTGAGCGTTGGTGCAACAAGGCAGATTACGTGGACGGCTTTGATCCGCGCGCGATGCGATAGGAGAGAGCATGGCAAAGCTATCCGATTGGAAAAACCAGACAGAAGAGCTCCGGCGCATGGGCGTGAAGCTACCCCAATGCGATACTGACACAATCAAGGCTACGGGTTGGGAGCAGCCCAGGTGGATCCATTTTGGCGCCGGCAACCTCTACCGAGCCTTTCATGCCGCAATAGCCCAGGAGCTTGCCGACCAAGGCAAGCTCGACCGCGGCGTCGTGGTGGCAGAGACCTTTAGCCCCTCTACGCTCGTTGAAGTCTTTGCGCCTTACGGGTATGACGGCCTGCAGGTAATCATGAATGCCGACGGGACTCTTGACGAACGCGTGATCGCTGTCAATGCGGGCGGCGTATTTGCAAACCCTCAGTGTCCTGAGGACTTGGCTCGCGCCGAGCGCTACTTTGAGAGCCCCGAGCTTGAGATGGCAACGTTTACCATCACCGAGAAGGGTTATGGGCTGCGCGATGCGCGCGGCGAATTGTTGCCCTATGTTGCCGCCGAGCTCGAGGCCGGTCCGGAGGGCGCTGCGAGCACGATGGGTATTGTCTGCCGTCTGCTTTGGGCGCGCTACCGCGCCGGTGCAGCGCCGATTGCTATGGTTTCGACCGACAATTTCTCGCAAAACGGGCGGCGGTTTAAGGAGGCAGTGCTCACGGTTGCGCGTGGTTGGTTCGATTGCGGCCATGTCGACCAAGGCTTTATCGATTACCTCGACGATGAGGCGCGTGTGAGTTTTCCCTGGTCCATGATCGACCGCATCACGCCCAACCCATCACCCGAGACGGCTGCGGCGCTTGCCGAGCAGGGTTGGGAGGACTTGTCGCTCATGCCCACGGACGGTCCTGCGTTTGCGGGCTTTGCCAACACCGAGGCGGCGCACTACCTGGTTATCGAGGACTCCTTCCCCAACGGGCGCCCTGAACTCGAGGCAGCGGGCGTCATCATATGCGATCGCGAGACAGCTGAGCGGGCCGATACCATGAAGGTTACGGCCTGTCTCAACCCGTTACATACATGCCTCGCGGTCTTCGGATGCCTCATGGGCTATGACCGCATCTGGAAGGAGATGGAGGACTCGCGTCTGGTAGCGCTTGTAAAACATCTAGGCTACGACGAGGACTTGCCCGTAGTGGTCGATCCGGGCGTGATTGACCCACGTGCCTTTATCGATGAGCTCGTGGGACAACGCCTTCCTAATCGCAGCCTTCCTGATGCGCCGCAGCGCATTGCAACGGATACATCCCAGAAGGTCGGCATTCGCTTTGGACACACCATCTGCTCCTATCGAGACCGGGGTTTCGATGTCGCAAACCTTACCTATATTCCATTGGCGATCGCCGGATGGCTGCGCTATCTCCTGGGCGTCGACGATGCGGGTAACGATTTTGAGCTGAGCCCCGATCCTTTGCTGTCCGAGCTTACCGAATGCGTCAGCTCACTCACTCTGGGCGTGTGCGATGCGTCGGCCATTCATGATGCCGTATCGCCCATCCTTTCCAACGCCGAGATTTTTGGGCTTGATCTTTACGAGGTGGGCTTGGGCCGCAAAGTTGAGCATTTTTTGGCAGAGATGCTCGCTGGCCCGGGCGCTGTTGCCGCAACCATAGATATATATTGCAAGTAAGGAGGCGGAACTATGGAACTCACGTTTCGCTGGTACGGTCCCAAAGAAGAGAAAATCACATTGGAGCAAGTGCGCCAGATTCCGGGTGTGCGCGGCATCGTCGGTACGCTGTTCGACATCCCCGCGGGTGAGGTTTGGCCTCGTGGGCGCATTCACGCGCTTCGCAAGATGATTGAACACAACGGCCTGACGCTTAAAGTGATCGAATCCGTCAACATTCATGACGACATCAAGATCGGCTTGCCCACGCGCGATCGATACATCGAGAACTACAAGGAAACGATTCGCAACCTCGCTGCCGAGGGCGTCAAGGTCATCTGCTATAACTTCATGCCGGTGTTTGACTGGGTCAAGAGTGACTTGGACTACCGCTTGCCCGACGGGTCGTCAACGCTGGCCTTTATCAAGAAGAATATCCCCGATGATCCGCAGGAGATTATCGACACGGTTGCTCACGGTTCCGGTGATTTTACGCTGCCCGGCTGGGAGCCCGAGCGCTTGGCACAGGTAAAGGGTCTGTTTGAGGCCTATCGAGATATCGATGAGGATAAGCTACGCGAGAACCTCGTCTACTTCCTCGAGGCTATTATGCCCACCTGCGAGGAATGCGACGTCAAGATGGCTATTCATCCTGATGACCCGCCCTACTCCATGTTTGGCCTTCCGCGAATCATCAAGAACCGCGAGGACCTCGACTGGCTTTGTCGCACTGTCGATACGCCCTATAACGGCATCACGCTCTGCTGCGGTTCGATTGCCGAGGAGCCTGGAAACGATGTCTATTCCATTCTTTCCGAGTTTACGCAGCGCGGGCGTATTCACTTTGTGCATATGCGCAATATCAAGTACATCGCGCCCGAGAACTCCGCTAACAAGGATTTCTACGAGGCGCCTCACCCGAGTGAATGCGGCTCGCTCGACATGTATCGCATGATGAAAGCTCTCCATGACAACGGTTTTGAGGGCTACATTCGCCCCGACCACGGTCGCATGATCTGGGGTGAAACAGGGCGTCCAGGCTACGGTCTCTATGATCGCGCCTTAGGCATTGCCTACATTAACGGCATGTGGGAAGCGCTTGAGAAGGCTGGTTTTGTCGACAAAGGACAGATATAGTCCACCGCATTTGATTGCTTATGGGTACGGAGCTTTGCTCTGTACCCGTTTTTGAAAAGGTATAGATCATGCTTTTAAATGATGACTTTTTACTCGCTACGCCATTGGCCCGCAAGCTCTATCACGACCATGCCGAGCACATGCCCATTATCGATTACCATTGCCATTTGGATCCCCGGCAGATTTGCGAGGACAAGCGTTTCGATGACCTCACTCGGCTTTGGATTTGCGATGAGGGGGCGGGTGACCACTACAAGTGGCGTCTCATGCGTGCAAATGGCGTGCCGGAGCGTCTGATCACGGGGGATGGAGAGCCGTATGACAAGTTTCTTGCCTACGTTCATACTATGGAGCGCGCATACGGTAATCCACTCTACGAGTGGAGCCATTTGGAACTGAGACGAGCATTTGGGATCGATCTCACAATTTGCGGAAAGAATGCCGCCGAGATTTGGGAGCGCGCAAACGCGAGAATCGCAGAACCCGATTTTTCAGCTCGGGGCCTGATGCGCTTATTTGACGTGCACTGTGTTTGCACTACGGATGATCCCGTGAGTGACCTTTCCTGGCATCGGAAGATGCGCCAGTCTGCAGGTGCTGCTATGGTGCTTCCGACGTTTAGGCCCGACGGCCTGATGGGAATCGATAAGCCAACGTTTTCCGAGTATCTTGAGCAACTATCCAGTGCCGCGGGACTGGAGGTTGCAACTTGGGATGCGATCAAGGAGGCCGCTTCGGGGCGCGTCGGATACTTCCATGCCCAGGGTTGTCGTCTGGCCGATCACGGCATGAACTCCTTTAGGTTTGCTTGGGCGGACGATAGCGGGATCCAGAGAATCGTTGACAACGCATTGTGCGGAAAGACGTTGTCGCATGAAGACGTTGATGCGTACCAGACGGCGTTGACGCTTCATCTGATGGGGGAGTATGAACGTCGTGGATGGGCGCTCCAATTGCATATGAATTGCCTGCGTAACGCAAACTCTGCCGGATATATGTCCGTAGGCGCGGATGCGGGATTTGACTCATGCGGTGATCAGGCGGGGTTTGTTTCCGAGCTTGCAAGCTTGCTCGATGCGGCTAATGGGGAAGGAGCACTTCCAAAAACCATTCTCTATTCGCTGGACGAGAGCCAATGGATGGGCCTGGCGACGCTGATGCAGTCCTTCCAGGGAGGGTGTCGCCAAAAGCTGCAGTTGGGGTGCGCATGGTGGTTTCACGATGCGTTCGATGGCATCAGGAAGCAACTGAGCGTGTTTGCGCAGGAGAGCCTGCTTGGCAATTTCACTGGCATGTTGACTGACTCGCGTAGCTTTTTGAGCTATCCACGACACGAGTATTTTCGTCGCGTGCTCTGTGGCCTGCTTGCCGAGTGGGCGGAGCAGGGTCGCGTTCCGGATGACGAGGAGTGCCTGGGCAAGTTGGTGGAGGATATCTCTTACAACAATGCGCGCAGCTATTTTGGCTTTGACCTGAATCGCTAGGGGCCATATTGTTGCCTGGCGCGATTTGCTCGACCTGGCTAAAGTCGCCATCGGCAAAGAGGGCGGACTTAACCATCCGGGTACCGCCGCGGGCAATACTATTCTTGTCGCTGAGGTACTCATCGACGTTTCTCGCAGAGGATTAACGGCTCGCTAACCGCAGTGCCTTGTGGCTAAGCGCCAAAGCCAGGTGGGGATTGCCGGCTTGACGGTGATGACGCCGTCCGGGTCAAAATTCGAGACGCCGCCACCGCCAAGCAGTTGTGCGTGCTCAACCGAGCAGCCCATGCGCACGGCGCCCACCAGCTTATCCATCGCTTCGGAAAATGGTCGGCGCAAGATGCCCATGCGTGGTGAATGGCGAAGCTTTGCGATGCCGCTGCCGGTGCAGGCGATAACGCCGCCGCACCACGTTAGCCTGCGGAGTTCGCAAGCTTGGCGTAGACGCTCGATGAGCATGCATGCTCCTTCGCTGCGCTCACAGGCGGCCCGGACGACAACATAGACGCGCGTCCCCGTATCGCCAAAGCGATCGAGCGCTTTGGCGATGTCTGCCATTGCCTCGTCATCGGTCATATCCTCAACGGCGAGCACGATGCCATCGGCAGCATCGGCGCTATTTGCCTCCAAATCGACCGGGTGGGGGAGTACGGTGCCGGAAAGCTGTGCATAGGCGGCGATGGCATCCTGCAGGTCCCAGAGCAAAAACTCAAGATCGGCGCTCTCGGGAATACGGACAAACGCGATGTTATGCAGTGTTTTTGGCACATCGCCGCGTGCGGTCGTCTCCATGCCGCCTCCTTTCCGGTTGGTTTCCGTTTAGGTTACACCGTCCGGCGGCGCCTCGCCGCGCTATCCTAGTGCAACCCTTACGAAAGGAACGCCATGCGTCTGCCCATGAATACCTCGCTTGCCATGCTCAAGCCCTCCGGTATCCGCCGGATTAACGCGCTCGCCGCTCAGCATCCGGGATGTATCGCGCTTGCGCTCGGCGAGCCCGATTTTCCCACGCCCGACGTGATTAGCGCCGAGGTGACTGCATCGCTCAATCGCGGTGACACGCACTATCCGCCCAACAACGGCCGTCCCGCCCTGCGCGAAGCGCTGTCCAAATATATGGGGGACGCGGGCCTTACATATTCGGCTGACGAGGTCATCCTGACCGATGGTGCGACCGAGGCCCTGTCGGCTACGTTTATGGCCATGCTCAACCCCGGCGACGAGGTCATTATCCCCACGCCGGCCTTTGGCCTGTACGAAAGCATCGTCGTGGCCAACCACGCCAAAGCGGTCTTTTTGGATACGGAGCCTGCGCAATTTCAGATTGACGAGGATGCACTTCGTGCTTGCGTGACGCCGGCGACCAAGGCCATCGTTATCTGCTCGCCCAACAATCCCACGGGCTGCATCCTCAACGCAGCATCGCTCGACGCCGTGGCACACGTGGCAGAGCAGGCGGGCATCTACGTGGTCTGCGACGACGTATACAACCGCCTGGTCTACGTGGACGGCTACGAGCGCTTTGCCCAGCGCCACCCGGAGCTGCGTGAGCAGACGGTAGTCATCGAGAGCTTCTCCAAGCCATGGGCTATGACCGGCTGGCGCCTGGGTTGGCTCGCAGCAGCGGCACCCGTCATCGCCGAGATCGCAAAAGCTCACCAATACCTAGTATCGAGCGCCGTCTCCTTCGAAATGGACGCCGCAGCCCGAGCCCTCACCGTCGACCCAACCCCCATGCTCAAAGTCTACCGAGCCCGCCGTGAGCGCGTACTCGCAGCCTTAGACGCCATGGGCCTCGACGTAGTAGAGCCCGCAGGAGCCTTCTACACTTTCCCGTGCATCAAAAAGTTTGGTCTAACCAGCGAAGACTTCTGCATCAAAGCCATCAAAGAGGCCAACGTAGCCCTAGTCCCGGGCGACTGTTTCGGCACAGAAGGCCACATCCGCCTCAGCTACTGCGTTTCCGACCAAGATCTGGACGAAGGCCTAAATCGCCTGTCCACCTTCATTTCAACCTTATAGCCCAACGGGACGCAACACATCAGCTCACCGACCCAAGCATTATGAGTGGGGGCGTCAGCCAACGAAAACCCGGGCTGCCCAAAGTCAACGCAGGCCGCGCC
>CABUTR010000008.1 GCA_902494555.1 uncultured Collinsella sp.
ATGCGACACTGAAGTCAGTGTCCATCCTCGCAGTATCCGGTTCTCAAGGTGCACGCCTGCGCGGTGTATCCGGTCCGACCGGGCCGCGCGGCAAGGAGATATATTGCCAGACCGGAGGGCCCCCGGGGGCGGGAATCTGGGCGTACACATTTCCTACATATATTAAGACCCTACTTACGTTTGCCAGCCGTTCTCTACCACTCACCGAGGGCCTCTTTATAGTGAAGCGTCATATAGCTAAAGCTGATAGGCTCCCTTGGCCAAGGCACAGCCGGCATCGAGCAACCCATCGCGCTCCTCCACCGAGAACCCCTCGGCGTATACGCGAACCACCGGTTCGGTCCCGCTGGGGCGGATCAGCAGCCAGGTGTCATCCTCGAATGCCAAACGTAAACCATCCATATGGCTTACAGCCTGCGGCGCCTTGCCGTAAATCGATTTGGGATTCATGCCGGGAAGCAGCGTTCGCAGCGATTCGGCGTCTTCGGCCTCAAGGCGCAAATCGCGACGCCCATAACTCGTCTTACCAAAACTGGCCTCGAGCTGATCGACCAAAACGCCCAAGGGCGCGCCCGTCTTTGCCATAAGCTCACACAGAATCAGACAAGCAAGAATTCCATCACGCTCGGGCATATGCGCGGCGATGCCGATACCGCCGGCCTCCTCGCCTCCCATGAGGACGCCGCCCTTCTTCATCTCTGCAGCTATATATTTGAAACCGACTGGCTTAACGGTCACACGACAGCCAAGCGCCTCAGCAATGCGGCGCACGAGCGTCGAGCACGAGAGATTGACGACGACACGCCCCTCCAAATTGCGGAATTGAACGAGGTCACCCAAAACAAGCGCCATGATTTGGTGCGGATGAATATATCTACCGCGTTCGTCGACCGCGCCGATACGGTCGGCATCGCCGTCGGTCACCAGGCCCGCGCACGCCCCGTCCTCGACAACCGCACGCTCGCAAGCGTCCACCCACGGCTCAACAGGGTCGGGGCAAATGTCCTCTTGATCGGACGACTGTCCGGCATGGATCTCGTGCACCTCGACGCCTAGCTCCCGCAGCAGATCGGCAAGATATCCCTGGGCCGCGCCGCCCATGGGGTCAACTACCACACGCAGGTGAGCGGCTCGAATGGCCTCGGCATCGACAAACGATGCCACCGCCTGCATATAGTCAGGAATAATATCCGCGGTGCGATAGCGTTCCTCGACCCCCATCGGCTCGGGGGCCATGGTCTCTTCGAGTTCCTCGATGACATCCTGATTGGCCGTCGAGCCATCTCCCATGCGCAGTTTAAGGCACAGATACCCCTGCGGATGATGGGACCCCGTCACCATGAGCGCACCGCAGGCCTCGCCGTCATACGCCGCCGCCCACGTAAGGGCGGGAGTCGGGACAGGCCGAGATGCGAGCACTGCGTCCAATCCGTGAGCCGCAAGCACGCCTGCCGCAAGCTCAGCGAACTCGCGCGCCCGCGGCCGGGTGTCGAAACCTACATATACTGTTTTACCGGGATTGATCTTTTGCCACAACTCGCCGACGGCATCGGCAATGCGGGCAACGTTGTCGGCGGTAAAGTCGTCGTCGACGCGGGCGCGCCAACCGTCAGTTCCAAAATGAATTATCGCGCACACGCGCAGACACCTCACAGTGTTTGGATCATGGTACGCATGCGGTATACCCGCAACGCTCGCCCAGCAACCTGCCAAAACCGCCATTCACCATTTGGGCAAATGTTACCGACGATATGTAACCAATAAAAAAACCGCCCCGTATGGAGCGGTTTTGACCTTTATATATCGAGCGCCTCGGCCATCGCCGCCGTGGTAATCGCCGTGGTTCCACAGCAACTGCCCACCATTGCGGCACCGGCATGTCTCCATTCGATGCAAGCGCGCGCGAAGGCTTCGGGGTTCTCACGCCACACAGGACCATCCTGAGTTTGGACCGGATCGCCCACGTTGGGGCGTACCGTGACGGGCGTAGTCGCCGATGCAACCATCCTGGGCACCGCCACGTTCGCGGCCGCAAGTGAACAGCAGTTAACGCCAACCGAGTTTGCGCCGTGCTTTTCGGCGTACAAAACGGCAGCCTCGATGTTGAGGCCATCGCCTAGCAGGTCGCCTTTATCGTCAACGACAAAACTCACCAAAACAGGCATGCCGTCGGCGGCATCCTGGGCGCCGGCAAGCATGGGCTGCAAATTACGAATAGACGTCACCGTTTCGATCAGCAGACCGTCAACACCAGCATTGAGCAGGTCGTATGCCTGCTCTCGCGAAATGCCTCGGATTTCTCGATATTCGGCAGAGTCTTCGGCAAACCACTCAATGCCGATCGGGCCCATCGAGCCCAGCAGCAGCTGAGGGTGCGCCTGGCGCGCATCGTCGACGGCACCGCGATTGACCTCAGCCACGGACGGCGTAATCTGATCTTGCTTGAGGGCAAAGCTTGATGCCTGAAAGGTATTGGTAATGAGCACCTGCGCACCGGCGGCGACATACAGGCGATGAATACGAGAAACGGTCTGCGGCTCGGCAAGGTTCCAAAACGCCGGTGGGATGTCGGCAGCGTCGTATTCACTCATCAGCACGCTGCCCATGGGGCCCTGCATCAACAGGGTCTCGCTCGACATGCGGCGCATAAGTTCCTCGCCGCCGGGGCGGTTGTAATAACTCGTATCCATATATGTGTTTCGCTATTCCTCGACGCTGATTCCCTGTTTTTCGAGATAGGCGAGCCAGCGGCTCATCGTGTCCTCGGAAAGCGCATGTTCCATCATGCACGCCTCGGAATCGGCCCGCTCAAAATCGACGCCGAGCTCCTGGACCAAAAACGTGCGGACAAGGCGATGGCGGTACCAGATAGCCGTGCCGACCTCGCGACCACGATCGGTCAGGATGACCTTGCCGTAATGCGATTGCTCGACAAGCTCGGACGCCTTAAGCGCCGAAACTGCCTTATTGACCGATGCCTTGGAGACACCAAGACGCTGCGCGATGTCGACCGATCGCACGCCACTGGTCTCCCCTTCTTCACTTTCGATGCGAACCATGCACTCCAAGTAGTCTTCGTTCGCCACCGTTAGGTGCAGCTCGCGCGAGCTATTTGTCGTATCCATGACCTTCCGTCCCTTCTGCGTTCAAAGGCTGATTCTACCCCATCCAAGCGTCGCGGTATGCCGGGGCATACCGTGCTAGAGTTCTTGTTGCACACGACGACCAAGATTGGAGCGGTCCTTATGGAAAACAACATCACGAACTCCGACGTCCTTGAGCGCTTTTTGCGCTACGTCCAAATCAACACACAATCCGAGGATGCAAACTGCGACCAGGTGCCTTCGAGCACCGTTCAGTTTGACCTTGCCAACATCCTGGCCGAGGAGCTGCGCGAGCTCGGCGCGGCCGATGCCCATGTGACCGAACATGCCTACGTCTGCGCGCATATTCCTGCGAGCGCGGGCGCTGAGGACAGGCCCGCTCTGGGCCTGATCGCGCACCTCGACACCACCGAGGTTGCGCCGGGCGCCGGCGTGAAGCCGCACATTGTGCACTACGAAGGCGGCGACCTGGTCTGCGGTACCGCCGACGGCAAGCCCGTGGCCATGAGCACCGCCAAGCTTCCCGCCCTGAACGACCTTGTGGGTGAGGACTTGGTCTGCAGTGACGGCACCACACTGCTGGGCGCCGACGACAAGGCCGGCGTCGCCGAGATCATGGCGCTTGTCGCGCGTATCGCTCAGGACCCCTCGCTGCCCCACCCCGCACTCGGCATTTGCTTCTGTCCTGACGAGGAGATCGGCCACGGAGCCGAGCTGTTGGATATCGATACCTTTGGCTGCAAGTACGCCTACACGGTCGACGGCGGCCCTATCGGCGAGCTGGAGTGGGAGTGCTTTAACGCCGCCGAGGCAACCGTTCGCTTTGAGGGCCAGTCCATCCATCCCGGTGACGCCAAGGGCCGCATGGTCAACGCGGGCAATCTGTTCTGTGACTTCAACGCGCTGCTCCCTTATGCGCAGCGCCCGGAATACACCGAGGGCTACGAGGGCTTCTATCATCTTGAGGGCGTGTCTGCAACCGTCGACCACGCTACGGCGCGCTATATCGTTCGCGACCACGACGCGGCAAAGTTCCAGCAGAAGCTCGCGCTGATTGATTCCGCCGCAGCCCTACTCAACCAGCGCCTGGGCGAGGAACTCGTGACGGTCGAGATCAAGCAGCAGTACCGCAACATGGCCGAGATCGTGCGTGACTACCCCGAGCTTATCGATGTCGCCAAGGAAGCCTACCTTGCCTGCGGCATTGAGCCCCAGGTGCTGCCGATTCGCGGTGGTACCGACGGTGCGCAGCTGTCGTTCCGCGGCCTGCCCTGCCCCAACCTTTCCACGGGCGGCTACTGCTACCACGGCGTTAACGAGTTTGTCCCGGTCAGCTCGCTCGTCAAGATGACCGACGTCCTCCAGGAACTCGTCGCCCGCTTCGCATAAGCCCGGCCGCACAAGCCTAAACGACAAACCGCCCCGTCCTCTACAGAGAACGGGGCGGTTTTTGATGCAAGGAGTGTCCCAACCTGCCGGCAAAAAAGGAACGTCCCCAAGTGCCAAGTGCTCAAAAACGAGAACGGGGCGGTTTTTCGTGCAAGGGGAGTAGTCAGTAGTCATTGGGGACGTTCTTGTTTGACTAGTCGTTTAAGAACGTCCCCAATGACTACTCTCCAATGTTTTGGCAACGACAGTGAGCGGGCCGCATTTGAGACAAGGTGACGTGAAACGAAAGGGCGCCGACCTTCTGGTCGCGCCCTTGAAGTTGAACGTCAGATTGTCCAAATGCGGCCTGCGCAGCGTCAAGCGGTTACGCGGTTTGGTAAAACCGCGTAACCCTAATAGTTGGCATCGTAGCCGTTGCCGTCGCCAGTGGGCTCTTCGTAGTAACCGGAGCTGTCGCCCGAGTCTGCCGAGTCTTCCGAACTGCCTGACGAAGTGGCGGCACCGTTGGCGTAGTCGTCGGACGTGTTTCTGTTGATGTCGCCAATCGTGGAGCTGGTACCATCGGACAGGCCCATGGTATTAGGGCCCTTGGGATCCTTACCAGCGTCGACGCGCTTCATCATTTCCTTGAGCTCGTCCTCGTAGACAAAGACGTAGCTCACGCCATCAATCATGGTGCTGTCATCGGCATACGAAGGTAAGTTGGCCGAATAGATGCCGTCAACATCCATGCCGCGCATGGCATTGACCGTAGAGACGATGTCCTGAACGCTCATATCGGTCACGAGCATGTTAGACAGCGAATTGACGAGGTCGAAGACCTTGGTGGCATCGAAGTTGTTGAGGATCTGTTTGGCGAGGGCGCCGAGCACCTGACGCTGATGACGCATGCGTGTGTAGTCGCCATCCGCATAGGTGTAGCGGCAGCGGGCATAGGTAAGGGCGGTCGCGCCATCCATGTGCTGCTGACCGGCGGTGATCTTAATGTCGAGATGCTCGGGGTCGTCGACATCGTCGGTTGCGTTAATGTCGATGCCGCCGACCGAATCGATGAGCGACTTCATGCCGTCGAAGCTGACCTCGGCATAATGGGAAATCTGAACACCGCACAGCTCGTTGACCGCCTGGACCATGGCCTCGGCGCCGCCAACGGTATGGCAGGCGTTGATCTTCATGGTCTCGCCCTTGTACACGACCTTGGTGTCACGCGGAACGGAAATGAGTGTCGCCTGCTTTTTCGTGGGGTCGATACGCGCCAGGATAATCGAGTCGGCGCGATATGTATCCTCGCCCGGGCGACCGTCAGTGCCAAGGAGTAGCACGTAGAACGGGTCCTTTGCCTCGTCGGCATCAACCAGAACCCGACGCAGATTGTCGGTGATGACATTGGAATTGCCGAGCTTGCCCATAACGGTGGCAAACCACAGGCCGGCAGCAGTCGTAGCGCTCAGCAGCACGCCGAGCACAGCAATGAGCGCGACGCGGCGAACCGTATGACCACGACGGCGCTGACGGGCGCGCTCGGAATAGCGGGCAACGTTATCACGGCTATAGATTTTTGCCTGAGCGCCGGTCGAAGGTCTTCGAGATTCCGTAAGGGGCTTTTTCTTAAACATAGGCAACCTGCATTAGTAGATGACGGGATCGGGAACAGTGGCGTGCTCGACACGGGCGCCAAGCGCCTGCAGCTTTTCAACAAACCGCTCGTAGCCGCGCTTAATGTGATGAATGGCCGAGACCTCGGTCGTGCCGTCGGCAATGAGGCCGGCAACGACAAGCGCCGCGCCGCCACGAAGGTCCGGTGAGGTTACCTGAGCGCCGGAGAAGCCCTTGACGCCGTGAATCATAGCGTGATGGCTCTCGATGCGAATATCGGCGCCCATGCGCACCAGCTCGGATGCAAACATAAAGCGATTCTCAAAGATATTCTCGGTGATAACGGAGCTGCCGTCGGCCAGAGCGGAAAGCACCATGATCTGCGCCTGCATGTCCGTGGGGAAACCAGGGAATGGGAGCGTCTGGATATCGACCGGCTTGATGTGCTCGACACGATTCACGTGAACGCCATCCTCGATGCGTTCGCAATCGATGCCCATAAGCTCCATCTTCTTGAGCACCATTCCCAAGTGGATGGGGCAAAAGCCCGTGACATCGACACCGCGGTCGTCTGCCATCAACGCACCGGCAACGATAAAGGTACCGGCCTCGATGCGGTCACCCACCACGCGATGGGTAACGGGATGCAGCTCTTCCACGCCCTCGATGGTCACGACAGGCGTACCCGCGCCGACAATCTTGGCTCCCATCTCGTTAAGCATGTTGGCGAGATCGACGATCTCGGGCTCACGGGCGGCATTATCGATAACCGTGGTACCCTGCGCACGCACGGAGGCCATGATGAGGTTCTCGGTCGCACCGACGCTGGCGAACTCGAGTGTGACAGTAGTGCCGCGCAGGCCCTGAGGCGCATTGGCGTTGATATAGCCGTGGGCGGTATCGAACTCAACGCCCAAGGCCTCAAGACCCAAGATATGCATATCGATCTTGCGAGCGCCCAGGTTGCAGCCGCCGGGCATGGCGATCTTGGCGCGATGGAAACGGCCCAACAGGGGTCCCATCACGGCAGTGGAAGCGCGCATCTTGGCAATGAGCTCATAGGGCGCCTCCCAAGAATCGACCTGGGAGGTATCGATCTCGAGCGTGTGCTCGTCGAGAACATCGATCGTAGCGCCCATACCCTTGAGCACCTTGCCCATCACGTGGACATCGGAAATATCGGGCACGTTCTGCAGCGTCGTCTTGCCCGGCGCCAGAAGCGTTGCCGCCATGAGTTTGAGAGCGGAGTTCTTGGCGCCCGAAACAGGCACGGAACCTCCGATGGCATGGCCACCCTCAACGCGGATAATATCCAAGGTCTACCCTTTCAAAAAGCATGCCCGGGGTGGCTGGGCCATCCCGGGCATGATGTGTTCGCAAATGGTCGAACGCTAAAACGTTTGACTATTGGGCAAGCTTGAGCTTACACCATGCGATTTCATTATAGAGGTAGGCGCGGCGTGCATCATCCTCCGACAAATTACCCAGCTTCTCTTCAAAACCTTGAATATCAGCTTTAACCTTGTCGGCATCGACGGTCGCCAAATCGCAAGCGCGCTCGGCGAGAACGGTCACGACATCGTCCGCAACCTGGGCATAGCCGCCGGCCACGGCAAACGTGTGGTCGACAGTGCCCATGGCCTTATCGGAAACGCGAACGTAACCGCGGTCGATCGTGCAGATTTCGCTGGAGTGAGCAGGCAGAACGCCAAACTCGCCATCCGTGGACGGAATCGACACAAACGCAGCGTCGCCCTCATAGGCGCAGCTCACGGGGCACACGATGCGGATACGCATAACCTACTTCTCCCCCATCTTGCGGGCGCGCTCGCGCACGTCCTCAATCGTGGAAGCATAGCGGAATGCCTGCTCGGGCAGGTCATCGGCCTTGCCGTCGACAATCTCGGCGAAGGAGCGGACGGTATCCTCGACGCGGACGTAGACACCGGGGTTGCCGGTGAACTTCTCGGCGACGTGGAAGGACTGGGAGAGGAACTGCTGGATCTTGCGGGCACGGTTGACCGTAAGGCGCTGCTCCTCGGACAGCTCGTCCATACCCAGAATGGCGATGATGTCCTGAAGGTCGGAGTACTCCTGCAGGAGCTCCTGGACCTTGACGGCGACTCGGTAGTGCTCCTCGCCGACGATCGAGGGATCGAGGGCGTCGGAGGAAGAAGCGAGCGGGTCGATAGCCGGGAACAGACCGAGCGACGAAATGCTACGCGAAAGAACTGTGGTGGCGTCGAGGTGCGTAAACGTCGTGGCAGGCGCCGGGTCGGTCAGGTCGTCTGCAGGGACGTAGACAGCCTGAACGGAGGTAATGGAACCCGTCTTGGTCGAGGTAATGCGCTCCTGGAGGTCGCCCATCTCGGTAGCCAGCGTAGGCTGGTAACCGACGGCGGACGGCATACGACCCAGCAGTGCGGAAACCTCGGAACCTGCCTGGGAGAAGCGGAAGATGTTGTCGATGAACAGCAGAACGTCCTGGCCACGATCACGGAAATACTCAGCGGTAGTAAGGCCGGCCAGACCGATGCGCAGACGCGCTCCGGGCGGCTCGTTCATCTGACCATAGACCAAGCAGGTCTTGTCGATAACGCCAGACTCGCTCATCTCGAGGAACAGGTCGGTGCCCTCGCGGGTACGCTCGCCGACGCCGGTGAACACCGAGGTGCCGCCGTGCTCCTGGGCGAGGTTGTTGATGAGCTCCTGAATCAGAACGGTCTTGCCGACGCCGGCGCCGCCGAACAGGCCTGTCTTGCCGCCACGGATGTAGGGCTCGAGCAGGTCGACGGCCTTGATGCCGGTCTCGAAGATCTCGGTCTTGGTGGTGAGCTCGTCGAAACGGGGCGCTGCATGGTGGATGGGGTAGAACTCCTCCACCTCGGGCATGGGCTTGCCGTCGACGGGCTTGCCCATGACGTTCCAAATACGGCCGAGCGTCTTGGGGCCAACGGGCATCTTCATGGGCTCACCGGTATCGGTGGCGATGAGGCCGCGCTGCAGGCCGTCGGTCGAGGACATGGCGACCGTGCGGACGACGCCGCCCGGAAGCTGGCTCTCGACCTCGAGGATCGTGCTCAGATGACCGATCGGGGTCTCGGCCTCGACCGTGAGCGCGTTGTAGATCGGGGGCACCGCACCGTCAAACTTGACGTCGACGACAGGACCGATGATTCGCACGATGCGACCATCACCGGCAGTCGTCTTCTTGGTGGCTTCCTCGACCGCAAGCTTTACGGTGTTATTAGCCATTACTGTTCCTCCAATGCTGAGGCTCCGCCGACGATCTCGTTAATCTCGGTCGTGATCGAAGCCTGGCGCACGCGACTATACGTGCGGGTAAGGGTCGAGATGATCGCGGTGGCGTTTTCCGTCGCGGAGTGCATGGCCTTGCGGCGTGCACCCTGCTCGGCAGCCGCCGAATCGATCAGGGCCTGGTAGATGACCGTCAGGATATAAGACGGCACAAGCTTGCCGAGAACATGCTCGGGAGAGGGCACGAACTCGAACGTGGACGAGATGCGCTTAGGGGCGTCGGTCTCGTTCTTACGCGGACCGTGGGCCATAGCGATCATCTCGGGGTCGAGCGGCAACAGATGCTCGACGCGAAGCTCCTGATCCACGCGGTTCTTGGCGTGGTGGTAGACAAGCTCGACACGGTCAAGCTCACCGGCACGATACGCATCGCAGATATGAGAGGAGATCATGCGGGCCTGATTGAAATCGGGCTCAGAGGAGTTGCCCTCAAAGTGCATGACAACGTTTGCGCGGTCACGGAAATACGTGGCCGGCTTACGCCCGCACGCGATGATCTCGCACTCGATGCCGTCGTTCGCCCAAGAAGCGGCGAGCTTTTCGGCCGTGCGCTCCACCGTCGTATTGAAACCGCCGGCAAGGCCGCGGTCCGAGGCAATAACGACAATCAGGCCATGCTTGACGCTCTCATGCTTCTGCAGCATGGGATCGGTGCCCGAACAGGAGGCGTCGCCGGCGACCGTCAACATGACGTCGGTCAGCGCCTCCTTATAGGGCTCGGCCTGCTTGGAGCGATCGAGGGCACGACGGATCTTGGCCGTAGAGACCATCTCCATCGTGCGCGTGATCTGCTTGGTCGTGGTAACCGAGGAGATTCGCTTCTTAATGTCGCGAAGGTTGGCCATGGGGCTTAGTTCTCCTCTGATCCAGAAACATCCGAATGGTGCTTGGCCATGAACTGCTGCTTGAAGTCGCCGATGACGCGCAAGAGCTCAGCCTTGGTGTCATCATCGATCTTCTTGGCGCGAACCTTGTCGAGCAGCGAGCCAAAGCCATTGTCCATGTACTCGATGAGCTCGGCACGGAAAGGCAGCACGTCGGCGATCTCCAGGTCATCCAGGAAGCCCTCGTTGCCAGCGAACAGCGTAACGATCTGCTCGCCAACCTCAAACGGCTTGTAACGCGGCTGCTTCAGGAGCTCAGTCATGCGAGCACCGTGGGTAAGCTGCTTTTGCGTGGCCTCGTCGAGGTCGGAGCCGAACTGCGTAAAGCCGGCGAGCTCCTGGTACGAAGCAAGGTCCAGACGGAGGTTGCCGGCGACCTGCTTCATGGCCTTGGTTTGTGCGTCGCCACCGACGCGGGACACGGAGATGCCCACGTCGACTGCCGGGCGCTGACCCTGGAAGAAGAGCTCGGACTGCAGGTAGATCTGACCATCGGTAATGGAAATGACGTTGGTCGGAATGTAGGCCGAGACGTCGCCATCCTGGGTCTCGATGATCGGCAGTGCCGTCATGGAGCCGTAACCGTTCTTCTTGGACATCTTGACGGCACGCTCGAGCAGACGAGAGTGCAGGTAGAAGATGTCGCCAGGATAGGCCTCGCGTCCGGGCGGACGATGCAGCGTCAGCGACATCTGACGGTAGGCCACAGCCTGCTTGGACAGGTCGTCGTAGATGACGAGCACGTGTCCGCCGGGGTTGGTCTCGCTGGCGGGCTTGCCGTCCTCGCCGTTGTACATGAAGAACTCGCCGATAGCGGCACCGGCCATAGGCGCGATGTACTGCATAGGGGCGGAATCGGCAGCGGTGGCCGAAACGATGATGGTGTAGTCGAGCGCACCGTGCTGAGCGAGGGTCTCGCGGATGTTGGCAACCGTGGAAGCCTTCTGGCCGATGGCGACATAGATGCAGACCATGCCCTTGCCGCGCTGGTTGAGGATAGCGTCGATGGCGATGGCGGTCTTACCGGTCTTACGGTCGCCGATGATGAGCTCACGCTGACCGCGGCCAATAGGCACCATAGAGTCGATAGCGAGCAGACCGGTCTGAACCGGCTCGCACACCGGGGTACGATCGATGACGCCGGGGGCCTTGAACTCGATGGGGCGACGGTGCGTGGCGACAATGTCACCCAAACCGTCGATAGGCTGGCCGAGCGGATTGACGACGCGGCCGAGCATGGCGCGGCTCACGGGGATATCCATAATGCGGCCAGTGGTGCGGCACTCGTCGCCTTCCTTGATGGAGTCGACGGCACCGAACAGAACGGCGCCGACCTCGTCACGGTCAAGGTTCTGGGCAAGGCCGAAGACGGTCTCACCGGTATCGGAGCTCTTGAACTCCAGAAGCTCGCCTGCCATGGCGCTCTTGAGGCCGGAGACGCGCGCGATGCCGTCGCCTACCTCGTCGACCGTTGAAACCTCATGCGTATCGACCGTCGCGGAGAGGCTCGTGAGCTGCTCCTGCAGTTTCTTGGCGATATCCTGGGCATTGAGGGTTTCGGACATTAGGCTTCACCTCCGTACGAATTAGCAGAGTTTGCGAGGGTCTCCTGCGCGACGCGCAGCTGCGTCTTGACGGAAATGTCACGACGCTCGCCGCGGGCCTCGAGCACCAGGCCACCCACGATAGACGGATCGACCTGCTCGATAAGGAATACCTTGCGGCCGAAGTCCTGCTCGCATTTCTTAGTGATGGTTTGACGCAGCTCGTCGTCGAGCGGGATCGCCGTGGTGACGGTCACGCCCACTACATCCTCGTCTTCCTCGGCAACATACTTAAAGGCAGCTGCCACCTTGGGAAGAAGGTCGAGCTGGTCGCGCTTGGACATGGTGTCGAGCACGGCGATGATCTCGGGGCTGGCAGAAGCCAGGCGCTCGATCATCTCGAGATCCTCGAACACATGGTTCTCGGCCTTAGCGGCTTCCAGAAGGGAGCGTGCGTAGGTCTCGAGCACCTTGTCCTGATAGCGGCTAGTCGGCATTCAGGCTACCTGCTTCCTGGATGTAGCGCTCGATGAGCTTCTTCTGCTCGGCCTCGTCCTCGAGTGCCTCGCCCACGATCTTGGTGGCGACGGCAACGGACAGGTCGGCGATGGAGCTCGCGGCACCGGCGTAGATGGACTTGCGCTCGTCCTCGACGGTCGTATGGGCCTTGGCGATGATCTCCTCGGCCTCCTTGTGAGCAGCCTCGATGATACGGGCGCGCTCGGACTCGGCGTCCTTACGGGCCTCGAGAACGATGTCGGCAGCCTGACGACGGGCGTCGGTGACGATCGAGTCGGACTCAGCGCGCTTGGCGATAGCCTCCTGCTTGGTCTTCTCGGCCTCGTCGAGGCTCTCCTCGATCTTCTTGCCGCGCTCCTCCATGGTTTTCATGATGCCCGGCAGGGCAACCTTGGCCAGCACGATCCAGATAATCAGGAAGGCGATAAGCGCCGGGATGAACTCCGCCATCTTAGGGATGAGGATGTCCGCACCGGCAGCGCCGTCCTCAGCGAACGCGGAAACCGGCATGAGCAGCGCGGCCGCGGACGCGGAGAGTGCGATCGCGCTCTTCTGGGATGAAAGATTCATACTTGACGCTCCGTGCTATTTAACGATCAGCGCGACAACGAAGCCGATCAGAGCCAGAGCCTCGCCGAAGGCGGAGCCCATGATGAAGACGGTGAACACGCGGCCCTGGACCTCAGGCTGACGGGCCATAGCACCCGTAGCACCCAGAGCAGACAGGCCGATAGCAAGACCAGCGCCGATAACACCGAGACCGTAACCGATAACTCCCACGATTCCTCCTTTGTCGTGCGTGTCTTATTTCACGCAGGATAACCTTTTTATAACTGCCGGGCTCCATGGGTACGGGCACCGGCGGTTTAACGAATTGCCTTACCTTTAAGGCGCGAACGGAAGGCTACTCCTCCTCCGCGACCTCCTCTGCCTCGGAGACATACACGGCGGTAAGGACCGTGAAGACGTAAGCCTGGATGGCGCCGACCACAAGCTCGATCGCATAGATCAGGATGAGGATGGCAAGCCAGGCCAGCGAAGGCAGGGCGCCGACGGCGTGGGCCGCGGAAACCTGCTGAAGCAGCGGCTGCATGAACATGCTCGCCATGATGGCAAACGAGCCCATGACCACGTGCCCTGCGAACATGTTGCAGAACAGACGGACGGCGAGCGTGATGAGGCGCAGGAAGGTCGAGAAAAGCTCGACGACCCACACGAGCACGTTCATCGGGAAGCTCACACCCTGCGGGGCGAGGCTCTTGATGTAGCCGATCACGCCGTGAGCCTTGCATCCGTAGTAGATGAAGTACACGAAGGCGAAAATGGCGAGTGCGGCGGTGGAGCCGATTGCGCCGGTGCCGGGCTTCATTCCCGGGATCAGGCCGATCATGTTATTGATCAGGATGAACAGGAAAAGCGAGCACAGGAACGGGAAGTGCTTCTTCCAGTTCTCACCCACGACACCCTTGCCGATATCGTTCTCGACGTACTCGATGATGTACTCGAAACCGTTGACGAAGAAGCCCTTGGGGACCAGGGTCTGCTTCTTCTTGAACACGGCCAGGACGATCAGGAGCACGATCGTGGAGACGATCAGCCAAAACGAGTACTGCGTGATGCCGCAGCTCAGATCGCCCACGACAGGGGTGGAGCTGAACTCGCTGACCAGATGATTAATCTCATCAGGCAGCTTTTCAAAAATTTCCACGACTTACCTTTCGACCTCATGAGGATCTCGCAGCGCCTTGACGACACGAACCGTGCAGGCAGCCATAAAGGCCACAAAGCCGATCGCCTCGCCCAGGAGGAACATGCGAAATGCCTCTCCGAACAACACAAACACAACCAAGGTAAAGACGAGCAGGGCGATTGCCGAGACCGCCAGACTCACCATGCCCTTGAGCATGTCCGCATTCTGCTTATCGTCAAGAACCGGCTTGAGCGTAAAAACAAAGGGAAGAAAGGCGACCGCGCCCGCGATGACGCCTGCAACGATAGCGAGCAGATCGGCTATCTGAAACACTGGCGTCCTCACTTTCCTTCTTTAACGCTTCCCAGAACAGTTCCCGCCAAACATTGGTGACTATTGTACGAGCCAATCGCTAAAGTACAACCGAAAAAGCATCGGTTAATACGCACCTGTTCGTTTTCTTAAGACCTTCTTTATGCCGCAGGTAGGTAATACGTTTTTCTCGAACCCTGCAGGGCAAAACGTCCGTTAACGGGAGTGCGCGCGGTCGCCTTTTGTTCGTCCGCGCGCACCGTTTCTTCGTATTTGCAGCCGCGGTCGTCTTAGCCCGACGACTAGAGCGTGCCGTAGATGCGGTCGCCGGCGTCGCCCAGGCCGGGAACGATGTAGGCGGCCTCGTTGAGATGGTCGTCGATGGCGCAGGTATAGATATGCACATCTGGGTCCTTCTCGGTCAGCGACTTGAGACCCTCGGGGGCCGCGACGATGCACAGCATGCGGATGTCCTTGACACCGCACTCGCGCAGGTAGCTGATGGCCATCTCGGCCGAACCGCCCGTGGCGAGCATGGGGTCGACGACCAGGCAGATACGCTGGTCGATATCCTTGGGCATCTTGCAGTAATACTCATGCGGCTCGTGGGTGACCTCGTCGCGTTCCATGCCGATGTGGCCCACGCGGGCAGAGGGTACCAGGTCGAGGATGCCGTCGACCATGCCAAGGCCCGCACGCAGGATGGGCACGATGGCGAGTTTCTTGCCGGCAAGCTGCTTAAACGTGGCGGTAGTGATGGGGGTCTCGACCTCGACGTCTTCCATAGGCAGGTCGCGCATGGCCTCGTAGCCGTCAAAAAGCGCGAGTTCGCGCACGAGCTGGCGGAACTGGTTGGTGCCGGTGTTTTTATCGCGCAGGATCGACAGCTTGTGCTGAACGAGCGGGTGATCGACAAGCGTCACACGGGACGCATCGTAGGTGACGGTCATGGGTTGATTGCCCCTTTCGTTGCGGCCGCAAAACGGCCTTGCTGACAAGGCGCGCAGCAATGTCGCCGCCGCACGCCATGCATTAGTTTAGCGGTTTGTTGTATCGAGCAGCCCATCGCGGCCCTACTGTGCGGTACTGAGCGAGCGCTTGACTGCATCACGCCAGCCCGCAAGGTTTTGCTCGCGGCGCTCGGCGGACATGTGGGGAAGGAAGGTCCTAACGATCTGGGCATTTTGCTCCAGCTCTTCCAGGTCTTCCCAATAGCCGACGGCAAGACCCGCCAAGTACGCGGCACCGATTGCCGTGGTCTCCACCGTCTCGCATTGCAGCACGGGGATATCCAGCAGGTCGGCCTGAAATTGCATGATGAACTCGTTGCGCGAGGCACCGCCATCGACAGACAAGCGCTCGATCGAAAGCCCCACGTCCTGCTCCATGGCGCGCAGCACGTCGTAGCTCTGATATGCCATGGATTCGCAGGCGGCGCGCACGATGGTCGCACGGCTCGAGGCGCCGGTCAGACCGCACACGATACCGCGGGCATGCGGGTCCCACCAGGGAGCACCCAAACCCGCAAAGGCGGGAACGAAGTAGCAGCCCTCGTTGTCGCTAATCGAAGTGGCGAGTTGTGCCGACTCGCTCACGCTCGAGATGATGCCCATGTTGTTGCGAAGCCAGTTCATGGTGGAACCGGCGGCAAAAATAGAGCCCTCGAGCGCATAGCTGACTTTGCCGTCCGCAGCGATACCGATGGTGGAGACCAGGCCATTCTTGGATTCGACGATCTCGTCGCCGGTGTTCATGAGCATAAAGCAGCCCGTGCCATAGGTGTTTTTGGTCTGGCCGGGACGGAAACAGCAGTGGCCGAACAGCGACGCCTGTTGGTCACCCGCCACGCCCATGATGGGCGGCATGTTGGTCATGATGTCGCTCGCGACGCGGCCGTAGTCGCCCGAGCTCCAGCGAACCTCGGGCATCATGGAACGTGGAACGTCAAAGAGCGCCAGCAGGTCGTCGTCCCAATCGAGCGTATGGATATTAAAGAGTGCCGTGCGGCTGGCATTGGTGTAGTCGGTGGCAAAGACCTGGCCGCCGGTGAGGTTGTAGATGAGCCAGGTGTCGATGGTGCCAAACATGAGGTCGCCCGCCGCCGCGCTTTCGCGTGCGCCGTCGACGTTGTCGAGAATCCACTGCACCTTGGAGGCCGAGAAATACGGGTCGAGCGTGAGTCCCGTGCGGGAGCGCACCAGCTCCTCGCAACCCTGTTCAACCAACGCGTCGATCGCCGGCGCGGTACGACGGCACTGCCATACGATGGCGTTATAGATGGGCTGGCCGCTCACGCGGTCCCAGACCACCGTGGTCTCGCGCTGGTTGGAGATGCCGATGGCGGCGATGCGATCGGAATGGATGCCGCTCTTAAACTGGACCTCCATCATGACGGCGATCTGGCTGGCAAGGACCGTCATGGGGTCTTGCTCTACCCAACCGGGACGCGGAAAACTCGTTTTGACGCTGCGACGTGCCTGCGCGACGATGCATCCGTACTCGTCGACGATGGTCGCAAGTACCGAGGTGGTGCCGCAGTCGAGCGCCATGATGTAGGAACCGCCAAAGTTAAACGAGGCATCTTCCATGCCCAGGCTGCCCAGATTCAACGACATCGCTTACACCTTTCTATTGCATCGGGTCGGACAGGACCCGCTCGATCTCTGATGCGGGAAGTGCGCCTTGGCGCAGGATCTGGAGCCCGCCATGCTGGAACGACACGATGGTCGAGGCGTCGCGACACGGGGTCTCACCGGCGTCGACGGCAACATCGACCCCCTCCAGGATGCGACCCTCGACGGCGGCAAAGCTTGCCGGCGAGGGCGCGCCGTGCGTGTTGGCGCTCGTGCAGGCAAGGGGACTGCCGCAGGCGCGGATGAGCGCTTGGACCACGGGAGAGGCCGAAGCGCGCAGGGCCACGGTGTCGTCGGCAGCGCGCATAAAGGTCGGCACGCAGGGGGCTGCCTTGACCACGATAGTCAGGGCTCCCGGCCAGCATCGTCGCGCGAGTATGCGGGCATCTTCCGGGATATCCACGCCATAGCGGTCGAG
Source organism: uncultured Collinsella sp. (assembly GCA_902494555.1). GTDB lineage: Bacteria > Actinomycetota > Coriobacteriia > Coriobacteriales > Coriobacteriaceae > Collinsella. Next base: position 17,408 of record CABUTR010000008.1, read on the forward strand.
TGCTTCGACGCCATCGACCAGCCAAGCGACGGTTTGCGTGAGTTCACGTTGCTTGAGAGTGAAGATACGGCGATAGCCGGTGCCGAGCGCAGGAACTGTGGCGCCATTGACGGCAGCCTGCGGATCGCGCGGCCACGATGGGAATTCGCTTGTATCTTGGGGCACGGCGTCCGAGAAGGCGTTGACTGCCACGGCGACACCGTAGACGGTCTCGGTCGGGATCAAAGCCAGGCCGCCGCGGCCGAGCACCTCGGCCGTGCGCTCGACGGCAAGCCGATGCGGCTCGCGCGTTCCCTCGTATACCCGATAGACCGTCTGCATGTGTATGCCAGCCCCTTACGCTCTGGTGCAAGTTTGTTTACTGTGGGGCATTCTCGCACGAAACGTTCAACCTATTTGCCCAGAGCGCATGTTGGTTTGGTGAGCGGCTCTAGTAGTCGGTGAAAGTGAGGGGGTTATTGGACTGCGACGAACTTCTTTGGCCTGCCGGCGTGGCGTTCTTGGGCGGCGTAGCGCTCGATGCTGTCTATCGTTATCATCCGACGGCCGTCGACGAGTTCAACATCGAGCTTTCCGGCTTTGACCAGCGCGGTAATCCGCGGAGCGGAGACTTTGAGGTCCAGCGCTGCGTCTTTAAATGTTCGGCACGCCGCTTCCCGAGCGTCCTCGTGGTCGATTTCGACTGAAAGGGCCACGACCTCGGCCGAGCGTTCGTACCCTGCCGGAGTCAAACCGTTGTTGAGGTCGTCGGCCAAAAACGCCATCAGTGCCTCGGTGGCATGGGCAATCGCTTCTTCGCGCGTATCGCCATCGGCAAAGGCGCCGGGAATCTGCGGGAAGCTGGCGCAGTAACCGTCGTCTTCTTTTATGAGAACGCAGTCATAGGTAAATCGCTGCCTCATTTTGCCTCCAACTACCATCCAGCTTGGCGACGAATACTTGCCCACGTGCCCTTCTTTGGTCGATCACCACCAGAGCCGTTCACGGTGACAACACGGTCACCAGAAACATACTTAGCATGACTACCGACTTGCGCGACCTTCACGAATCCATCGTGCTTGAGTAGGGCAATGATTTCCCGAAAGGTAGGAGGTTGCATGGGCCGACCTCTTTCAGCCGTCCTAATTATAAACTAATTTATAATTTTTGCTAACCAGTTAATAAATATTACTGGCGCTGTTTGGGCTCGGTGACGATGGCTCGGACGATGCGGGGGCGATCGGTGAGGTCGTGGACGATACGCACGTCCGAAAGGCCTGCCTGGCGACAGAGCTCGGCCGCGGCATCGAGGGCGCCCTCGTAGAGCTCGCAGGCAAACAGGCCGCCGGCGCGCAACATGTAGGGCGCCGCATTGAGCAGGCGGCGGAAGATATCGAGGCCGTCGGAGCCGCCCTCGAGCGCCAGGTCGGGCTCGAAGTCCTTGACCTCGTGCGGCAGTGAGCGCATGACGTCGGTCGGAATGTAGGGCGGATTGGAGACGAGCACGTCGAACGTGCCCCACTCCTCGCGGGGAATGGAGCTCACCAGGTTCGTGAGGCTGAAGGTGACCTCGTCGGATGTGAGACCGAGGGCGTCGCAGTTTTTGGTGGCCAGATCGATGGCGCGCGGCTCGATATCGGTGGCGGTGCAGGTAACGTGGCCGCGGCGCTCCCAGGCAAGGGAGAGCGAAATGCAGCCCGTGCCGCAGCCGACCTCGAGAACGCGGGCAGTGCAGGGCTCGACTGGGGCAGGCGCAGCGGCATCCTGAGCTGAAGCCGTCTCCTGGCCGGCACCCTCGATGGCGATGCCGTATTCGTCGAGCTCGGACTCGGCGGCTTCCGCGGCTTCGGCTTCCGCTGCCTGCGCGGCGGCTTCCTCGGCCTCGCGGTCGGCCAGTTCCTCGGCATAGGCACGGCTGCCCAGTACATCGCCGCCAAGCGCCGCCTCATCGGCAGCCGTCAGGTTAGCGGCACGGCGCTCGGCGGTCGCCCGTTCGTCTGCCAGCGCGGCCTCGGCCTTGCGTGCCTCCTCGACCTCATCGTTCCAAGGCAGCTCAACACGCTGACGGGCAGCAGCCTCGGGGCTCAGCACCTCGGCATCCAGATAATTGAGGACTTCCTCGACGAGCATCTCGGTTTCGGGGCGCGGAATGAGCACACCGGGGGCGCACGCGACGTCGATCATGCGAAACTGCGTGCTGCCCGTGATGTATTGCAGCGGCTCGCCTTTGGCGCGACGAACGACGGCCGCGTGCATGGTCTCGAGCTGGGCCGCGTTAAGCGTCTCGTCCATGCGCATATACAAGTCGATACGCGCCAGGCCCGTGGCCGCGCACAGCAGCCACTCGGCAGAAAGACGGGGATGCTCCTCGCCGCGCTCGGCCAGGTACTCCTTGGTCCACTCGAGACAACGCTTGATGGTCCAGATCTCGTTTGCCATGGGGCCCTCCCCTCTTAAGCGCCGGGCGGCGCGCGAATGTCGGAGCAGATTGTAAGCGAGGCCAGCGCTTGGCAAGGGACGATTGAAGGCAATTATCGAGAATCAGCCCAGAATTTTGCACCGGGCTCGCTCAAAGTGTTCATTCGCCGACGTCTAAATCTGCATCCGTCAAGTTTTTGGCAAGGTTGCCCCAAAACTGACCAATATCTAACCAAACGCTTGCCACATCACTTGACGCGCGACGTATCAAAAATCGCCCCGCAACTTCTTGAACGTTTTTTCGAGCAATATTTTCAATTGCAGATGAAGGCTGCTGATTACTTTAAGCAGGTAGGCAGCTTAATTTCTAACAAAGCAGATTAAATAAACTTGAAAAGTAATTTACCCAACCTAGTCATTTAAGAACGTCCCCAATGACTACCCCGCATCCGGAGCAAGGCAACGCCGCAGGTAGAGGGCGGACAGCGAAAACGCCCCTAAGCGAGCAAGGTGACGTGAAAGAGGAGGGAAGCGTACTTTGGTACGCGACCGACGATTGAACGTCAGATTGCCGCTTAGGGGCGTTTGCAGCGTCGAGCAGTTACGGCGTTTGGTAAAACGCCGTAACCCACTAAACAGCCTGCGCCAGTTTCTCGGCACGCTCGGCGGCGGCGAGCGCCTCGATGACCGTGCCGAGCTGGTCGCCCAGGAGGACGCCATTGTAGGTGGAGTTGAAACCGATGCGGTGATCGGTCACGCGGTCCTGGGGCTGGTTGTAGGTACGGATCTTTTCGGAACGGTTGCCGTGGCCGATCTGGCTCTGGCGCTCGGCACCGAGCTCCGCCTGCTGCTTCTCGAGCTCCATCTCGTACAGACGGGCGCGCAGCATCTGCATGCAGACTTCGCGGTTCTGGATCTGGGAGCGCTGTTCCTGCGACTGCACCACGGTGTTGGTGGGCAGGTGGGTGATGCGCACGGCGGAATAAGTGGTGTTAACGCACTGACCGCCAGGGCCGGAGGCGCAGTAGGTGTCGATGCGCAGGTCGGACTGGTTGATCTGGACGTCGATTTCCTCGGCCTCGGGAAGTACGGCGACGGTCGCCGTGGAGGTCTGGATACGGCCCTGGGACTCGGTCTTGGGAACGCGCTGGACGCGGTGCACGCCGGACTCGAACTTCATGACGGAGTAAACGCGGTCGCCCTCGACCTTGAACTCGATAGACTTAAAGCCGCCGGCCTCGCTGGGGCTGGAGTCGAGCACGGTGGTCTTCCAGCCGCGCGACTCACAGAAGCGCTGGTACATCTTGTACAGATCGCCGGCAAAGATGGCCGCCTCATCGCCACCGGCGGCGGAGCGAATCTCGACGATGGTGTTCTTGTCGTCGTTGGGGTCACTCGGGATGAGCATGTACTTAATGTCTTCCTCGAGCTGGGGAAGCTTGGCCTCGTTTTCGGAGATGTCCATCTGGAGCATCTCCTTCTCATCGGCATCGGTAGTATCGTGGAGCATTTCCTTGGCAGCCTCGATGTCATCGAGCGCGCCGATGTACTCGCGCGAAGCGGCGATGAGGTCGGACTGGTGCGCGTACTCCTTGTTGAGACGCGTGAACTCCTTGATATCGGAGGCGACGGCCGGGTCGGAGAGCTTCTTCTCGAGCTCCTCGTAGGCCTTGATGATCTTTTCGAGCTTGTCGCGCATGACGGGACTCCTTTATATGCGTGAAGGTGAAAATCGGCAGAATTGATGGGGCGCATGGCGCCACTGCGGGGGTAAGCCCAGCTAGAACATGTCGATCTTCAGATACATGCGCATCCCTTCGCGTATGGGGTACATAGTTGCGGTCTAACCCATACATGATAGCGTGCGCAGGCAAACCTGCATATAACCCGCACGGAATGAGTGGACGTAGCCGTTGGGGACACTTCTTAACGGCTAGTCGTTTAAGAACGTCCCCAACGGCTAACAAAGGGAGCGTCGCTTTATCACATTCTAGAGCGTTTGAAGCAGGGCGATGAGGAAGCGAACACCCTGGAGGTAGGCGCGGCGGGTGATGCGCTCGTTGGTGCCGTGGACGCCGCGGTCGCACTCATCATCGTCGACCACAAACGCCGAAAAACGAATGCATTCGGAGCAAATGCGCTGGTAGTTGGCAGCGTCGGTCGCGCCGATCACGGTCGAGGGGACAATCGCCAACGGCTCGGATGATCCGTTTTCCTCCGTCCCCTTTGGATCGCGGAAATAGCGGGCGGCGATGGAGCGAACCGCCTCGAGGCCGGGACCACCGATGCGCGGGGACGGCGAGGGTTCGGAGCTGCCGGGGCCCAGCTCCACTTCGACACGACCGGCAAGGTCCGCCCCGGCAACCGCCTCACGGCAGCGCGCCACAACGTCGGCCACGCTCGTGCCCTCGAGCATGCGGAAGTTAATGTTGGCCCACATATCCTGCGGCATCACGTTGGCACCGGTGCTACCGCCCTCGATTTGGGTCGGTGCACAGGTGGTGGTCACGAGCGGATAGAGCTTCTTGCTGGCGAGGCAATCGCGGACAATGGCGCCCCCGTTGGCGGCAATCTCATCCGCCGTGTAAAGCCCCAGCTCGACAAGCTGCGCGGCAAGCAGATCGGTCACGCGCGTCGGCCACTCGATATCGCAGATTGCGGCGATGGCACGGCCGAGCACCTCGAGCGACGTGCCACCGTAGGGATTGGACGAATGCCCGCCCTCGCTACGCGTCCTCAACACGATATCGGCGTAGCCCTTCTCCGCGAGATCGGCATGCATAAGCCAGCCCTCGCCCGCGCCGTACTCGGCAGCCGGAACGATGCGGTAGTCACCCTCGTCGATCAGGTACTCAAGCTCAATGCCGCGCTCCTCGAGCGCGCGGCCGATGGCGCCTGCGCCGCACTGCGTAGTCTCCTCGTCCTGGCCAAAGGCCAGGAGCAGCGTGCGCTCGTGCTGCCAACCGTGCGCCAGCGCATACTCGACAGCCTCGAGAATGCCTGCGACCTGGTCTTTCATGTCGATCGCGCCGCGACCCCAAATGTAGGTGTCGTCCACGTGCCCGCTAAAGGGGGCATGCGTCCAGTCAGCCTCGGTGCCCGGCACCACGGGGACCACGTCCATGTGGCCCATGAGCATGACGGGTTTGAGGGCGGAGTCGGAACCGCCAAGCGTCACCAACAGCGAATGGCCGACAAGCTCGACCTCGCCCGCCGCAAATACGTGCGGCCAGGCCTGCTGCATATACGCGCGCAGGTCGTCAAACGGCTGCCAATCCACCGCCTCGGCATCCATGCTCGAAATGGTCGGAAACGACAGCACGCGGCCCAAGCGCTCGCACGCGCCGGCCTCGTCTATATCGGCAAAATCGTCCTCATGCGCAAAGAAGCGCCAAACCTCGGCCATGACATCCTTTCGATTGTGATGACGAGGGCCGCCCCACCGGAGCGGCCCTGCCACATAAGCGTTTGCGGTCGGTTATTTGTCCTCGAGATAGCGAGAGAGGAACTCGCGGGTGCGCTGGTGCTTGGGGTTGCCGAAGAGCTCGGCCGGCGCGGCGTCCTCGAGCACCACGCCCTTGTCCATAAAGACCACGCGGTCGGACACCGTGCGGGCAAAGGCCATCTCGTGCGTGACGACGACCATGGTCATGCCGTCGGCGGCGAGCTTGCGCATGACCTCGAGCACCTCGCCCACGATCTCGGGGTCGAGCGCGGAGGTCGGCTCGTCGAACAGCATGATCTGCGGATTCATGCATAAGGCACGAGCGATGGCCACGCGCTGTTTTTGACCACCGGACAGACGACCCACGGCGGCGTGCGCGAACTTTTCGAGTCCCACGCTCGTCAGATGCTCCATCGCAATTTTTTCAGCCTCGGCCTTGCTCATCTTTTTGAGCGTGACGGGCGCGAGCGTGCAGTTGTCGAGCACATCCATGTTGTTGAACAGGTTAAAGCCCTGGAACACCATGCCGATGTCCTCGCGCAGCTTGTTGATGTTGCAGCGCTCGGCCGTGAGGTCCTGGCCGTGGAACCAGATGTGGCCCGCGTCCGGGGTCTCGAGCAGGTTGAGGCAGCGCAGGAAGGTCGATTTGCCCGAGCCCGAGGCGCCGATGATGGTGACAACCTCACCGGGATTGACGGACAGGTCGATGCCCTTGAGCACCTCGAGCGAACCAAAGCTCTTGCGCAGGCCCTCGACGCGGATGAGCGGCTCATTGGTCTGTGCGGCGGCCGCAACGCCGGTAATGGCGGTATCTGCCATGATGATTCTCCTCGTCTTAAGCCTAGTTAGAGCTGGGCAGCGTGGCAGGAGCCTCGGCGCCGAGCTTTTTGCCAAAGGCCTCGAGCAGGCGGCTCGCCACGAGCGTCAGGATCAGATAGACCACGAGCGCCACGCAGTAGACCTCCATCTGGCGGTAGTACACGCCGGCGACGGTGGTGGTGGCATACATGAGGTCGAACACGCCGATGACCGAGAGCACCGACGAATCCTTGATGTTGATGATGAGCTCGTTGGTGAGCGCCGGGATCGCGTTTTTAATGCCCTGGGGGAACACGACCTTGCGCATGGCCTGCCACTGCGACAAGCCCAGCGAGCGCGCCGCCTCGGCCTGGCCGGGGTCGATCGACTCGATGCCGCCGCGCAGGACCTCCATCATGTAGGCGGTAGAGTTGAGCGAAATGGTGACAAGGCCGGCGGTGAAGGTGCTCCAAATCTGGTTGGCCTGGGCAGTCTCGAAGCCCATGCCGCGCAAAACGGTGAAGCCCGCGTAATAGATGAGCAGGCCCTGGACCATCATGGGCGTGCCGCGCACGATGGTGGAGTAGACGGTCGCAAAGCCGCGGCCGATGCTCTTAAAGAAGCGCACCAGGTCGTTGTCTACGCGGTCGAAGGTCTGAATACGCAGGAACACAAAGAGCAGCGCCAGGAAGAATGCGATGACGGTGCCGAAGGTGGCAAGCGCGATGGTGATCTCGATGCCACGGATGAAGAAGTCCCCGCTCTTGTAGGTCATGTAGACCAGGCTCGACAAAAAGTCGCTGGGGTTGGAGTCCGAGACAATGCTCACCTGTACCAGGTCGATAAACGACATGACGCAACGGTCGATAAAGAAGATCGCCGCAATAGCAACGACGACATAGCTGCCCAGGCGCGCGCCGCGACGGAAGCGCTCGGAAGCAAACGGCGACGTTTCGCGATAGTCGTTCCAGTGCATGAGCTTGGTGACCAGCGCCGCCGCCGACACAACGAGCCAGGCCCAAAGGATTGCCCAGAGGCAGTCTTGGAACACGCCCGTAGGCGCCAAGAAGCTCAGCGGCGTGGGGTTGCGTTGGCTAAATGCCAGGCCGAGCGCCGCGATAACGCTCGTGCCCAGGTATACATAACGGTGGTCTGCCTTGATAAAGGAGGCCAGGCGATTGATGGTTTTCATGCTGCCTCCCTATGCCGGCTGACGGTCGAGGCACGCGTCCCACATTTGGTCGCGCTCCTCTTGGCTAATGCCCTTGAGTGTCTTGTCGATGAGTTTAAGCAGCTTGTCCGAGCCCTTGCGGCAGCCGACGTTTGCCGTGACCTCCTGCTTGAAACCCTCGCCCTCGGCAAATTGAATCGGCACGATACCCGGGTTTTGCGCCATATAGCCCTTCTCGTTCTCGGTGTTGTAGGTCACGGCGTCGCACGTGCCCTGCAGCAGATTCGAAAACACCGTGGGGACCGAATCGACCGGGTTTTTGTGCACAACGCCCGGGATCTCGTCAATGACAGTGTCGAGCATGGTGTCCTTTTGACCGAGCACCGTGGCACCGCTGAAGTCGCTGAGCTTGGTGGCGTTTTGGTAGGGCGAGCCCTCTTTTACGAACAGGCCAAAGTAACCAATGAAGTACGGGTCGGAAAAGCCGACGGACTCCTCGCGCTCGGGCGTGGCGCTCATGCCGGCGATGATGAGGTCGATCTGACCGTTGTTGAGCGAATCGATAAGGCCCGAGAAGCTCTGCTTGACGGCGACGGGCTCGCCGCCGAGAGCCTTGCAGACGATCTTGGCGATCTGCACGTCGTAGCCATCGGCATAGGCGCCCTGCACGTTGTCGATGGGGATCGTGAACTCGCTGGCCTCGGAAACCTGCCAGTTGTACGGGGCGTAGGCCGCCTCCATGCCAATGCGGATCTTGTCCTTGCCGATCACGGAATCGGACAGGTCGTCGCGACCGCCGCCCGTCGTGGGCTGAACCACCTTGAGCGTGGACGGGCGCTGACAGCCGGCGAGCGCGCCGGCGACAACGGTAGCGCTCGCAGCAAGCGCACTGCCTAAGAAGATACGACGGCTGCACACCGGCTGGGTATGCGCGCCGCGCTGTAGTCGAGGTTGCATCTGGTGCCTTCCCAATTTCGTTTTGCTGACAATAAGACAGGATATACGTCAACAACCAGCAGCGCAGCATGTGCGCGAAAAATTAATAGGCACACGAGGACGATTGGCACAAAGTAACCTATCCCCCATGCACCAAGCCCTTGACGGAAACGGCGACGCCGATGTTTTGACAATGCCAGCGAGCGCTACCCAGAGCGAACAAGTTGGCATGAAAAAGGCAAGGCATAGACCTTCTGGTCATGCCTTGCCTTTTGAATGACAAATTGTCGCTCTGGGTGGCGCGCAGCGTCGACCGGTCCGCCGTTCGTTAGAACGGCGGAACCTCTAGAGCAGGGTGACGCTAAAGGAACGGGTGTCGGTAGCGCCCGGCGCCAGCGTAATGGTGTTGACCTTGTGCTCGAAGACGTCGTCCTCGGTGTCCATCGTGGTGTGACCGGTCCAAGGCTCGAGCGCCACAAACGGAGCGTCGTTGGCGGCAGACCACACGCCGATGTACTTAAAGCCCTCAAAGTCGATCTTGACGCCATGGCCCGACTTGCGACCGCGCAGCGTGAGCGTGGAGCCCGGGGTATCGGTGAACATGATGGCGTCGTTATCGAAGCTACGGTGCGTGATGGGCAGCACGTCCGAGTTATCGGGAGCCTTGTAGCTACCCTCGAACGTCATAAGACCGTCGGGCGTGATGATGGGGGCCTCGTTAGTCCAAGCCTCGGTAAACGCCAGCTCGTAATCCTCGAATGCCTCGTCCTCGGCACCGGGGGCGGGCACGTTAAATGCGGGGTGGCCGCCCACCGAGAACGGCAGGTCCACGTCGCCGGTATTGGTGACGGCAAAGGTCTGGGTAAGCGTGGCGTCACCAGTCAGGGCATAGGTCATGTTGAGCTTAAAGTGGAACGGGAACGCCTTGAGCGACTCGGGCGTGTCAGTGATCTCGTACGTTACCGAGGAGCCGTCCTCCGAAACCTCGACCAGCTTGTGCTCGACGATGCGCGCGAGTCCGTGGCGCGGCATCTCGCAGGTGCCGGCCGCAGATGTCGCCATGTTGTTGCGCAGCGATCCCACAATGGGGAACAGGATGGGCGCATGCTTGCCCCAAAAGGCCGGGTCACCCTGCCACAGATACTCGTTGCCGTTGAGGGCAAGGCTCGTGAGCTGGGCGCCCATGGAATCGATGGCCGCGGTGAGGCCGCCGCGCTTGATGGTAGTGACGGTGGACATGCTACTTCCTCCAAAAGTAAACAACAGTGTCGAGGGCTATTGTCCCACTCTTGGCGGCAAGGAGAAGCGGCAGGCGCAGTTATTGAGCGATTGCGTAAAGGTCGAACCCGCCCTGCGGCGTGCTATCGATCGTATCGGGCGCCTGCGAGTTAAAGCTCACGGGAACCATGCGCTTTGAGGCGCGGAAGCGCGTGCCATCGGTGGCGACGGGCGGCTCATCGACCGTGAGCTCGTAGTCGCCGGGCTTGAGTTCGATGCCGTCACCAGCGGAGTTGACATATTGATACTCGTCAATCGCCTGCCCCCTGAGTGTGCGGCCCACGATATGGATGAGCATCTGGCTGTCTCCGCGGGCGGTGTCCCATGTCGCACCGTCCTTGACCTCGACCGCCACATGCACCGAGCGCGTACGGCTGAGCGATTGCTCGACAGACATCTCGACCTTGGCGGCGTCTTTGCGCTGTTGCTCCACGTGGCTCCAGACATTTCCGATCGCCGAGCAAGCGATGACGCCGGCCATGAAGGCGATAAGGATGGGGCCGAGCGGCGAGCGACGTCCTGCATCTTCCTCGCGAGACAGATTGGGGCGACGTGTGGGCGCGGGCGCCTGAGCACCCTGCGAGGGCACGTCGAGAATGCTGAAGGATGCCGTGCTGTCGGGGTCGATGGTATGGCGAGGTTGCGGGGTCTTTGCCGGCGAGATGGACATGTCGGCTGGCTCGCCGAGCGTGGCCGTAGCGTCGGCCTTGGCCTCGTCTGCCTCGGCCTGGGCCCAGGCCTGTTCAAAGGTTAGGGGCTCGACGGGGTCGAGGGCGGCGTCCGAGTCGGCGGCGACGACGTTGCCGGTCTCGTCCTCGTCGCTCGACACGTCACGCGGCGCGGGCTCGTCCCACTCTTCGTCCGGAGCCTCGCCCTCGCTATACCACCATTCAAAGTTATCAATATCCATACGGGGCGCCCCCTTGGCCTCGCAAATAAACACTTGCCAGCCTTATACCCCCAGATGGCACGGCGGCTCGCATGGAATGTAACAAAGGGACTATCCCTTTGTCACATTTTGCGTTTAGCCGTGGGCGATCTTGTTTCTCAGCAAGAAGTCGACCGCCCCTACGATTCTGATGCCGTCGATGTCTGTTGGATGCTCACCATCCCTGACGATCAGGATCTTTTCGTACGAATCAGGGATTTTTCCCAGCGTGTTTAGTTTGAGCGGTCGCAGCTCGCGCTCTCTGGTCGCCTCGGCATCGATCCGTTCGGTAACCTGGATATATTTACGGTCCGATCCCTCGCCGATTGCGACAAAGTCGATTTCCCCCGCGCGCAGATGGCCGCAAAACACTTCGTATCCTTCAAAGACAAGCTGGTTGTAGATAACGTTCTCGAGCATCCTTCCGCTATCGCTGCCTCTATATCCGTCAAGATAGCTGCGGATTCCCGTATCGGCTATGTAATATTTACCGCCTGTCTTGAGGAGCTCCCGCCCCTTGACGTCATACCTTTTTACCTTGGTAAACAGGTACGTCTCTTCCAGAGCGTCAATATACGCCGACACCGTCGATGCGTTGGTCTTACCGCCCGATGATTCGTTGAGCGTCCCTACGATTTTGTTGACCGAGGTTTGATTGGAGATGTTGTCTGCCAGATACGCACAGAGCCGCTCGAGAACGTCGCGCTTGGTGATAGCTCCGCGACCTCTACGCGTCGCGCGCAATAGGATATCGCGCGCGACAATCGTCTGATAGAGGCTGCGGATGTAGTCGCGGCACGGTTCGCGTCTCGGCTCGTCATGAGCCAGAAACGGCATGCCGCCATAGGTTATGTACTGCTCGAGCACGGTGTTTGAATTAAGGCGATCGCCCGTCTTGGAAACGAGCTCGGCCCTCTCGTCAAGCCCTTCGGCAACGACCGCATCGATCGAGCGAAAATCAAGATACTCGCCAAACGTGAGCGGCTGCATCTTGACCTCGATATACCGGCCCGAGATAAGCGTTGCAAGCTCGCTCGATAGCAAAAAGGCATTGGAGCCCGTGACATAGATATCGCACGGCAAATCGATTCGGAGCGAGTTAACCGCCTTTTCCCAGCCCTCGACATTCTGGAGCTCGTCAAAGAACAGATAGGGGCGATCGACACCGTCAACGCGCTCCCGAACCATGCGATAAAACGTCAGGTAATCTGTAATCCCCGCATACTCTAGAGATTCCATCTTAAAGGTCAGCAAACGCTCGGCCGGCACCCCCTGTTGCGCCAGGTGCTCCCTCATCATATCCAATAACGTGGATTTGCCGCAACGGCGTATACCCGTCACGATTTTGATGAGGTCGGTATCCTGAAAAGCAATGAGTCGATCAAGATAGCGGCTTCGGCGAACGATGTTCATAGAGTCTCCCTAGCGCCCGGCCAGACGTAACATCTTATAAACTCGCATTATTTGCAAGTTTATAAGATGTTACCTTACAAACTTGCAAATAATGCGAGTTTATAAGAAATGAGCCGCCTCCTCCGCTTTAAAACAAACTCGCGGTGCCGCTCGTCAATGTGACAAAGGGACTATCTCTTTGTCACATCGAAGTTGCGGTGGAATAGTTCCCGTTTGTGCGATTACTCAGGCTATTTAGGAACTATTTCACCGCAAGTTATTTGAGGACAACGGGGACTTGGATGCAGCAGAAGTCTTCTTGGTGGGACTCGTCGTAGCTCGTGGTATCGAGGTAGCAAAAGTCGAAAGCGTTGCCGATGGGCTGGAGCGCGTGCTTGTCCATGCAGGCCACGACGGCGCGGATGCCCTCGGGCTCGTACGGCATGCCCCAGCGGCTCATGCACAGGTATGTGCCCTCGGGCAGCACTTCGATGCCGATCTCTGCCAGCTCGGCAGCATCGCTCGGCAGCATTTCCTCGGCACCGCGCGGCAGCACGGCAAAGGAGCCGGCACCGGCGATAGGGTCGTCGGAATGCAGCGCCTCGCGACGCAGCATGGCGCCCCAGCCGCGCATGGGACGCGTGCCCGTCAGCGCACGCATGCGCAGGATTGCCCGCATGAGCGTGGGGTGAAGCATCGAGCGGCCGCGCTCTATATCGCCCGGAAACTCCTCAAAGACCACGTAGCGGCGCTCGAATTGCTTGAGCTCCGGCTTGCCCTCGCGCTCGCGCCAGTAAACCGCCTCGTCGTAAAAGCTTAGACGCTCCTGTACGCTCGCGCGCTCGGCTTTGAGCCCGGCAATCTGCTCGTCGAGCGCCTGCACCCGCGAGCGCAGGTGATCGGTCATCTCGCCAATGTCGAACGTCGAGGTCAGGCGGTCAATCTCGTCGAGTTCGAGCCCCAGGTCGCGCAGCATGCAGATCAGACGCATGAGCGGGATCTGCGTAGGCGAATAGAAACGGTAGCCCTTTTCGTTCACCACGGCGGGCTTAAACAGGCCAATCTTGTCGTAGTAGATGAGCGTTTGGCGCGAAACGTTAAACAAGCTCGCCATCTCGCTAATCGCATACATGCCCGTCTGCATAGACCCTCCCGACACATCCTTTGACGCGAAAAGCCCGCCGCCCACAGGGGCAGCGGGCTCAGACACTCCTCGTATCCTACCCTAAAGACGCCTATGACCAGCGCTTATAGTTTGCACATGACACGCCGACGGCCTCGAGCGCCTTGGCGGCGATGTGATGCACCGCGTCATCGAGCGTGGCGGGGCCGTTGTAAAACGTGAGCATGGGCGGCATGAGCATGACGCCCGGCACGCGCGCCAGGCGCGCCATGTTGTCGACATGAATGGCGCTGAAGGGCGTCTCGCGCACCATGAGCACCAGGCGGCGCTGCTCTTTCATCTGCACGTCGGCCGCGCGCAACAACAGGTTTTCGCTGTAGCCGCTCGCGATGCCGGCGAGCGTCTTCATGGAGCAGGGCGCCACGATCATGCCGTCGACCGGATAGGTGCCGCTTGCGATGGCGGCGCCGATGTTCTTGTTGTCGTAGACCGCATCGGCATAGCACGCAAACTCGTCGAGCGTCATGCCGAGCTCCTGCTCGATGGTAATCTCTCCCCCGCGCGTGACGACAAGCGCCGACTCGGCACCGGCCTGACGCAGGCATTTGAGGCACTCAAGGCCCAGCGCGGCACCGCTGGCGCCCGAAACGCCAACGACGATGCGACGGGGACGGACAGAAGACTCAGGCATGACAACTCCTTAACTACTTGGTAGGGCTACTTACTAGAAAGCAATCTCCTTGGCCCACTTGTCCTTGTCGATCTCCATGAACTGCGAGCGAATGAAATTCTTCTTGAGGTCGAACGGAACCGTGCAGTCGAAGATGGCCTTGCAGGCGATGCCGTGCTCGCGAATCGTGGGGTCGAACGCGGGGTCGTTGGACGGGTCGAGCACGTGGCAGTGGCAGCCGGGGATGGTGATGAGGTCGACGTCGGCCTGGAAGCGCGTGGTCATGGCCCACATCACGTCGCTCATATCAAAGATGTCGACATCCTCGTCAACCAAGATCACATGCTTGAGCTCGGAGAATGCCGAGAAGGCGAGCATGGCGGCGTTGCGCTGACGGCCCTCGTCATTTTTGCTCGACTTCTTAAACTGCATGATGGCAACGAACTTGCCGCCGCCGCAGGGGGCAGCGTGGACGTTGAGCAGGCGGCCCGGGATAGCGGTCTCGACCATCTTGTAGATGGAAGCCTCGGTGGGGATACCGGCCATGGACACGTGCTCGTGCGAAGGGCCGATGCAGCTCTCCATAATGGGGTTGACACGCGTGGTGACGGCGGTGATCTTGATCACCGGACAGACCTTGGCGCCGCCGGTGTAGCCGGGGAACTCGGGCATGGCGTAGCCGTGGCCGTTGACGTCCTCGTTGATGGTCTCGTCGTGCATGAGGTAGCCCTCGAGCACGTACTCGGCATTGGCGATGCACTTCTGCGGAACGGTGACGCAGTCGGCAAGCTCGACAGCGTGGCCGCGCAGGGCGCCGGCAATTTGCAGCTCGTTGAAGCCGAGCGGTGTGGTGGGAGCCTCAAAACCGCAGCACATGTACACGGCGGGGTCCAAACCGATGGAGATGGAGATGGGCATGTCTTCGCCGCGCTGGCAGTACTCGTCAAAGAACGCGCCCAGGTGACGGCTGCCGGGGGTAATCCACATGGCAAGCTTATCCTTGTCGACGCAGGAGAAGCGGTGGATGGTCACGTCGGACTGGGAGCCGTCGGGGCTCGTGCCGTAGGCGAGGCCCATGGTGATGTAGGGGCCGCCGTCGACGGGCGTGTTGGTAGGAGCGGGAACGATCTTGCGCAGGTCAAAGCCCTCGTCGGTCGCCTTGTACACGACCTCCTGACAGTCGACGTGCGCACCCTCGGCGATCTGCTCGGGCGCGATCAGGTTCTCGAAGCGCTTGCCGATCTCGAGGCCCAGGTGCTCCTCGTCCAGGTCGAGCAGGGCGGCAACGCGCTTGCGGCTGGCAAGCATGCCGATGCAGACTTTGGCATCGTCAAAGCCCTTGACGTTGTTGAAGACCATCGCCGGACCCTCTTTGGTCGGGCGCATAACGGTGCCGCCGGCGCCGACGTGACGGTAGACGCCCGAGACCTCGGCATCGGGATCGACCTGAGTGTCGGTCTCGAGCAGCTGGCCCGGCATCTCGCGCAAAAAGTCGAGCGCGGAGCGCAGGTCGTGGATCTGGGAAGCATCGGTAGTGGACATAGCATGCTCCTTTCGGGAGAGTGCCCGGCGGCGAGGATGCCGCCGGGCTTGGTAACGTAATGGGGCCGCAGCGCTCATAGATGGGGCGCTCGGGCACTCGCAGTTCAAGCACTCGGCTAATTACAGCCAAGCACTCGACTGCTTACATCAGGCCAAAGAGGTGGAACCAGGCGGCCTCGACCAGCACGACGATAAAGACGACCGCGGTGAGGGGAATACCCATGCGCATGGCCTCTTTGGAGGTGTAGCCGCCGGCGTCCTTGCCCTCGCCGATAAGGATCGGCAGGTTGTGGAACGGCAGGATGTAGTGGATGTTGATGGACGTGAAGACGATGAGCGCCACGGCAAGCGGGCTTACGCTGGAGCCGGCCGCGAAGCTGATGAACGCCGGCACGCACACACCGAGCACGGCCATGACCGAGCCCATGAACATGTGGATGATCATGGAGAGCGCGGCGACGAGCAGGGCGAACAGGAAGATGTTCTCGGGCACGGAGCTGGGAAGCACGACGTCGGCGATCCAGGCGTTCATGCCGGTGGCGCCGCCCACGGAACCCACGGCCATGGCGGCCGTCAGGAACATGAGGGACTTGATGTCGACAGCGTTCCAGCTGGCAGGAGTGAGGACCTCGCCGATGATGGGCATGGCGAGTGCGACGCCAATGGCCAGGGTGACCCAGCCGATATAGTCGCCCGAGACGGTGAGCCACAGCGCGATGGCGATGACAAGCCACACGATGGTGCGGATCTCCTTGACGGAGAGCTTGCCGAGCGCGGCCTGCTTGGCCACGATCTGCTCGCGATCGTAGACGAGCTCCTTGCTGGGCTTAAAGAGGAAGAGGCCCAAGAACAGGGTGCACAGCAGCGCGACCAGCATAGGCACGCTCATGTACAGGAACCAGTCGACAAAGGACGGACTCATGCCGCCGGCCTCGGCGCTGTACTGCGCAACGAGCGGGTTGAGTGTGGAGTCGCCCGTCAGGAAGAACATGGAGCCCGGGGCAGCAGCGGCAAACACGAGGAAGCCGAGCTTACCCTTGTCGTCGTCACCGTAGCCGGCGGACTCGGCGATGACCGAGACGACGGCGAGGATGAGGAAGGCGCGGGGGAACGGATGCGGGATCAGCAGCGACAGCACAAAGGTGAGCGCGAAGATCGAGATGATGAGCGACTTGGCGTCGCGCACGAACTTGAGCATAAACGCATAGGCGATGCGCTCGCCCAGGCCCGACTCCTTGACCGCGCTGGCGATGAGGTAGGCACCAATGACGAGCCACATGGTGGCTTTGGTCCACGAGCTAAACGTGGAGGCGACTGTCGCCGAGATGCTCGCGGCGCCCGTGTCGTCCACGCACACCTTGAACAGAACGAGCAGCGCGCAGTAGAGCAGGCCCACAAAGCCCGGCTGCGCCACGCCACATGCCCAGAACACCACCGTGGCGAGCGTCAGTGCCAGACAGGTCTGAGCGCCGACCGTGAGCTCGACCGTCGAGCTCAGCTCCGCCAAAGGAAGAAACTTCACCAGCAAAAAGACAACGATACCCAGCACAAAGCCAATTTCGCGCTTGGTGATCTTAAACGCCTTCTTTTCCGCTTCCATCTCCCCACCTTTCTTGTTGGGGGCGCTCCGGATTCGCGGCCACGTTGCCACTTAAAAAGGGGCGCCCGTTATCGGACACCCCTTACGTTGCGCTGTGTTGTTGCAATACAGTCAAGCGGGATTTTTTGGATGAGAAGCGATCCCCTGGACAAAAAACCATCACATCATTCGACGCTTTTCCTCGTTTTCGAGATTTTCATCGAATGTTGTGACGGTTTGGATATGGCAAAGGGACTGTACCTTTGTTACATAGCGAGGGCCGTACGGATGGATGGGTCGCTGAGGGCCTCGCGAAGCCAGGGGGCCAGCTGCTCGGGGCGACCCTGCAGGTAGCCGTCGAGCTCGGACGGGGCCACGCGGCGCACCTCCGAGATCTCCTCTTGGTTGATGCATAGCTCGCCCGGCTCAACATGGGCTGCGAACACCTCGCACCATTCGCACTCGCAGCGGCCGTCGCCGTGGTCCTCACGGTACACCACGTGTCCGAGGTGCTTGAGCTGATCGGGCTCGCGCGTGATGCCAAGCTCTTCGTTGATGCGACGTGCCGTGGCGGCCGCGACGTCTTCCCCGGGGAGCGGATGGCCGGCACAGCCATCGGCCAGCACCCCGCCCCACAGGCGTTTGAGCGGACTGCGACGACAGAGCAGCAGGCGCGCGTCTTCGCCCTGGCCCTCGACCAGAAGCGTCAGAAATGCCTGATGCAGGATTCCCTCGCCGGTATGGGCCTCGATGCGGTCGACGGGGCCAAGCGCCTCGCCGGTCGCGGCATCGACCGCCACGACCTCGGCGCCTGCGCCGCCCTCATCCCAGCCGGCGCGCAGAATGCGGGCTGCGGCCTCCTCGAGCGCGGCGATGAGTTCCTTGGTGGTATCGAGCATGCGCCGCAAGTCGTCCGCGGTCGCGTTCTCCACATGAAAACCCGTGCTTGCAACTACCGGCACGCCAAAGCGCGTGGCCAGCGCCGCCGCAATATCGTGCGCCGGGATCTCGTCTCGATGGCACGGAACGGCCAGGATGCTCACCGTCGCCGTACGGCCGGGCTCGGGGCGAGGAATGGCCTGCGCCGTGGCGCCCAGGTGCGCAAACTCCGGCGAGCAGGCGTACACCGCCATGCCTCGCGGCGTCACCGTCAACTGGGCCTCGAGCGCAAACTTGCCCTCGCCCACTACAACCTTTGTCGTGTGCATACCCATGGGATCTCCTGTCGCCCGCAATGTACCTGAGACCATCTTCGCCTGTATTGCGACTATACAGGCAAGCGCAGCCTGCGACAAAGGAGGCAGGCACCTGACACATTCTGTTAGAGTTGCAGGGATTGAATCCCGCTTATTCATGCGACATTGGAGTGACAACCTTGACCGCCGCAACCACGCCTAAAAGTAAGTCAACCGCCGCCGCGCTCTCCCCCGCGCGCACCAGGCTCTGCCTGGCGCTGCTCGTGCTGCTGGGATTCTCGCTCGGCTGCTCCGAGTTCGTGGTCATCGGCATCGAAAGTGACTTGGCGACGGAACTCGGCATATCGCTTGCCGCTGCGGGCCAGCTCATCAGCGTTTTTGCACTGGTCTACGCCATCGCGACGCCGGTGCTTGCGCTCAGCACGGGGCGCTTCCGTCGTTACCAGCTGCTCGTGTGCTACAGCATTATCTTTGTGCTCGGCAATCTGGTCATGGCGTTGGCGCCCAACTTCCAGGTGCTCTTTATCTCGCGCATTGTCCTGGGATCCGTCTCGGGCGCGCTGCTCGCCGTGGGCGTGACGTACATCCCCGAGCTGCTGTCCCCGCAGCAAACTTCGCTTGCCATCTCGGTCGTGTACGGCGCGTTTTCCGTGGCGATGGTCTTTGTCACTTCGATCGGCAAGTTTGTGGCCGACACGCTCGATTGGCACGTGGCCATGTACGGTACGCTGACCTTTGCCGTTTTGATCTGCGGAGCGCTCGTGGCGTTTATGCCGCGCGCCGGACAGACCGACGAACCCGCTACCTTCCGCGAGCAGGCGGGTCTGCTACGCGAACCGAGCATCATCACCGGCATGCTTATCTTTTTGTTTGGCGTGGGCTCGGTCTATGTATTCTACGGCTACGTTACGCCTTATCTTGAGCAGGTGCTGGGTATGGGCACTGTTCAGGCGAGCACCACGCTTATGGCCTACGGCGTGTTCTGCCTGATCTCGAACATCCTGGGCGGATGGATCGACGCACGTTTTGGCATGAAGGCACTGCTTGTGACGTTTGTGCTGCAGGCTGCGGCGTTGCTCGGGCTGTTTGCCGTGGGCGGCACCATGCCGCTCGCGCTGGTCTTTGTCTTTAGCTTGGCGTTGCTCATGTACCTGTTCTCGGTGTCGTGCATCACGCACTTTATGGACGTGGCACGCAGCCGCCATCCCAAGTCGATGGTACTCGCAAGTTCGGTTGAGCCCATGGCGTTTAACGTCGGCATCTCGTTTGGCACCGCAGTGGGCGGCGCCGTGGTAAGGAGCGTTGGCATTGCCTACGTTGGCGCGGTTGGTGCCGCGTTCTCGCTTGTGGCCTGGGCGCTCACGCTGGTGACGATTAAGCTGGCTCGCTGGGAGCGCAAGCGGGCGAGAGCGTAAGCGCAGATGCGATACTCGAGCTCGATGATGGCGATCGAAAGGAAACCGCATATGCAACGCGTACTGTTTATCTGCCATGGGAACATCTGCCGCTCGACGATGGCCGAGTCGGTGTTTACCGAGCTCGTGCGCCGCGCTGGGCGCGCGGGCGAGTTTGTCATCGATTCCGCCGCGACTTCGACCGAGGAGATCGGCAACCCGCCGCATCATGGCACGGTCGCCAAGCTGCGCGAAGTCGGGATTCCCGTCGTTGCGCACCGTGCCCGCCAGGTGCGTCGCGCAGAGTATGGCAACTGGGACCACATTGTCTATATGGATGCTGAGAACGCGCGTGGCCTGCATCGCATCTTTGGCGACGACCCCGACGGCAAGATTACGCGCTTGCTCGATTGGACCGGGCGCCCCGGCGACGTGGCCGATCCCTGGTACACCGGCAATTTCGATGCCACCTACCGCGACGTGCTCGCCGGTTGCACCGCTATGCTCGAGCAGCTGTAGGCAAGCGAGGTCGCAGGCCACGCCTTCGGCGCGAAACGAGCGTGGATAATCTCCCGCATGAAAAATGAGCGTGGATTTTCTCCCACTTTGAGCATTCAAGTGCGCTCTAAACGGGAGAAAATCCACGCTCACCTATTCGTCGACGATCTCGGCAAGCCAGACGTTGAGGGTGTCGACCTCGGGGCAGCAGAACTTTGCCGTACCAGGCTCGTTGCCAGGCACGGTTCCGCCATAGCGCAGGATATCGATATAGGGAAAGCCCACATGGCAGGCCATGGCGCACATCTTGCCGCGGTCTCGGTCGAAGTCAAAAACGTCGCCCGGCTTGTGACCATGGTGGCAGCGGCACGCACCTAGCTGGTCCACGCAGCTCACGCGGATACGCGGACGCTTGCCACGCGGCGCGCCGAGCGGCTTGTTCTCGCCCGCAGGCTTGACGCCGCCCTCGCCAGCGTTACTCATGGTCGATCACGTCCAGGCAGGCCTCGATGGGCAGGCCGGCCGACTTGTCCTCTTGGTCGGCATTGCGCTCGATAAGCTCAGCCACCACACGCATGGCATCGGACGTCGCGCGCTGCAGACTCCAACCTGCCATAACGCGGCCGACGAGCACCGCCGAGAACGTGTCGCCCGTGCCCGGGAAATAGACCGGAATGAGCTCAAAGGGAATCGTGAAGTACTCCCCCGCTACATGGTCGTAACCGATAACCGCGTTCGTGCCATTGACCACGGCGCTCGTAATGACCACCGACTTGGCACCCAACTCGCGCACGGCGTCCACAAGGGCGCGGGCCTCATCGGGCGTGATCTGCTCTGCAATAGGCGTATCGGCGAGCAGACAGGCCTCGGTGTAGTTGGGCACCGCGTAGTCCGCGCACTCCAGCAGGTGCCGCATGAGGCCAATCGTGGACTCGGGCACGCCGGCATAGAGCTTGCCGTTGTCACCCATGATGGGATCGACGAACACCTTGGTGCCCTTTTGCGCACGGCGGTGGCAAAAGTCCGAGATGATACGCGTCTCTTCCTCGGTCACGATAAAGCCGGTCGAGATGGCGTCGAACTCAAAGCCGAGCTCCTCCCAGATAGCGAGGCTTTGACGCACGTACTCGGTGGTGTCGTGGATGTAGAACTTGGGGTAGTTGAGCGTGTCAGAAACGAGCGCCGTCGGCAGGTTATGGATACGGTAGCCCATGTGCGACAGCACCGGCAGCATGGCGGAAAGCGCGACCTTGCCGTAACCGCACATATCGTTAACCAGCAGCAGCTGAGTATTCTTCATGAGGGTCTCCCTTGTTTCGGGCGCGGCGCGGCAGCGCCACAGTGCGACTAAGTGTAGCGCAGGGGGCATTGCGAGCGGGCGGTGGCGCCGTGGAGGTCAAATTGTTGCGGAAAGGTTTCGGAAAATGATCCCTTTTTTCCTCCGTCCCCAAGGGATCACATGCACCGAAGCGGACCGTGGCGGAATCACGGGTTGAGGACGGACAGCGAAAGCGTTCCTAAGCGAGCAAGGTGACGTGAAAGAGGAGGGCATAGGCCTTGTGGCCATGCCCGACGATTGAACGTCAGATTGCCGCTTAGGAACGCTTGCAGCGTCGAGCGGTTACGGCGTTTGGCAAAACGCCGTAACTATAAAGTTTGGTACCTTGACATTTATTTACCGTGCTCCTAAATTGGTTAGGCACAAAACAATTCAACTACCTAACTAAAGAAAGGAGCGAAGCTTAGATATGTGTGTTGAACCACTCGTCCTTCCGCATGAGCCCGGCGGTGACCCGTCGCAACCGGTAGACATACCCGAAGCGGTCAGCGCCGAAGACAAACTCGCCAAGCGCATCCTGAGCGGCCTGGGCTTTTGCGGCCATTACATGCATTTTCATGGCGGAGGCGTGTCCGGCAAGGCGCCCATCATCTGCCTGCTGGCCAAGCAACCCGGCGGCGAGATGTCGCAGCAGGAACTCGGCATGCACTTTGACCTCAAGCCGGGGTCGCTTTCCGAGATCCTGTCCAAGCTCGAGCTCAACGGCCTCATCGAGCGCAGCCGTAACCCCAAGGATCGACGGCAGCTCACCATTCGCCTGACCGAAACCGGCCGGGAAAACGCCCGCATCGACCAGGCGGCCCGCATTCGCTTTAGAGAGCAAGCCTTTAGTGCCCTCACCCACGACGAGCGCGAGCAGCTCGCCGAAATGCTCGAGAAAATCCGTGTAACCTGGGAGGAACTGGATGATTAAAACCCTCATGGGCAGCATCCGCGACTATATGAAAGTCACCGTTGCCACGCCGTTGCTCGTGCTTGGCGAGGTGCTCTGCGAGATGCTGATTCCATTTATCACCGCCAACCTGATCGACGCTATCAAAGACGGCGCCACCGTAGCCGAGATGCTTCCCACCGCAGGCTTTTTGGTGCTCATCGCGCTGACGTCGCTTGCTTTTGGCGCCGCGGCCGGCGTCACCTGCAGCCATGCGAGCTGCGGCTTCGCCAAGAACCTGCGTCACGACCTGTTCTACAAGATCCAGACGTTCAGCTTTGCCAACATCGATGAGTTCTCGAGCTCCTCGCTCGTCACGCGCCTGACCACCGATATCAACAACGTGCAGCAGGCCTTTATGATGATCATCCGTATCGCCGTGCGCGCGCCGCTGGTATTGATCTTCGCCTTTACCATGGCGTTTATCATGGGCGGCGGCGTCGCCATGGTCTACCTGGTCATCATTCCGCTGCTGGGCTTTGGACTGTTCTTTATCATCTTTAAGGTGCGCCCCATCTTCTCGCGCGTGTTCCACAAGTACGATGCCCTTAACGAGTCCGTCGAGGAAAACGTCACCGGCATGCGCGTGGTCAAGAGCTATGTGCGCGAAGACTTTGAGAAGGAGAAGTTCGCGACCGCCGCGCGCGACGTCCAGATGGACTTCACCCGCGCCGAGAAGCTGCTCGCCTTTAACAACCCCATGATGAACATCTGCGTCAACGGCGCGTTTGTCGTCATCATCTACCTGGGCTCCAAGCTCATCATCACGAGCCAGGGCACGCTGTTCGACGTGGGCCAGCTCTCCTCGACCTTTACCTATGGTTTCCAGATTCTCATGAGCCTGATGCAGCTGTCGATGATCTTTGTCATGGTGACCATGGCCGACGAATCGGCACACCGCATTACCGAGGTGCTGGCCGCCGAGCCCACGATCGCCAATCCCGCCGAGCCCGTGCTCGAGGTTGCCGACGGTTCCATCGACTTTGACCACGTGAGCTTTAAGTATTCCAAGCATGCGAAGCGCCAGGCGCTCGACGATATCGACCTGCACATTACGAGCGGCGAGACCATCGGCATCATCGGCGGCACCGGCTCGGCCAAGTCCACGCTCGTTAACCTCATCGCCCGCCTGTACGACACCACCGAAGGCGCTGTGCGCGTGGGCGGCGTGGACGTGCGCGACTACGACCTGGACGCGCTGCGTCACCAGGTCGCCATGGTGCTGCAGAAAAACGTGCTGTTTAGCGGCACCATCGCCGAGAACCTGCGTTGGGGCGACCCGAACGCCACCGACGAGGAAGTCCGCGAGGCGGCGCATCTGGCCTGCGCCGACGAGTTTGTCGACGGTTTCCCCAAGGGCTACGACACCTGGATCGAACAGGGCGGCTCCAATGTTTCCGGCGGTCAGAAGCAGCGCCTGTGCATTGCGCGTGCCCTGCTGCGTCGCCCCAAGATCTTGATCCTGGACGACTCCACCAGCGCCGTCGACACCAAGACCGACGCCAAGATTCGCGCAGGGCTGGCAAGCTATCTGCCCAACACGACCAAGATCATCATCGCCCAGCGCATCAGCTCCGTGCAGGACGCAGACCGCATCATTGTCATGGAGGGCGGCCGCATCGCACAGATCGGCAACCACGAAGAGCTGCTCAAGACGAGCGAGATCTACCGCGAGACCTTTACCTCGCAAAACAAGATGTCTGCCGAGGGCGAAGGGGCCGTCGAGGCCGACACCGAGGCATCCGCAACGCAAGCTCAGACCCAGGAAGGAGGCGAGGCATATGAGTAAGGCAACGACCGCCGAGCGCGCGCTCAACCGCAAGGACGGCACCATGTCGCGCCTCATCAAGACGCTCTTTGGCTTCTATCCTGTGCTTTTGCCCCTCGTCGTCGCCGGCGTGGTGCTCTGCGCCATCATCAACTCCATCGGCGCGACCTTCCTGCAGAGCGCCCTGCAGATTATTAGCGAATCGTGGCAGTCGGGCGATTGGGAAGCCGCACAGCCCAAGATTCTGCAGCTCGTGACCACCCTCGCCTGCATCTACGGCGTCGGCGTCCTGTCCTCGCTCTTCTGGAACCGCGCCATGGCTATCGTCACGCAGGGCTCGCTCGAGAAGCTGCGCGAGATGATGTTCAACCGCATGCAGGACCTGCCGATCCGCTACTTCGACACGCACCAGCGCGGCGACATCATGAGCCACTACACCAACGACATCGACACGCTGCGCCAGATGATCAGCCAGTCGCTGCCCAACCTGCTCATGACGATCATCGTCATCGTCACCGTGTTCTTTATCATGCTGTATTACAGCGTGTGGATGTGCATGGTTATCATCGCCGGCGTCGCGTTTATGACCTTTATGACCAAGCTGCTCGGCTCCAATTCCGCGCGTTTCTTTATTGCGCAGCAGACCGAGCTCGGCGTGGTCGAGGGCCATATCGAGGAAGTCATGAACGGCCAGAAGGTCGTCAAGGCATTCTGCCACGAGTCTGCCGCCGAAGCCGATTTTGACGCGCGCAACGAAAAGCTCTTTGAGGTCTCGCAGAAGGCCAACATGTACGCCAACATCCTCATGCCCATCCTTATGAACCTGGGCAACCTGCTCTACGTGCTGGTCGCACTGGCAGGCGGCATTTTCCTGGCGCTGGGCGTGCCCAACCTGAGCATCTCGGGCATGGCGCTGTCCATCGCCGTCGTGGTGCCGTTCCTCAACATGACCAAGCAGTTCTGCGGACAGATCGGCCAGATCTCGCAGCAGATCAACGCCGTGGTCATGGGCCTCGCCGGCGCCGACCGCATCTTTGAGCTCATCGACGAGAAGCCCGAGGCCGACGAAGGCTACGTGACGCTCGTCAACGCGCAGGTGAACCCCGAGACCTGGGAGTTCGAGGAGGCCGACCACCACACTGGCATGTGGGCATGGAAACATCCGCACCGCGCAACCGGCGAGATCGAGTACGTACCGCTGCGCGGCGACCTGGTCATGGACAATGTGGACTTTGGCTACACGCCCGACCACGAGGTGCTGCATGGCGTGTCCGTGTTTGCCAAGCCGGGCCAGAAGGTCGCGTTTGTCGGCGCCACCGGTGCCGGTAAGACGACCATCACCAACCTCATCAACCGCTTCTATGACATCGCCGACGGCAAGATCCGCTACGACGGCATCAACGTCAACAAGATCCGCAAGGCCGATCTGCGCCGCTCGCTGGGCGTCGTGCTGCAGGACGTGAACCTGTTCACCGGCACCGTGATGGATAACATCCGCTACGGCAACCTGGACGCTACCGACGAGGAGTGCATCGCGGCGGCCAAGCTCGCCGGCGCCGACGACTTTATCACCCGCCTGCCCGACGGCTACGACACCATGCTCACCGGCAACGGCGCGCAGCTGTCGCAGGGCCAGCGCCAGCTGATCTCGATCGCACGCGCCGCCGTCGCCGATCCGCCGGCAATGATTCTGGACGAGGCCACGAGCTCCATCGACACCCGCACTGAGGCCATCGTGCAGGCCGGCATGGATAAGCTCATGGAGGGCCGCACGACGTTTGTCATCGCTCACCGCCTGTCCACCGTGCGCAACTCCGACGCGATCATCTGCCTGGACCACGGCCGCATCATCGAGCGCGGCAACCACGACGAGCTGATCGCCAAGCGCGGGTATTACTACCAGCTCTACACCGGAGCGTTTGAGCTGGAGTAGCTCGGCCCGCCGAGATGAGTCGATTTGCCGCTCATTCGTCGGGCATGACCCTAAGGTCAATGCCCTCCTCTTTCGGGGCAAATCGACTCATCTCAACGACCCAAACACAATGCGCCGCAACGAATAAAGCCTCCGCAGCCACACGAGCTGCGGAGGCTTTTCTATGCCCTTTGTTACAAGCTTACCGTTCCTCGCGTTGCAGCCCGGCTGCCTCGGCTGCCTTTACGCGGTTCTTGTCGATGTACATGTTTTTGTCGGCCTGGGAAAAGAGCTCGCGCATCGTAGGCGGTTCATCAAAATCACTGGAAAGCGCGTAGCCCACCGCATAGCTGATAGGCATGTCGGGGTGAGCCTCGGAATACTCGTTCACGTTCGCACGAACCCGAGCGAGACAGGACTCCACGGCAGCTCGATCGGCATCCCGCAGCACCGCGATAAACTCATCGCCACCGTCGCGGCCCACAAAGCAGGTCTCGGACGCCACGCACCCCAGCTGCTGGGCAAAAGAACGGATGTATTCGTCGCCCTTCTCGTGGCCAAAGTTGTTATTGACCGTATGCAGATTGTTAAGGTCGAAGACGCACACCGCAACGGGCGCCTCCGCGGAGACAGGCCGCTCCTGCCCCAAGATCTCCTCGCACTTGTTCTTGTTGGGCAGTCCCGTGGCTTCGTCGAGATAGACTTTGCTCTGCAGCTCGCGGTTGAGCGCGGCAGTGCGCACCGCGCGAACAAGTTCGACCGCAAAGGTCGCCACCAAGCCCACGATGTCGATGATCACCAAGCCCTCGAGATAGTTGAGCGCCGACGCCTTCTCCTGAGAGTAGTCCTCTGCGAGTCGTGTAGCATCGTCACAAATACCAAAGAACTCCTCGCTCATCGCGATGATATCGGTGTTCTCGTAGCCGACTTCGCGCACACGGGCAATCTCGGCGCAAAGCTCATCAAAATAATTTGCAAGCTCGGTCATCTTTGCCTGATACTCGTCGTCGTCGAGACGGACGAGGTTGAGGTCGCCACTTCCGTAACGCAAACCGTTGATGTATGAATCCACGGCCTTGAGCAGGTCGTCTTGAGGCTGGCCCGCGTCCTCGAGCTTAACGATTCGCTGCGTGGTGCCGCGCACCAGACCGGCGTAGTTGACCACGCGCGCCGTGCCCTGGATATCGGAGACGAGCAGCATAACATTAATGAAGAAGAAGATGAGAACTGCCGTGAGCACCATCATGAGCAGGCGCACCGCCTGGCTGGCTTTCTTGGCGACAGAAGTATTCACAAGTTCACTCCCAAAATGACAAAAGCACAGGTAGTACGCAGTGTACTGAAATTCACGTGAGGTCAACTCTACCAGATGATTTTTCTAGGACGGGGATTAAAGAATCATCGACACGATAGCTATTTGAGAAGTTGTGCCATGGCGTTGACGAATTTTTGGACTTGGAGGGTGGGCTCGAGCGGATAGTGCAAAAAGACCGGCACCTCACGGCCGCACAGGAACGGCACGCCCACAAAGGCCGGGTGCACCCCCGACCACGCCCCGCAGGTGAGCACCGCGTCGCCCTTTTCCTCGGCTTCGTTAAAGAGCGCAAAGTCAAAGCTGTCCACGTCGATCACGTCAACGCCGCCGTCGGCCAGAAGGTCGATGCGCAGGCTGTCCATTGCGTCGTTGCCGTGACGCAGCACGCGCAGACGCATGCCCTCCAAGTCGGCAACCGTGATGCGCGTCTTGCGCGCCAGCGGACTCGTGCGCGGTAGGTCGATATAAAACGGCACGTTGACAATGCGGAGCTTTTGGCAGGCATCACCCCAGCGTGGGGTAGAAAAACTCGACTGCACCACATCGACCTCGCGGCCCAAGCTGCGCATGACTGTCTCGCGCTCGTCGTAGAGGTCGCTTACCGGCACAATCTCAAATCGCAGCGACGGCTCCAGATCGTGGATGCCCGTCCACATCGAAAGCGTTTGGCGCCCCGGGCACATCATCGACACACCCAGACGCACGGCACCGCCATCACCCGCCGCGCGTCGGGCGCGGCGCAACGCATCCTCGGACTGGCGCATGATCGAGCGCGCATCGTCCACCAGCAGAGCGCCCGCCGGCGTCACTTTAACGCCCGAATGCGAGCGCTCGAACAACGTGATGCCAAACTCGGCCTCGAAGCCCGACACCTGCTTGACGAGCGCCGGGGTCGACACGCGCAATTTTGCCGCCGCCCGTGAGAAGCTCCCCAGCTCCGCGGCGGCCGATATGGCCTCGAGTCGTCGATCGTACACGTCAATCTCCTGTTTCCAGACGCATGGCAATGAACTACCGAAGGGGGTCGTTTTGGCAGGTCACGCGCTCAATTGAGAAAAACTGCATTGCACAGTGTAAACCTACGGTTAACGCCATTCTAACAAATATGCAATTCACCTGCGCAAATGCAAAGCATACGATAACCAGCGAAAACCACGTGGGTCGGTTAATGGGAGCGACCCACCGGGAGGCACAAGAAGGGAAGTTCCTATGAGCAATTGGCTTAAGCTCGAGGGCGATGTCTGCGCCGTGACTGGCGCGCTCGGCGGTATGGGCGTCGAGATTTGCCGCGAGTTCGCCCGCAACGGCGCCAACGTCGTCCTGCTCGACCTGGATGAGGAGAAGGTCAAGGCCGCAGCCGCCGACCTCGCCGCCGAGTTTGGCATCCACGCCGAGGGCTACAAGATGAACGCCACCGACGAGGCCGAGGTTCAGGCCGCCGTCGATGCCACCATCGCCGACTTCGGCCGCGTCGACGCCCTTGTCAACACCGCCGGCATCCTGCGCTTCGCCGCCATGGAGGACCTGCCGCTGAGCGACTGGGAGCAGGTGCTCAACGTCAACCTCACCGGTTACTTCATCACCTCGCAGCGCTTTGGTCGCGAGATGATCAAGGCTGGCCAGGGTCGCCTGGTGCACATCTCGACCGTTGCCAGCCACTCCCCCGAGACGTTCTCGGGCGTGTACAGCTCCACCAAGGCAGGCGTCAACATGATGTCCAAGATGCTGGCTGCCGAGTGGGGCCCCTACGGCGTGCGCTCCAACTGCGTCGAGCCCTGCTTCGTTAAGACCCCGATGTCGGCCAACTTCTACGCCGACCCCGAGGTCGAAAAGAGCCGCAGCCGTCTGATCGCCACGCGCCGCATCGGCGAGGTCAGCGATATCGCCAACGCCGTCATGTTCCTGGCGTCCAAGCGCTCGGACTTTACCACCGGCGACGCCATCAAGGTCGACGGCGGCTTCTCCAACATGATGGGCGACCTCACCGCCAAGCCCGGCGGCCGTCGCGCCTATGCCGACAACTACCTTAAGAACAAGGGTGTCAAGCTCTGGTCCGATGAGTCCGGCGTCGCCAAGCCGACTGACCAGTAAACCAACCTGACAGGGAGGCCCCGCGGACACGCCCGCTCCTCCCCCGTATCGATCAGAAAGAGTCCAATGGCTTCCACCAACTCCAACAAGGGTCGCGCCGTCGTGCTTTCCGCCGCGTGCGTCACCATGTTCTTCATCAGCTCCATCGCGCTGTATTCCGTCGTGAGCAAGAACCTGCTCGCCGTCTACCCCGAGTGGTCGAGCGCCCTTACCTGGGCCTTCCCGGTCTTTCAGACCATCATGGCCGTGACGGGCATCTTCGCCGGCCGTATCTCCGATAAGATCGGCCCGCGCAACGTCGTGATCGCCGCCGCCGTGTGCTACGGCCTGGGCTGGTTCATGTCCGGCACCGTCACCGAGCCGTGGCAGTTCTATCTGTGGTTCTCGCTCGTCGCCGCCATCGGCAACGGCCTGGGCTACAACCCGGCGCTCACCACCGGCCAAAAGTGGTTCATCGACAAGAAGGGTCTCGCCTCCGGTATTACGCTCGCCGCTTCGACCGCCGGTCCTGCCGTGCTGTCCCCGGTGCTCGCCTCGCTGCTCATCCCGAGCCTGGGCATCTTTGGCGCCCTTAAGGCGCTCGGAGTCATCTTCTTTGTGATGATCGCCGCCTCCGCCCTGTTCCTGAAGGCCCCCGAGGCCGGTTGGCTGCCCGAGGGCTTCGAGGCCCCCAAGGGCGGTGCGCACGCCGGCACCTTCGGCGACCTCACCCCGGGCGAGATGGTCAAGACCCCGCGCTTCTGGGTCCTCATCATCACCTTCGCCTTCGCCGCCACCGCGGGCACCCTGCTCGTCGGCAAGGTTGCCTCCATCGCCGCCGTCCAGCTCTTCACCGACCCCACGAGCGCCGCAGCCGTCGCCCTCGGCGGCGTGGTCGTCTCCGTCAACACCTGCGCCAACCTAGTCGGTCGCCTGTCCTTTGGTCAGATCATCGACAAGCTCGGTGCCTACAAGTCGCTGCTCATCAGCCTTGTCGTCACCATCGTCGCACTCGTCATCATGTCGATGAGCTTTACGCAAGGCATGTTCTTTGTGGCGCTCGCCCTGCTCGGCTTTAGCTTTGGCGCCCTGCTCGTCATCTACCCGCCGCTCACCGGCGGCGCCTTTGGCACCAGCAACATCGGCGTCAACTACGGCATCATGTTTTTGGGCTACGCCGCTTCCACCTGGATCAGTCAGCCCATCACCGCCGTGCTGTATCACGCCGAGGCCGGCAGCGCCGCCTACCAGCAGTCCTTCTACGGCGCCATTGTGATCGCCGCCATCGCCGTCGTGCTCACCGTCTACATGATGGTCTCCGACAGCAAGAAGAAGTCCGCCTAGTTTTACCGATGCGACAAAGGGACAGCCCCTTTGTCGCATTCCACCGGTCACCAGTATTAAGGAGTCGAAATGTCTGAGCTCAACCCCGTCCGCATTGCCGTTATCGGCGCCGGCGCCATGGGCCGCAACCACATCCGCTTTGTCACCGAGGAGCCCGAGGCCGAGCTCGTCGCCATCGCCGACGCTTTTGAGGGCGCCCGCGCCACGGCCGAGGCCGCCGGCGTGCCGTTCTTCACCGATCCCGCCCAGATGATGGACGAGGTCAAGCCCGAGGCCGTCATTATCGCCACCCCCAACGACCTGCACCTGGGCGTTGCCCGCGAGGCTGTGAAGCGCGACATCGTGCCGCTGGTCGAAAAGCCGATCTCCAACGACCTGGAGGATGCCCAGGCCTTCGCCGCCGAGGCCGAGACCGCCGGCGTGCCCGTGCTCGTGGGCCAGCACCGTCGCCACAACCCCTTCGTCAACAAGGCCAAGGAGATCATCGAGTCCGGCGAGCTGGGCAAGCTCACCGTGTCGAGCTTCCACTACATGATCTATAAGAATGACGAGTACTTCGATGTCGAGTGGCGCCGCAAGAAGGGTGCCGGCCCGATCCTGGTTAATCTGGTGCACGACGTCGACCTGCTCCGCTACCTGCTGGGCGAGCCCGTTGCCGTCCAGGGCATGCAGTCCAGCGCCGCCCGCGGTTTTGAGACCGAGGACTCCGCCGTGGTCAACGTCCGTTTTGCCGATGGCGCGCTCGCAAGCATGACCATCTCCGACGCCACCGCCAGCCCCTGGAACTGGGAGGCCACCGCTCGCGAGGATCCGCAGTACCGCCCCTTCGACGCCGACGCCTACTTTATCGGTGGCACTAAGGGCGCCCTGTCGCTGCCCCGCCTGCACCAGTTCTCCTACGACGGCGCCTCTAACTGGCACAAGCCGCTGCAGATGGAGATCCCGGCCGTGGACCCGGCGCTGCCGCACAAGATGCAGCTCAAGCACTTTGTGAAGGTCGTCCGCCGCGAGGTCGAGCCCGTCGTGACCCCCGCCGATAACGTCAAGACGCTCACGCTGCTTAACGCTATCAAGGAGGCCGCCGAGACCGGCCAGCTCGTCGAGCTGTAACGCTTTAGGGCGGGCCGCGGCAGAAACCCCATGCCGAACCCTTCGGTCCGCCACCAACAAGCCCCTCTTCTTTGCCCCGCGAGCAGCCTCCTGCCCGCGGGGCTTTTTGCTACCTTGCCGACGATTTTTCTGGGGCGGGGGCCATTTTGCGCCTCAGCTTGGTTCGTTTGCCACGAAATGGGCCTATCTACTACGTTTAACTGATCATCCTTAGCCATGCCGAATTTCGAGAAATAAAAACCGCAGGTAGACTGGTTGCGTATTTTCGGAAAACCGGGGGATGGTCGACCCATACGGGTTAAACGTAGTAGATAGGCCGTTTTCGTGGCGCGGCTCCAAAACAGTCTTTTGGGACGGATGGTATCCTTGGTAGCCCTGTGCTGCAAACGCACCTTAAACGCAAGGAGTCCCATGGATCTTATCGCCCAGCTTGCCCGCGAGCTCAACCTTAAGGCCGCCAACATCGAGGCAGCCGTCAAGCTCATCGACGAGGGCAACACCATCCCCTTTATCTCGCGCTACCGCAAGGAAGCAACGGGCGGCATGGACGACGTCGCCCTGCGCGCACTCGACGAGCGCCTGTCTTACCTGCGCAATCTTGAGCAGCGCAAAGAGGACGTCATTCTGCTCATCGACGCCCAGGGCAAACTTACGCCAGAGCTTGAGCAGCAGATTCGCGAAGCCACGCAGATCCAACGTGTTGAGGACCTCTACAAGCCCTACCGCAAAAAGCGCATGACCCGCGCACAGAAGGCCCGCGAGGCAGGCCTGGAGCCGCTTGCCAACATGATCATCATGCAGGCCTCGGCCAAGGGCAGCGCGCTCGACACCGCCGCGGCATACGTCAACGAGGAGGCCGGCTTCGACACACCCGAGAAGGCACTTGCCGGCGCCGCCGACATCGTTGCCGAGACGGTGGCCGAAGACCCCGAGAACGTCGCCGACCTGCGCGCCTTTACGCAAAACACCGCCGATATCATTGTCGAGGCTACCGATCCCACGGAGAAGACTCCCTACGAGCCCTACTACAACTTTGACGAGCCGCTGCGCCGTATACCCAACCACCGTGTGTTGGCTATCGACCGCGGTGAGCGCGAGGGCAAGCTCCGCGTGCGCGTGAACGTCGACGGCGCTGCCGCCACGGCATGCCTCGGCAGCCGTTGGCCCCGACGCCAGGGCGTCTTCGCGCCCGTCTTTGACGCCGCCATCGCCGACGGTTACAAGCGCCTCATGGCCCCCTCGCTGGAGCGCGAGGCCCGCGCCAAGCTCACCGTTCGCGCCCAGACCGAGGCCATCAACGTCTTTGCCAAGAATCTCGAGGGCTTGCTCTCGGCGCGCCCCGTGCGCGGCGCCCGCGTGCTCGCGCTCGATCCGGGCTACCGCACCGGCTGCAAGGTCGCCGTCATGGACGAGACCGGCAAGCTGCTCGACCACGGCGTGGTCTACCCCACCAAGCCGCGCCACGACGTCGCCGGCACCAAGCGCGAGCTCGCCCGCCTCGTCAAGAAGGACGGCGTCAACACCATCGTCATCGGCAACGGCACCGCCAGCCGCGAGACCGAGGAAGTCGTCTCGGAGTTCATTGCCGAGCAGGCGCCCAGCCTTCGCTACACCATCGTTAACGAAGCCGGCGCGTCGGTGTACTCGGCTTCCGAACTCGCCAGCCAGGAGTATCCCGACTTGGACGTCACCGTGCGTGGCGCCATGAGCCTGGGCCGCCGCCTGCAAGACCCGCTGGCAGAGCTCGTCAAGATCCCGCCCCAGTCCATCGGCGTTGGCCAGTACCAGCACGACCTTGACCAGGCCGAGCTTTCGCGCACGTTGGGCCATGTGGTGGAGGACGTCGTCAACCGCGTGGGCGTCGACGTCAACACCGCAAGCGCGAGCCTGCTGGGATATGTATCGGGCATCACGCCGAGCGTGGCCAAAAACATCGTGGCCTACCGCGAGGAAAACGGCGCCTTTACCGATCGCCGCCAGCTCAAGAAGGTCCCCAAGCTGGGACCCAAGGCATACCTCAACGCCGCGGGTTTCCTGCGCATCAGCGGCGGCAAGAACCCGCTCGACGCGACAAGCGTCCACCCCGAGAGCTACGAGGTGGCCGCGGCCGTCCTGGAGCGCGCCGGCGTTAAATCAAGCGAGCTCAGCCGCGGCGGCGTGCCCGACATCGAGCGCCGCCTAGGCAGCATCTCGGCGCTGGCAAGCGACCTGGACTGCGGCACCCTCACGCTCATCGACATTGTCAACGAGCTCAAGAAGCCCGGTCGCGACCCGCGCGACGACGCGCCCGAGGTGGTCTTTAGCCGCTCAGCGCTTTCCATCGACGACCTGGAGCCCGGCATGGAGCTCAAGGGCACGGTGCGCAACGTTGTGGACTTTGGTGCCTTCGTCGACGTGGGCGTGCACCAGGACGGCCTCGTGCACATCTCCAAACTGGCCAACCGCTTTGTCAAGCACCCGAGCGACGTGGTGCGCGTCGGTGACACGGTCAAGGTGTGGGTTGAAAAGGTCGATCGCGACCGCAAGAAGATCTCCCTCACCATGGTGCAGGGGAAGTAAACCGCCAAAGCAGGGGTACCCCCTGCAGCGACGTGTAAAATCGCGAGTATTCTGCAAATTCCGCCGTTCCGGATGCCCCTCAGAGGCGAAAAAGCAAAAACAGCCCCCGTTTTAGCGTCGTCAGAGCCAAAACGGGGGCCGTTCCATGCTTCGGTTAACTGATAAAGACCTTTACCTTGCTGAATACTCTCAATTTTGCACGGCGCAGGCGGGGGTACCTTTGCCCACGGCAGGATATAGAAGCCAAGCGCCAACTTGCTGGCAAGCTCGTGTCGGCAGTTCCGGCCTTTCCTTTGCCTAGCGCGACCCTCGCGAAGCGCGTGAGCGATAGGGAAAGGAAAGGCCGGGGCGAGCAGCCCGCGGCGTAGCCAGTGTTCGCGTTACGGCAGAATATGGAAGCCCAAAGCGGCGATATCCTTGGCAAAGCCGCGGACGGTGTCGAGCGAGACCTCGTACGGGTCGCGACCGATGTTCTTCCGCTTGGCCAGGATGCTGTTGGGCACCGTAATGATCTGGCAACCGCAGGCCTCGGCCTGGTAAATGTTGATGAGCTCGCGCGTGGACGCCCACAGGACCTCACAGTTGGGCTTGGCGGCGGCCTTCTTAACCGACTCCGTCATAAACGGAATGGGGTCGACGCCGGTGTCGGCGATGCGGCCGGCAAAGAGCGAGATGATGGACGGCGTCTCGGCGTCAACGGCTTCGACCATCTCATCGACCTGCGTAGGCGTAAAGATGGTAGTGACGTTGACCTTGATGCCGTCGGCGGAAAGCTTGCGGACCAGCTCGGCGGTGGACTCGCCCTTGGTGGTCACGCACGGAATTTTGACGTAGACGTTCTCGGCCCAGGTAGCGATCTCGCGGGCCTCGACCTCCATGGTCTCGACGTCGTCGGCAAAGACCTCAAACGAGACGGACACATCGGTGATGTGAGCCAGGACCTCTTTGGCAAACGCGCGGTAATCCATCACGCCGCCCTTCTTCATAAGGGACGGGTTGGTCGTGAAACCCTGAACGTTGCCGTTCTCGTACATGTCGAGCATGCCTTCGAGGTTTGCACCGTCAGCGAACACCTTGATTGCCATCTGCCTGATTCCTTTCGTTAGCATACGGCCGATAAACTGCTAAACACTTTACCTACGTTTATCAAGGCGTGAACTGCGGTTTTTTATCTTCTCGGCGAACGGTATAAACACCTCAGTGTTTGGATTGATAAATCGATTGAGCATGCAAAAGCAAAGAGTCGCAGTTTGAGCAAACGTCAGAACGCGGGATTCATTAGATGAGGCCGAAATGCTGCATCGCTGTGACGGTGCCGTCGTGTGCGACATCGTCGGTCACGTAGTCGGCGACCGCCTTGACCTCAGGCATGGCGTTGCCCATGGCGACAGCCGTCTCGACCGCAGCGAGCATGCCCAGGTCGTTACCCGAATCGCCGAAGCCAAAGGTGCGTGCGTTGCCGGTGCGACCCAGGTATTCCAGCGCTCGCGCCACGCCCACGCCTTTGTCGATGCCCTTGGGGCTCAGCTCGCGATTCTGACCACCGGTGTTGCACAGCTCAAACTCGCGATCGATAAAGCCATCATCGTTGGCTACGCGAGCCAGGTCGCTCGCGACGATGCCTACCTTGCCCACGCGCAGACGGCCGTCGACGCGCATTTCCTCGGTGCTGTGCACCACAGAAGTGCCAATCAGAGACGACTGCTCAACACCCGCGGGTTCCAGGGCAAAAGTAGCCACGTTGGTCTCGAAAAAGGCTTCAATCCCTGCCGCGGCCATACGGCGTGCAAGCTCCTCAACAATGTCTTCGTCAAAGCAGTCCTCATACACCACGCGGCCCTCGACCTCGAGCGTGGCGCCCGCCATGGCAACGACGCCCGCGGGGTCGAGCGCACGCAAGCTATCGGCGATGAGCCACAGGGGGCGACCCGTGCAGATAAACGCCTTGTGTCCCGCGTCGCGCAGACGATGAAACGCCTCAACGACCGCCTGCGAGGGGCGAACCGCCGAAAAGTCCTTGTCGGTCATGTTGTCGGGATCGAACGACGTCAGCGTGCCGTCCACGTCAAAAAAGAGCACGGCGGAATCGGGGCACGCATCAATCATATGGGTTCCTTTCGGGGGGGAGAGTAAACGAAGTATCCATCATATAATGGAGCGACGCAACCAGAGAGGTCACCCATGGAATTTTACGCAAGCTGCCCCGAGGGCTTTGAGTCCGCACTCGCCGATGAGCTTAAACGCCTCGGGCTTTCGCAGGTTCGTCGGCTGAAGGGCCGCGCTACATTTGAGGGCGAGCTCGAAGAAGGCTACCGCGCCTGTCTGTGGTCGCGCCTGGCGAGCCGTGTGTTCGTGGTGCTCGGGCGCTTTGAGGCGCAGGATGCCGACGAGCTGTACGATAGCGTTTACGACATCACCTGGGAGACCATCATCCGCCCCGGCGCCACCATCGCCATCACCGCCCGCGGCGTGACCGAGCAGCTGCGCAACACGCGCTTCTCGGCCCTGCGCGCCAAGGACGCGCTGTGCGACCGTCTGGCCGAGACCACGGGCCGTCGCGCCGATGTCGACGCTGCCGATCCCGACGTTCACCTGCTGCTTTCGCTGCGCCAGCGCCGCGCGAGCATCAGCCTGGACCTTTCGGGCGACCCGCTGTTCAAGCGCCTGCCGCCCGCGGCGACCCGTGCCGGCGAGGGCGCGCACGTGCTGCGCCCCGACTACGCCGCCCTGGTGCTGGCGCAGGTCGGCTGGACCGCACTGTGCGAGCGCGAGTTGACGGCCGACGATTACGAGAATGAAGCCCTTCCCACGCTAATCGATGCCTCGTGCGCCGGCGGCGGCCTGTTGCTGGAAGCCGTGAACATTCTGACCGACCGCGCCCCGGGCGCCGCACGCGAGCGCTGGGGCTTTGAGGGCTGGCAGCTGCACGACGCCGCTCTGTGGGAGCAGCTGCTTGCCGAGGCGCGCGAGCGCGAGGCGGCAGCGCGCGAGCGCCAGGCGCGCATCGTGGCCGTAGACATCGACCCCGCCGCCCGCAAGACCGCCGAGCGCATGGTCAAGAGCGCTGGCTACAAGCGTTTTGTCGACTTTTGCGCCGCCAAGCCCGCCACCGTGCTGGACCATGCCGGCGCTGTCGCCGGTGCCGCCGTGGTCGCAGACACCACCGAGACCCCGCTTTCGCTCATGCACGACGCCATGACGCTGGTCGGCGAGCTGCGCCGCGCGCCCGAGCTCGCTTCAGCGCCGGTCGCCGCGCTCACCCGCGACGGATTGCTGGCCCGCGCACTCCATACCGAGCCCGCGCGCTCCATCGCCGTCATGCCCAATAACGAGGAGGCGGCTATTGAGGTTTGGCCCTCGCTCGACCACGCCGCCGCGGCATTTGAAGCTGCGACCAGCGCAAACACCGAGGAACAGTCCGCGGAAGCCAACGACGAAGCCGCCGACACCCCCATGTCCGAACCTGCCGCCACGCTCGACTTGGGCGACGGCAAGCCGCTGCCCGTGCTCATTCCCGAGTCTGAGCAGTTCGCCAACCGCCTGCGCAAGAATGCCCGCCTGCGCCGCAAGTGGGCCAAGCGCGAGGGCGTGAGCTGCTACCGCGTCTACGATGCCGACCTGCCCGACTACTCCGCC
Organism: uncultured Collinsella sp.; assembly: GCA_902494555.1. Lineage (GTDB taxonomy): Bacteria > Actinomycetota > Coriobacteriia > Coriobacteriales > Coriobacteriaceae > Collinsella. The sequence goes on from CABUTR010000008.1 coordinate 55,739, forward strand.
GCCATCGACCTGTACGAGGGCTGCCCGCAGACGCCGGGCCGCTGGCTCGTCATTGCCGAATACGCCGCACCCAAGACCATCGACCCCGCGCTTGCCCAGGCCCGCATTCTCGACATCTTGGCCATCGCGCCGCGTATTCTTGATGTTCCGGCCGAGCACGTGCACGCCAAGGCCCGCATGCGTTCGCGCGGCGGCTCGCAGTACGGCAAACAGGGCGCCGGCAAGGGTGGCTCGGGCGAGCGCGCCAACATCGCACGCCGTCGTCTGCCGCTCATCGAAGAGGGCGGACTCACCTTTGCCGTCAACTTTGATGACTACCTGGATGTGGGCATCTTCTTGGATCACCGCGTCACCCGCAACCTGGTGCGCGAGCACGCCAAGCAGGCGCGCCGCTTCCTCAATCTGTTCGCCTATACCGGCACCGCCACCTGCTATGCGGCCGACGGCGGCGTCGAGGAAACCGTGACAGTCGACCTTTCCAACACCTACCTGGACTGGGCCGAGCGCAATATGCGCCAGAACGGCTTTGTTGGTCCGCAGCATCATTTTGTGCGCGACGACGTGCTCGCCTGGATTCGCGACCAGCGCCAGACGCGCAACCGCTGGGACCTGATTTTTGTCGATCCGCCCACGTTTTCGAACTCATCCAAGATGGGCCGCCGCACCTGGGATGTCCAGCGCGACCATGTTGAGCTTTTGGCCGGCGTATCGCGCCTGCTCGCACAGGGCGGCCACGCCATCTTTAGCTGCAACCTGCGCGGCTTCCGCCCCGAGACGCGTAAGCTCGCGCGTGCGGGCGTGGTGCTGGAGGACATTACGGCGCAGACCATCCCCGAGGATTTCGCGCGCAACCAGAAGGTGCATCATTGCTATATCGTGCGCCGCCTGCCCATCGAGGACGCCATGGCAGAGGTCGGCTTTAGCGCCGAGGAAATTGCCGAGCGCGTCGAGGAACTGCGTAACCCCGAGGCCCGCAAGCCTCGCGCGGCAGTGCCCGCGCACGCGCAGACCGGCAACGGCAAGTCCAACTTTGCCGGCAAACCCTCCCCTGCCGGCAAGTCCAAAAAGAAGAAGTTCTACGCCAGCAAGCCCAAGGGCAAATAACAAAGTTGCGGTGGAATACGGACTGTTTTGCCTGGAATTAGGCAAATTTAGACCGTATTTCACCGCAACTCATATTGGGATGGCGGATGCCGACCTATCCCTGGATGACCAATCGGTAACCGATACCCACGTGTGTCTGGATATAGCGCGGATGCGCGGGGTCGGACTCGATCTTCTTGCGCAACGTGCCCATAAAGACACGCAGGCTCGCCAGGTCGCTCTTGGTCGACGTGCCCCAAATCTCGTGCAAAATAAACTGGTGCGTCAGTACCTTGTCGGCGTTATGCGCCAGCAGGCACAGGAGCTTGTACTCAATCGGCGTCAGGTGCAACTCCTCGCCATCCATCGTGGCAATGCCGGCATCAAAATCGATATGCAGCTCACCGGTATCGAACGAGCCCTCGGAGACAACGCCGCCCGTTTGCGCATACGAAAGGCGCCTGAGCGTCGTGCGAATGCGCGCGAGCAGCTCCTCGACCGAAAACGGCTTGGTCAGATAGTCGTCGGCACCGGCATCGAGCGCGCGGATTTTGTCCGCATCCTCGCTGCGCGCCGAGACCACGATGATCGGCATGCCCGACCATGCGCGCACCGACTCCACCACCTTGACGCCGTCCATATCGGGCAGGCCCAGATCGAGCAGCACAATGCTCGGCGCCTGCGATGAGGCGGCGGCGATGGCGGCATGGGCAGTCTCCACAGCCATATGACGCAAGCCGTGCGCCTCGAGCGCGGCAACGATAAGGTTGCGGACAGCGGGGTCGTCCTCAACGACCAAGATGAGCGGTTTTACGGCAGAGTTCGGCACAGCGCTACTCCTTATCAAACGAAACATCGGCGACGGGAAGCTCAATCGTAAAGACCGAGCCGTGCGGGTCCGCCGCGGCAACCTCTATGCTACCGCCATGCGCCAGCACAATGGAGCGGCAGAGCGAAAGCCCCAGGCCAACGCTGCGGTGGCTGTCGGCCAGGCCATGGTTGGCGGTATAGAACGACTCAAAGATGCGTTCGCGATCCTCGGGTGCGATGCCCGGACCATCATCGGCCACCGAGCACGCCACGCGTCCATCGTCGACGCTAATCGAAATCATGATATGCGAGCCTGCGGGCGTATAGGTGATGGCGTTGTTCACCAGATTGACCACCAGCTGCACCATCAGGCGCGCATCGACGTTGACGAGCGCCGGCTCATCGCACGCCACCACCTTAAGGTCGTGCTCGCGCACGGCAGGGTTCACGTGGCGCAGCGCCTCCTCGACGATATCGTCCATGAGCTCGAGTGTGGTCGACAGGCGCATACCGCCACCCTCGAGCTTGGTGATGGCGAGCAGGTTCTCGACGGTGGCGTTGAGCCATTGCGCATCCGAGCGAATGGAAAGGAGCAGGCCGCGGCGCGTCTGGGCATCGAGCACCGCGGTGCCGGTCGAGCCCTGATCGAGCAGGACATCGGCGTTGCCCGAAATACTGGTGAGCGGCGTACGCAGATCGTGCGAGATGGAGCGCAGCAGGTTGGCGCGCAGCTGTTCGTTTTTGGCGAGCACCGCCGCCTCCTCGCGGGCCTCCATGGCGCGGGCGCGATCGAGTGCCAGCTCGCCTTCGCTCACGATGGCATCGGCAAGTGTTCGCTCCTCGTGCGTCAGCACGTCGGGCTCGGCAACGATAGCCAGCACGCCCACCACCGAGGCGGGGTCGCCCGAGCGCGCGAAGCCGTCGCCTGTGCGAACCGTCAGGTAGATGCCATAAAACGCCGAGCCGCCAAACGTGGCGTCGAGCGGCGTTCCCACATAGGCGGATGCCGAGAGCCGCGGCGGCATCTGCGGCGCCAGTTCGTGCACCGGTGCGGCATCGCCCACGGCCGTGTATGTCGCACGCGGCAGCAGGTCATCGCCCTCGGCGTCGGCGCTGTACCACACGACCGGACAGCCCGAAAGACGCGCCAGCTGCGTGGCCATGGCATGGACAATCTGCTGCTGATCGGCGCACCGCTGCAGCATGCGGTTGGTCTCGAGCACCATATGCGTGCGGCGGTCGCTGGCGGCAGCCTGTGCCAAGGCACGGCGCAGGGCCAACGCAATCGAGCTCGACACAAGCGAGACCACGAACATGATGAAGAACATGCCGGGATAGCCGCGGTCGATAAGCGACAGCGAGTAGCGCGGGTCGACAAACAAGAAGTTGTAGAGCGCCACGGCGGCAGCCGAGCTCAGCAAGCAATACAGGCGACTCCAGGTAAAGAATGCGCACAGCTGAACGGCGAACACATAGACGATCATGATGCTCGGCGCGAGACCCGGATGGTCGAGCAGCGCGCCCACAATCGTCGCCGCGACCAGCAGCCCCACCGATACGCAGGCGTCATACAGAGGAGTGCGGCGCGTCAGCGTTGTGCGCCGCCACCAAAAGCTATCGGCAATATCGCCGTCCGTACGGACGTCCATCAGTGCCCCGCCCCTCTCTCAAAAACAAAAACCACCACAAAGGGACAGGCACCTTTGTGGTGGTTTCCCTTGTGGTGGTTCCAAGTGTATAGCCTTTGCAACCGACGGTCGCTAGACAAACAGCACGTGCGCGAGCAGGGCACACACGCACACCGCTCCAAATACCAGTGCCACGATCGAAATTACGCGATCGGCCATATCCATGTTGGCACGGTTCGTCAAAAACCGATCTTCGGCGGCGTCAGCGCGTGCCTCACGTACCAGCTCGGCAACCACCTCGCGGCCATCAAGCATCTTTGCATCCATGTTTGCCTCCCCGGTCTCAATCTTGTCCATCGAAAACCAACTCCGTGCAACCCGTCGGCGCCTACGGCCGCTCGTTGGGGGCCAGGCGCTGCATCTTGTTCACGGCCTTGAACTTGGTGAACAGCGGCACGTACTCAAAGCTCACGTTGGAGTTCTCCAGGCCGTACCAGCGTGCAGGCGTGCCGGCGGCGCGGCGGATGATGTACTTGAGCGTGATGGCCGTACGCTCGCTCGGCTCCACATCGCTTTCGGGCGCCAGAAGCTTACGGATCAGGACGAACTTGAACGTACCGATGTTGCCCGGATCCTTGTAGACCGAGTAGTCATGCGTCTGCGCCGGCAGCTCGCCGGTGGCAGCCAGGTCCTGAACGACCTGACGCAGATAGGCATTGACGCGCTGGTTGATCTTGTAGCCCAGGTACAGATGCACGCGGAACACGTAGTCGGTGCCGAACGTCTCGACCGAATAGGCAAAGGTATGCGGCTCATCCATGGTCTCGACATTCACGAACCACCAGGCACGAGCGCGCTTGGGATGCTTGTCCAAGATCGAGTAGACGATATCACGGTCAATGTAATCGGTATGGGTGTCCTTGGTCAGGTACACGATGTTGTCGCTCATGCGCTCATAGCGATCGTCGTCGCGCAGGCGCTTGAGCTGCGGCAGGTAGCTGCGCAGCGGCAGCAGCGTAAACTGGCGCTGCTCGACCGCCGTGCCGTTGTACCAGCACACCATAATGCCCATGATGAGTGCAGCCATGAGGATGGTGAAGTAGCCGCCGTGGAAGAACTTGGTGAGCGAGCTCACGAAGAAGAAGCCTTCGAGCAAAAGGAAGAAGGCCGCGAAGATCCACGGAGCAACCTTGAGCTTGCGCTCCTCGTGCAGGTAGAAGAAGAGCAGCAGCGTGGTGCACATCATAGTCAGCGTAATGGCAAGGCCGTAGGCGGCTTCCATATGCGCCGAGTTCTGGAACAGCAGCACCACGATGACGCAGCCGACAAGCATGACGTTGTTGACCATGGGGATGTAGAGCTGGCCCTTGGTCTCGGCAGGGTAGAAGACCTGCATGTGCGGCATGAGGTCCAGGCGGCTGGCCTCGGACACCAGCGAGAATGCGCCGGTGATGAGCGCCTGCGAGGCAATGATGGCCGCGACGGTGGAAAGGCCTACGGCAAACGGGCGCAGGCCCGGGGCGAGCATCTGGTAGAACGGGTTGAGATCGGCAATGCCCATGAGCTCGGGGTTGGCAGCGTTGTTCATAAGCCAAGCGCCCTGGCCCATATAGGAAAGCAGCAGGCAGCACTTAACGAACGGCCAGGTAGCGTAGATGTTGCCGCGGCCGACGTGGCCCATGTCGGAGTAGAGCGCCTCGGCACCGGTGGTGGCGAGGAAGCAGCTGCCCAGAATCATGATGCCCGCGTGGTTGTTGGGGCTCAGCAAAAAGGCGATGCCGCGCACCGGGTTGAGGCACAGCAGCACGGCGGGGTGCTGGAAGACAAAGAACAGACCCGTGCCGCCCAGGAACAGGAACCACAGCGTCATGATGGGGCCAAAGGCGTGACCGATCTTGGCCGTACCGATGCGCTGTACCAAGAAGAGCGCGATGATGATGGCGAGCGTAATGGCGACGACGCGGCCCTGATCATCGCCCAGCACGGCATGGACCGCCGGGATAGTGCGCAGGCCCTCGATGGCCGTGGTAACGGTAACGGCCGGCGTCAGGATGCCGTCGGCGAGCAGCGCGGCGCCACCCAGCATGGCGGGGATGATAAGCCACTTGCCGCAGCGCTTGACCAGGCTGTACAGGGCAAAGATGCCGCCCTCACCATGGTTATCGGCGCGCAGCGAGATGAGCACATACTTGATGGTGGTCAGCAGCGTGACCGTCCACACGACAAGGGAGAGCGCGCCGAGCACGAACTCCTCCGTGACGCTTCCGATGCCGCCGTTGCCGGCAACGAGCGCCTTGGTTACATACATGGGGCTGGTGCCGATATCACCATACACCACGCCCAGCGTGACGAGCATCGCCGAGATGCTCACAGGAATCGCAGCGTGCGAGGCTGCCTCCTTGGCCTTTTGTTCCATAAGCCGGTTTCCTCCCAACTTTAATGTTCGAAGGGATTATAGGTAATCGGCCCATGTTTTAATGCACTGTTTTCCCAGCTAGATAAAGATTTATACAGTCTTTAGGCTACCGCGGCGATATGGAATGCGGCAAAGGGACTGTCCCTTTGTCACATTCGTCATTTTCCAAGCCAATTTTTGAACCACCACTCCATGGAGCGGCTCATCTCGGCCATAAAGGGACTGGTGTGTTTGCGGGCGTAGATATCCACCACGCGCTCGCCCACCTCGCGGGCATGCGGGCGAAACATCGCGTCCATCTCGGCCACCTGCGCGTCCATGGTCGCAGCATCGGCGCGGCAGTAGCGCTCCTCGTGCACCAGGTTCACCACAGGATGCGCAATGGCCGGACGCTCCTTACGGGGCGTGCCGATGATGAGCATCGACAGCGGCATGGTATAGGGCGGCAGATCGAGCAGCTCGGCAACTTCCTCGGCATTCTCGACGATATCACCGATGTAGCAGCTCCCCAGCCCCAGGGCTTCGGCGGCAACCACGGCGTTTTGCGCGGCGATCACGGCATCCTGCGCCGCGATGGCAAAGTCGCCCAAACCCGGCGCGCGGCGGGGCGCCTTGCCCGTGCGCTCGACAAACTCGGGCTCAAAGCAACCCACATGCTCAAACAGATCGATCCACTTGGCATAGTCGACCACAAATATAAGTGCCCAGGGCGCCTTGGCGATCATGGGCTGGTGATCGCACAGGTCGGCCAGACGATCGAGCGTGGCCTGTTCGCGAATGCTTACGATGGAGTACATCATCATGGCGCCTGCCGACGGCGCACGGCTCGCCGCATGCAGGATCGCCGCCCGCTGCTCGTCGGTCACCGCCACGGGACGATCGTCGTCATCACGCGCGAAGGCACGCGTGGAGGAACGGTGCTCCAACGTGTCCAGCACCGCATTGCCCGTGGTCTCGACCGGATAGCCACACGTATCCACAGCCTTGGTGCAAACCTGCTCGTTCATCGCCTCATCCTCGCTAATTCTTTAAGAAGCCTTTACGTTTCCGTGTAATTCCCGTCCATTATCGCGCAGGTCGCCACTACATTGCGCCACACCGCCACACGTGCGCGTTAATATGGCTGGTTGTTGTGCGCAGACACCAATTGCAGCGCATATCTTGGTAACAATCGGGTAAACCCCCGCTTTCGTACGTTTTAGTTTGTGAGGAGTCTCAGCATGTTCGCTGCCGCCATCTCGCTCGTCGGTCTTGCGGCGACCGTCTACCTTGTCTTGCGCGAGGCCAAGGCCATTCGCGCTCAGTCGGGCACCGTTGCCAAAAGCGCTCTTGGGTGGAGCATCGCCTTCGGCCTGTTCCAGGTCTTTTTGACTATTTGGGGCGCCGTGGGCCTCGTCGCTCAAAACGAGCCGCTCGCCTTTGTGATGCTCATCCTGACCAACGCCATCCTCACCGGCTGCGCTTGGGCCAGCATCGCACGCGACCGCATCGCCCCGCGCGTCTTTGCGTTCGCCGCGCCCGACGCCCCCGCCCCCACCGGCAAGCTCGCCCGCCTGCGCGGCGCCTTTGTGGGCAAACCGCTCGTCGCCGCCGTCCTGTGCCTGCTGCTCGCCGGCGTCTTTGCGCTGCTGGGCATGGAGGTCTCGTCCAACCACGACTTTACTTGGGTCTACCCCCTATGCATCCTGCTCGAGTGGGCCATCATCACCACGCTCATGGTCGGCCTGTTCTTCCTGTTCCAGCGCCACGGCGCAGCTTCCGCGGTCCTGGCCTTTGCCCTCTTTGTCCTGGGCATTGCCGAGTTCTTCGTCATCACGTTTAAATCCATGCCCATCCAGCCGGGCGACCTTTCGGCCATCTCCACCGCCGCCGCGGTCGCCGGCACCGGCTACACCTTCTCGATCTCGCTGTTCTGCGTGCTGTCCATGGGCTTTACCGCCATCGCCATGCTGCTGTGCGAGTACGCCGGCCTGGTAGCACCGCACCGTCAGAAGGGTGCCGCCAACGCCAAGCGTATGCTGCTCACCAACCTGCTCGTGGCAGTGCTGTGCCTGGGCGGCGTAACCGCGCATGTCACGCTCATCGACTACTACAACACCCTCGGCATCACCGTCTACACCTGGCGCCCGCTCGAGAGCTACTGGCGCGAGGGCTACCTGCCCGCCTTTATTAGTGCGGCGCAGTCCATCAAGCCGCCCAAACCCGCCGACTACTCCGTCGACGATGCCAAGGCCACGCTCAAAAAGTACGCCAAGGCCTACGACAAGTCCGACGCGGCCAAGAGCGACGAGCGCGCCGCCGCAAAGGAGCAGTTCGACAGCGAGAAGCCCACGGTCATCGCCATCATGAACGAGACCTTCTCAGACCTTTCGATCTACCAGAACATGCGCGCCGGCTACGAGGGCCCGCAGTACTTTAAGAGCCTGTCCAACTGCCTCAGCCGCGGCAAGCTCTACGTGAGTGCCTACGGCGGCGGCACCGCCAATACCGAGTTTGAGTTTATGACCGGCAACTCCATGGCCAACCTGGGCTCGGGTGTGTACCCCTACACCATCTACAACATGGAAACGACCGGGAATCTGGCAGAGCAGTTCAAGTCGCTCGGATATTCCACCACGGCCATGCACCCCAACCACGCGACCAACTGGAACCGCGAGAACGTCTACAAGGACTTTGGCTTTGACCAGTTCCTGTCCATCAACGACTTCCAGGGAGCCGACACCCTGCGCGGCATGGTGACCGACCAGGCTACCTACGACAAGATTCTTGAGCTGCTCGACCAGAACGCCGATCCGCAGTTTATCTTCGACGTGACCATGCAGAACCACTCGGGCTACGACACGGGCCTGCTGCCGGTCGACAAGCAGATGCACCTGAATATCGACACGACCGATCTGGACGCCAAGACCGTCGAGGACGGCACGCTGTCCGATGTCGACGAGTATGTCTCGTGCATCGAGCAGTCCGACCAGGCGCTTCGCTACTTCCTCAACGCCCTGAGCAAGCTCGACCGTAAGGTAGTCGTGGTGTTCTGGGGCGACCACCAGCCTTTCTTCCCGTCCAAGTTCAACGATAAGTGGTTTACCGGCGAGGACGATGCCACGCACCAGGAACGTCTGTGGCAGACCGACTACATCATCTGGGCCAACTACGACGTTGCCGGCTGCGACCAGACGAGTGAGGTCGACGACCTGTCCACCAACTACCTGTCCACGCAGCTCATGCAGCTGATTGGCGCCCCGCTGACTGACTACCAGAAAGCGCACATGACGCTGCGCGAGTCGCTGCCCGCTATCAACTCGGTCGGCTACGAGGACGCCAGCCTGCGTTGGGCGCTCTCCTCCAACGTCACCGGTGACGACGCCGAAGCCGCAGCCGCCACCAAGGCGCGCGAGGATTACGCCAAGATGCAGTACTACGAGATGTTCCGCGACGGCAAGAACGTGTACACCGAGCACTTCCAGACCGAGGCCAACGAGACCGACCCCAACCTGGCACCGGGTACGACCAAGATCAAGTAGCGGGTCGCTCATAACTGAAACGTCTGTCCGGGCGGAGGTATGTAAGGCTCCCTGCTCGGACAGTCCTGCGCAAGACGGAGGCCACATTAAGTGGCCTCCTTTGCGTGCGGAACTCGCGATGAACCTTATATGCCTCCGCCCGGACAGACGCCCTGTTGTTGGAGCGTGGCTTGTCTTGGGTGTATCGCCGAACATATATAAGTTGAAGGCCACGTTATGTGGCCTTCTTTGTTTGCGGAAAGTGTGTCCCGAAATTCTTGTCTGGAATGGGATGCAGTTTCCGCTTGGGACCCGATTGGGAAAGTTCATCCCATTTCTCGGTCTAATTATGGGACGCAGTTTCCCGTTGAGGACCCTTTGGGAAAGTGCGTCCCGGTCTGGGCGCTCAAACTGGGATGGATTTTCCGGATGAGGGCTTGACGGAAAATGTGTCCCGTTCCGGGCGCTAATTGTGGGATGCAGTTTCCGCTTGCGGAGTCTCCACTCAACAGAAAACCCGGGTGGCCTGTTTTTTGGCTACCCGGGTTTTTGGGTTGTCGATATGTTCGACTGGCTACTAGTGGGTCTTGCGGCGCTTGATCAGCATGATGAGGGCTATCACTACGAGCGTTGCTCCCGCTGCTGCTGCGGTGGCGACTAGGGCGAATGTTTGGTCGCCGGTGTTTGCGAGGTTCTTCGCTGTGGTCGTAGTCTTGACCTTGGTGTCGGTCTTAGCTCCGTTGTCGGACTTGGGCTTGTCCGGGTTCGTCGGGGTCTCAGGAGTCTCGGGGTCCTTTGAGCCTTCGGAATCGGTTGGGCCGGCGGTGTTTACCAGCGTATGGTCCAGGAACTTCTTGGCGCCCGCACTTGCCTGTGAGAACAGGCGGCGCGTGCGGATCGGGGTGGCGTTCACCATTGTGGGCGCCGTCTCCCCGGCCTCGATATTCACGAGCGTCGTGCCGGTGTCGAGGCCCACGTCGTTGTATCCCACGTGGCAGTAATACTGCGCACCGTCATCGTCTGCGGTCAGGTCAATCTCGAGCTTTGAGGCCGTTCCAGCCGCGAGGTTGCCATCGGCACCCACGAGCTTAAACTCTGTCTCGCCGCGGCCCTTGCGGTACCACATATAGGTCGGTGCCAACCCTGTTTCGCTATCGTCGGCACCGAGTTGCTTCACATGGCCAATCGCCGAGAGCGTCAGGTGGCTTCCCGCCGTGCGCTCAACCGAAGAGTCGTATCCAAGATCCGACCCCTCCGCAGCATCCGCCGCAGGTCCGCTCACGGTCATCGTCATGCCATCGGGCATGGTCTTGACCGTGATGATTGCCGAGCGAATACCTGTTTCGGTCGTGGATCCATTCTTAACGGCGGCGATGGCGAATCGATACTCCGTATTGGGCTGCAGCCCATCCCACTTGAGCGAGGTCTGCGTGTTGTCGGCAATCTTCCAGCTATTGACGACCGCATCCGCCGCATTGCTCTGCAGCATGCCCACGCCGTAGCTAAAGCCACTCTTGTTTGCGAGTACATCGTCCCAGCTAAACGTAACGCTGGTCGAATCGACGGCGTTTGCCGTAAAGCCCGTCACGGCCGGCGCGTCGGGCATCTCGACGTCCTTAACGTCATAGCCCACGATCCAGAACTGGTCGGTGTCTGTGGTGCCGAGCTTGTCGCCCGAGTCTGCCTCGAACTTGTCGACATCCACCGCGTTGACGCCCAGACGCCACACAAAACCGTACTTGCCCTGCGCGGCCTCGGGCAGGTTGTCGACGGTGCCGCCGTATTCGGTCGATTCACTCGAGGAGTTACCCGCAGTAAAGCCGGCGTTGGCACCAAAGCACAGGCCGCCAAACAACTCGTGCTTTGCAAGCTTCGCGCCCATGACAACGCTGCCGTTCAGCGTCAAGCCGAGCTCGAGCTCCTGCTCCTTGCCCTCCTCGACTTCGATGGTCTGCTCAATGCTCGCCCCCGACTGCGCGGCGGCGCCGTTAAACCCATCGTGCGTGTAGGCGCGCGTTACGCCAGGCTTGCCCAGGCCAAAGGAATCCCCAACGGGAGTCTCGCCGTTGAGCGTCGTTTGATAGGTTCCGGGTTCTCCCGACCGGTTGGTCAAAAAGTAGCTGAGCGGCGTCATATTGTGCTGTTTGGCAATGCGGTCATAGGCCTCGACATTAACGACCGAGGTCTGCGCGCCGAGCGACACGGGCGCCGCCATCACGCCCTTGCCACCAGTTTCCTCATTTTCGATCTCATACTCGTAATAGACCATCGGAATCGTGTAGAGCACGGCCTTGTCACCCTCGCCGGCATGCGACTCATAGCTTACGCTTGCGCTGACCGTGCGCTCGCTCCGGTAGTCATAGCATCCCTCGGCGGCAAAATCGACTGAAGCATTCATCGCGACCAGGGGCGGACCGGTCTGCACCTCGACGGCAACGCCCAACTCGGCGCCAATGGTATAGCCCTGGGATGTCCCCGTGCCCTTTTCCTCTCCGTATGACGTGCCGCCCAACACCAGATAGCCGTATGCCTGCTCCAGATCCTCAACATAGGGCGCATCCTGCAGCACGGCAAGCACGCGCGGGTTGGTATAGACCTTGTAGCGGTCCTTGTACGTGATCTTGACGCTGTCGTTGTCGACATCGGGCAGCGCGAGCGAGATAAATGTGCCGTAGGTAGTGCCGCGACGGTTGCTCTCGCTAATCACCTGCTCCTCGCCGCGGCGCACCTTTCCGTTCTCGTCGAGCGAAAAATGCGAGGCGGTCATCCAATAGTAGTCATCGTTCTTGCGCAGGTCCTCGTCGCGGTGCTTGCCCACCACGGCGATAAAGCTCTCGTTATAGCGGTCCGAACCCGAGACGCTGCCCGCCTTGACGTCGCTGATCCACACCTGCTCTATACCCTTGTGGTCATGCTTGTTGCTGCTGTTGTATTGCTGACCGCTCATGCTCATGGTTCCGACCATGGACCCCAAGCCCTGAGCCCCGCTCTGTGCCGTGTTGCAGGCAAAGTCGCGGAACACATCGCCGCCCACGAGCACCTCGTCGACCGCCAGCTGCTCGGACAGGCCGTCAAGGTTGGCAGTGGCAAGGGCAATAGGCGCCAAGGTGCACGGATAGCGCTTATCCTGAGCGCTATCCTTCCATGCGCTGTTGGGCACATGCATCAGCCCATAGGAGGCGAGGAGCCCGTCTCTGTATTCCTTGCAATCGGAAAGCTTGAACTCGCCAGACTCCGAGTCAAAATACGCGTAGCGGTACAGCGCGCCGTACAGCCCCTTGCTGCCGTCAGAAGCGCCGTAATCAAAAGCGCTGCGTTGCCAGTCATAGCCCGCAAGAATAAGGCCCGTGACGGTTTCACCCGTCTTCTTTCCTTCTTCATCGTAGGCGGCAAACGTGCCGAACGTCGCATTCGCAGCGACCATGGTCTTGCCGTTCGCGGAGAGGGAGATTGCGCCCGCGTCGCCCAGAGCATCGACATGGACGAGCGCACCCTTGGATGCATCCCACGAAAACAGCTCGCAATGCGTCGACTTATCAATATTCTTCTTGCCGTAGGGTGCCGAGACCACGATGGCGAGGTCATCGCAAAAATCGCGATCGAGGTCGCCGGCCGCTAGCGAAACGACAGGAGCTGACTGAAGCTGCGTCCAGGAGTCGTTCCCGCCCTTGTTGTGCGTGGTGTAGTCCGCGGCGTTACCGGCATCGATCTTGACGACGCTTTGCTTCCAGTTGCCGCCCTCCAAGTCATACATGTCGACTACAGCCTTGCGCACGCCGTTCTCGTCGACATAGCAGCCCGCGTAGACAAAAAGCTCGTCGACGCCGTCGCCATCGACATCGCCCGCCTCGACATCAAAGACGGCGTCGTGCTCTTGCAGGTAACCGGCATCCAGGTACTTAAAACGGCCTTCGTACATCATATTAGTGTTGACCGTCACCGGCAGGTGTGTGTCGAGAGTGCGCGTACGCCCGTTGCTAAACGAGTAGAGGACCAGCTCAACCTTTCCGGCGTATGACTTGCCGTCAATCGTCGTGGAGGAACTGTCGCCGTAGGCACGGAGCTCGGCAACGCGGCTCTTTTTGCCCGTGCTGGCGTCGCTGCAGAACTCAACACTCGTGGCGTGAATGCCCGAGAAACCGTTGTTGTCGTTGGCGAGTACTGTTGAGGACTCATTGTTGCTTAGGTACGACCAGGTGCCGCCACCGTAGTCGCTATGCTTGTAGAGATCGCTGTTCGTATCGAAGTTGTTGACGTTTTGCCAGAACTTTGCGGCGCCCCACACACTTCCATAGCCATCGGTGAGTTTGCTGCTGCCGCCAATGTCACCGCGCTCGACGTTCTCGAGCTTGTCGCGCAGAGTGTAGCGATTGCCATGGCTACCGTTAGCTGCCATATAGACCTCGCCGCGCGTGGCAAACGTCGTGGGGGTATCAGTGGAATAGGGGCCAACGGTATCGGCCGGAATGTCCTCGCTCGTGCCCAGACCCAGGGCTTGATAATCCTGCTCGGTCATATCGGTGATTGCAGGCGCATCTGCCGCCTGGGCAACCTGGGGCGCGGCCGTGAAGCAGGCGACGCTCGTGGCGATCAACGCAGCAAGCGCCGCCGTCCCAACAAGCGGGATTTTCGACAGCCTACGGATACGGGGGTGTGGAACGTACATGAGGGACCTCGCTTTATTCGAGTGGAGTGGACTCATTTTTACAAATGATACGTCCGATGCCCGATATCACGTGTCTCATTTTCGCCAACGGCGTGTCTCATTTTTGAGAATCCGAGATGCCGCGGAAATCTTATCCCAGCTCAAAGGCCATTTCTGGGATGTATTTTCCGTCGAGTGCCTCATCGGGAAACTGCATCCCATTTCAAGCGTCGATTCTGGGACGCACTTTCCCCTTAGACCCTCAACCGGAAACCGCATCCCACTTTGAGCGCAAATTCCGGGATGCATTTTCCGCTTGAGCCTCATTGGGAAACGGCGTCCCACTTTGAGGGCTGATCGTGGGATGCATTTTCCGGTTTTGCTCTCATTGGGAAAATGCATCCCGTTTCTTGACCGAATAATGGGACGCAATTTCCCGTTGGAGCGCCTTTGGGAAAGTGTGTCCCACTTCGACCGCCCAGAGTGGGATGCACTTTCCGCAAAGCACCTCAACGGGAAACTACGTCCCATTCCAAAGGCAAATTCCGGGACGCATTTTTCGAAAGCCTGCCCATCCGGAAAGCCCGTCCCACTTTGGACGCATCCGGGCACGGAACCATCGACCTATCAGGCCTCCCATCAATAAAGAGGCGTCCTTCCGGACGGCGGGGCACGAAGTTCATCGCGAGTTCCGCACGCAAAGAAGGCCACTTAATGTGGCCTTCGTCTTGCGCAGGACTGTAGAGCAGGGAACTTCGTGCCCCGACGCCCGGGAGGACGTTTCATTTAGAAAGATGGACCGACCGCCGTCAGCGATGGGAGCTACTCCCCCAGCACGGCCTTTTTGGCGGCTGCAGCCATGTTGTCCAGATCTTCCTTGGTGGGATGGTCCTTCGCGGCAACCCAGTTGTCGAGCAGCATCTTAAATCGGGCGTTGTCGGGATCTTGCTCGAGCATGGCCTCGTAGCGCTGCTTGACCGCGGGGCCCATCTTGCCCTGGCACATCGCCCAACCCGCAAGCTCGGCATCCTCGGCCAAATTGGAGGTCACGCGATTGATAATCTGCTGATAATAGCTCTGGTCGGCGCCAAAACCGCAGGTACCAAAGAGGAAAACGCGCTTGCCGTGCAGAGCGGAGAGCAGCGCGGCAACCGAAGGCGTGCACGCGCCCTTGTCGCACCAAAAACCGACGAGCACCGTGTCGGCCGCGCAGGCGCCCTGCGCCTCGAGCGCAACCTGATCTGCATCCGCATCGTCGCTCAACGCCGCGGCATGAACAAACTCAACACCCGCAGCCTGCAGAGCGCGCTTAATCGCGCCCGAAACCATCCTGGTATTACCGCTCTTGCTGTTAACCACCAAAGAGCACGTCATAGTCACGTTGCCTCGTTTCCCCCAAAACTAAAGCCACTAATGCAATTTATTAGATGAATATCTTAGTACTAACGTGACAGATGTAAACCACCGTCTGTCGATTGATTAATTTGCCCCACGGGCTTGCTCACTGGGCAAACTGGCTGCGGTAGAGCTCGGCGTAAAAGCCGCCTGCCGCTAGCAGCTCGTCGTGCGTGCCACGCTCGATAATCTCGCCGTCGCGCATGACCAAAATGCAGTCGGCGTTGCGGATGGTGCTCAGGCGGTGCGCCACGACAAAGCTTGTGCGACCGGCCATGAGCTCGTCGAATGCCGCCTGCACCTGCAGCTCGGTGCGGGTATCGATGCTCGAGGTCGCCTCGTCCAGCAGCAAGATAGCCGGGTCGGTGAGCATGACACGCGCGATGCACAGCAGCTGTTTTTGACCCTGGCTAAACGTGCCGCCGTCCTCGCCGATGACCGTATCGTAGCCGCCTGGCAGCTGCACGATAAACTTGTGCGCATGCGCGCGCTTGGCAGCTTCGATAACCTGCTCGCGCGTGGCGTCAGGACAGCCGTAGGCGATGTTTTCCGCCACCGTGCCCTCGAACAGCCAAGTGTCCTGCAGCACCATGCCAAAGGCACGGCGCAGGCTTGCGCGCGTGTAGTCACGCGAAGACCGGCCATCGACCATGATGCGTCCGGCATCGATATCGTAAAACCGCAGCAGCAAGTTGATGAGCGTCGTCTTGCCGCAGCCCGTAGGGCCAACGAGGGCAAAGCGCATGCCGGGCTTGGCCTCGATGCAGATATCCTGCAGCAGCTTGCGGTCGGACACGTAGCTAAAGTCCACATGCTCAAAGGTCACCTCACCCTGCGGGGCGGCAAGTTCCACGGCATCCGCCGCATCGGGCTCCTGCTCGCGCGCATCGAGCAGCGCAAACATGCGGCGCGCCGAGGCATACGCCGTCTGGATCTGCGTAATGACGTTGGTGACCTCGTTGAACGGCTTGGTGTACTGGTTGGCATAGGACAGGAAAATCTGCACGCCGCCCACCGTGAGCGCAGCGGGCACGCCCGTGATCACGCCCACGCAGCCAATCACGGCGACCACGGCATAGATGATGTTGTTGATAAAGCGCGTACCGGGGTTGGAAAGCGAGCCCATAAACTGTGCGCGTTCACCTGCCGTATAGAGCTCGGCGTTGAGGGCGTCGAAGCGCGCTTGGGCGTTCGGGCCGTAGGCAAACGCATCCACCAGTTTTTGCTCGCCCACATACTCCTCGATATGACCGCCGAGTTGGCCCTGGATGCGCTGTTGAGCAGTGAAGCTCTTATTGGAAAGCTTGGCGACGGCACCAGCTGCAAAAATGGAAAGCGGCGTGACGAGTACCACCACGAGCGTCATGGTCAGGTTAATGGAGAGCATAAACGCGAGCGTGCCCACGATGGTGATAACACCGGTGAAGAGCTGCGTAAAGCCCTGCAGCAGACCGTCGCCCACCTGATCGACGTCGTTGACCACGCGGCTCATAAGGTCGCCGTGGGCATGGCTGTCGATAAAGCTGAGCGGCATGCGGCTGAGCTTATCGCTCGCCTCCACGCGCATGTCGCGCACCGTTTCGTAGGACAGGCGGTTGACGCAATAGCCCTGCAGCCACTGGAAGGCCGCAGCACCTACGACGACAATCGCGAGCTTGGTAACGAGCGGCAGCAGCGCATCGAAGTCCACCTGCCCGGCGGCGACGATCAGGTCGATGCCCTCGCCGATAAGGATAGGCGTGTAGAGCTGCAGAATCACGGAGATGGCGGCACTCACAAACGACGCAACAAACGAAATGCGATGCGGACGAACGTAGCCCATCAGACGGCGAGTCACCGCACCCACGGGATAGCGCTCGGGGTCGCCGGGCTGGCGCGGACCGTCGCCCAGGTCGTTGAGGCTATCGTTACCGGACACGTTGGCCGTCATCGTGGCGACCGAACCGGAGGAAGTGTACGGATTCATTTAGCAGCCCTCCTTTGCGCAGACGGATGCGGGGTCGGTCGGAGCGGACGCGGGCGTCGTGCTCCCCTGCTGACCCTCGAGCTCCTCGCGGCGAAGCTGCGACTGGCAAATCTCGCGGTAGAGCTGGCAGGTCGTGTAGAGCTCATCGTGCGCGCCCAGGCCCGCGACCGAACCGTGGTCAAGTACGCAGATCATATCGGCGTCGCGCACGGTCGAGACACGTTGGCTCACGATGACGGTCGTGAGCGGCAGCCCGCCCTCGGCGGCACCGCGCACACTGCGCTCGCGGATGGCATGGCGAAGCGCCGCGTCGGTCTTAAAGTCGAGCGCCGAGGCAGAATCGTCCATGATCAATATCTGAGGCGAGCCCACCAGGGCGCGCGCGATGGTCAGGCGCTGGCGTTGGCCACCGCTGAAGTTCTTACCGCCCGCCTCGACCGGGGTATCGAGCCCCTGCGGCTTGTTGCGCACGAACTCGCTCGCCTGCGCCATGTCGAGCGCCGCCCAGAGATCCTCGTCGGTCGCAGCCTCGTCGCGCCAGGTCAGGTTGCTGCGGATGGTGCCGCTCACCAGCGACGCACGCTGTGGAACGGTCGCGACCACACGGCGCAGCTGGTCGAGCGGCCAGGTGCGCACGTCGGCGCCCATCACACTCACGCTGCCGGCGCTCGCATCGTACAGGCGCGGGATAAGCGAGACGAGCGTGGACTTGCCGCTACCCGTACCGCCGATAATGCCAAGCGTCTTGCCCAGCGGGAGCTCCAGGGTCACATCGTTGACGGCATTTGCCGCGCCGGCGCCAAACGAGAAGCTCGCATGGTCAAAGCTCAGCGCAGGGACCGGAACAGCGCCACCCGTCAGGTCGCTCGGCTCAGGCAGCGCGACCGGCTGGTTGCCCTCGTCAGCGATGCTCGGCACGCAATTGAGCACCTCGTTGATACGCGACGCGCTGGCGCTCGCCTTGGTAAAGACCACGACCAGGTTGGCGACGTACACGATGGAGGTGAGCGTCTGCGTCATGTAGTTCACAAACGCCATGACCTGACCCTGCGTGAGCTCGCCCACGTTGACCTGGATGCCGCCCACCCACAGGATGGCGCACACGCCCAGGTTCATCACAAGAAACGTGACGGGATTAAGGATCGACGAGAGCTTGCCCACCGCGATGGCAGTATTGGCCTGGTCATCGGCGGCTTGGGCAAAACGCTCGCGCTCGTGGTCCTCACGCACAAAGGCGCGAACAACGCGGGCGCCCGAAAGCCCCTCGCGGCAGATAAGCGCGATGCGGTCGAGCTTTGCCTGCAGCTGCCTGTAATACGGGATACAGCGCGCCATGACAAACCAAAACACCAGGCCGATAGCGGGCGTGCAGATCAAGAAGATCATGCCGAGCTTAAGGTCGATGGCAAGGGCCGCGCACATAGAGCCCACCGCCAAGAAGGGCCAGCGGATGAGCATGCGTACGCCCAGCGCCACAGCGAGCTGCACCTGGTTGACGTCGTTGGTGATGCGGGTGATAAGCGACGGCGTGCCAAAGCGGTCGAGTTCGGCATAGCTCAACTTGTTGATGTGCTGGTAGAGCGCACCGCGGATATCGGTGCCCATGCCCTGCGAGGTGAGCGCCGCCATCTTTTGGCAGACGAGCGTAAACGAGATGCCGATCACAGCCATGGCGCCAAGCAGCATACCGTAGTGGACGACGGCGTTGACATCGTGTGCGCCAATACCCTTATCGATCATCTGGGCAATCACCAGCGGCGTCAGCAGGTCAAAGATCACTTCGATCAGCTTACACGCAGGGCCGATCACCATATACCGGCGAAACTTACCACCAAAACGCCTGAGCAGCTCAATCATGTATAGGCGCTCCCTATCATCATTCACACTCAATCCGAATCATGATAGTACGGTGAGCCCAAAAGAAGCGTAAACAACTCGTCATTTCTAATAGGATTCGGTTTCCAAAGAAGCGGAGAGGCGCGCACCCAGCCAGTGTCGGGTCGACCACTTGGTATACTTACATTAGTGCTACCAAGTTAGTCGCCGACCCTTGAAATGAGGTGCCGAGATGAACGACATTCTCGCAAGAAGAGCAAGACGAGCAACTGTGGGCATCGCCCTTTCCGCGGCACTTGTCGCGGGAATCGCCCCCGTAACGGCGATCGCGGCAGAAACCAGCGCCCCCACCGGTGCGGCCGTTTCGCAGACGAGCGCCGCCAACGGCAATTCGGGCGCCCCGCAGACAGAAGACGCGGCCGCCGCAAAAGAAAAAGCGTATGCAGCCATGCAGGAAGCGCTCAAAAACCTCGAGGCCGCAAAAGTTGCCGCAAGTCCCGAGAAACTTGCAGCAATCGATGATGACATTGCCGCTTTTCAAGAGATCTACGACATGGTGGCGGCGGAAGCCGCCAAACGGAGGGAACGCCTTCCCGCCATGCAAGCGAACGTCGATGCAGCCCAAGCCAAATACGATGAGGCCCACAGCCGGACAAGCGGCCTTCAGGCAGAATTAGATAAGGCACTTGAAGCACTCGGCGGCGAGGAGCCCAGCACAGCTACTAAAGAGCATATTAAGCAGTTGCGACGTGAGATCATGTCGGCAGAAAGGCGAGAGAAATCTTGTGAAGATGATCTTCACTCCTACCGACGCCGGCTCGAAAGCCAGGAAAGACAGGTTCAGGATTCCGAAAGTGAGGCGCAGGAAGCTAAAGCCCACATCGACGAGGACATAGCCAAGCGAAATGCGCTCCTCGGCGATTTGGAAAAGGCGCAAGCGGCCTATGACGACGCCTGCAAGGCATACGAAGAGGCAAAGGCCGCGGCAGACAAGGCCGCCTCGCCCGAGATAACGAAACCGACCGAGACGACGCCTCCCTCCGGCTCAACGCAACCCGCCGAGGCGACACCGCCCGTTGCCTCACCTGCAACCGGCAAAGACGCCCCATCGAGCTCCACCAAGCAGGCGAACACGAGCAGCGGCAAGCAAGCAGATACGACCGCCGGCAAGCTCGCGAACACGGGCGATGCAGCGCCGAGCGCAATCGCACTCGCAGCAGTCGCCGCCGCAGGACTCGGAATAACCGCCACGGCCACACGCCGCCTCAGGAACCCAAAATAGCTGCCAGCGGTTATTGTCTTCGCCAATCCACAAGCCAAGAGACAAAAAGAGGTCCGTTTCCCCAACCCAGGGAAACGGACCTCTTTACTTGTAAAAACAGATGGTAATGCCGCCGTCTCTTGAACCACGTAGCCATCAATGCCCAGACAACACTAGCAAGCCGCGTTCCTTAAGGGATAGATTTAATTAGGCTAACGCGCCTTTACGGGTGATTTTTGGACGATGCGGTTCCGGTGCCGGCGGGCTGTTTGGTAGTCGAGCGATCCCGCAGGCAAAGCCGAGGACCAGCGAGACACCAAACACTTCGCCGCCTCCTGGACCGCGTAGCCATCGATGTTTTGGCAAAGCCAGCGAGCGCCACCCAGAGCGAACAAGTTGGCATGAAAAAGGCAAGGCATAGACCTTCTGGTCATGCCTTGCCTTTTGAATGACAAATTGTCGCTCTGGGTGGCGCGCAGCGTCGAGCATTGCGCGGTTTGGTAAAACCGCGCAAAAAGAAAGCCCGTGCGCTCGATGGATCCGGATGCCCGACAGAGGCTCCTTATGGCTGCTTCCTTCCGGACCTGACCAGATTCGGAACATGTCGTCATCCGAACCCATCGAACGCGCTAGGCGCTCGGTATATCTTACCTGCTCCCGCCCGCCACGGCAAGTGGGGCGAACCCATCGGATGGATTCGCCCCACTCGTCCATATCGATAGCGGCGCCTACGGTACAGGGCCGCGCCGCCCGCGACGGCCAGCGCGCCGATGCCGGCCATGGCCGCGAGCGCCTCGACCGGCAGGCTGCGGTCGCCGGTGTCGGGCATGCCGCCCTTGGAGCCGTCGCCGCCGGAGCCGCTGCCGGAGCCGTTATCTGAACCGCCGCCTGAGCCGCCGCCCGGCGTGCCGGGGTTCTCGGGGGTGCCGGGGGTCCCGGGATTCTCGGCGTAGCTGTTGGTGAAGACCGGCGGCAGGTTGGCGTCGCCCTCGTAGGAGACCCTCGCCGACAGGTAGCCCGTCCTGGTGCCGTCTGCCGCCTCGTCGCTCACCGTGACGACGATCTTGCGCACCGCCTTGTCGTAGGTCACGTGCGCCTGGCCATCATCGGCCTCGCTCACCGTAAAGGTGTAGGTGCCGACCTGCTTGAAGGTCAGCACATCGAACGTGACGCTGCCGTCCGCGGCGTTCTTGGCGGTCGACATGACCTTGCCGTCCCGGCTCTTGAGCTCAAAGCTAAACTGGCCCGCCTTGAGCTCGGCGCCCTTGAGCACCTTGGCGGCGCCCAGCTTGAGGGTGACGGGTGCGGCCTTGTAGCCGTTGGTGAAGGTCACCGAGGTGTCGTTTGCGGCATTGCCCTCGGCATCCATGAGCTCGTGCTTGACAGCGAGTGTGCCGTTGCCGGCATCGGTGACCGTCGTGCGCACGCGGTACGTCGTCTTGTCGTACGTCACGCCGCCCGCCGTGCCGGCGACCTCGCGCAGCTCGTAGCCGTGCGCGCCGGGCGCGGTGTAGGTGACGGGGCTGAGCACGACCGTGCCGTCGGCGGCGTTCTTGCCCGTCGCCGCAACGCTCTCGCTGCCGTCGGCGGCGATCTCGACCAGCTGGAACTCGAACTCGCCTTCGGCCAGGTCGCGGCCCTCGAGCTTCTTGTTCACCGTGATCTGGTCGGTGACGGAGCTCGGCGTCGGGTTCACGCCGTAGGTGTTGGTGAACTCGAACGCGCCCTTGCCCTCGGGCGTGCCCTCTGCGGGCAGGACCTCCGCGGAGAGCGTGCCC
This sequence comes from uncultured Collinsella sp., assembly GCA_902494555.1. Taxonomy (GTDB): domain Bacteria; phylum Actinomycetota; class Coriobacteriia; order Coriobacteriales; family Coriobacteriaceae; genus Collinsella. The sequence continues at coordinate 78,057 of CABUTR010000008.1, forward strand.
GCGTTGGTGTCCTCGACCACCTTGACCGTGAAGGTCCTGGTCGCCGTCGCGTCGTTGGCCACGCCGTCGACCGAGCCGGACTCGCTCACCCGGTAGGCGAACGTCTTGGTGCGCAGGCCGTCGCGGTCGATCTCGACGTCATCGAGGTCGCTCGGCTGCTTAAACGTGACGTGGCCCAGCTCGACGTTGCCGGCGGCGTCGTTGGTCGCCTCGGTCACCGTCTTGCCGGAGGCGTCGGCCGGCGCGGGCGCGCCGTCCAGCGGCGCGATCTTAAAGGTGTACTTGCCCTCGATGTCGGCCTGCGTGAGGCCGAGCCCGGCCTGGCCGAGCGCCAGCGTCTTGGTGCCCGCGAGGTCGACTGTCGCCTCGTTGGTGCCGTAGCCGTTCACGAACGACAGCGTGCCGCCGGAGCCCTCGGGGTAGACCACGGCAGTGTCCAGCCCGCCCTTGCCGTTATCGGTCACCTTGACCGTGATGTCGAAGCTCGAGGCGGTCGCCGTCACGCCCGCGGGCAGCCGGTCCGTGCCGTCCTCGGATACGGTATAGGGAATGGCCCATGAGCCGTCGGCGGCCCTGGTGGCGGTGCCGTCCGCCACCATCTGCTCGAGAGTGTCGGTGGTGTAGGCGATGGGCGAGAACGCGAGCCCCGCGGCCTCGCCGTCGCCGGAGGCCCGGTTGGTCGCGGTCGCGACCACGTCGCCCTGGGCATCGCGGACGGAGAACGAGAACTCGCCTGCCGCCGCGGCGCGGCCCGTCAGCGTCTTGGTGGCGTTAATTGCCACGTTGCCCTCGCCGCCGAGCGTTCCGGTGGCCTCGTAGGAGTTCTCGAACGCGACCGTCACAAGCGCGGGCGTCTCCGTGGCGTCATCTGCCGTGGAGACCTCGCTGCGGGCGACCTCGACACCGTCCTTGGCAACCGTGGTCGTGACCGTGAGCTTGCCCGTCGCGGCGTCGTAGCCGGGCGCGATGGCCACCGTGCGCGGCGCGGTGTCGTTGGTGTAGCCCTCGCCGCCGAGCTTGGTCTCGGTGACGGTGAAGCTGTAGGTCTTGCCCGCGTCGGCGTCGGTGAACTTCACGTCGCTCTCCGCGGCACCGCCGACGAGGTCGACCAGGTCGGCCTCTCCGTCATCGGCAGCGGCCACGGCGTAGGCGTCCTTGCCGGTCTTGAGGCCGAGCTTGGCGGCCGTCTCGGCGTCGGCGGTCACGGTGAAGGCGAACTGCCCCGCCTCCATGGCGCGGCCGGAGAGCGTCTTGGACAGGCGCACGCCCGCGCGGGCCGAATAGTCGAGCTCGGTCGTGTAGGTGTTGACGAAGTCGCCACCGCTCACCTGCGCGATCGCGGGCGTCGTGGCCGTGAGGTTGCCGGAACCGTCGTCGGTCACGGTCACCGTCATCGTGGCGACGTGGCCGTCGTAGGCCACGCCGGCGATGGCGGAGCCGTCATCGGGCCTGACCTCGCGCACCGTGTAGGTGAAGGTCTTGGCGCGCACGCGCTTGCCGCCGACCTCGGCGAACCCGGCGTCCTTGATGTCATCGAGCGTGTAGCGGATGGGGCCGAAGTCGAAGGCGACCCTATCGCCCGCCCTGGTGCCGGCGGCGGCCGTCACGCTGACGGTCTTGGAGCCGTCGGCAGACCCCTCGGGCATGGGGGCGCCGCCCTCGCCCGCGAGCGCGAACTGGAAGCTGTCGCCCTCCGCCCAGTCGCGGCCCTCGAGCGTCTTGGTGAAGAGTCCCGCGGTGGAGATGTCCCTGCCCTCGGTGGCCGTTCCGTACGTGTTGGTGAACGCGACGGTCGCGCCGTCCTCGGTCACGGCGCCTTCGGCCTTGGAGCCGTCAGCCCCGTTGACCGCAGTCGTGTAGCCCTCGGCGGCGTCCTCGGTCACGGTGTAGTGCGCGCCCACGGGCAGGCCGGCGACGGTCTTCTCCCCGCCGTCCCTGAGCGTGAAGGTCGCCTTGCCGCCCGCGAACGTCACGGCGTGCTCGCCCTTGCCGAAGGTGCCGGAGACGGGCTCGCCGTCCCCGTCGGTCAGCGCGACCGTGAAGCCGAACTCGCGCTGGCTGTCGCCGCCGACGACCGTCTTCTTGACGGTGAGGCTGCC
>CABUTR010000009.1 GCA_902494555.1 uncultured Collinsella sp.
ACAGGCCAAGTCGCGGTCGCGCATCGGGGGATTATACTGAGACAAGCATAAAGAATCGGCGCCCCTGTTGTGCGCCGTGGCATTAAGAGGTGCATATGGCAGAGAAACTCATTCCGCTGGAGGACGCGCAGTCGATTGTTCTGTCGCATGTTGCTCCGACCGATCTCGTCGAGATTCCCGTGTGGCAGGCCGCCGGTCTTCCCTTGGCAGAGGACGCGGTGGCCGATATCGACATCTCGCCGTTTGCTAACAGCGCTATGGACGGATATGCCGTGCGCTCGGCGGATTTGGCGCAGGCATCTGGCGAGGCGCCGGTGACGCTCGACGTTATCGGACACGAGGCCGCGGGCCATGTGTTTGAGGGCACAATTGGCGCGGGCGAGACGGTCCGCATCATGACGGGCGCGCCGGTACCCGAAGGTGCCGATGCCGTGGTGAAATACGAGATCGTTGAGGTGCTTGACGGCGACGGCAACGAGGGCTCACACGTGAGCTTCTCGACGCCGGCCAAGGTGGGGGAGAACGTTCGCTCTGCCGCCGAGGAGGCCCATGCCGGCGACGTTGTGATGCACGCCGGCGAGGTCGTGGCTCCGGCGGGCGCGGGTCTGCTGGCAAGCGCCGGATACGCGAGCGTGAAGGTGCACGCTGCCCCGCGTGTGGGCATCATCTCGCTGGGCACAGAACTGGTCGCGCCGAACGAGCTGCCGGCGCGCGGGCAGATTCGCGACTCCAACTCGTCGGCGTTGATGGCCGAGGCACTCGATGCCGGCGCCGAGCCCGTGTTCTACGGCATTGCGCCCGATGATGAGCAGGCGATTGCCGAGCTGGTGCATCGTGCCGTGCAGGAGTGCGATTTTGTCATTACGAGCGGTGGCGCCTCGGCAGGCGACTACGACTACGTGACGGCGCTCGTCCGGCGCGAGGGCGAGGTGCTGTTTGACCGCATCTCGATGCGTCCGGGCAAGGCCATCACGTTTGGCTTGCTCGGGGGTAAGCCCTACCTGGGGCTTTCAGGCAATCCGGCCGCGGCGTATGTGGGCTTTGAGATGCTCGCCCGCCCGGCGATTCGCAAGATGCGCGGCTTTGCCGAGGGTGCACGTCCCGTGCAGCAGGCGATGCTCACGCACGGCGTGAAAAAGCGACAGCATCGCCGCTTCTTCGATCGCGCCACGGTTTTGCGTGACCCCGAGACCGGTGGGCTGTTGGTGACCGAGGCCAAGACGCAGAATTCGGCGCTGCTCGGCACGATGCAGCGGGCCAACTGCCTGCTGCGTATTGACGAAGGTCCGTGCGAGCTTGCGGCGGGCGACGTCGTGGACGTTGTTCGCGTCGACCTGCCCGAGGGCGCCGTGTTGTAGGAGGAATGCTATGGAGCTGAAGATATCGATCGTGACGTGCTCGGATACGCGCGATTTAGCCCAGGACGAGGCTGGAGCCGCACTCGAGGAACTTATCGAGGCGCAGGGCTGGACGGTCGTCTCACATGTGGTCGTGCGCGACGACGTCAGCGAGATCGGTGATGCTATCGTGGAAGCCGCCGATGAGTGCCACGCCAATGTCGTGCTCACCTGCGGCGGCACGGGGCTTTCGATGCGCGATGTGACGCCCGAGGCGACGCGTGCCGTCTGCGATCGCGACGTGCCGGGTATTGCCGAGGCGATCCGTGCGTACTCGATGACCAAGACGCGCCGCGCCATGCTCTCGCGCGCTATTTGCATGCAACGAGGTCATACACTTGTCGTAAACTTTCCCGGTTCTACGAAGGCCGCCCGCGAAAGCTGGGAGGCCATAGCGGACCAGCTGGAGCATGCGGCTCAGATGACAGCGGGCGGCGGACATACCAACTAAGCGATTTACCTGCGGCGGAGCGACCTGAACGGCTGCTCCGCCTTTTATTTGCGCCCAAGGGGACGGCATTCTGTAGGCATGCCTGAAACTATATTCTCAGAAGAGAATAATTTCTCATAATCATTATTCGCACCGAAGTATAATTTAATTACAGAATAAAGCCCGCGGTGGGGTACCCGGGCACAAGGTCCGAAAGGGTTGAACATGTTCGATATGGTTTCTCGCCGCGGATTCGTCTCGCTCTCTACTGTCGCCGCTGCCGGCCTTGGCCTTGCCGGCTGCTCTGGCAACAAGACGTCTGAGCCGACTGGCTCCGATGCCGGTTCTGCTAAGGCATCTTCCAAGAAAGCTGTCGAGCTGCAGGTCTTTGCCGCCAACTCGCTCGAGAAGGCTCTGCCCGAGGTTCAGGAGCTTTACACCGAGCAGGCCGGTACCAGGTTTGCCGACACGCAGTTCAAGGCGTCTGGCGACCTCGTTGAGCAGATGCGCGCCGGTGCCACGGTCGACGTGCTCATCACCGCTTCCAAGGGCACCATGGATGACGCTGAGACCGCCGAGCTCGTCGACACCGACACCCGTGAGGATATGTTCGTCAACGATCTTGTGATCATTCGCGCCGAGGGCTCCGACACCAAGGTCGAGGCCATCGCCGACGTCTCGAACCTGGACGGCAAGATCGCCATCGGCGACGCCAAGACCGTTCCTGCCGGCAAGTACGCCAACCAGGCGCTGGCTTCCGTGGGCCTCTACACCGGTACCGAGGGTGATGACGGCGAGTATGCTCCCGAGATTGCCGACAAGGTCGCACTGGCCGACAAAGTTGGTACTGCCGCCGCCTATGTGTCCACTGGCGACTGCGTGGCTGGTTTTGTCTACAGCTCCGATATCTTCCGCTATGACGGCATCGAGGAAGCCTTCGTGTGCCCCGAGGACTCGCACAAGCCCATCGTGTATCCCGGTGCTGTCGCCGATAGCTCCGAGCACGCCGACGAGGCCAAGGCGTTTATCGACTTTTGCCTGTCCAACAAGAAGGCTCAGAAGATTTGGGCTAAGTACGGCTTTGAGCTTTCCGAGTAGTGCGGCTTGGCGCGATAATTCCATCGCTTTGTGTTTCACTCCGTCCTTGTATTCGCTTGGAGCTTTTCGTGCTTAATAGATTCCGCATGCTTGTCGCCTGTGCTTTGACCTTCGCGCTTTGCTGGGTGCCGGGATTTGCGTTTGCTGGGGTCGCTGAGGACGGGGCCCAGGTTGCTGCGACCGCTCATGGGCTTTCCTATGGGATCGAGGGTTTTGAGCGGCTGGCCAAGGGGACCGCTCGTGCCATGGAGGGCCAGCCTGAGGGCTACCGGTTTCCCGTTGACGAGGACGTGGACCTTGTAGTGGTGCCTGCTGCCGATCGCGTTGTGGTGTGGATATCGCCCAAGGCGGTCGAGAAGTATGGATTGGATCCGCAGGACAACGAGTGCGTATCGGGTCTCAAGGCCCTCGTCTGTGAGCTCGACAGCGCAAACTGCATGGGAGGTGCACAGCTGGGGGACGTGGATCTTCCTTGGTATGTCACGGCGGAAACAACGTTTGATGCCGGCGGGTATACCTATGGCTTTGACGAGCGCGGTGCGGATGGGGACCGCTATGTAGTGATTGCATCGGCCTCGGGTGATGCCAAGGGCGGCGCGCGTTGGCTTGATAGCGCTCAAATGGTAGAAGCATCGTCTGTCGCGTTGCGGAATGAGCAGGGGCCCTTGACCTCTCTGGCCTCCTTTTTGGGCGACATCGACTATCGCCCGTTTTGGGTGTCCATAAAAACGAGCGGCCTTGCCCTGCTGATTGCCTTTGCACTGGGCCTGTTTGCCGCGTGGAAGACTATGGGTACCTCGAGTCGCATCAAGGGCCTGCTCGATTCGGTCTTTACGATTCCTATGGTGCTGCCGCCCACGGTCTGCGGCTTTCTGCTCCTCATGCTGTTTGGCCGCTCGACCGGTGTCGGCCAGTGGCTGATCGCGCACGGCATCTCGATCGTTTTTACCTGGCCCGCGGCGGTCATTTCGGCCGTCGTTGTGTCGTTTCCGCTGGTCTACCGCACGGCGCTCGGAGCCTTCGAGAGCCTCGACACGCAGATGCTCGACGCCGCGCGAACCTTGGGATGGTCCGAACGTCGCATCTTCACCGAGCTCATGATGCCGCTTGGCTGGCCCTCCATCGCCGCTGGCACGGTGCTCGCCTTTGCGCGTGCCATGGGCGAGTTTGGCTGCACCCTGTTCTTTGCGGGCAACTATGCCGGCATTACGCAGACCATCCCCATCGCCATCTACTTTGAGTGGATGGGTGGTAACACGTCGGTGGCGCTCTTTTGGGTTGTCGCCGTAATCGTGTTCAGTTTCCTGGTCATTCTGTTCATCAATATGTACACGGCGCATTCGCAAAAGTATCGCGAGCGGGGCCTTTCCCGTGCGGAGCGCAAGCAGGCCAAAGAGCTCGCCGGACAGGGCGATTCGCTTGACCCGGTGGGCGGCAATGCCTTGCGTATCGATCGCGAGGCGCTGGCCGAACTCATGCTCGATGATGCGGCGCCGCAGGGAGGTCGATAAGCTATGTCGCTCGTTCTGGATATCAAAAAACGCTATCCCGGGTTTATGCTCGACATGCAACTTGAGGCCGGCGAGGAGCGTGTGGCGCTGCTGGGCGCCTCGGGTTGCGGCAAGAGCTGCACGTTGCGCTGCATTGCCGGCGTGGAGACACCCGACGAGGGCAAGATCGTCGTCAACGGCGTGACCTTTTTTGACTCGGCGGCGGGTATCAACCTGTCGCCCCAGGAGCGAAAATGCGCCCTGCTGTTCCAAAACTATCAGCTGTTTCCCAACATGACGGTGGCCGATAACGTATGCGCCGGTGTTAAGGATGCGGGTGACGCCGCCGCGCGCAAAAAGCTCGCCGAGCGCTATCTGGGCATTTTCGGTCTGGCCGATTTTGCCGACCGCTACCCCGCGCGCCTCTCGGGCGGTCAGCAGCAACGCGTGGCGCTTGCGCGCATGGTGGCGGCGCATCCGGGCATTTTTATGTTCGACGAGCCCATGAGCGCACTCGATTCCTATCTTAAGAGCGCGCTCGAACAGAACATGCTCGACCTGTTCGATGTGTGCAACCGTACCGTGCTCTACGTGAGCCACGACATCGACGAAGCGTGCCGCCTGTGCCGGCGCATTTGTGTGATGCACGACGGGCATATGGAGGAGATCGGCTCCGTCGAGGACGTGGTCCGCCGGCCGCAAACCTTGGCTGCGCTGCGCCTGACGGGCTGCAAGAATACGAGCCGCGCGCGCAAGATCGGCGACGAAGAAGTTGAGGCCCTCGACTGGGGCATGACCTTCAACGTGGGACGTGAGATTCCCGATAACGTGGCGTACCTGGGTATTCGCGCAAGCTACTTCCATGTTGACAATCGCGCGGAGCGGGGTCGCAACAGCTACGACCTGCATGTGGCCCGCGTGAGCGATTCACGTTTTGAGCGTCTGGTGCTGCTGGACGTGCCGCGCGCCGACGCGCCGACGCGCCTGCAGTGGAAGGTCAACAAAGTGCGCATGCCTGTCGACGAGCTGCCGCAAACAGGCGAGACGCTGCGCATGCATTTTGATGCCAGCAGGATCCATTTGGTTTGTCGATAGCGCCGGGTAATGCCGTCGGGGATATAGGCCTCGGCGGCTTTGTTTTTGCCGTTCGCCGAATGAGGAATGACAAACTCTTATCAATCAAGATAATTATTTATTTAACGACGGCACACGACGCTGTCGTACGAATGTCAACGGTGTTCGCATGGTCGATGACCGTTGATATAGTTGACCTCAACTTGTAAAGGAGGGTGCGCACATGCCGCAGACGACATATATTCGCCGCGTTGCCGCGCGCGCCCTGTATATGGCTCGGAGTCGCATATGAGCAGGCATGTTCACGGCTCCGGGAGAGACGACGCACAACTAAATAATCGACCGCAAAGCAGGTTCCCTAAAATTCCGGGTTTGAGCACGGTCGGATTATCGCCACCCACCGTGCAGCTCGTGTCGCGCGTGGCCACCATGGCCGGGCAGGCGTCGGGCGCCTCGTACTTCCTGACCGGCGGCTTGTGCGAGAACGCCTATGTCGTAGAGCGGCTGGGCGCGCTGCTGGGCTCGCCGGTGACTACGTCGCCCCTGGCCCGTTTTGCCGGCGCGATCGGCGCGGGCGTTCGCGCCCAGGCACTAGGGTGATGTATCGGCCGTGGAAGCGCGTTCATGCGTATACTGGGAAGCATTGTTTGGGTTTGAGAGGAGGTATCGATGGCTGACGATCAGATTAAGCTCACGTCTATGACTGCCGCGAGCGGTTGAGCCGCTAAGTTGGCTCCCGGAGCCCTCGCCCAGGTCCTGGGCGACTTGCCAAATGTTCATAACGACAACTTGCTCGTGGGGTTCGATACCTCCGACGATGCGAGCGTTTTCCGCGTAGGGGAGAACCTGGGGCTCGTGCAGTCCATCGACTTCTTCCCACCGATGGTCGACGACCCGTTCCTGTTTGGCCAGATTGCTGCGGCCAACTCGCTGTCGGACATCTACGCCATGGGCGGGCGGCCGAGCCATGCCATGAACCTGCTTTGTATACCCAGTTGCCTGGGCGTTAAGGTTGCCGGCCAGATTCTGGCGGGTGGCGCCGACAAGTGCGTCGAGGCCGGTTGCTCCATCGCGGGCGGCCACACCATCAACGACGACGAGCCCAAGTACGGCCTGTCCGTGAGCGGCTTTGTCGCGCTCGACCGCATGCTCACCAACAGCGGCGCGCGCGTGGGCGATGCGTTACTGCTGACCAAGGCGGTTGGCTCGGGCATCATCACCACGGCCATTAAGGGCGAGCTCATCGAGCAGGATAGCGCCAGCCCGGTGTTCGAGTCGATGCGCACCCTCAACGAGGCCCCGATTCGTCTGGCCGAGGGCCTCGAGCTTCACGGCTGCACTGACGTCACGGGCTTTGGCCTGATCGGGCATGCGTGCGAGATGGCCGAGGGCTCGGGCGTGCAGATTGAGCTTGTGTCGAGGGCGGTTCCGCTCTTTGACCAGGTGCTCGACATGGCGCGCCTGGGCATTATCCCTGCCGGTGCCTACCGCAACCAGGACTTTTTTGGCCCGCGCATGGCGGCCGACGATGACCTGGAGCCGGGCATGCTGGATGCGCTGTACGATCCGCAGACCTCGGGCGGCCTGCTCATCGCAGCGCCTGCCGCCGATGTGGATGAGCTCGCGCACCGTCTGCATGCCGAGGATTGCATCGCTGCCGTTGTCGGTCGCGTGTGCGAGGCGGTGCCGGGCGGTCCTGCCGTTCGTGTTGTGCGTTAAGGAAAACCGTTTATGTGACCGTCCGTTGTTCTGGGCGGCCCCTTTCGAAAGGAATTTACTATGTCTACCAAGATTGAAGTCAATGCCATGGGCGATGCCTGCCCGCTGCCCGTCGTCAAGACGCTCAAGGCCCTGAAACAGCTCGATGGCGAGGGCGCTGTTGTGATCTCGGTCGACAACGAGACCGCCGTCAAGAACATCTCCAAGATGGCACAGGAAAAGGGCTGCACGACCTCGGTCGAGAAGGTCGCAGATGCCGAGTGGCACGTGACCGTCGCGACCGCCGGTGCCGTGGCCGTTGCGGACCCCGAGCAGGATGGCGCTGCCTTCTGCGATGCCAGCGCCGGCAAGGGCAAGCTCGTCATATCCGTCTACACCGACTGTATGGGTCGCGGCGACGACGAGCTGGGCCACAAGCTCATGAAGGCGTTTATCTTTGCCGTGACGCAGCAGGAGGAGCTGCCCGCGACCATGTTGTTCTATAACGGCGGCGCCAAGCTCACCGTCGAGGGCTCGCCGGTGCTCGATGACCTGAAGGGCCTGGCCGAGCAGGGCGTCGAGATTCTCACCTGCGGTACCTGCCTCGACCACTATGGCATTAAAGACCAGCTTGCGGTGGGCGAGGTCACCAACATGTACGTGATCGTGGAGAAGATGGAGCAGGCCGTGCGCGTCGTGCGCCCGTAGCGTATTGGTTGGAGTTGCCATGAGGGAGAAGCGCCCGGCGCTTGTCATCACGTTTCCCACCACGGCGGCCGCCATGGGTTGTGAGTCCCTGTGCGTCGAGCGCGGCCTTCCCGGGCGAACGATTCCCGTGCCCGGGGAGGTCGCTGCCGGCTGCGGTCTGGCGTGGAAGGCGTTGCCTGCCGATGAGGAACTGCTGCGCGGCGCACTCGCCGCGGCGGGCGTTCCCACCGAGGGCTATACCGTGATCGATATGTGGGAGGTCGTGCGATGATCTATCTGGATAACGCGGCTACGACCATGCACAAGCCGCAGACAGTCATCGATGCCGTGACGCGGGCGATGTGCTCGCTCGGCAATGCCGGGCGCGGCGCCACGTCGGGTGCCCTCGATGCCGCTCGCACGATTCACGCTTGCCGTGCCAAGCTCGCGCGCCTTTTGGGCTGCCCGCGTGCTGACCATGTTTGTTTTACGCCCAACTCCACCGCGGCGCTCAACACCGTCATCAATGGCGTGGTGCGCCCCGGCGACCGCGTGGTCACGACGGTGCTCGAGCACAACTCCGTGCTGCGTCCGCTCAACCGCCTGGCGGCTGAGCGGGGCGTGACCGTTGAGCATGCCGGCTGCGACGCGAACGGCGTGCTCAACTATGACGAGCTCGAGCGGCTGATCACGCCCGGTACGCGTGCCGTGGTGGTGACGCATGCCTCTAATGTGACCGGCAACGCGGTCGACATTGCGCGCGTGGCGGCCTTGGCACATGCCGCGGGTGCGCTTGTGATCGTCGATGCCTCGCAGTCTGCCGGTACGGCGCATATCGATATGCAGGCCATGGGGCTCGACGTGGTGTGCTTTACCGGCCACAAGGGGCTCATGGGCCCGCAGGGCACCGGCGGCCTGGCCGTGGCGGAGGGCGTCGACGTGGCGCCCTGGGCCATGGGCGGCACGGGCGTGCACAGCTTCGATGCGTTGCAGCCGCTTGAGTGGCCCACGCGCCTGGAGGCCGGTACGCTCAACGGCCATGGCATCGCGGGCCTTTCTGCCGGCCTTGACTATATCGAGGCCCAGGGTGGGGTCGAGGCGATTGCTGCCCACGAGCGGGCGCTCGCTGATCGCTTCCTTGCCGGTGTGCGCAATATTCCGGAGATTAAGCTCTACGGTGTCTTCGACCAGTCAGCACGCTCGGCGATCGTCTCGCTCAACGTGGGTGATATCGACTCTGCCGAGATCTCGGACGCGCTCATGCAAGGGTGGGGGATTGCGACCCGTCCCGGTGCCCATTGTGCCCCGCTCATGCACCGCGCGCTCGGGACCGAGCGCCAGGGTATCGTTCGCTTCTCGTTTGGGTATTTCAACACGGAAGGGGAAGTCGATACGGCGATTGAGGCTCTGCGCGATTTGAGCTGCGATTAGACCAACCTTTTGCGCCCTTAGATAAACCGTTTACGCTACCTTCCCGCATTGTCGCTTATACAGGGTAATGTGAAATGATGGCCCACACTGGGACTCTGTATCTTTGCGAATTGCGGGAAGGTTCCTATGAACAGGATCACTGCTGCCCTCTATAGGTTTTTAGTCGTCTATCTTTCGGTCGCGATGGTCGTGACCTCGATACCCCTTGCTCCCAGCACAGCCTATGCCGATGATGCCGGGGTGGTCGCCGTCGAGAGCGAGGCCCAAGAGGCCGACTCGAGCTCTGACGCTGATGTCGATGCGGTCGATAACGCGTCGTCTTCGGGCGAGGGCAGCTCATCCACAACTTCCGACCAAACGAATAACGCTCAGGACGAATCGTCCAGCTCGGATACCAGCACTTCCACGTCGAGCTTGGCCCAAGACCTTTCGAGCTCCGCGACCGATTCTGATGCAGCAAAGAGCTTGGTTGCCACGGCGGAACCCTCGTCCGATGACAGCGAAGTCGATCCCCTCGTGTATGAGGACCCAACGGTCTACGAGTATGCCAAGCTTATGCCGAACGGCTATGTGTATCCGTGCGATGCAAGCGGAAGCGTTACGGTAGAGATCGATGGAAACGACCCGTATGGGAGCTCTGTCGACGGTAAATTGGTAACCAATCTGATCGTTGATTACGGAGTGGATGGGGTCCCCGGATATATTTGTGAGTATTCCTCCAATTTGCGTTCGGTGCGTTTTGAGAACAGCTCTGTTTCTTCAATTGGACTACACGCCTTTTCTGGGTGCTCCAATCTCGCCGATATCAGCTTTTCCGGTATGACCATTGGGGGCATCGGAACAGAGGCGTTTTCTGGGTGCGGATCGCTTACGAGCCTGAACATTAATGACGTTGCTACCATCGGCTCTATGGGCGATGCCGCGTTTGCCTGGAGCGGGCTGCGGTCTACGGGTCTCGACAAGGTCGTTGGTCTCAGTTCGATTCCTGAGAACGCTTATAATGCCTGCAGCGCTCTGACCGATACCGGTCTGGGCGGGAACACATCCATCACATCAATCGGCGTTAATGCGTTCAAAAACTGCTCTCGCCTTGCGACGACGGGACTCGAGAACAATACGACGATCAAGACGCTCCGCGAAGGTTGTTTCTCCGGGACCAATATGAGCGGCGGGCTGACGCTGCCCCTTTATTCCAAGATCGAGGAACTGCCGAGTCGTGCGTTCTATGGCTCTAAGCTTGAAACTGTGTACTTTGGATGCGACCATGTGGTGCTCATTAATTCCACCACGTTCCCCAAGCAAAACATGACTGTCATGGTCCCTGCCAAGATGGTTTCGCAATACGCAAGCGGTCGCCCCAAAGAGGTTTGGGAGAGTTGCAATGGCAGCCTGCCCGTCCCCGTGGGCAAGATGCTTCAAAAGATTAAGGTCTCGCGTGATCCCGACAAGATGGCCTATCGGCAGGGTGACACCATTTCGCTCGAGGGCATGAGCGTCACGTTTCAATATCCTCATTCGACGATGGATAGCGACTACGAAGCGCTCATAAAGGACGAACTCGGCGAATACCTTACGGCGACCCCCTGCGATGGTGATGTCTTCGACGAGTCGATGGACGGAGAACCCATACAGTTGGTGTATGACGATGGCTACACGCGCCTTGTCGCGTACAGCAAGGGCAACCTGCAGCAGGCGGCCTACGAGTATGCCAAGCTCATGCCCAACTACTATCTGTATCCGTGCGATGCAAACGGAAATCTTACGGTAGAAATCGATGAAAACAACCCGCGCGAGAACTCTGTCGATGGTCGAATGGTAACGAATTTGATTGTCGATTACGGGGTTGATGAAGTCGACGCACAGCTCTGCGCCGACTCTACCAATCTGCGCTCAGCGCGCTTTGAGAATAGCTCCATTTCCAAAATCGGATTGCACGCCTTCTATAACTGCCCGAATCTCACCGATATCAGCCTTTCCGGTATGACCATCGGCACCATCGGAAAAGAGGCGTTCTATGGCTGCGAGTCGCTTGCGAGCCTGAACATCAGCGAGACTACTACTATTGGCTCGATGGGCTATGCCGCGTTTGCCGACAGTGGGCTGGTGTCCACGGGGCTCGACAAGGTTGTCGGCCTCACATCGATTCCCGACAGCGCCTACGAAGGCTGCAAGGCTCTGACCGATACCGGCCTGGACAAGAATACCTCCATTACATCGATTGGCGTTTGCGCGTTCAGGTTCTGCTCGAACCTTGCTACCACCGGGCTCGAGAGCAACACAACGGTCGAAACGCTTGGCCACACCTGCTTCTACGGCACCGACTTGAACGGCGGGCTGACGCTGCCATATAACTCCAAGATCGAGGAGTTGCCGGAAAAGGCGTTTTATAGCACCAACCTCGAGACCGTGTTCTTTGGGTGCAACCATGCGGTGCTCATTAATACCGACACGTTCCCCAAGCGCAACATGACCGTCATGGTCCCTGCCAAGATGATTCCGAAGTACAGCAAGGGAGAGCCCAAGGCTGTTTGGGAGAGGTGCAACGGCTGTCTACCCGTCCCGGTGGGCAAGGTGCTCAAGAACGTTGAGATCTCCTGCGATCCCAACAACATGACCTATGAGCCGGGGGACACCATTTCGCTCGAGGGCATGAGCGTCGAGCTCGATTACCCGCATTCTGTTTCGATTTGGAACTACGAAGCCCTCATAAAGGAAGAACTGGGTGAGTACCTAACGGCGACTCCGTGCGACGGTGACGTCTTCGATGAGTCGATGGACGGACAGCCCGTAAAGCTCGTGTATGACGATGGCTATTCACATTTTGAAACCCAGACCAAGGGCACGCTACAGCTTAAGAAGCCTGAGCCGACGTCGTTCCAGATCTCCTATGCCCAAACGATCGATAAAGGCGAACGCAAGCTGATGGACGGCGTTGAGCTGCCCGATGTTTCCGGCGTGACGACGATCGATGCGGGCACCGAGGTCACGCTCGATGCCGGTGCTTTGGGGATGCTCAACGACAACCTTACCTTTAAGGGCTGGTATGACACCAAGTCCGGCAAGTACATCTCCAAAGAAACGGTTTGCACGTTTACGCCAGACAAGGACCTGTCCCTCGAGGCTCGTTTTAAGCTTAAAGACCATGCGGTGCGCATCAACGATGCGCAGGCGACCGACTCGTCGCAGGACTTTGCGCACCTGAGTGTTACCGCTCAAAACTGCTATCGCAATGTCGGCGAGACGGTTGAGGTTTCTGCCGTCACGGATAACGCGCTGTTCCTGGGCTGGTATCTGGGTGAGGGCGATGATGCCTACGCCGTGAGCGATCAGCTCGACTTTACCTATACGGTGAACGAGGCGGACGCGATTGTGTCCGAGGACAAGACTGACGCTAGGATCGAGATCACTCCGCGATACTGCGCTCCGCAGGCGAGCGTTGTGCTGAGTGTGGATGGGGTCAATGAGAACGGGCAGCCGCTCGGGCAGTTCCTTTCCACCGGTCTGTACGGTATCGGGTCGCGCGTCACGGTCGTGGCCGTCCCGTCGCCCGGTTATGTGTTTGACTATGCGACCGATGCCCTCGGTAACGTTGTCTATTCCGGCGACGATGGTCCGTCCTACACGTTTGTGCTCGAGGGAGATGTGCAGTACACCGCGCATTTCCGGGAGGCGACTGACCCCGATGAGTCACTCGCGGCGCTGAAGGCCGCGCTCATCGCCGCGATCACGGCTGCGGCCGTTCTTACTACCATGTATGGCTTGGGCGAGATTGTCGACCCCATCGCGGCCGACGCGGTGATTGAGATTGGCATGGCCGACAACATTGAGGATGTTGCCGCTGTGGGCACCAAGGTGCTCAAGGAGATTAAGGACATCATCGACGACCACAAGAAGCCCAAGCCTCATGGTGACCATAAGATCGAAATTATTGCCACCGCACAGCCCGAGGTAGGCGGTGTCGTTACCGGCGGCGGTATCCACTATGAGGGGACGGTCGCCACGCTCGAGGCTGTCGCAAATCCCGGCTATCGCTTCGTATGTTGGAAAGAGAACGGCGTCGAGGTCTCGACATCTCCTCTCAAGACGATGACGATCACGGACCTGACACCCGAGGTTGTAAAGATGACGGCCGTCTTTGAGAAAAAAGTCGAGGTCACGGCAGTTGCCGAAGCCGATGGCATTCAGGCCGATTTTTCGACAGGCTGCACCGCAAGCCCTGTAAAGCAGAGCATCACCCGTGGCGATCAGGCTATGGTCACCGCGAGCGAGGGTCCCGACTATGCCTTTGTGGGATGGTTTGAGGATGGCATCGAGGTTTCGCCCGAGCGTACGTATATCTTCAAGGCCGAGGTCGACCGTCATCTGGTTGCACGCTTCCGCAAGGCGGATAAGACTATCCTGGTGAATACCGATCCCTTCGACAGCGCCGAGGTACTGTGCGATGGCGTGCCGGTCGTGGACGGCAAGGTTCGCGCGAAGGATGGCGACATTCTCACGTTTACGATGCGGCCCAAGGTGCGCCCCGACAATCCAGAGAAAACGTACCGGTTTGTAGAGTGGCGAGAAACCGATGCGCAGGGCATCACGATTGCCAACAAGCAGGAAGTTTGCGAATACCGCGTTAACGGGAATGCCCGAATTGAGGCTGTAATGGACGGCAGGGATGCGCATACTGTGCGTGCCGAGGCTGACCCGCTCGAGGGCGGTACCGTTACGCTGAAGCGCGGCGAGACTGCCGGCATGGTGCTCGAGGTTCCCGAGGGCGAGCGCGTGACCGCGGAGGCCACACCGTCTGAGGGCTATATCTTTGACGGTTGGTATCTGAGCAATGGTGGCTCGGATGCCACCGCGACGCTGGTTTCGAGCGAGCGCTCCTATACCTTTGAGCCCATTACCGACTGCGTGATCCAGGCGAAGTTTACGCGTGCCTGCAAGGTGGATGTTGTAGTTGAGCCTGCCTCGGCCATGGCGGGCAAATATATGGTGCACGGCGAGGGCTATTGCATGAAGGGCGAGCCTGCCACGCTGAGCATTGAGCTCACGGCCGAGGCGAGCAAACAATTTACCTTTAAGGGCTGGTACGACGCCAAGACGGACCTGCTTTTGGGCACCGACCCCAGCTACCTCGAGTTCTATCCCGAGGACGTGGAATGCACCGTGCGCGCGGTGTTTGAGGAAAACACGTATACCGTGACGGCGAAGGCAAAAAAGACCTTTGTGGAGCGCGGCACGGTTGAGATCGAGGGCCACCCGGGGGCATCTTCGGTTACCTGCGGATATGGCGACACGGTGATGCTCAAGGCAAAGGCCAACGACGGCTATCGTTTTGACCATTGGGAGGACGGCTCCGGTAAGGAGTACGACTCTGCCGAGCTGGTCGTTAAGGTCACCAAGAGCGATACCTATACCGCGATCTTTACCGACTCAAAGCCCGAGGTCATGGTCACGGCCGATTCATGGCTCGGCGGTACCGTGACGTGCAATGGGACCGTGGTGAAGCCTGCGACCGATAAGTTCAAATTGGGGGAGACCCTTCATCTGACGGCCAAGGCTCGTCCTGGCTATTTGTTCTGGGGTTGGTACGTCAACGGGCGCCTGAAGAGCCTTAAGCACGAGACCACGTTGGTTGCCAAAGCTCGCGGCAAAACCGGGCACTGCGTCATTACCGCGGCCTTTGTGCCTATCGATACCGTCTGCGTGCCCCTCGCCGATCCTGCTGAGGGCGGCACCGTCAAGGCGAGCCGAATCCTTGCCGACCGCGGCGCGGAGGTTGCCCTTAAGGCGACGCCTAATCCCGGTTATGTCTTTACGGGTTGGTATACGGCCGACGGCTCGTTTGAGTCTGCCGATGCAGAGTTCACCTGCCACCAGGAGCGCAGCCATGTGCACGTCGCTCGCTTTATGGCGAAAAGCTATGAAGTCGACGCCACGATGGTAGTCGATTCCGGCACCGGTTCGCTGGTCGAATCGAGAGTCGCCGGCTGGGTCGAGGGCACAGGTACCGTTGAGGCGGGGCACGCCGCCACGCTGACCGCGCATGCGCTTTCGGGCTATGCGTTTGAGTATTGGGCCGATGCTTCGGGCGCCGTGATAAGCCATGACAGTACCTATCACGTGGTGCCGTCGTCCGACACGACGCTCCAGGCCGTGTTCTCGGCAAAACAATATACGTTGGACGTCTCGTGCGAACAGAGCATGGGCTCGGTCGAGGGAGCGGGGACGTATGCCGACGGACAGGTTGCAACCGTGCACGCGGTTGCCGCCAAGGATACGGCTTTTGTGGGCTGGTTCCGTAACGGCACGTGCGTGAGCTCCAAGAAAACCTATCGATTTACCGTGCGTGAGGATACGTCGCTCTATGCCCTCTTTGCGTCGGGTTCGTATGTCGTGCATACCGTTGCTTCGCCTGCCGAGGGCGGAGCCGTGAGCGGCTTTGGTGGCTATGAGGTCGGCGACCGCGCAACGCTTCGCGCGACTGCAAACACCGGGTATTCGTTTGCGGGTTGGAAGGACGACAAGGGCGAGACAGTCAGCGAGAGCGCCGACTATACCGTTAAGGTCACGTGCGACGCCACCTATACGGCGACCTTTACGCCTAAGTCCTATCAGGTCGTTTTGAGCGCGAGTGACAATAGCGTTAGCACCCTGAGCGGCGAGGGCTCCTATCAATTCGGTGATACGGTCGAACTCAACGCTACGCCTATGGGTACCAAGCGATTTGCCGGTTGGTCTGTCCTGGATGCCGAGGGCAACAAGTCGCTGCTGAGCTGCGACGCCCATTGCTGGGTTAAGCTCGACAAGGATATGGTCGAGGGGCTCGAGGGCGATACGTTGGAGCTCCAGGCCGTGTTTGCCGATCCGTACGAGGTGGCCGTTACGGGCGAGGTCGTGGTGAAGGACAAGGCTTCGAACAGGGGCTGCCGTGTTACGGGCAGCGGTAGCTTTGCCGTGGGCGATCAGGTGGAACTGTCCGCTGTTGCCGGTATGGGCTATCGCTTTGTGGGCTGGAGCACCGATAAGGAGGGCACCTCGATTGTCGAGACCGCGACGACTCTCGATGTGACCGCCACGCAAGACATAACGTACTACGCGCAGTTCGAATCCGATGGACAGGTGACCATTACCGTCACTGGCTCGTCCATCTTCCGCGGTACGGCCCTTCTGGTCGACGGCATTCCTGCCGGCAGCAGGTCCTACGACAGGGGCGACATGTTTATGGCGATCGCGATCCCGTGGAAGAAGTACCACTTCTCGCATTGGGTCGACGATGCGGGTGTCACGGTGAGCTACAGCGCGTTCTATATCGGTACCGCAAAGGAGAATAGGCAGCTTACGGCCGTGTTCTATGAGACGGGCTGCGATGTTCAGGTCGCTACGTATCCCAAGGACGCGGGCTTTAGCATGGTTGCGCTTGGTACCGGCGGCTCCTACCACTCCGCGGCGATTATGTTTACCGTGCCGCATAAGGGTTGGAAGTTTAAATACTGGGTCGACGAGAACGGCATGCCTGTGGGCGCCACGCCGGTCATTAACCGCGTGGTGTTTGGTAACCGAACCTTTACGGCCGTTTATGAACGGGCGACGATGTCGGTGACGGCGGTTGATTCGCGACAGGGAGGACATGTCGAGGGTTCGTCTGCGCACGAGTCGCTGGGCTATGCCGTGACAAACGAGGTAGAGAACGGCGAGTCGACGACGTTGACCGCCGTTCCCGATGCGGGCTATGTGTTTGATGGCTGGTATGTGCGCAATGACGACGGGTCGTTGGGCGATGAGCCGCTGAGCACGGATGCTTCCTGGACGTTTGTCCCCGAGGACAATATGACCGTCGAGGCGCGCTTTGCGGAGGCGCCTAAGTACCAGGTGACGGCCCGAGCGGTCAACGGATCGGTTGATCCGGAGTCTGCTTTGGTCGCTACGGATGGCAAGGTGACGCTTTCGGCGACGCCCGATGAGGGCTGCTACCTGACGCGCGTGACCGTTGCCGAAGGGGCAGGTGATGACGGTTCGGCCGGCAATGCCTATGACCTTGATATTTCCGACTATAAGGGTGGGGCGTACGAGGTCACGCTGAGTGGCGTGAGTGCTCCGCAGCAGGTCACGTTTGAATTCGCGAAGGCTGCGGCTCCGGAGGTGCTCGCTCAGCCGCAGGATGCGAGTGCTTACGAGGGCGATCCGGTTGAGTTTTTGATTGCCGCCGAGGCGGGGCGCAACGTTCGCGTCCATGCGGCTGTGTCTTCTGGATCCGCTGCAGACGTCAAGCTGAGCTACCAGTGGTATCGCGTGTCTGACGATGGCGGCAAGGCGGTGGCGCTGAAGAGCGAGACGGGGGAGACGCTTTCGATCGCCCAGCTCGACAGCGACGGCGAAGGCGAGTACTTCTGCCGCATTACGCAGAACTACCTGGGCACGGTGACAAAGACGGATACCGAACATGCGAAGGCATCCATCGTGCCCCGAGAAGCACTTGTGTTTAACGGGCGCGTGCTGCCTGCGGCGACCGCTCACGATGAGTACCGTGCAGAGATTGCCGGCGCTACGGGCGGCAAGGCACCGTATGCGTACAACTTGGATGATGTTGAGGTTCCTGAGGGCATGCAGCTGACGCTGGCAGATGACGGATCGGGCGCCTTGGTGCTCTCGGGCGTGCCTGCGGCTACGGGCGTGCGTCGCTTCAAGATTAGGTGCACTGATGACCTGGGCAACAAGTGCGATGCGCACTTCGCGCTGCTCGTGAAGGCGAAGGAAGCCTCGTTTGCATTTGAGGGCCAGACCTTTACCTACAACGCGACGGCGCAGGCCCCGGAGCTTTCGGGCGTGCCCGAGGGTTGCGAGGACGATGTCAAACTGACCTATGTTGGCACGGGCGACACACATTACTCGTCGGATCAGGCGCCGGTGGATGCCGGCACGTATCGTGTGGTGGCGACGCTCGATGCCAAGGGATATGTCGGTAATGCCTCCTGTGACTTCACGATCGAGAAGGCCCCGGTCGATATTTCGATCGAGACGTCTGATGTGACATACGATGGCGCACGACACGGTGCGGCGGTTGCGGTTGCCGGTCTTGATACGTCTGCCTATTCCGTTGCCTATCGCGGTATAGATGGAACGTCCTATGGTCCGACGGCGCTGGAGCCGTGCGACAGCGGCAACTACCGCGTCACGGTTACGGTGACTGACCCCAACTATCAGGGTAAACAGTCCGCCGAGTTCTCGATTGCAAAGGCAAGCCAGGTCATTACGGGAACGACGAGCTATTCGGGTGTTTACGGTGGAGACCCCATTGTGTTCAACAACGTTGCCCAGACTCCCGTGACTTTTGTGCTGGTCGATTCCGATGACGATGTGAGCCCTGTTTCGATTAAGGGACGCTGCGCGACGGTGAAGGCTGCCGGTGCGGCACGTGTTGTCGCCCATGCCAAGGCGTCTCGAAACTATCTTGCCGCCGAGGACGTCGAGTTGACGGTTTCCGTTGCGCCTGCCCAGTTGCTGGTGGAGGTCGACGATGCCGAGCGCTTTGAGGGCCAGGAGAATCCCGAGTTTACCTCCAGCTTGGTGAGCCGTTGCGACACCTCGGACGTAAAGGTTACGTACTTCTGCTCGGCGAATAAGAAATCGCCGGCGGGTGAGTACCAGATCGACGCGGCAGTCGCCGATCCGAACTTTGATGTCGCGGTCGACCCCGGTACGCTGACGGTCAAGAAGAAGCCCGAGCACTACAAGGTGACGGCGAAGGCAGTCAACGGTTCGGTCGACAATGCTTTGGTTTCGGTTGTTGAGGGCGGGGACGCGATTCTCTCGGCGACGCCCAACGAGGGCTGCTACCTCGAGCGCGTGACGGTCGCGCAGGCAGGCTCGGATGCGACCGTTGACCTCGACATTTCTGATTACAAGGGCGGGGCGTACGAGGTCACGCTGAGCGATGTCACCGCATCGCAGGAGGTCACGTTCGAGTTTGCGAAGGCGGACGCTCCGCGTGTGGTCGCGCAGCCGCAGGACGTGAGCGTCCACGAGGGCGATGCCGTCGCGCTCTCGGTCGCTGCCGAGGCAGGCAAGAACGTCGCCGACCACGCGGCCTCGTCCACGGGTTGCGCTGCCAAGATTGAGCTTTCGTACCAGTGGTTCCGCATTGTGAATGGCAAGGCCGTGGCGCTCGATGGCGAGACGGGGGAGACGCTCTCGCTCGCGGACCTCGATGACGAGCAGACCGGCGAGTATTTCTGCCGCATCACTCAACGCTACCTTGGCACTGAGAAGCAGACGGACAGTGATTGTGCTTCCGTCTCCGTCGTTGCCTGGGACACCCTTGTGTTTAACGGCGACCTGCTGCCGGCAGCGAGCGCCCACAGCGCGTACCTCGCAACGATTGCCGGGGCCGCGGGCGGCAAGGCTCCGTACGAGTACGCATGGGATGAGACGAAACTCCCCGACGGGCTCAAGCTCTCCCGTACTTCGGGCGGCCTGACGCTCTCTGGTGTTCCGTCCAAGACGGGCGTTTCCGCCTTCGATATCACGTGCACGGATGCCCGTGGCGAGGCCATGACCGCCCGCTTTGCGCTCGTTGTCCAGGCGAAGCACGTAAAACTTACGTTTACGGATGGCGACTTTACCTTTAATGGCGCGTCGCAGGCGCCCGAAGTTTCCGGTGCTCCTAAGGTCTGCAAGGGCGACCTTAAGATCTGGTACTTCGGTACCGGAAGCACGCAATATTCCTCGACGGAGGCTCCGACCGATGCCGGCACATACCGCGCTGTCGCCACGCTGCGCAGCCGCGGCTACATCGGTGCCGCCGCCTGCCAGTTCGAGATCGCTCCGGCAAAGCTCAAGGTGAAGGTTGACGACGCCGAGCGCTTCGAGGGGGAGGCGAACCCAGCGTTTACCTCGAGCCTGGAGAGTGCGGTTGACACTTCGGGTGTGAAGGTCGAGTACTCCTGCGATGCCGATGAGAGCTCTCCTGTTGGCGAGTACCAGATCGGCGCGACGGTCACCGACCAGAACTTCGATGTCGAGGTCGTGCCCGGAACGCTGACGGTGAAGAAGAAGCAGGAGCCCGTTGATCCCGACCCGGTGGTTCCGGACCCGGGCAATCCGGACCCGGATAACCCTGAGCCGGACAATCCGGACCCGGACAATCCAGATAACCCTGACCCGGACAATCCGGATCCCGATAATCCCGATCCGGATCCCAAGCCTGATCCCGACAACCCCGACCCGGATAAACCGGATCCCGATAACCCGGACAAGCCCGAGCGCTTTGAGGTGACGGCAAAGGCGGTCAACGGTTCGGTCGACAACGCTTCCGTTACCGTTGATGCCGGCGGCGACGTGACGCTCTCGGCGATGCCCGACGAGGGCTGCTTCCTCGAGCGGGTGACGGTCACGGAAGCCGGCTCGGACAAGGCCATCGATCTCGATATCTCCGACTATGAGGGCGGAGCGTACGAGGTCACGGTGAGTGACGTCACCGCGTCGCACGAGATTACGTTCGAGTTCGCGAAAGCGGACGCTCCGAAGGTGATCGCGCAGCCACAGGACGCGAGTGCCCACGAGGGCGATGCCGTTGTGCTCTCGGTTGCTGCCGAGGCGGGGAAGAGCGTTGCCGACCACGCGGCCTCGTCCACGGGTTGCGCCGCCGATGTCGGACTTTCCTATCAGTGGTTCCACATGGTGGGCGGCGAGGCCGTGACGCTCGAGGGCGAGACAGGGGAGACGCTCCTCATCGAGGGCCTTGATGACGATTGCGCCGGCGAGTATTTCTGCCGTGTCACTCAGCGCTACCTTGGTACCGAGATGCAGGCGGACAGCGATCGCGCTGTCGTTTCCGTTGTGCCCCGGGATGCCCTCGTGTTCAACGGCGGTCTGCTGCCGGTTGCACGTGCGCATAGCACGTATCGCGCGACGATTTCGGGTGCCGCGGGTGGCGAAGCTCCGTATGAGTACACGTGGGACGACGCTAAGCTCCCCGACGGGTTTAAGCTCACCCGCACGGCGGGCGGTCTGACGCTCTCGGGCGTCCCGTCCAAGGCCGGAGTGTCTACCTTTGACATCACGTGCAAGGACGCTCAGGACAAGACCGTGACCGCGCACTTCGTTCTGGTCGTTCAGGCGAAGCGGGTCGAGCTCGCATTTGCAGGCGGCGACTTCGTCTATAGTGGTGACACCCAGGCGCCCGAGGTCACGGGGGTTCCCAAGGCCTGCGAAGGTGACCTGAGGGTCAGGTATTACGGGACGGGCGGCACGCACTATTCGTCGAGTGAGGCCCCGACCGATGCCGGCACATATCGCGCCGTTGCCACGCTGCGTAGCAACGGGTATATTGGCGCCGCCTCGCGTAAGTTCAAGATTGCGTCGGCGAAGCTTAGGGTAAAGGTCGACGATGTTGAACGCTTCGAGGGAGAGGCGAATCCCGCCTTTACCTCGAGCCTAAAGAGCTCGGCCGATACCTCGGGCGTGAAGGTCGAGTACTCCTGCGTCGCCGATGAGAGTTCCCCGGCGGGCGAGTACCGGATCGAGGCGACGGTCACCGACCCGAACTTCGATGTCACGGTTGAGCCCGGTACGCTGACGGTGAAGAAGCGGGAGCCTGTCGACCCGGATCCGGTGGTTCCCGATCCGGACAAGCCGGACCCGGACCAGCCTGACCCGGACCAGCCGGACAAGCCCGAGCCTGACCAGCCTGATCCGGGCAAGCCCGAGCCCGACAAACCGGAGCCTGATCAGCCGGACAAGCCGGACCCGGATAACCCGGATAAGCCTGAGCCCGACAACCCGAGTAAGCCGGAGCCGGAAAAGCCCGGAACGCCCGATTCCGACCAGCCGGATTCAAAGGATCCGACAAAACCCGGTAGTTCGGATAACTCTGCGGTCGATAAGGCAAAGGCATCGGGTACGGAAAACTCCGGCAAGAAGGAGTCTTCCAAGTCGAGCGCTCAGCAGCTCGCCGACACGGGCGATCGTGCGCCATTGGCCGTCGCCGTCGCTGCGGGCGCCGTTGCGCTTGTCGCGCTGGGACTCGAGCTGCTGCGTCGCTGTCGCTCTGACGCGTAGCGGCTCTAAAGGGGCAACCAGATTGATACTTTGCACCATCTGGCCTGCTCAAGCGTTTATACTTGCGGGACGGGTATTTTGCCCGTCCCGTTTTGTTTCGACCCGAAAGGTGTGCCTATGCCCTCATCTGCACCGCGCGGTCTGCGCTCCGACCATGTCGTTACCGTCGGCATCGCCCTGTTTTCGATGCTCTTTGGCGCCGGCAACCTCATCATTCCGCCGTTGCTGGCGCTCCAGGCCGGCACGGCCACACCGCTTGCCATGGTTGGCTTTTTGATTGCCGCCATCGGCCTGCCCGTCATGGGCTTTATCGCCGTGGCGCTCGCCGGCACGGCGCGTGAGCTTGCCAGCCGCGTGCATCCCAAGTTTGGCGAGTTCTTTGTCGCGGCAGTGTATCTGGCCATCGGCCCGTGCCTTGCCATTCCGCGTACGAGCTCCACGGCGTTTGAGATGCTGGTACCGTTGCTGCCCGAGGGCATCTCGCTTGGCACGGCTCGCCTGGTGTTTGCCGTTGGCTTCTTTATCGTCGCGTTTGCACTCACGCTGCGCCCGGGCGTTATCACACGCGTGCTCGGCCGCATTACGGGCCCTGCGCTCATTGCGCTCATCGTGCTGGTCGTGGGTGCCGCCGTGGTCTCGCCGTTGGGTCCCGCTGCCGCGCCGCAGGCTCCCTATGATGCCGGAGCTGCGGTCCAGGGCTTTCTGACCGGCTACCAGACCATGGACCTGCTTGCGTCGCTTGCTTTTGGCATCATCATCGCCGAGACCATCCACGAGCTGGGCGTTACCGACGATAAGCGCGTGGCCTTCGAGATCTCGCGCTCCGGTGTGATCGCCGGTGTGCTCATGGCCGTCATCTACTGCGGCCTGGCGCTTGCCGGTATGCAGCTCGGCACCGTGATGCCCGATGCCACCAACGGCGCTGCCATCCTCGCCCGTTCGGCCTCCATGCACTTTGGTCTTGCCGGCACGGTCGTGGTCTTTGCGATCTTTTTCCTCGCCTGCATGAACGTGTGCATCGGCCTCATCAGCTGCTGCTCGCGTTACTTCTGCGAGACGTATGCGGTCGAAGGGGGAGCGGAGGCGTCCGAGGAGGCCATGCGCCGTCCCTTTGCGGTTCTCGCCTTTGTGTTCGCGGCGTTTTCGTGCGTGCTTTCCAACGTGGGTCTCGACATGATCCTTATGTTCTCGGTGCCCATGCTCAACGCTTTGTACCCCGTTGCCATTGTGCTGGTGCTTATGGGCCTGGTGCACGGCTTTTGCGACGCTCATCCGCAGGTGTGGGTCTGGGTCGGTGGTGTCGTTGCTGTGCAGAGTGTGATCACCTCGGTCCGCGATGCGTTCTTTGCGGGCACGTGGCTGCCGTTTGATGCGCTACCCCTGGCAGACATCGGTGCCGCGTGGGCGCCGGTCGCCGTAGTTGCCTTTGTGATCGGTCTGCTCCACAGCAAGTTTGTCGCACATTCGAGGAGCTAGGGTTTCTGCGCTTGCACAGGCGGTGAGTCTCCCCTATAATTTCCTTCGCTTTGGGACACGCAAGGTTTAGACCTTAGCTGCTCAACACCTTCGGGACGTGGCGCAGTTTGGTAGCGCGCCTGCTTTGGGAGCAGGATGTCGCAGGTTCAAATCCTGTCGTCCCGACCATATCTTGCGGGCGTAGTTCAATGGTAGAACCCCAGCCTTCCAAGCTGATGACGCGGGTTCGATTCCCGTCGCCCGCTCCATAAGAATTGTTTTAACGGCTTTGGCTTCATTTGGTGCCAGAGCCGTTTTCATAAGAGTGCCGGGCGACGGGAATCGAACCCGGCAGGGTGCGAAGCTGAGAAAATGCGTGAGCATTTTCCAGCGCAGCACGCAAGGGCCAATGGCCCGCAGCGAAACAAGGGTTTGCGAAGCAAACCCTTGGATTTCCCGTCGCCCGCTCCATAAGATAGACGAATGGCTCTAGTTCCTTTTGGGACCAGAGCCATTTTCATATACATGCCGGGACCCCACATCTCCTCCTAAGTTGCGGTGAAATACGGACTGTCTTTTGGCTTTTATGGCCCATGTAGTCCGTATTTCACCGCAACTATTTGTAAGGTTGGATTTTGATGCCGTTGGGAGGGTCGTAGTGACCGTCTACCGAGAGTGGAAATATTTTTTGAAGCGCTGACCTGCGACGTCAAGCTTTTGGTCAGCTTTTGGCAAGGCCTGCGGACGGAAGCATGCGATAGCGTAATGGTATTCTCTCCGCCGTGATGGTTATGGGGTTGGCCATGCTCGATAAAGGCAAACATTTTCCGCAGTCATATGCAAGGATGCTATTCTCGGCCCTTGGAAATCATCAAGATGGACAGCTGCTTATAACAATTGATCCTTGGGATGAACGCCGTGCACGCGAGCTTATGCAGAAAGAGCTCATGCTCCGTCTTTACAACCATGTGTATGCTGATCCGGTCTATTGGAATAATCTTGGGGTTGAAGATCGCATTTTTCAGCTGGCATCCGCTATTGCGTTCGTTGAACCGGATGCTGTGTTTTGCGGATCGACGGCAGCGCTGCTCTACGGCATCGGCTCGGCGTATGCGCTTCTGGATAAAGTGCAAGTGCTGCTGCCACGTTCTACAAGGCGTGATACGTATGAGTTCGTTGAATACAAGCGCTGGCGCCCGGGCGTGGTATGGCGGCTCGGCCCGTTTACGCTGACGGATCCGTATCGGACGGTGGTCGATATCGCCCGAACGAGCGCCTTTCGCTATGCACTGGGCTATGTCGATGGCTTGGCCCGTGAGTACGATGTCGAACGCGAAGAGCTGCGAGCATATGCGCAGGCAAATTGCCGAGGGTTGCATGGCATCGCGCGTGCTTTTGACGTTTTTGAGCATATGGACGGCAGGTCAGACAATGGTGGCGAGTCCGAGGCGAGAGCAGCGATGATTCTCGCTGGGGTTGTCGCGCCTGAGCTTCAAGTTGAGATACCGCGACCGGGAAACGCTGGCTATTATCTAGCAGATTATGGCTGGCAGATGCCAGACGGCTCATGGACGCTGGCAGAGCTGCATGGGCTAGGTAAGTTTGAAGACGAAACTCAAAATGATCCAGAGCAAGCGGCGGCAAAAACCTATCGAGCGGCCCTCATGCGCGACGCGAACCTTCGCGCCATGGGCCACAACGTCATTCATTTCAAACTCTCGGACACCTACGACGTGGAATCGTTCGGTGCCATGATGCGCGGTTACGGCATTCCGACAACAAAACCCTACGCCGACTCCCGATAGCGAAATCGTTCGCAGCCAACCTTCAATTAGTTGCGGTGAAATACGGACTGTTGAGGCCTTTAAAGGCATGAAACGGTCCGTATTTCACCGCAACTTAGGAGGGGATGGGGCTGAGGGGCGGGCGATGCCGTTGCCTGTCGGTTAGTGGCGGGATTGGTGGCGGAGTTTGTCGATGGTGGCGTCGGTGCTTCGGCTGCGGGCTTCGGCGGCGGTTTGGCGTTTACGGCGGTAATCGATCATGCCTTGGATGATGGGCTTGCCAAAGCTCACGACATCATCGTTGTAGATGGCGGTTCGGGCTGCGAGGAGGCAGTCGGAAAAGTCCATATGGGTCTTGCCAAAGAGTTTGACGGCAAGGGCGACAACGGTGGGCTCGTCGACCATGACGTCATCGAGCAGCCTTTTCATGGCCGCAGAAATCTCAACGCGGGGAACCTTATAGACGTCGCGCAGCGTGACCACGACGCGCGTGATGATTTCGGGGTAGACACGAGCAGTGCGCGTGGCGATGACCTTGGAGGCGCGCGGTGACAGAACTTCGTCGTCGTCAAGCAGGTAGCGTAGGATGACGGTCTCGTCGATGATGGTGCTACTCATGGATATCTACTTCCTCGGGACCCAAAATCGAATCGTCGCTTTCTGTAGCAAGGTACTCAATCCAGGCATTGCGCTCCTCGGAGCGGCGATTGGGGTCCCCATATGCTTTGAGCGATCCATAGGCGGCGGTGCCGTCCTTTGAGCGCACGGCGACCGGCTGAAAGGGAAGCTTGCGCATCAAAATGCTCTGCGCGACAAATAGACGTACGGCCTCGGCGAGCGATGTGCCCATGGCGTCGTAGAGGCGCTCGGCATGCTGCTTGTCTTCCTCGCGAATGCGCACCTGCAGGATGGCTCGTTTTTGAGTCGATGACATCACTGGCCTCCCTTAATGAGCGTGCAATATGAATAGTCAAATACAGCATCGGCTAATAAATAGCCGATTTTATAACCACTACTTTATTGCACTAGAGTAATTGAATATGATCAATACTACAAATGTACTACATCCTTCAGAAGCGAGCGTGAAATCTCTTTCGAACGTACGCGTGTAATACACTCACCTTTATAGCTTCTAGAGAATAATTCCAACCTGCCAAAACCCCTGCAATACACCCGTATTGCAGGGCCTATGCTCAAGTTTATCCCCTGCAACTGCGTATATTCAACCTGTATACCGTTGGAGATATTCTACCGAGTGCCTGTTTCGCCGCATGTTCTCGATACGCCGATGCCGGACCACGGGCGGTCCGGGGCAACGTCGGCAGGGTCTCTCCGGCATGGGATTCAGGAGGGAGTGAACAACATGGGCAATAAACGAGTCGTAGCCGATTCCTCGCGCTGCATTGGGTGCCAAACCTGCATGGCAGCGTGTATCGAGGCACACGACATCCCCGGCAACATTGCCGCGCCGCGCCTGCGCGTGACGCGTACGTACGAGATCTCCGCACCGGTGGCTTGCCATCACTGCGAGGATGCCCCGTGCGCCAAGGCCTGCCCCACGGGCGCCTTGTTCTTTGATCCAAAGAACCATCGCATCGGCGTCAACGAGGACAACTGCATCGGCTGCAAGAGCTGCGTCATGGCCTGCCCCTTTGGCGCCGTGAGCGTGGCGACCACGCAGGTCCCCGTCTTGATGGGCGACGTGCGCGTGGGTTCGCAGACCAAGAGCTTCGTGCTCAAGTGCGACCTGTGCGTGGACCGTCCCGGCGGCCCGGCGTGCGCCGAGGCGTGCCCGACCAAGGGCCTCACCCTGGTAGACGAGGAGCGCCTGGCGGAGCTGACTGCCGAGCGTGCCCGCGTCACCATCGAAAACGAGGCGTAGGCGGGTGGCCATACAGGCCCAACGATTGTCAAATACGTACCGATTAATCGGTAGCAGAGAAAGGAAGGAGGGTGTCATGGAGAAGCACAAAGTGATCTGCCCGTATTGCGGCGCCGGTTGCCAGTTTAACCTCCTGGTTCAAAACGGCCAGGTCGTGGGTACCGAACCGCTCAACGGCATCACCAATCAGGGCGAGCTGTGCCTTAAGGGCATGAGCGGCTACGACTTCATCAACGACACCAAGATCTTGACTCCTCGCGTACTGCACCCGATGATCCGCCGCACCAAGGGCGCGGATCTTGAGCGCGTAAGCTGGGACGAGGCACTGGATTTCACCGCATCTAAGATGCAGGCCATAATTGACGAATATGGTCCTAACGCTGTCATGACCACCGGCTCTTCGCGAGGCGGCGGCAATGAGGCGAACTACGTCATGCAGAAGTTTACGCGTGCGTGCATCGGCACCCACAGCGTGGACAACTGCGCCCGTACTTGACACGGCCCTACTGTCCTCGGTCTGATGGACACGGTTGGTTCAGGTTGCATGTCATGCTCCATCCCCGGTATGGAGGATGCGGGCTGCATTTTCCTCTTCGGCTATAACCCTGCCGATTCGCACCCCATCGTCGCAAGGCGTATCGTGCGAGCCAAAGAAAAGGGTTGCAAGATCATCGTCGCCGACCCGCGCCATATCGAAACCGCGCGTATCGCCGATCTCTACCTTCCGATCAAGAACGGTTGCAATGTTGCGTTCCTCAACGCCTTTGCCAACTGTCTGGTCAACGATGGCCTCTACGACAAGGAATTCGTCGCCGAGCACACGAACGGCTTTGACGAATGGTGGGAGACCATCAAGAACTACACTCCCGAATCCGTACAGGACATCACGGGTGTCGAGCCCGCGCTGATCCACCAAGCTGCCGAGATGTACGCCACGGCGAAGCCCTCTGCCATCATTGGCTGGGGCATGGGCGTATGCCAGCAGAAGCAGAACCTGAAGACGGTGCACACCATCGCCTCCATCGCCTGCGTTGCCGGCCAGATCGGCAAACCCAACTCCGGCCTCGCGCCCGTGCGCGGTCAGAATAACGTCCAGGGCTCTTGCGATATGGGCATGCTGCCCAACCTGTACCCTGGCTATCAGAAAGTCACCGACCCCGCCGCTCGCGCCAAGTTTGCCAAGGCTTGGGGCGTGCCCGAGGAAAAGCTCCCGCTCGAGGAGGGCTACAAGCTCACCGACCTGGGCCACCTGGTCGACGAGGGCAAGGTGCACTGCTTCTACAACTACGGCGAGGACCCGGTGCAGACCGAGCCCGATTCGGCCGGTATGCGCAAGACGCTCTCCGAGCTGGATCTGTTCATTTGCCAGGACATCTTTATGACGCAGACGACCATGCTCGCCGACGTCATCCTGCCCGCTACCTCTTGGGGCGAGCACGAGGGTGTCTTTACCGCGTCTGACCGTAGCTTCCAGCACTTTGACGCGGCCGTTCCGCCCAAGGGCGAGTGCCGCCACGACTGGGAGATCTTCGCGGACCTGTCTACGCGCATGGGTTACCCCATGCACTACGACAACACCGAGCAGATCTGGAATGAGTGCATTAGCCTGTGCCCCAACTTTGTGGGCGCGACCTACGAGAAGATGGCTCCCGAGGGCGGTTACGCCCAGTGGCCGGTCAAGAGCACCGATGTGAACGACCACGGCACGGCCGACATGTTCGCTGGTGGCAAGTTCACCACCAAGGACGGCCGCGCCAACCTGATGGCGCACGACTGGGAGGCGCCCTCCGAGCTTCCCGACGATGAGTACCCGCTCATCCTGTGCACCGTCCGCGAGGTCGGCCACTACAGCTGCCGCTCGATGACCGGCAACTGCAAGACGCTGGCGCTGCTCGCCGATGAGCCCGGTTTTGTCCGCATGAATCCCGCGGACGCCCAGGCGCGCGGTATCAAGAACGGCGACATCGTCTCGATTCACAGCCGCCGCGGCCAGGTATACAGCCGCGCCGACGTGAGCGACCGTATCAACAAGGGCACGGTCTATATGACCTACCAGTGGTGGATCGGCAAGTGCAACGAGCTGACCATGCACAAGGTCGACCCGGTCTCGCACACGCCCGAGGACAAGTTCTCCGCCTGCCAGGTCGACGCTATCGCCGACCAGGTCTGGGCCGAGGGCGAGGTCGAGCGTCAGTACACCGAGCTCAAGCAGGCTCTGGTCGACGCCGCCGCTCCCCAGGACGTTGAGCCCGGCGCCGCCAAGTTCGACGACGAGACGCACGTGAATCAAATCGTGTAGTCCCGTTCTCGTTGGCTTTTTGGGCCGGGCGTCCCGTACGTTCGGGAGCCCGGCCCGTTATTTTGAAAGGAAGTGGGGATGAACCGCTTCATCGACATCAACCCGGAGAGGTGCATCGGCTGCGGAACATGCCAGTCCGCCTGTGCCGACGCCCACCGGATGCAGGGTCTTCAGGATACGCCGCGCCTGGCGCTCGTGAAGACCGGCGGTATTTCGGCCGCCCTTGCCTGCCACCATTGCGAGGGTGCCCCCTGCGCCGAGGTTTGCCCGGTGAATGCCATCGAGCACGATGGCGACCGCATCCACGTCAAGGAGCAGGAGTGCATCGGGTGCAGGCTGTGCGCCATCGCGTGCCCCTTCGGAGCCATCCATCCCGATGGCACGTCTATCGCCGGTGTCGCAGGCATGTGCGACCCGACGCCTTCGTATCCTAAGTCCCTGAGCAGCCTGCTTACGTGGGCTCCCGGCCAGTACACCTGCGCTGTCAAGTGCGACCTGTGCGCCTTCGATCCGGACGGCCCGCATTGTGTGGCGGCGTGCCCCACCAAGGCGCTGACCGTCATGGGCGGCGCGGCCGATCGCGAGCTCGACGAGGCCAAGCGCCTGCGCTCGATCGAAAACGGTCCGGTCGTCGACGTTACCGCTGTGGCCCAGGGCCTGTCCGAGAAAGCAGAAGGGAGCGTAAACAATGGATAGCATGACGCTGTTTATCGCATCGCTTGCCGTCTCGTGCATCGGTGCGCTCGCCTCGGTTCTGCTGATCAAGGCCGATAACGCCGCCAAGACCGCCGGCTGCCTTATCGGCGCCGTCGCGGCCGTGCTGTCGTTCATCGCGGGCCTCGAGGCCGTGCTTGGCGACGTTTCGTCCCTCAACACGGTCTTCTTCTTCCCGTTCGCCCGTCTCGAGCTCTTGCTCAACGGCCTTGCGGGCCTGATCGTGGTCCTCATCTCGATTCTCGCCTTTGCGGGCTTCATCTACGGTCTGTCCTACTTCGACGAGTACCCGGGCAAGGTCGGGCGCGCCGGCTTCTTTATGAACACCTTCGTCGCCTCGATGATGCTCGTCATCACCGCCGACAACGTGTTCTGGTTCCTGGTCGCCTTTGAGCTCATGTCCCTTACGAGCTACTTCCTTGTCGTTATCGAGGAGAACAAGAACTCCATTAGGGGCGGTTGGCTCTACTTCGTCATCGCGCACGTGGGCTTCGTTCTCATCATGGCGAGCTTCCTGCTCATGACCAACGGCGTGGGCGGTTCCTTCAGCTTCAGTGATTTCCGTACGCATGACTTTGGACCCGCCGTCTCCTCCGCGTGCTTCGTCCTCGCGTTCTTCGGATTTGGCGCGAAGGCCGGTATCATCCCGCTGCACTCCTGGCTGCCCCAGGCGCACCCCGAGGCGCCGTCCAACGTGTCCGCCCTCATGTCCGGCGGCATGATCAAGATCGGCATCCTGGGAATCCTCAAGGTCGGTCTCGACCTGCTCGCGGGTTCGGGCGTCCAGCTCTGGTGGGGCCTCATGGTCCTGGTCTTCGGATCCATCTCGTCGGTCCTGGGTGTCGTCTACGCCCTCCACGAGCACGACATCAAGCGCCTGCTTGCCTATCACTCCGTCGAGAACATCGGCATCATCTTGCTCGGTGTCGGCGCGTCCATGACGGCGCACGCCCTGGGCAACGACGTCATCGCGACGATCGCGCTCATGGCCGCCCTCTACCACACGCTCAACCACGCCATGTTCAAGGGCGAGCTGTTCCTCGGCGCGGGCTCCCTGCTCTATGCCACGGGTACGCGCAACATGGAGAAGATGGGCGGTCTGTTCCGCCGCATGCCGGTCACGGCCGTCTGCTTCCTCATCGGTGCCCTTGCCATCTCGGCCATCCCGCCGCTCAACGGCTTCGTTTCCGAGTGGTTCACCTACCAGTCCCTGTTCAACATCTCGACGCTCTCCGACCCGGTCGTCATGGTGTTCGCCGTCGCCTCCGCGGCCGCCCTCGCCATCACCGGTGCCCTGGCCGTCACGTGCTTCGTGAAGGCCTACGGCGTCTCGTTCGCGAGCAGCCCTCGTTCCCAGGAGGCCGCGAACGCCAAGGAGTCCCCGGCTCCGATGTTGTTCTCGCAGATGCTCCTCGCGGCCATCTGCGTGGTACTGGGAATCGGCTCCCCGGTCATCGCCCCGGTTCTGGGCGACGTCGCCCAGAGCGTGCTTGCCGGCTCCGCCGTCACAGCCACCTCGGGCGTGTCTCTCGTGAACGAGATTTCCGGTGCCGCCACCTCCACCCCCGCGATCGCCATCGCGCTCGTGGTCCTCACCGGCCTCGCGTTCGCGCTGAGGTCCTGCCTCGGCGCCAAGGCCCCCGCTAAGAAGACCGACCCTTGGGCGTGCGGCTACGAGCCCAACGAGCACATGCCCGTCGTCGCCACGAGCTTCGCGTCCGACGTCGAACTCTTCATGGGCCCGCTCTACACCCTGCGCGAGGTATGCACCAAGATCTGCTGGTCCATCGCGCACGTGTTCCAGAAGCTCACCGGTGTCGCCCAGGGCGTCGAGCCCCTGCCCGACCGTTTCCTGGTCGATGCACCGAGCGAGGGTGCCGACAAGCTGGCCGGCCTCGCCTCCAAGATCGAGGGCGGCAACTACTCCGTATACATCTGCTACATCGTCGCGGCGCTCGTGGTCTTCCTCGTGCTCGCCGTGGTCATGGTCTAGAGAGGGGAGAGGATATTATGAACATCGTTCTTGCGATGGCGCAGGGCCTCGTGGTCATGCTGGTCGCGCCCTTCTTCTCCGGCCTCGCCCGTGTGATTCGCGCGAAGATGCACAATCGCCGCGGTCCGTCCATCCTTCAGGATTACCGGGACCTCGCGAAGCTCATGGCGCGTCCCGAGTCCGTGAGTTCCGACTCGAGCTTCGTGCTGCGCATCATGCCGCCGCTGTTCCTCGCGGTGTCGTTTATGCTCGCCATGGGCCTGCCCATGTTCACGCTCCAGAGCCCCATGCCCGTCTTTGGTGACGCCATCACCATCATGTACGCGCTCGCGCTGTCCCGCTTCTTCTTCGCGCTGTCCGGCGTGGATTCCTCCAACGCCTACGCGGGCTTCGGCGGTATCCGCGAGCTCCTCATGAGCGTGCTCATCGAGCCGTCCATGCTCATCGCGCTGTTCACCGTCGCCATCGTGTGCGGCTCCACGGACATTGCGACCATGGGTCAGCACATCGTTACGGGCAACGTCTCGAGCGTCGTCGCCGTTATCCTCGCCGGCGTCGCCTTCGCGGCCGCCTGTTACATGGAGCTCGGCAAGCTTCCGTTCGATCAGGCCGAAGCCGAGCAGGAGCTCCAGGAGGGCCCGCTCGCCGAGCTCTCCGGCCCGTCCCTGGCCATGATGAAGCTCGCCATGGGCATGAAGCAGGTCGTGGTCGTCGCTTGGTTCACCTCCATCTTCATCCCCTGGGGAGAGCCCGCGACCATCGGCGTCACCGCTCTCGTGGGCGCCGTCGTCTTCCTCGTCAAGTGCCTGGTCGATTTCGTCGTCTGCGGCGTGCTCGAGAACTCCGTTTCCCGTTCGCGCTTCAAGGTGCTCGGTAACCAGACCTGGGCCGTCGTCGGCATCGCGGTCCTCGCGTTCGTCTTCGTCGTCGTAGGCGTGTAGGGAGAAGGGAGAAACTATGTCAATCGAATCGAGCTTGTCCCTCTTTGCCATGGTGGCGATCGCCGTCCCCATGCTGGGCTCCCTGCTCATCGTCATGCTGCCGCGTCCCTACGCTAAATGGATCTGCGCCTTTGCCGGCGGCATCGCCACGGTCGCTTCCGTTGGCTTGGCCGCGACGTTTGCCGGAAACGGCATGAACGCGGTCGATGTAACCTGGGCGAGTATGGGCCAGACCTTGGTCATGGGCTTCATATTCGACCGGATGAGCACGCTGCTCGCACCCGCGTTCGTCGCTATCGGCCTGCTCGTCGTCATCTATTCGTTCCCGTACATGAGCGATAAGAATAAGGAGCATCCCGACGCGCCCCGTCGTCGCTTCTACGTGTACTTCTCCACGTTCATCGGCGCCATGGCCGGTCTCGCCTACAGCTCCACCATCGTCGGCCAGCTCGTTTTCTTCGAGATCACCGGTGTGTGCTCCTGGGGCCTCATCAGCTACTACATGACGCCCACGGCCAAGAAGGCCGGTATGAAGGCGCTCATCATCACCCATATCGGCGCTCTGGGACTCTACATCGGCGCGGCCTTCCTGTTCGCCGGAACCGGCACGTTCGCGCTGAGCGCGATCTCCCAGCTCGATTCCGGTATGAAGACCGTCGTGCTGCTGCTCATCCTGTTCGCTGCTTGGGCCAAGTCCGCCCAGTTCCCGCTCTACATGTGGCTGCCCTCCGCAATGGAGGCCCCCACGCCCGTTTCCGCCTACCTTCATGGCGCGTCCATGGTTAAGGTCGGCGTGTGCGTGTTCGCCCGCGCTCTTGCGAGCGCCGGCGATATCCCCGAGATCGTCGGTTGGGTCGCCATCATCGACGCCGTCGTGACCATGCTCTTCGGCTTCCTCATGTACCTGCCCCAGAAGGATATGAAGCGCCTGCTCGCCTTCTCGACGATCGCTCAGCTCGCCTACGTGTTCTTTGGCCTGGGCCTCTCCGTGTTCGGAAGCCAGATGGCGTTTAACGGCGCCGTCGAGCACATCTTCAACCACGCGTTCACCAAGACCCTGTTCTTCCTCATCGCTGGCTCTCTCAGCTTCACGCTGGGAACCCGTATGCTGCCCAAGATCCAGGGCCTCATGAAGAAGTACCCGGTCACGGGCGTGGGCTTTGCGGTCGCCGCGACTGCTATCGCCGGCGTGCCCCCCATGAGCACGTTCTTTTCCAAGTTCCAGATCATTTCCGGTGGCTTCGCGGTTGGTGCTACCAACACGGTCATCTTTGTCCTCGTGTGCGTCATGGTCGTCGAGACCGTCGCCACCTTCGCATGGTTCCTGCGTTGGATGGGTAAGGTCCTGCCCGGTGAGCCGAGCGAGACCGTGGCCGCCGGCCAGCCCCTTCCGCGCGCCATGGCGTTCGTGTTCGTCGTCCTCATGATCATGGTCGTCGTCGCCGGTCCTCTGTCCTCTAGTTGGATGGGTTAGGAGGTAGGACATGGGTTATTCGTTAGTCAATATCCTGGGCGGTCTTCTGATCGTGACCTCCACCATGGTGGTCGTCTCGAAGACCATCCCGTCCGCCATCAAGTGGTACGCGATCCAGTCGGTTGTCCTGGTGGGCGTGCTGCTCACCCTGGGCCTCACCACCGGTGCCACCGAGCTTCTCATGTGGGCCGCGTCGGCCTTCGTCACCAAGGTGATCCTCGTTCCGTTCATTCTCAACCGTGCCTACAAGAAGATGGGTTCGCCTGCCGATAGCACGCTGACCTCCTCCATCAAGCCGGCCTGGACCATCATCCTCACCGGTCTGGAGGTGGCCGTCTGCTTCGCGGTGGTCACGCGCCTGAGCCTGCCCACCGCCGAGGTGGCCACTCCGGCCCTCGCCATCAGCTTCGCGCACTTCTTCGTCGGCCTCACGTGCATCATCTCCCAGCGCAACATCCTCAAGCAGATCTTCGGGTACTGCCTTATGGAGAACGGTAGCCACGTGACGCTCGCTCTGCTCGCGCCCACGGCCCCCGAGATCATCGAGATCGGCATCGCCACCGACGCCATCTTCGCCGTCATCATCATGTCCGCCGTCGTCGTGAGGATTTGGAACGACACCAAGTCGCTCGACTCCCACGACCTGACCGAATTGAAGGGGTAGGCCATGGATGTTTCAATGCTGACGGTCGCCCTGCTCGCTTGTCCTCTCGTGTTCTCCCTGATTATGGCTGCGCTCCCCAAGACGACGTCCTACAACGTCTTCGCGGGGCTCAACACCATCTCCGTCGCGGCGACCCTTGTCCTTTCGGTCGTCACCGCGGGAACCATGCTCTCGAGCGGGCAGAATATCGACGCTTTGGGCCTGTGGCTCCATCTCGATTCGCTCTCGTCGATCTTCGTCCTTCTGGTAGGCATCATCGGGTTCATCACCGGCGTGTACTCCATCTCCTATATCAAGATCGATATCGAGGAGAAGACCATGCCGGCCGAGCGCACCAAGCAGTACTACGCGCTGTTCAGCCTGTTCGTCTTCACGATGCTGCTCGCCTGCCTGTCCAACAACATCATCCTCACCTGGGCGGCGGTCGAGGCCACTACGCTGTCGACCGTGTTCCTCGTGGGCATCTACAAGAACAAGCAGGCGCTCGAGGCGTCTTGGAAGTACGCGATGGTCTGCACCGCCGGTGTGGCCTTCGGCCTGTTCGGCACGCTGCTCATCTACGCGAACGCCGCCGATATCATGCCCAACGCGCATGAGGCCGCCTTCCTCACCTCCATCATGCCCTACGCCGACCAGTTCGACCCGATGCTCGTGCGCCTCGCGTTCGCGTTCATCGTCATCGGCTTCGGCACCAAGGCGGGCCTGTTCCCCATGCACACCTGGCTGCCCGACGCGCACTCCCAGGCTCCGAGCCCGGTCTCCGCGCTGCTCTCGGGCGTGCTGCTCAAGTGCGCCATGCTGGTGATCATCCGCTTCTACTCCCTGTCCATCATCACGGTGGGCGACACCTATCCGCGAACGCTCCTGCTCATCCTGGGCACGCTGTCCATCCTGGTGGCTGCCCTGTGCATCTTCAAGCAGGACGATATCAAGCGCCGCTTCGCGTACTCCTCCGTCGACAACGTCGGCGTGGTCGCGCTGTGCCTGGGTATCGGTGGCCCGCTCGGTATCGCCGCCTGCCTGCTGCACTGCATCTTCCACGGCTTCACGAAGGCGCTCGCCTTCTGCATGGCCGGTAACATCCAGCACATCTACCACACCCGCGACCTGAACAAGATCAAGGGCGTCGTCGAGATCGCTCCCGTCACGGCAGCGCTCACCATCATCGCCCTGCTCGCGCTCGCCGCCTTCCCGCCGTTCGCCCTGTTCATCTCCGAGTTCCTCACCTTCGTGGCCGGCGTTCAGTCCGGTCCCATCTGGGTGGTCGTGCTCGTGGCCATCGGCCTCACCGGCGTGTACTTCGCCCTTACCGGCATCGCGCTCAAGTCCATCTTCGGCAAGGCGCCCGAGGGCATGAAGCGCCACGAGGTGCCCGCCCTCATGATCATCCCCGAGATCGCCCTCGCGATCGTGGTCATGTGGTTCGGTATCGCCACCCCGGTCGCCATCACGAGCGGCGTCGAGGATGCAACGTCCGTCGTTTTGAACCAGAGCGTCGAAGAGCTCCACGAGGCCCCTCTCTACCGCATGGTGTTCAGTTCCCAGACCAAGACAAGTGAGGTGAATTAGCACCATGGCAGAACCTGAAAAGAAGGACTAC
The DNA here is from genome assembly GCA_902494555.1 of uncultured Collinsella sp. Classification (GTDB taxonomy): domain Bacteria; phylum Actinomycetota; class Coriobacteriia; order Coriobacteriales; family Coriobacteriaceae; genus Collinsella. Next base: position 37,162 of record CABUTR010000009.1, read on the forward strand.
GCTCGTCGCTGCGAAAGCCACGTCGAGGCCCTGCGCGCTGCAGTGCCGGGCGCTATCGAGAAGGTCGAGTGGCAGTGCGAGGACCAGCTGACGATTACCGTCAAGCAGGACAAGCTGCCCGAGGCCGTCCACTACCTGTACTACGAGCGCTACGGCTGGATTCCCGTGATCATCGGCAACGATGAGCGCAGCCTATGCGGCCGTTACGCCGTGTACTACGTCATCTCCATGGAGGGGGAGGATCCCGGCTGGGTGACCGTCCGCGCCGAGGTCGATTCCGCCAAGATGACGTTCCCGTCCGTGACGCCGTTCGTCCCCGCCTGCGTGTGGGGCGAGCGCGAGCTGCGCGACATGTTCGGCCTGATCCCCGAGGGTCTGCCCGATCGTCGTCGCCTGGTGCTGCCCGATGACTGGCCCAGCGGCCTGTATCCGCTGCGCAAGGACTCCATGGACTACCGTTTCCGTCCCGCTCCCGCGAGCGACATGGAAAACTACGAGTTCTTGGCCGATACCAAGGGCAAGGAGACGACGCTCGTCCCCATGGGCCCGTTGCACATTACCTCCGACGAGCCCGGCCACTTCCGTCTGTTCGTTGAGGGCGAGACGATCGTCGACGCCGACTATCGTCTGTTCTACGTGCACCGCGGCATGGAGAAGGTCGCCGAGACGCGCTTGAACTATGACGCCGTGACGTTCCTCGCCGACCGCATCTGCGGCATCTGCGGCTGCGCCCACTCGGTGGCCTACGCCGAGGCCGTCGAGCGCGCCCAGGGCATCCATGTCCCGCCGCGTGCCCAGTATATCCGCGCCATCATGCTCGAGGTCGAGCGCCTGCACTCGCATCTGCTCAACATTGGCCTGGCGTCTCACTACACGGGCTTCGATTCCGGCTTCCAGCAGTTCTTCCGCGTCCGCGAGAAGTCCATGGACCTGGCCGAGAAGCTCTCCGGTCACCGTAAGACCTACGGCCTCAATGTGATCGGCGGCGTGCGTCGCGACATTTTGGCCGAGCAGAAGCTCTCCACGCTCACGACCATCCACCAGCTGCGCTCCGAGGTTCAGGAGCTCGTCGACGTCTTGCTCTCGACGCCCAACTTTATTGAGCGTACGAGTGGCATCGGCATCTTGGACCGCAAGATCGCACGCGACTTCTCGCCGGTCGGCCCGCTCATGCGTGGCTCGGGCTATGCCCGCGACGTGCGCTTTGACCATCCCTTCGACGGCTACGCCGATCCGGACGTCCAGAAGATGCACGCCGCTACGGCCGACACCTGCGATGCCTTCGGCCGTACCGCCGTCCGCATCCAGGAGGTCTACGATTCGATCGACATGATCGAGACCATGCTCGAGAACTGCCCGTCGGGCCCCATCCTCACCACGGACTGGGAGTACACCCCGCACAAGTACGCCATCGGCGCCACCGAGGCTCCGCGCGGCGAGGATGTGCACTGGGCGATGCTCGGCAACAACCAGAAGTGCTACCGCTGGCGCGCCAAGGCCGCCACGTACAGCAACTGGCCGGTCCTGCGCTACATGTTCCGCGGCAACACCGTGGGCGACGCGGCGCTGATCGTCGGCTCGCTCGACCCGTGCTACTCCTGCACCGACCGCGTGACGGTGACCGATGTCGCCGCCAAGCGCGACCACGTGCTCGACAAGGAGCAGTTCGAGAACGTCTGGCGCGACAAGTCGCCGCTTGCGGGCGAGGGCACCATGGCCGCTCCGCTCGATGAGGAGGCGCTCTAATATGCTGAAGCTTTGGAAGGTTAACGCCAAGGCCGGCGACGCGACGGTCAAGTACCCGTTTGCGCCGTTCCCCACCAACAAGGACATGCGCGGCAAGCCCGAGCACAACGCGGAGCTCTGCATCGCCTGCGGTGCCTGCGGCGTGGCGTGCCCGGCCGATGCCATTCGCATGGACACCGACCTTGCGGCCGATACCATCACCTGGTCGATCGACTACGGTCGCTGCATCTTTTGCGGCCGCTGCGAGGAAGCCTGCCCCATGGAGGCCATCAAGCTCACCGAGGAGTTTGAGCTGGCCGTCATGAGTAAGGACGACCTCACCAGCAAGAGCGTCTACACGCTCGAGCACTGCTCGCGTTGCGGCAAGCCGTTTGCCCCGCACAAGGAGATCGACTACGCCAAGCGCCTGCTGCAAAAGGCCGGCGGCATGGAGGCCATCCAGGCCGCCCGTACCGTCGGCATGTGCCAGGAGTGCAAGCGCGAGCTCGACGCCCTGCGTGCCGCCTCGGCCGTAAAGACCGGCAACGCACGCGGCATGGCTGCCAACGAGACGCTTGCGTCCGGTGAGCCCCAGGGCCCCGGCATGGAGTATCTTGGCGGCCACGGCGTGAACCCGGAGTATGTCGACCGCGAGCTCAACCCCGATGCGCCCGAGATCCCCGCCGGTCCTGCACCGGTCGAGGGCATCATCATGGATTTTGATACGAAGGAGGAGTAACCATGGCCGAACCCACGCTTTTGCCCGAGCGGCTTCAGTACCGCCCGACCAAGATCGAGCTCGACGAGAGCATCGAGAAGGCCAAGGCGACCCTTCTTAAGAAGATCAAGCGCTCGGTGTACGTCTACCGTGTCGACTGCGGCGGCTGCAATGGCTGCGAGATCGAGATCTTCGGTTCCATCACGCCCGTCTTTGACGTCGAGCGCTTTGGCATCAAGGTCGTGCCCTCGCCCCGCCACGCCGACGTGCTGCTGTACACCGGCGCCGTGACGCGTGCCATGCGCATGCCGGCCCTGCGCGCCTTTGAGGCCGCGCCCGATCCCAAGATCGTGGTGTCCTATGGCGCGTGCGGCTGCACCGGCGGCATCTTCTACGACAACTACTGCGTCTGGGGCGGCACGGACAAGATTCTGCCGGTCGATGTCTACATCCCCGGCTGCCCGCCCAGCCCCGCGCAGACCATCTACGGCTTTGCTATGGCACTTGGCCTGCTGGACCAAAAGCTCCATGCCGAGACCACGGTGGAGGCCGCCGGCGAGCAGGCTGATATCCTGCACCCCGGCGTGCCGTACAAGCTGCGCGTTGCCATTGAGCGCGAAGCTCGCGCCATGAGCGGTTACCGTTATGGCCGCGACCTGGCTAACGAGTTTATGGATACGCTCGAGGGCGCGCCCAAGGGCGATATCCGCGGTGCCATGGCGCTGCTCATCGACAAGCAGGACGATCCGCGCCGCGTCGAGGTCTACTCGGCGCTGCAGGATCTGGTGCTGGCCGGAGGTCGCTAGATGGAGCTCACGGACCGCTCTGGCTACTTTGCGGGCCCCGGCATGCTCGGCGGCTCCTTTGGCGATGCCTCGCGCGCAAGCGACGAGGCCGCCGAGGGCGTCGTCGACCCCTGCCTGGGCCATACGCCCGACCAGGTGGTCTTCTATGAGCTCACACGTAAGTTTGTGGAGACCGAGGAAGACGTTCCCCAGGAGGCCTGCGACGTGCTGTACTACACGCTCGCCGTGGGCCACCACACCGGCGTGCTCGACTGCTTTGAGCCGCGCCTGTCGGTGCCGGTGGATGTGTTCTATTCGCTCGTCGACGCGCTGCCGGAGGGGGAGGCCAAGACCAAGTTCGAGGCCATCCGCTCCCTTGGCGAGTGCCAGCTCGACAAGGCGGCGGTGCCGTCGCTGCTCGAGGCCTGCGATGCGCTGCTCGACGAGCGCGGTTTTCGCGGGTCGGCCAAGGCCGGGATCTCGGTGTTCGACGACGACTTTGGCCTGCATGCCCAGCAGGTCGCGTTCTTAATGAAGTTTCGCGATCTGGTTGAGCGCGTGCGCGATGTGTCGGGCGTGTATCTGACGGGAAGGTTGCAGTAATGGGTCGCGTTGTAGACGGTCGTGTGAACGGCGCCCCGTTTGCGGGTATCGTGCTCACGGCGGGAAGCGTGCTGCGCGCCGACGATGCCGCCGGCCCCGTGCTCTCCAAAAAGATGGAGGACGCACCCATCGCCGGTTGGTACACCATCGACGGTGGCCAAACGCCCGAGGACGACATCATCGAGGTCAAGCGCGAGCGTCCGCCTCGCCTGGTCTTGGTCGATGCCGCCGACATGGCACTGCCCGTCGGGTCCATCCGCTTGCTCGACAAGCGCGATGTGGCCCGTAAGTCGATGTTCACCACGCATTCGCTTCCTTTGTCGATTCTGATCGAAGAGATTGAGCAATCGTGCGATGATATCGTCTTCGTTGGGATTCAGCCGGGCGACACGGAGTTCTACAACCCCATGTCCCCGGAAGTCTTTGACGCCGTCGACGCCGTGTACGACGCCGTGTTCGCCAACGACTTTTCCCGCTTTGTCCGCTTGGGGCAAGAGCAATAGGAGCGCTTGTCTCTGCTGATTAGGAAAGAAGTGATTGACATGGCAGATTCCAAGGTGGAGTACCCCGCTCCCGACTGCCTGGCGCCCGCCGCGATCGAGGCCAAGACCGAGGCCGCCGGCGTGACCAAGGCCAACCTGCCGGTCGCAAAGGCCTTTCTGTTGGCAATGTTCGCCGGTGCGTTTATTGCCTTCGGCGGCCTGTTTTTTACCGTGTTCTTGAGCGATAGCACGCTGGGCTGGGGCGCCCAGCGCGTCGTGGGCGGCCTGTGCTTTTGCCTGGGCCTGGTGCTCGTGCTGGTGTGCGGCGCCGAGCTGTTCACCGGCAACTCGCTTATGGTCTGCGCGCTCAAGAGCAAAAAGATCACCCTGGCTCAGATGCTCAAGGCATGGATTGTCGTGTGGCTTGGTAACTTTGTCGGTGCCCTGTTCATCGTCTTTTTGGTGTACATGGCCGGCATTTACAAGCTCAACGGCGAGGCGGTCGCCAATTCCATGGTGAGCGTTGCCGCCGGCAAGGTGACGATCGACTGGGTGACGATCTTCTTCCGCGGCATCCTGTGCAACATCTTTGTGTGCCTGGCCGTGTGGATCGGTACCGCCGGCAAGACCGTGGTCGATAAGGTTGTGGGCATTCTGCTGCCTATCGCCGCCTTTGTGGCCTGCGGTTTTGAGCACTGCGTCGCCAACATGTACTTTTTGCCCATGGGTGCCGTGATGCACGCGTGCGGCTATGGTGCCGACGTCGCCGGTGCCGATGCGCTCAACGCCGCGGGCATTGCGTTTAACCTGTCCGCCGCCACGCTGGGCAACATTGTGGGCGGCGCGGTTCTGGTCGCGCTCGGCTACTGGTTTATCTACGCCAAGAAGTCCGAGGCGTAAGGTATCGTCTGTTTGACGTTGGGCCTCCCGCGGGGCATTGCCGTGCGGGAGGCTTTTTGGGTCTGGGGCTCGTTGCCGGGCTTTTGGCCTGTTGTGTTTGGCTGATGAAAGGGGTAATCGAGATGGCATCTGCTGTGAAGCGTGACGGTCGCTCCGTGGTGACCACATGCGGGGGATGCTATGCCGATTGCGCCTTTGCGGCACGCGTTGAGGACGGTCGCGTGGTGGCCGAGTTGCCGGTGCCGGGGCATCCGTGCGCGGCGCGTGCCCTGTGCGCCCGCGGGCGGCATCGCCTGGACATGCCGTTTGACGAGCGCGATCGCATTGTGCACCCCATGCGCCGACGAGCTGATGGCTCGGGGTTCGATGCGATTTCGTGGGACGAGGCGTTCGCGCAGATTGCCAAGCGTCTTTTGGGGATTGTTGACGAGCGCGGACCTCGTGCGCTGGGCATGACGCTCGGCGTGCCCTCGTTCGACCGCTACTGGGGCTATCGTCTTATGCATGCGCTGGGCTCGTCCAACGTGTACGGTGCCGACGGTGCCTGCGAGGTAAGCCGGCTTACCGGTTGGGAGCACAGCCTTGGCTACAGCCCCGCCTCCGACCTGGCGCATACCGATTGCATCATGTATTTGGGGCGTTCCATTGTCGATTCGTCGACGATGGGGGCCGTTGTTGCGCTCAACGATGCACGCCGGCGCGGGGCGAAGATTATCGTGGTCGACCCCCGGCGCAGCGGTTCAGCTGCTATTGCCGACCGCTGGCTGCGCGTACGCCCGGGCTGCGACCTGGCCTTGCTGCTGGGCATTGCGCATGTGCTCATTGCCGAGGGCCTGTACGACCACGAGTTCGTTGCCCGCTATACCACGGGTTTTGACGAGCTGGCGCAGGCGGCCCGTGCTTGGACGCCCGAGTGGGCCGAGTCGATGTGCGACGTGCCGGCCGCAGAGATTGCCGCCACGGCGCGTGATCTAGCTGCCGCCGCGCCTGCCGCCGTGGTGGATGCGGGCTTTCATGGCGGCATCGGTATCGCGTATGCCAATAGCACCCAGACCGCGCGTGCTATCTGCTTGGTCGATGTGCTTCTGGGCTGCATCGGACACGCGGGCGGTGCACTCAACCCGCCCACGCCGCTTGTGTTGGGCGACCTCGATCCCGAATGCTTTGCGACGCCGTCAGTGCCGCGTGAGCCTAAGTTGGGGTCCGAGCGCTATCCACTCGTCGACCCCGAGCGCGGTCTGTGCACGACCATCGGCCAGTCGATTCTGGCCGGGGACCTGCGCGGGCTCATCGTCTATGCCAGTAACCCCGGTGCGGGCTATGGTAATGCACAGGCTTGGTTAGGTATTTTGCAGCAGCTCGACTTGCTCGTGACAATTGATATTCGCTGGTCCGAGACGGCGCGTGCTTCTGACTTCGTGCTGCCCGACGTGACGTATCTGGAGGCCGACCGCGGCGTGGGCACGGCCGTGGGCGCCAACAATTCGCGGGTGTTCTACCGCAACGCCGTGCTGCCTGTGCAGCATGACGACACACGTCCCGGTCGGGAGATTTTTGCCGGTCTGGCGCAGGCGTGTGGCGCGGGCGAGTACTTCCAGTTTACGTCTGACGATCTGGCGGCTGCCCAGGTGGCGCCTTTTGGGATCAATCTGGACGAGCTCAAGGAGCGCGGCTGGGCCGACACGGGTGTTGCGTTGCCGTCGCGTACGGGCGAGCCGGCGATTCCCTTGGATGGCGGCAAAATTGCGCTGGCAAGCGACGTATGGGAACGAGCCGGTCTGGGTCGTGTGCCCAACTGGATCGCTCTCATGGTGGAGCCTGGCCCGGGGATGTTTCGCCTCATTAGCGGCAACCGTCCCTTTGAGTCGCATACCTCGCGAAGGCTTGCAGCCCAAGGTGCCGCTGAGGCTGGGTCGGACCTGGATGCCGTGCAGATGAATGCCGATGCTGCTGCGCACATAGGCATCGCCGACGGCGAGATCGTCGAACTCGTGAGCGATATGGGCCGCGATCGCGTACGCGTGGAGACGACGCCCTATCTGCATCCGTCGTGCATCTTTACGTCGGCCGCCCCCGGCGGACGTTCGTTTGGCGCTGATGCCGGCGGCGTTCAAGCCTTGGGCGTCGGCCCACTCGACCATACACCGTTGCGTTGGGACCCGTTGACGGGCGCCGCGCTCACCCAGGAAAACGCCGTTCGCGTAGAAAAGATCGCGGCACGCGGGGATAATGACGAGTAATTGACTCAGCTGATGTATTCGACTGATCCACGTTTCTTTTGAAAGGCTGCACATGAGCGATAGCCAGAACATGTCCGATGAGGTGCGCGCCCGCCTGCGCGCCATTCCTTCCGTCAACGAGCTGCTTGCCGAGTGGCCGGTGGTGAAGGCGGCGGGGGAGACCTGCGACGCGGTGGTACATGCCGCCGTGACGGCTGAGCTCGACGAGGAGCGCGCCGCGATTCGTGCCGGCGCCGATCCGCGCTCCAAGCGCGAGCTGGCATCGGCCATCGAGTGGCGTGCGCATCGCTCCGCACTGCCGAGCCTGCGCCCTGCCGTCAACGCCACGGGTGTGGTCATCCATACCAACTTGGGCCGCGCTCCGCTCGCGGAGTCGGCGGCAAAGGCCGTGGCCGAGGTCGCGCGCGGCTACAGCACGCTCGAGTACAGTGTGGACACCTGTTCGCGCGGGTCGCGCAAGGAGCACGCCGCGCAGCTCATCCGCTCACTCACCGGTGCCGAGGACGCGCTCGTGGTCAACAACAACGCCGCCGCGGTGCTGCTGGTGCTGGCGACCCATGCCGCAGGCAAGGAGGTCATCGTCAGCCGCGGCGAGCTTGTCGAGATCGGCGGCAGCTTCCGCATCCCCGATGTCATGGCGGCTTCGGGCGCCAAGCTCGTCGAGGTCGGCGCCACCAACCGCACGCACCTGGGCGACTACGAGCGCGCCATCACGCCCGATACGGCGATGATCCTCAAGGTCCATCCTTCCAACTATCGCATCGAGGGCTTTCACGAGGAGGTGGGCTCTCGGGAGCTTGCCGCTCTGGCCCACAAGCATGGCCTGCTGTTCTACGAGGACCAGGGGTCGGGCGCGCTGTTGCCCGACGACATCTTGGTGCGCGGCGGCGAAGAAACCACGCCGGCTTCGGTTTCGGCAGGGCTCGATCTGGTGTCGTGCTCGGGCGATAAACTGCTCGGTGCAGCACAGGCGGGCATTATCATGGGCCGTCGCGATCTGGTCCAGGCCTGCGGCGCACATCCGCTCATGCGCGCTCTGCGTCCGGGCAAACTGGCTCTGTCGGCGCTCGAGGCCACGCTGCGTATCTACATGGATGGCGCCGACGTGGCACACCGTGATATTCCGGTGCTCAGCATGCTTACGCTGCCGCAGGCTCACCTGGAGCGTCGTGCCCGCAAGCTGCGCGATCGTATGGTCGCCGGGCTCGATAAGGCCGGTTGCCCGTGCGCCGTGCAGGTGGAGATCGTCGAGGAATCGTCGACCCCCGGTGGCGGCTCGCTGCCTACCGTGGAGCTGCCCACGATGTGCGTGGCGGTCCGCCCGGTCGACGGGCGCCTTTCCGTCGACGCGCTCAAGCGTTCGCTCGTCCAAGACTTCGATACGCCGGTAGTCACGCGAACCTCGCACGATCGCATTTTGTTTGACGTCCGTACGCTCGTGGGCGATCGCGATATCGAGACGGCGGCATCGACGCTCGTCGCGTGCGTTGAGAAGGCGATTGTTCGATGAGTGAGGTTCAGGCGCTGGTGGAGTGTCCCGTTATCGTTGGCACGGCGGGCCACGTCGACCACGGTAAGTCGGCGCTGATCGAGGCGCTGACCGGCAAGAATCCCGACCGTCTGGAGGTTGAACGCCGTCGCGGTATGACCGTGGAGCTTGGCTTTGGCGAGCTGGCGCTGCCGAGTGGCAAGATCGTCGGCCTGGTCGACGTGCCGGGCCACGCGCATTACCTGCGCGCTATGGTGCAGGGCGCCACGGGTATCGACGTGGCCGTGCTGGTGGTTTCGGCCGTGGAGGGCGTGATGCCGCAGACCCGCGAGCACGTGCATGTGCTGGAGCTGCTGGGCGTTACGCATATGGTGGTCGCGCTGACGATGTGTGACCTGGCCGATGTCGAGATGACCGAGCTTGCTGAGCTCGATGTCGATGACTTTTTGTCGGGTACCGTGTTTGCCGACGCGTCGATCGTGCCCGTGTCGTCCAAGACCGGCGCGGGGATCGATGACCTGCTTGCTGCACTCGACGAGCAGGTTGCCGCTTGCTGGGATGCCTGCCGTGCCCGTGCCGAGACCACCGATGCCGCGCCGCGGCTGCCCATCGACCGCTGCTTTACGATCAAGGGCGCCGGTACCGTGGTGACGGGAACGCTGCACGATGCGCCGGTTGCGGTGGGTGACGAGCTGATGGCGTTACCGTCGCGTACGGTCTGTCGTGTGCGCGGGATTCAGGTACATGACGATACGCCGCGGGCGTTGCCCGGCCAGCGTGTGGCGCTCAACTTGGTGGGCGATGCTGTCGCCGCGCTCGATCGCGGTGAGATGCTCGGCGTGCCGGGCCGTTTTGGCCAGTCGATGCGCTTTATGATGACGTTTACGTATTTGGGTCGCGAGGGAGCCAAGCCGCGTGTGCTCGAGTCGGGTGCGCGTGTGCACGTGATGGCGGGTACGGCCGAGGTTGTCGGTCGCATCATGTTCATGGAGGGCGAGGCCCCCATGGCGGTGGGCGAGACCCGTACCGTGCAGGTGCGCCTGGAGGAGCCGCTGCCGCTGCGTGCCGGAGACCATGCCGTGGTGCTGTCGTATTCGCCCGTTATGCTCATCGGCGGCGGGCGCGTGCTGCTATCGCGCTGCCGTCGCTCGCGCGAGCTTTCTGCCGGCGAGCGCGTACTGTTTGCGGCGCTTGAGTCCGGCGATATCGCGGGCGGTGTGGGCGCTTGGTTGGCGCTGCAGATGCTGCCGGTTACGGCGGTTGATGTTGCCGAGGCTTTGGATCTTGGTGTCGGCGAGGTCGATGCCGCACTGCGCGGGTTGGTGGCGCAGGGCTCCGTTCGCGAGCTTGCCGTGGGTGATGCGGGCCTCTTGGCGGACGCCGTGGTGCTCGACGCCGCGATGGATGCACTTGCGGCGACCCTGTCAGCCATGCACGCGGCGGCTCCCAAGGAGACAGGCTTTACGCCCGGCGCCGTTGCCCATGCTGCGTGGCCTGCCGCTGATGAAGGCGTTGCCGCGGCTCTGATTGCCGAGGGCTGCTCGCGTGGCGTGTGCGCCGCCGAGGGCGCCGAGGTGTTCGATCCGCATTCGGCCGCCGCGGCGGCACGCGTGGTGCGAGAGGCTTGCGAGCGGATCGTCGCGCTGCTTGACGAGGCCGGACTCGATGCACCGACGTTGCCCGAGGTGGGCGAGCAACTGCAGCTCGATCGCGACACCATGACGCGTGCCCTGCGCGAGCTTTCGCTCAACCGTTCCATCGTTAAGGTCGAGCGCGACGTTGCCTTGTCCGCCACCGTGGAGTCGAATGCGCGCGAGCTTGTCGCCGCTGCTATCGAGGCTGCCGGGGGCGCTGCCACCACGAGTGCCCTGCGCGAGGCGCTGGGCGTGTCGCGCAAACGTGCCATCAGCATCTTGGAGCACCTGGATGCCGTGCGCTTTACAGTGCTCGACAAGGAAGCCGGCGGCCTGAGGTCCCTACGCTAGCTAGCCCGCTCGGTTTGGTAAAATACCGCCGCACTTGGGAACGGATGGGCTCCGGTGGGCTCCGCGGTCCTCAAAACCGTTGCGAGGCGTGCAAAACGTCTTGGATGTGTTCGATTCACATACGTTCCCGCCATACGCTACCAGCGCTTTTGTGCTCGCGGTCTTGCTGCGTGCCGCAAAGGCGCTGTTTTGTTTTTGCACGAGCTTTTCGTAGCGCCGCTATTTCGGCGGCGGTATTTAGCTTCGTGCGCCGGGTTTTGAACGCGCCGATGGAGGTGTTTTGCCGTATGACTACCGTAAGACGTGCCGATCTTTCTTGTGTCGTCCAGGCGGGCGGGCTGTCCTCGCGCATGGGCTGCGATAAGGCGCGCATGGCTTTTTGCGGCGAGCCGCTCATCGAGCGTGTGCTGGGTCGGCTGGCGCCAGTTGCCGGCGAGTTGGTTGTGACGACTTCGCGTCCCAGCGAGCTTGCCTACCTTGAGGAGCACACGTTTGGCGGCCTGGTGCCGCGTGTGGTGGCGGATCTTGAAGGGTCGGCGGGCGCCATGCGCGGCATCGCGAGCTCGTTGGCTGCGGCTCGGCTGCCTCTCGTAGCGATCGTTGCCTGCGATATGCCGTTTGTCTCGCCGGAACTCATCGGCGCGCTTGCCGATCGTGTTGAGGCCGAGGCACTCGATGTGTGCGTGCCGCGCGAGGAGCGGGGGATTGAGCCACTTTGCGCTGTCTGGCGCCGTGACGCGTGCACGCCGGTTGCCCAAGAGTTGCTCGCCTGCGACCGCCAACGCATTCGCTGCCTGATCAATCGCGTTCAGGCCGGTTATATGGATGAGTCGCAGATCGTTAAGGCCGCGGGCTCGACGCTCTGCTTCGAGAACGTCAATACGCCCGAGGAGTTTGCGGCGGCCGAGTTGCTTGCCTAGACGATTGGAGTTGCCATGTCTCACGATATTTGTCCCGACACGGGAGAACCTTGCACTTGCGACGGGTCCGAACCCTGTACCTGCGGCTGCGGAGGCTGCGGGCATACCGCGGAAGAGGAAGCGACCGCCGCGGCGTATCGTGAGGCACACCGCGGCGGCCCGTCCGGTGATGCCCTCGATCGCGAACGCAAGATTATCGTGTCGTTTGACAGCACCTTCGATGTGATGGAATGCGAACAGCTGTGTCTTGCCGCCGGCGTGCCCGGGCGCATCATGCCTTTGCCCGGGTCCATTACCGCAGGTTGCGGCTTGTGCTGGGCCATGCCGTTCTCGGGCGATGCGCTCGCCGCCTTCCGCGCTGCCACCGAAGGCCGCATAACTCCCGCCGACTACCATCAGCTCGTCCTCTAACCACCACACCACCACATTGGGGACAGGCACCTTTGTGGTGGTTTGGAACACGTGGACGAAACAGGTTTGAAACACGGATTTTGCACGTCAGGCACTCAAAAACGCCTCTACCTGCATCGTAATCAAAACGAAACATCTGCTCGTCTGCTTATGCGAAACTTTCCCGCAACAGTGCGATATTATCCATACAAGATAAAGTTCGCGGCGCACAGGGTGCCGCGACCGACACTTTTCGTTTCCCATCATTGGAGGAAGCATGAGCTACACGCAGAAAGTTCTCGACGAGCTCAAGGCCCGCTATCCCGAGCAGCCTGAGTTCATCCAGGCCGCGACCGAGATCCTCGGCACCATCCAGCCGGCGCTCGACGCCCACCCCGAGTACGAGGAGGCCGCCCTGCTTGAGCGCCTCGTCGAGCCCGAGCGCATCGTTATGTTCCGTGTCCCCTGGGTCGACGACCAGGGCAAGGTCCAGGTCAACCGCGGCTACCGCGTCGAGTTCAACTCTGCCATTGGACCCTACAAGGGCGGCCTGCGCTTTAACCCGACGGTCACCCTGGGTATGCTCAAGTTCCTGGGCCTGGAGCAGATCCTCAAGAACAGCCTGACCACCCTTCCCATGGGCGGCGGCAAGGGCGGTTCCGACTTTGACCCCAAGGGCAAGTCCAACAACGAGATCATGCACTTCTGCCAGTCCTTCATGACCGAGCTCTATCGCCATATCGGCCCCAACACCGACGTTCCCGCCGGCGACCTGGGCGTTGGCGGCCGCGAGGTTGCCTACATGTTCGGTCAGTACAAGCGCCTGACCAACGAGTGGACCGGCGTTCTCACCGGCAAGGGCCTCTCCTTTGGCGGCTCGCTCGCCCGTACCGAGGCCACCGGTTACGGCCTGGTCTACTTTGTGGACGAGTACCTCAAGAGCCGCGGCGACTCCTTCGAGGGCAAGAACGTCGTCGTTCACGGCTCCGGCAACGTCGCTATCTACGCGGTCCAGAAGGTCGCCCAGCTCGGCGGCAAGGTGCTGGCCTGCTCCGACACCCACGGCTGGGTCGAGGATCCCGACGGCATTGACTACACCGTGCTCGAGCATGTCTACAACAAGAAGCGCTCCGGCCACGACAAGGGCGTCACGCTCGCTATGTACGTCGACGAGAAGCCCAACGCCACGTGGCACGAGGGCGACGGCCGCGGCGTGTGGCAGCTTCCCTGCGACATCGCGCTGCCCTGCGCTCGCGAGAACACTCTGCTGCTCGAGGATGCCCAGGCGCTCGTCGCCAACGGCTGCAAAGCGGTCGGCGAGGGCGCGAACATGCCCACGACCATCGAGGCCACGACCTACTTCCAGGAGAACGGCGTCGCCTTTATGCCCGGCAAGGCTGCCAACGCCGGTGGCGTGCTCGTGTCCGGCCTGGAGATGAGCCAGAACGCCGAGCACCTGTCCTGGACCTTCGAGGAGGTCGACGGCAAGCTCGAGCAGCTCATGCGCGGCATGTTCCACAACGTGGACGACACCGCCAAGGAGTACGGCGAGGAGGGCAACTTCGTCATGGGCGCCAACATCGCCGGCTTCCTGAAGGTTGCCGACGCCATGCTCGCCCAGGGCGTCTGCTAAACCCTGCCTGACATAGCATGTAATGAGGCTCTCGGCTCAACGCCGGGAGCCTTTTTTGATCCGCATGCGACGGAGGAAAACGGATCATTTCCCTCGGCCCTCTGCCGGCCGCCCCTTAAGTTGCGGTGAAATACGGACTGTTGGGCGCCCTAAGCCCGACAAACAGTCCGTATTTCACCGCAAGTTATGGATGGGAGGGAGGTTTTTGTGCTGTGGAAGGTTGCGGCCCCTCGTTTGGTACACTTAAAAGTACTGGACAAGTGAAGAGATGGGGGAGAACGTGCTCAAGTTCGGTACCTACGTCCGTGTTGGAAACGCGGCCGAAGCCTATGAGCTCTTGCAGAAGAACCGCAACAACAAGATTGTGGGCGGCGGCATCTGGATGCGCCTGGGTTCGCGTCGCGTGGCGACGGCGATTGACCTTTCGGCCTGCGGGCTCGATCAGATCGAGGAGACCGAGACCGAGTTTCGCATCGGTGCCATGTGCACCCTGCGCCAGCTCGAGCGTCATGCCGGGCTCAACGCGCTTGTCAACAATGTCTTTGAGTTCGCCGTCCACGACATCGTGGGCGTGCAGCTGCGCAACACCGCCACGGTGGGCGGCAGCATCTACGGCCGCTTTGGCTTCTCGGACGTGCTCTCGGCTTTCCTGGCGCTCGATTCCTATGTTGAGCTGACGGGGGCAGGCCGCGTGCCGCTCGCCGAGTTCGTGAACATGGGTTACGCGCGCGACGTGATCGAGCGCATCGTGGTCGTCAAGCACGATTACCGTGCGAGCTACGAGGCCGTGCGCAAGGCCGCGACCGACTTCCCCTCCTTAAACGTCACCGCCGCCTGGTGGGACAACACCTGGCACGTCACCGTGGGCGCCCGCCCGCTGCGCGCGACCCTGCTGCAGGGCGAGGCATGCGGTCTGGTGAACGAACAACCTTCCGAGGACGAGCTGCGCGCCCTGGCCGCATCCGTGCGTGCCCTGAGCTACGGCACCAACATGTGGGGCTCGGCTGACTACCGCCGTCGCATCTCGGCCCCGCTGGCGATTCAGGCCGTGCGCCGCGCCGCCGGCATCGAGCTTTCGGCCGCGCTTGCCCACGAGCTCGAGACCGTGCAAGTGCCTAAGTTTGCCACGGACGAGTATTCCTGCCGCCGCGTGCCCGGCGTCGATTCTAGCGAGGTGCGCTAATGGCTGCCAAACTCATCGATCTTTCCTTTACGCTCAACGGCCGCAAGGTCAAGGTTCAGATTGCCCCCGACACCATGCTCTTTGCGCTGCTGCGCGAGCAGGGCTGCGCGTCGGTGCGCTGTGCCTGCGAGACCACCAACTGCGGTCTGTGCACGGTGTGGCTCGACGGCGACCCGGTGCTAAGCTGCTCGGTTCCCGCCGCCCGTGTTGAGGGCCGCTCCATCACCACGCTCGAGGGCCTCAAGGCCGAGTCCGAGGCACTGGCCCGTGCGATGGCTGCCGAAGGCGCCGAGCAGTGCGGTTTTTGCGCCCCCGGCCTCATCATGAATGTGCTGGCGCTCGCCCGCGCCGCCAAGGAGGACCCGAGCCTCGTCGCCACGCGCGAGGAGCTCTCGCGCCAGCTCGCCGGCAACCTCTGCCGTTGCAGCGGCTACGAGAGCCAGCTGCGCGCCATCGTTCGCTTCCTCAACGAGTCTGGCGTGCAGGTTGGCTTTGAGATGCCCGAGCTGCCCGTCAACGAGACGAGCTCCGACGGTGTCGCGTACAAGCAGATCACCAAGAAGCAGCCCAAGAAGGACTCGAAGGCCCTGCTCGAGGGTCGTCCCGTCTACACCGGCGATATGGTGCCCGCCGGTGCGCTCATCGTCAAACTCAAGCGCAGCCCCTATGCCCGCGCCAAGATCCGCTCCATCGATACGTCGCGCGCACTGAAGGTGCCCGGCGTCGTGGGCGTCTACACCTACGAGGACGTGCCCCAGCGCCGCTTTACCATCGCCGGCCAGAGCTATCCGCAGCCGAGTCCTTACGACCGCTTGATTCTCGAGAACCTCGTCCGTTACCAAAACGAGGAGGTGGCGATCGTCGCCGCCGAGACTGAGGAGGCCGCCGACAAGGCGCTCAAGCTCATTAAGGTTGACTATGAGGTGCTCGAGCCGCTGCTCGACTTTACCAAGGCACTCGATAATGACATCGTGGTCCACCCCGAGGGCGATGTGACCTTTATGTTCCCGCAGGGCGGCGACGTCCCGCGCAACTTGGTATGCAGCGGTACCAGTGACTTTGGCGACTTGGATGAGGCCTTCGCCCAGAGCGACATCGTCTTCACCCGCACCTACACCAGCCAGGCCACGCAGACCGCGCCCATGGAAACTTTCCGCGCCTTCGCGACGACCGACGCGTTTGGGCGTATCTCGGTGACCACCTCCACGCAGGTGCCCTTCCACGTGCGCCGCATGGTCGCTCAGTCGCTCGACATTCCGCAGTCGCAGGTGCAGGTCATTAAGCCGCGCATCGGCGGTGGCTTTGGCTCCAAGCAGACGGGCTGCTGCGAGATCTTCGTGGCGTTCGTCACCCAGCAGACCGGCCGTCCGAGCTATTGCTGCTACACCCGCGAGGAGACCATCACCGCGGGCAACTCGCGCCACCAGATGCAGATGACCGTTAAGCTGGGCGCCATGAACGACGGCACCATCACGGCCATCGACCTGCATACGCTGTCCAACGCCGGTGCGTACGGCGAGCATGCCACCACGACGATCGGCCTTTCGGGCCACAAGAGCCTGCCCATCTACAACCACGTGAAGGCGAGCCGCTTTAGCTGGGACGCCGTCTACACCAATACCAACCGCGGTGGCGCGTATCGCGGCTATGGTGCCACCCAGGGCCAGTTTGCCGTGGAGAGCGCCGTCAACGAGCTCGCCGACATGCTGCACATGGACCCTGCCGACCTGCGCCTTAAGAACATCGTGCGCGAGGGCGAGATCATGCCGCAGTACTACAACGAGAAGCTCAACGCCTGCGCGCTCGACCGCTGCCTGCTGCGCGCGATGGACATGATCGGCTGGCGCGACAAGCCGCTGGCCGTGGACCTGGGCGACCGCGTGCGAGCCCTGGGCTGCGCGCTCACCATGCAGGGCTCGGGCATCTCCAACGTGGACATCGCCGGCATCGACATGCGCCTGGAAGAGGACGGCTTCATTACCATCGGCACCGGCGCCACCGATAACGGCATGGGCGTCGATACGATCCTGGCGCAGATTGCCGCCGAGGAGCTGGGCGTGGAGAGCTCGCTGATCGTGGTGCGCGGCGTGGACACCGATGTGTCGCCGTTCGACGCCGGCTCGTACGCGAGCTCGGGCACATACGTTACGGGCCTTGCCGCCAAGAAAGCCGCGACCGAGCTGCGCGAGAAGATTTGCGCCAAGGCTGCCCAGATGTGGGACGTTGACGCCGCCGAGGTGGTCTTCGATGGCCAGTACGTGCGTCTGTCCGACGAGCGTGCCGCGCGCGAGCAGAACCGCTACCTCACGCTGCGCGACTTTGCCAACCTGTGCGTCAAGAATATCGCGGGCGGCGACGCGCTCACCTCGCATGCCTCTGCCTGCCTGCCCGTTTCGCCCCCGCCGTTTATGGCCGGCATTGCCGAGGTCGAGGTCGACAAGGCCACCGGCAAGGTGACCGTGGTGGACTACGCGGCGGCCGTGGACTGCGGCACCGTGATCAACGAGGCACTCGCGCGCGTCCAGGCTGAGGGCGGCATTGCCCAGGGTATCGGTCACGCGCTCTACGAGATCGTCGAGCACGATGATCGCGGTCGCCTGCGCACCGGCAACTTTATGAGCTACAAGCTTCCCACGCGCCTTGATATCGGCAGCATTCGCGTGGCCTTTGAGCCGAGCTACGAGCCGACGGGCCCGTTTGGCGCCAAGTCGATCGGCGAGGTCGTCATCAACACGCCGCTCGCCGCCGTGGCCTCGGCCGTCGCACACGCCACCGGACACCAGGTGCGCTCGCTGCCGATCACGCCGGAGAAGGCCCTGCTGGGGGAGTAGGCGAGGCGACGCATCCGCCGCTCTTTGCCTAGCCCTGAGAAACTGCAGCCCACTTTTCGACCGAATTGTGGGCTGCAGTTTCCGTTTGAGGCCCTCGGCGGAAAGTGCATCCCGGAATAGGGGCTCAAAACGGGTTGCAGTTTCCGGTTGATGGCTATAGCGGAAATCGTGTCCCATTCCGAGGCCCCAAACCGGGACACGCTTTCCGGCACATGGCCAGCACCGCCAGACTGCCGAGTCCCACCGAAGTTGCGGTGGAATAGGGACTGTTTTGGAGGACTGGAGCCCCAAACAGTCCCTATTCCACCGCAACTTCGATGGGGCGGCGGGGGATCCGATGCGTACTCGTGGTGAGGTCGTGAGCCTGTAAAAGGTGTGCGTGCGCTTGCCGTTCGTATCTGCTATCATTCCTAGTCTGTGCGCTCATGCGGGCGTGGCGGAATTGGTAGACGCGCCAGATTTAGGTTCTGGTGGGATTCCCGTGAAGGTTCGAGTCCTTTCGCCCGCACCATCGCACCTGCGTCGGCTCCCGCCGTCGCGACACTTTGTTGCATAAAGGTACCAGCACCTCAGATAAGCTGGGCAGTATGAGGAGGAACGTGTTGAACATCACCGCTTCTGACGTCAAGGACGCCAAGCTCACCGCTACGGTCACCATCCCGGCCGCCGACGTCGACGCCGCGATCAAGAAGGCCTACAAGGACACCGCCAAGAAGTACCGCTTCCCGGGCTTCCGCGCCGGTAAGGCTCCCCGTCCGGTCATCGACTCTGCTCTTGGCGCCGAGGCTACCCTCGCCCAGGCTACCAACGACCTGATCGCCGCCAACGAGCCCGTCGTCCTCAACGAGCTGGACATCGTCCCCACCAAGAGCGGTGACTACAAGGAGCTCGACCTCGCCAAGGATCACGAGGACTACACCTACACCGTCGAGTTCTCCCTGCGTCCTGCCGCCGATCTCTCCTCCTTCGACGCCGTCGAGATTGAGATGCCTCCCGCGGAGGTCACCGAGTCCGAGATCAACAACCAGGTCGAGATGCTCCTCAACTACCGTGCCACCTTCGAGGACGTTGAGGGTCGCGCCGTCGAGGCTGACGACTATGTGACCGTCGATCTCAAGGCTGTCGAGAACGCCGACAACTTCGCCGCCGAGGGCCGCATGCTCATCGCCGGTAGCGACAGCAACCCCAAGGAGTTCAACGAGGCCCTGATCGGCTCTAACGTTGACGACGTCAAGTCCGTCACCTGGACCGACGAGGTCGAGGAGGGCGAGGAGGCCGAGACCCACACCGTCGAGGTCACCGTCAAGGGCATCAAGGTCCGCAACACCCCCGAGCTCACCGACGAGCTCGTCAAGTCCGACTTTGGCTTTGACAGCATCGAGGCCATGCGCGACGCCATCAAGATCGAGATCGAGCAGGACAAGGCTTCCCGCCTGCCGGCCGAGAAGGAGAACCGTTGCGTCTCCGCTCTCGCTGAGCGTCTGCAGCTCGAGGAGATGGACGCCGACTACGAGCAGTCCGTCTTTGAGGAGCTTGGCCAGAACTTCCTGTCCAACCTTGCTGCCCGCGGCATGACGCTGGACACCTGGCTGCCCGCTTCCGGCCTGACCATGGAGCAGTTCATCGGCGACCTGCACAAGCAGGCCAACGACGTTGCCCGTGAGTCCCTGGCTCTCGACGCCCTCGCCCGTGAGCTAAAGATCGAGGTCACCGAGGACGACATCAACGCCGAGTTCGAGAAGGCCGGCGTCAAGGACGTCGAGGCTTCCAAGGCCGAGTTCATCGCCGATGGCCGCATGCCTGCCGTCCGCGAGTCCATCCGTCGCTCCAAGGCCGTCGATCACCTGGTCGAGAACGCCAAGGTGACCGAGGTCGACGAGACCGCCAAGGACGCTGAGTAATTCTCGCCACCTTTCCTGCGAGCGCATGGATGCGCTCGTGATGGGGTAAAGTTATAAGCCGGTTATCCGGTTGCTTCGTACGGTGCCAGCCAATGCATAGCATGCGGGCACCGTACGTTTGTCTAGAACCACTATTGGTCCGTAAGAGAAATGGAGATGCGTATGATCGCTAAGTTCGATTCCGCCCTCGTGCCATACGTTATCGAGCAGACGCCGCGCGGCGAGCGCAGCTACGATATCTATTCGCGCCTGCTCAACGACCGCATCATCTTCTTGGGCGAGGAGATCAACTCCGTCAGCGCCAACCTGGTCGTTGCCCAGCTGCTGCATCTTGAGAGCCAGGATGCCGAGAAGGATATCTCGCTCTACATCAATTCGCCCGGTGGCGAGGTCTATTCCGGCCTGGCGATTCTTGACACTATGAACTTCATTAAGCCGCAGGTCTCCACCATCTGCGTCGGCATGGCCGCGTCCATGGCCGCCGTGCTGCTTTCGGCCGGCGCCAAGGGCAAGCGCTTCTGCCTGCCGCACTCCAAGGTCATGATTCACCAGCCCAGCGGCGGTGCCCAGGGCCAGCAGACCGAGATCGAGATCGTGGCCGAGGAGATCAAGAAGACTCGTCGCGAGCTCAACCAGATCCTGTCCGATGCCTCGGGCCAGCCCATCGAGAAGGTCCAGGCCGATACCGAGCGCGACAATTACCTGACCGCTGCCGAGGCCCTCGACTACGGCCTGATCGACCGTATCGTCACCTCGCGCGACCTCGCCGCGAAGGACGCCTAGGATGGCCGGTAACATGCAGGACAACTTCGACGAGAACGGCAACCCCATTCGCTGCTCCTTCTGCGGAAAAGAGCAGGGACAGGTTCGTCGCCTTGTTAAGGGTCCGACCAATATCTTTATCTGTGACGAGTGCGTCGCCGCCTGCTCCGAGATCTTGGAGGAGTCGCTGGCTTCGGACTTTATGGACGCAGCCCGCAACGGCAAGCTGCCGGGCTTCCTCAACGATCACGGCCAGGCTGCCGGGCAGCCCGCCATGGATCCCGAGGCCGAGGGCTTTGAGCTCGAGGACGACGCCCGCCAGGTCATTACGCATGTGCCGACGCCGCACGAGATCTATGACGAGCTTTCGGCCTATGTTATGGGGCAGGAGGACGCCAAGCGTGCCATGTCGGTTGCCGTGTACAACCACTATCGCCGCGTGATCGAGGGCGGTGCCGCGGTGTCTGCTTTTGGCGACGGCGTGGGCTCGCAGCTCGACGATGATATGGATGAGGTGGAGCTCGCCAAGTCCAACATCTTGCTGCTCGGTCCCACCGGTACCGGTAAGACCCTGCTCGCCCAGACGCTCGCGCGCATCCTCGAGGTGCCGTTTGCCATTGCCGACGCCACCGCGCTTACCGAGGCTGGCTACGTGGGTGAGGACGTGGAGAACATCCTGCTCAAGCTCATCAACGCTGCCGATGGCGACATTGAGCGCGCGCAGGTTGGCATCATCTACGTGGACGAGATCGACAAAATCGCCCGCAAGGCCGAGAACCTCTCCATCACCCGCGACGTTTCGGGCGAGGGCGTTCAGCAGGCGCTGCTTAAGATTCTTGAGGGCACGGTGGCAAGCGTTCCGCCCACCGGTGGCCGCAAGCATCCCCAGCAGGAGCTGCTGCAGATCGACACGACCAACATCCTGTTTATCTGCGGCGGTGCCTTTGTGGGTCTGGACAAGATCATCGCCGACCGCGTGGGCAACAAGGGCGTGGGCTTTAACTCCGAGATCGCCGGCCCCACCTCGGTCGACGAGAACGACCTGCTTCGTCAGGTGCTCCCGCAGGACCTCAACGCCTTTGGTATGATCCCCGAGTTTGTGGGACGTACGCCCGTCGTCACCCAGACGCAGGCGCTCGACGAGGACGACCTGGTGTCGATCCTGACCGAGCCCAAGAACGCCGTGGTGCGTCAGTACCGCAAGATGTTCCAGCTCGAGGACGTTGAGCTTGAGTTTGAGGACGCCGCCCTGCACGAGATCGCCCGCATGGCGCTCGCCCGTAAGACCGGCGCCCGCGGCCTGCGTTCCATCTGTGAGGACGTGCTGCAGCAGACGATGTTCGACCTGCCCAGCGAGGAAGGCGTCACCAAGGTCATCGTGACCGAAGCCTCCGTAAAGGGCGAAGAACAGCCCCAGCGTATCTACGGGTAAATAGCTTGAATCCAGGCCCCGCGGCAATCACCGCGGGGCCTGCCATTTAGGGACAGGTTTATTTTGGTTGGTTTTATATGGGCAAATGTCGTTTCCCCTGATAAAACCTACCATAATAAACCTGTCCCTTTTCGGCGGGTATGCCTGTGCTATTCTGTGAGATTGTCAAGTTAGTACCTTCAGACTGAAGTAATCGATACCTAAGGCGTGTCCGCCTACTTGGTTTTCGTAGATTCCGCACGAGCCGAAGAGCACTAAACGTGCTCTTCGTGCGAGCCAGGACCTGACCGAGCGAAAACCAAGCAGGCGGACACGCCGGCGGGACAGGGAGAGATATATGGAAGAGATGCCCAAGAACTACGATCCGTCGACCAACGAGCCGGCGATCCTGCAGAAGTGGCTCGACGGCGGCTACTACAAGCGCCGTGAGGGCGTGGGCGACTGCACCGTCACCATTCCGCCTCCCAACGTTACCGGTAAGCTTCACATGGGTCACGCTACCGACGACTCCATCCAGGACGCCATCATTCGTATGGCCCGCATGCGCGGCAAGTCCACGCGCTGGGTGCTCGGAACCGATCACGCCGGTATCGCCACGCAGACCAAGGTCGACAAGAAGCTCAAGAGCGAGGGCATTAGCCGCCTGGAGATCGGTCGCGACAAGTTTGTCGACGCTTGCTGGGATTGGACCCACGAGTACGGCGGCATCATCGTCGAGCAGATCAAGCGTATGGGCTGCTCCGTTGACTTCGATAACGAGCGCTTTACTATGGACGAGGACTACGCGCAGGCCGTGCGCAAGGTCTTCTGCGACTGGTACCACGACGGTCTTATCTATCGTGGCAAGCGCATCGTCAACTGGTGCCCCAACTGCACTACCGCCATCTCGGACGACGAGGCCGAGTACAAGGACGAGAAGGGCCACCTGTGGCACCTGCGCTACCCGCTGACCGAGCCGGTCAACGGCCAGGACTACATCGTCGTCGCCACCACGCGCCCCGAGACCATGCTCGGCGACACGGGCGTCGCCGTCTCCCCGAAGGACCCCGAGAAGGCCGCCTTCGTGGGTAAGACCGTCAAGCTCCCCATCGTTGACCGCGAGATCCCCATCTTTGAGGATTGGCATGTCGACGCCAACTTTGGCTCCGGCTTCGTTAAGGTCACGCCGGCCCACGACCCCAACGATTACGCCATGGGCCAGGCCCACGACCTGCCGCAGATCAACATCTTCGACGAGCACGCGGTGGTCGTTGAGGGCTATGGCGAGTTTACCGGCATGAACCGTGACGAGTGCCGCGAGGCCGTCATCAAGTGGTTTGAGGAGCACGACCTGCTCGATCACGTCGAGGACCTCGATCACTCCGTCATGCACTGCTACCGTTGCGACGCCGCGCTTGAGCCGTGGCTGTCCGAGCAGTGGTTTGTGGCCGTCGCCAAGCTCAAGGGGCCGGCGCTTGACGCCGTCAACTCCGGCAAGGTCACCTTCCACCCCGCGCGCTGGACGCAGACCTACACCACCTGGATGGAGAACCTCAAGGATTGGTGCATCAGCCGCCAGCTGTGGTGGGGCCATCGTATCCCCGTGTTCTACTGCGAGGACTGCGGCTGGGAGGACGCCCTTACCGAGGACACCGACGTGTGCCCCAAGTGCGGCGGCCATCACGTGCATCAGGACGAGAACGTGCTGGACACCTGGTTCAGCTCGCAGCTGTGGACCTTCGCTACGCAGGGCTGGCCGCAAAAGCCGGAGCTGCTCGAGGGCCATCACCCCACGACGGCGCTCGTCACCGCGCGCGACATCATCGCGCTGTGGGTCGCCCGCATGGTCATGAGCTCGCTGTACTTCCTGGACGAGGTGCCGTTTAAGGACGTCGTCATCTACCCGACGATCCTGGCCAAGGACGGCAGCCGCATGTCCAAGTCCAAGGGCAACGGCGTTGACCCCATGGACCTCATTGGCATGTACGGTGCTGACGCCATGCGCTTCAACCTGCTTACCCTCTGCACCAACAACCAGGACGTCAAGTTCGACGCGAACATCGACAAAAAGACCAAGAAGCTTATCGACAGCCCGCGCACCGAGCAGGCCAAGTCGTTCGTCACCAAGATCTGGAACGCCAGCCGCTTCCTGCTTATGAACATGGAGGGTTACACGCCCGGCGAGCCCGTCGTGGAGACGCCGGCCGACGCCTGGATGTTCAGCCGCCTGGCCAAGGCCGTGAAGATGGTCACCGAGGGTATTGAGAACTACACCTTTGGCGATATGGCCCGCGGCGTGCAGCAGTTCTTCTGGAACGAGGTCTGCGACTGGTACGTCGAGGTCACCAAGGCCCGCCTGAAGGGCGAGGGTCGTCTGCAGGCGCAGCGCAACCTGATCTTTGTGCTCGACACCTCCATTCGCCTGATGCACCCGCTTATGCCGTTTGTCACCGAGGAGATCTGGGACAACATGCCGGCGAGTGTGCTCGATCTGGACGCCGAGGGCAACGTGCACCGCGCCGAGGCACTCATGATCGCCAAGTGGCCCGAGCCCGCCGACTACGCCAAGTATGTCGACGAGGACGCCGAGCGCGCGTTTGAGCTGTGCCGCGCCGTCGTTTCCGCCGCCCGCGCCACGCGTTCGCGCTATCGCTTGAGCCCCAAGGCCGAGCTCGACGTGGTCGTGCGCGCCGGTGCCGAGGACATCGAGAAGCTCGAGAGCCTGCGCTCCACGATTGAGCCGCTGGCCAACACGGCTTCGCTGGTCATGGGTACCGACGTCGAGAAGCCGGCTGCGAGCATTGCCGTGGTCGACAGCGGCGTCGAGGCCTTTGTGGTGCTCGAGGGCAAGGTTGACCTTTCGGCCGAGAAGGCACGCCTGGAGAAGGAGATCGCCGCGGCCCAGAAGGAGCTCGCCGGCTGTGAGAAGACCCTTGCCAACGAGGGCTTTGTGGCCAAGGCCGCGCCTGCCGTGGTGCAGAAGAAGAGGGACCGTGCAGCTGAGCTCAAGGAGATCCTGGCGGCGCTGACTGCTCAGGTTGCTGACTTCTCGTAGGCGGTACGGGGGGACGCGGTTTGAGGCATTGCTCGCTACTGCGGACAGTCCTGCTCGCACGAAGGCCACATTAAGTGGCCTTCGGCTCGTGCGGAACTTGTATCGAGCAAAGCCCCAAACCGCTCCCATAGCGGTTACGGGGGCGTCCGCTGCCTGACGGTTAGGGCCACTGGGTTGTAGCCTTGATTCTGCTGCAAAGCGGTGTTTGGCTGATATTTTGAATGGGAGGGGCTCGTTGTTGCTTACGGGCCTCTTTTTATGTTGAGGGGACTTTGGCTATGGCAAAGCGTTCTGGGTTGTATTCGGTGCCGTTTGAGGTTCCGGAGCTTTCTTTTGATGAGGCTGTTGCACTTGCGGCCGATATGGGCAAGATTGCGCGTTATTCCACGCCGCTGCTCGAGACCGTCGTCGAGATGCTCGATGAGCTTGGTCGTCCTGACGAGTTCTATGATTGCATCCAGATAGCCGGTACCAACGGAAAGACCTCGACGACGCGATTCTCGGCTGCCATTCTTCGTGGTGAGGGCCTTAAGACGGCACTCTTTACGTCGCCTCATCTGGTGCGATATCCCGAGCGTATGGAGATTGACGGAAAGGTCGTCTCAGACGAGGTCTTTGCCCATGGTGTCTCTGCGGCGTATGAGGCGGGTCGTCGTCTCAACGCACGTCGTGAGGCGGCGGGCGAGGAGCTCCGTTCTATTACGCCTTTCGATCTTTTGTCCGTGGCTGGTTTGACTATGTTTGCCGAGGCTTGCGTGGACGTGGCCGTGCTTGAGGTTGGCATGGGCGGACGCTGGGATGCCACAAGTGCGACCGATCCCGTGGCCGTCGCCATTACGGGCATTGGACTCGACCATACGAAGGTCCTTGGCGATACGCTCGAGGCCATTGCGGGGGAGAAGGCTGCGGTTATCAAACCCGGGCGCCTGGTTGTGCTTGGCGAGGGCACGCACGAGGCGAGCGTTCAGCGCGTGATGGATGCCCGTTGTCGCGAGTGCGGCATTGTGCCGCTGGTGGTGAACCATGCCACGACCAAGGTGCCGGAGCACGTGGGCGATACGGTGGAGTTTAGCTGTACCACGCCGCGCGCGATCTATACGTCGAGGATGGTTAAGCCGGCGTATCAGCCGCAGAATGCCGCGTGTGCGATTATGCTGTGCGAGGGCTATTTGGGTCGCGAGCTCGACCACGATGCACTCGACGCTTCGCTTATGGGTTGCCCCACGCCGGGTCGCTTTGATGTGCTGGGAACCAATCCGCTCAATCTGATCGACGCCTGCCATAACCCCCAGAGCTGCGAGAACTTTGTGAGCGCACTGGACGAGATCGATCCGCGTGTAGAGAATCGCCCCACGCTGCTATGCGCCGCGCTGGCCGATAAGGACGTGGCGGGCATCGTCGACGTGCTTGTTCCGGCCTTCCCCCGGGTGGTCGTGACCCAGACCGATTCCGATCGCGCCCTGCCGGCAGAGGAGCTCGCTGCCCTGGTGGAGGCCGATAAGCTCGCTGGCGTGTACCCCAGCGTGTCCGAGGCCCTCGCGGCCCTCGATGCCGCCGGCGAGCCCTTCGTTGCCGCCGGCACCATCACCCTAGCCGGCGAAGTAGCCGGTCTGCTGCGCTAACCCATCCCCTCAGCAGTTGCGGTGATATACGGACTGTTTTACAAGCCAGAAGCCTCAAACAGTCCGTATATCACCGCAACTCAAAAGCAGCCAATTTGGGACGGGGCTTTTTTAGCTGCCCTGTACCCCGAGTTGACTCGCTTGTCACGAAATGGGGCTATCTACTACGTTTGACTGGTCACCCTTGACCATACGGAACATCGCGAAATTAAAACCGCAGGTAGACGGCTTGCGTATTTTGCGAAAACTCGGTTATGGTCGACCCATGCGGGTTAAACGTAGTAGATAGGCCGTTTTTGTGGCGCGGTATTGGTGGGATGCGGCAAAGGGGCTGCCCCTTTGCCGCATTGCCTAGTCTAGGCGGAGCGGATCGTGGGGGTAGGCGTTGAGAATCTCGACGCCGTTCTCGGTCACCAGGGCTAGGTCCTCGATGCGGACGCCGGTGCGGCCGGGGAGGTAAATGCCCGGCTCGATGGAGAACGTCATGCCTGGCTCCACGACCTGCTCGTTGACGAGTGAAACGTCGCCCGGCTCGTGGTCCTGCAGGCCGATCGAGTGGCCCAGGCGATGCGTAAAATACTGCCCATAGCCCGCGTCCTCAATCACGTCGCGCGCGGCACGGTCCAGGTCGCACATGCGAACGCCCGGTGCTATGAGCGCCTCGGCGGCCTCGTTGGCGCGGCGCACGATGTCGTAGATGCGCGCCGTCTCCTCGTCCGGCTCGCCCCAAAAGAACGTGCGCGTCATGTCCGAGCAGTAGTTGCAGCGGCGTCCGCCAATGTCGAACAGTACCACGTCGCCACGCTTGAGCACGGTGTCGTCGGGCTCGTGATGCGGGTCGCCGGCGTTGGCGCCAAAGCTCACGATGGGCGGAAAGCTAAAGCCCTCGCAGCCGTGCTTGCGATACAGACCGAGCATCTGGTCGGCAATTTCGCGCTCCGTCACGCCCTCGTGAACGAGTTTGATGGCGTCGGCCATCACGGCGTCGTTGTCGGCCGAGGACGCGCGCATCAGCTCCTGCTCGGCGGCATCCTTGTGGGTGCGCGCTGCGGTGACGGCAAAGTCGCCCAGGAAAAACTCGCTTGCGGCGTGGCGCTCCATGAGCGGCATCAAAAAGCCGGAACGCATGACGGTGTCGATACCGAGTGGTTTGGTCGGATCGACCTCGCGAGCGATGGCGTCGGCCACGACGTCGGTATCGGTGTGGTAGGCGACGCGGGCATTGTCATACTCGAGCAGCTGATGCAGCGCGTTGACAAGGATTACTGGCTCGGCATTGCGCGCGAGCAGCACGCCGCAAAAACGCTCGAACATATCGGCATAAAAGCCGGTCAGGTAATAAATCGACCACGGGTCGTTTACGAGCAGCTGTGCGCCGGGGTGCTGAGCCTCGAGCGCATCGAGCACGCGCGCCACACGCTGGTCATCGACATGTGCCATGAAACATCCTTTCGCTAGGCTGCCACCATGGTATCCCAAGCCCGTCACATAGGGACGTTCCTTTTATGCTGGCACCTTGGGACACTCCTTGGCATGGCCAGCCTGGCAAACATGCAGTCAAAAGTAGTCATAAGAGGCCCGACCCAAATGGGCTGGTTTCAGAACTATGGCGGATTACGGGGCTGGATCTGTATAACTTGACCATGGGAAAATCGCGAAATTAAAACCGCAGGTAGACAGCTTATTAATAATCGAAAATTGCCGGTATGGATGGGGGTCTCCGAATCAGCCCCGTAATCCGGCATAGTTTTGAAATGGCGCTAACCGAGTGACAGTCAAATACGCGATCATCAAAGAAGTTGCGGTGAAATGCGGACTTTTGGGCGGCCTGGAGCCGAAAAACAGTCCGTATTTCACCGCAATTGAGGAGGGTCGGGGTGGATGGCGGGGTAGCTAAAAGAGCCCGTCCCAAATTAGCCGCTTAGGCTGGATCGATGTCCATGCTGGCGATGAGGTCGATGTTGGTGTTGAGGAGGTCCTTCAGAACGATGTCGCCCATGCGGATGGGGGCCTCGACGACCACGCCGCGGATGAGGTCCATGGCCTGGGCGTGGAGTGCCAGTGGGATGGCTTCGGCCGTGCGCACGGGGAGCAGGGCTTCGTTGCCGCCGGAGACGGCCACGGTCGTCGTGAGCACGCGCATGGGGCAGGTGAGCTCCTGATGTGCGAACTTATCGCCGCGCGGGCAGTTGTTGCCGGTTACGGAGCGCACTTCCACTACGGCGCCATTGGCGTCGCGCTCCACCTTTACGGTCAGAAGGCATTCGGATGGGCAGGTCGTGCAGCTGAACTGCAGCGTTTCGATCACGTTATCGCTCATAGTTTATGCCTCCTCGACGGGGTCGACGGATAGGACAATCTCGCTGGCACCCAGGTCGAGCGCTTGTTTGATGACCTTTGCCGGCAGTGGGAAGCTTTCCATGACGCTCGGCTTAAATGCACGGACCTTGCCTGCGAACAGTTCCTCGTCGCCTGCTAGAATGCGCACGCGGGCGGCATCGACCGGTCGGCGCACGCGGAAGTTGAGTTTGGTGAGTGCCACGGCCGTAATGCGTCCCGGCAGCGCGTATCCCGCAATGCCGGCAGGGGAGACGGTGAACTCGCAGTCCGGAACGACGCCCGCGCCGGTTCCCAGCGCGTACGCCGCTGCAGCTGCGCCAGCCCTCTCGGACTCAGTCGTCACATTGTCTGCCAGGTCGTGCACGTGCAGCACGTTGCCGCAGGCAAAGATGCCCGGCACGTCCGTCTGCAGACTCTGGTCCACCACGGCGCCGCGCGTGCGCGGGTCAAGCTCCACGCCCGCAGCAACCGAAAGCTCATTCTCGGGAATCAAGCCCACCGAAAGAAGCAGTGTGTCACACGGAACAACGCGCTCGGTCCCCGGAATGGGCGCCAGGTGCTCGTCGACCTGGCTTACCTCGACGGCCTCCACTCGGTCGTGCCCGATCACGCGCGTCACCGTGGTGGACAGGTGCAACGGAATGCCAAAGTCGTCCAGGCAGTTCTTTACGTTGCGGCGCAGACCGTTGGCGTACGGCATAAGCTCGTACACGCCCTCGACGGAAATCCCCTCGAGCGTACAGCGACGTGCCATGATCAGCCCGATATCGCCCGAACCCAAAATGACGGCGCGCGAGCCGGGCTTGAGGTTTTCGATATTGATGTATCGCTGCGCTAGGCCGGCCGTAAACACGCCGGCGGGACGACTGCCGGGGATCT
Organism: uncultured Collinsella sp.; assembly: GCA_902494555.1. Taxonomy (GTDB): domain Bacteria; phylum Actinomycetota; class Coriobacteriia; order Coriobacteriales; family Coriobacteriaceae; genus Collinsella. The sequence goes on from CABUTR010000009.1 coordinate 67,016, forward strand.
TGATTTCGCTGCGGGTGCGCTCGCGGCACCCCATGGCAAGGACGACCGCACGCCCGGTGAGCTGCATCATGCCGGTAGGGCTCATGAGCGTGACGGTGTGGACCGCGGTGTCTTCCGCAGGCTCGCCTGAATCAATCCCAATCACCATGCTGTTCAGGAACAGCGCAATGTCTGTTGCGTGCACCTGGTCGATAAAGCGCTGCGCGTACTCGGGACCGGTGAGCTCCTGTTTAAAGTGCGACAGGCCAAAGCCGGGGTGGATGCATTGGCGGAGGATGCCGCCCAGGTGCTGCTCGCGCTCCACGATGGCCACGCGCGCTCCGGCCTTTTGCGCGGCCAGCGCGGCCGCCATGCCGGCGGGGCCGCCGCCGATAACGACCACGTCAAAGACTTGCGTTTGTACGGCTTCTACGACGCCGTAATCAATCGCGCTCGATTTGATTTCCGCCATCCTAGCGCACCCCCTTCAGCGGTCCCTCGACCAACCAAGATCCGGCATCCTCCAACAGCACCTCGCTGGGGTCGCAGCCTAGCTCGCGCGCCATGATCGCCACCACGCGGCTCTGGCAAAAGCCGCTTTGGCACCGACCCATGCCGGCGCGGCAGCGGCGCTTGACGCCCTCGACCGAAACCGCTCCCGGTTGGCGTCGAATCGCGGCCACAATCTCGGCCTCGGGCACCGTCTCGCAGCGGCAGACAATCTGCCCCCACGCGGGATCGGATTCGATCAGCTCCTCCTTGCGCGCCAGCGGTGCGCGGTCAAAATCGTCCGACGCGCGGCGATTTGGGTTCCAGTCGTCCCGTTCGCGCAGGTCCACGCCGGCATCGCGCAGGACCTGTTCCATGCGCTCGGCAATGGCCGGCGCGCTTGCCACACCCGGCGACTGAATGCCCGCCGCCTGGAACAGCCCCGGCACCACGGCCGACTGCCCAATAAAAAAGTCGTTCGTCCCCTTAATGACCGGACGTCCGCCGGCAAACGCACGCACCATGCGGCGCGTATCAAGATCGGGCACCAGCTTGCGCGCGCCGGTCAGCAGCGCGTTCACATCGCTCGCATAGGTCTGCGTGTCGCCCGGCTCGCGCACGGCAGCCGTCGCGGTAATCACGGTGTTGCCGTGCACGGTACCCGTGACGATAACGCCCTTGGACACCGGCGTGGGAACGGGGTAGAGCGGCATGAGCGTGCGCGGTTCCTTGTCCAGCACCACGATGTTGCCCTGACGCCAGACCATCTGGAACTCCTCGGCGCCCACCATATGCGAGATGTCGGCGGCACCGTTGCCCGCGGCGTTGATCAGGTAGCGGCAGCGCACGTCTCCGGCGGGCGTCGCCAACGTAAAGCGCGCGTCGTCGCCCGAGCCCGCGACTTCAATCGCTTCCACCGGCGCAGACCGCATAAACGTCACGCCGTTGGCAACCGCGTTCTCCAGCGCGGCGATGGCAACCTCAAACGGGTCGACAAACCCAGTCGAGGGGCACCACAGCGCGCACGTCGCCTTGGTACTGGCGCGCGGCTCTAATTCGTGGATGCGGTCGGGTCCGACGATCGACAGCTCGGGCACACCGTTGACATGGCCGTTGCTGCGCAGCTGCTCCAGCTGCGCACGGTCCTCGTCGTTAAAGCCCAACACCATCGACCCGGTGCGGCAAAACAGAAAGCCCAGCTCCTGGGCCCACGTACCGTACAGTTCACAGCCACGGGCGTTGACCTGCGCCTTTACGGTGCCCGGCGCCGGATCGTAGCCGGCGTGGACCAGGCCGCCATTGGCCTTCGACGCGCCCAGCGCAATATCGTTAGCCGCCTCGACCACGCAAATGGACAGGTCAAACCGCGCGAGCTGCCGCGCGATGGCGCATCCGGTGATGCCCGCGCCGACAATCGCGATATCAAACGTTTCTGTCACAGTGCCTCCCAGACGAGTTGACAGGCTGTCAATAAGACTATCCTACGGTCTACACACCCCCAGCGCGGCGGCAATGCGGCGAACAGCCCCGCAACACCCGCCAACGGCAGACGAGGGGAGACCCAGCAACGTCGACAAGCTCGTCTGCCGACAGCTACGGCAACCGTTTGTCTTGATCTGTAACAGTTAGACGAGGATTTGGGTTCTAGATGTTACAGATCAAGACAAACCTTCCGGCGGATTTTGAATGTCTCGATCTGTAACAGTAAGGACTGATTTTGCGGCCCAAGATGTTACAGATCGAGATTGAAGTCGGGGAGGGACCCCTGTGTCTCGATCTGTAACATCTAGACCCGGATTCCGCCTCCACCTGTTACAGATTGAGATGTTTGTGTCCGCGCCAGCCCCGCCCCTAGCCGTGGCCCCATATAAACAAACCCCGTGGTAAACTTGACCGGACTGTTAATATCCCGAAAGGTACCCGTAATGTCCAAGTACATCTCCGAGCTCATGTCGCCGCAGCTTATGGGCGTCGTCTATGCCTTCGTTGGCTTTATCATCGCCCTGTATGTGCTGTCGGTCGTCTATGTGTTCATCGACGCTCGCCGCCGCGGCGCCAGCGCCTACGTGGCATGGGGCATCATCGCCCTCATCCCGTTTGTAGGCCTCATCGCCTACCTGGTCTTGCGCCCGCACTCCTACGCGTCCGACCGCGAGGAGCAGGAACTGGACATGGCCCTGCGCGAGCGCCAGCTTGCCCAGTACGGCACCTGCCCGCAGTGCGGCGCGCCCATCGAGAAGGACTTTGTGGTCTGCCCGGTGTGCGATACCCAGGTTCGTAACGTCTGCCCCAGTTGCCATCGCCCGCTCGACGCGCACTGGAAGGTCTGCCCCTACTGCCGAACTCGCATCCAGTAACGCATCCATCGCAGGGCCGGCCGCAAGCCGCGGGCACGCCGAAAGCCACGCGCGCCCCAAACCCCGCGCCCACACGATGAAGCATGCGTAGAAAATCGCCCGCCGTGCCATTAAGGTGCGGCGGGCGCTTGTATACCAAGGCAACCTGCCTATAATGATGCAAGTTAAAACGCCGAGCGCATCGCACGCACTTGCATCAGGCATCCGAGAGGAGAAAACATACCCATGAAGGCACTCTACAATGACGGTTCGGTGGCCGAGCTCCCGCAGGACGAGGTCACGCACGTCATCCGCCACTCCGCCGCGCACATCATGGCGCAGGCCATCAAGCGCCTGTACCCCCAGGCCGACTTTGCCTACGGTCCCGCGACCGACAACGGCTTCTACTACGACGTCGATCTGCCCGAGGGCGTCAAGATCAGCGAGGACGACTTCCCCGCGATCGAGGCCGAGATGAAGAAGATCGTCAAGGAGAACCTCAAGTTCTCCGTGTACGAGAAGCCCCGCGCCGAGGCCATCGCCCTTATGGAGGAGCGCGGCGAGAAGTACAAGGTCGAGCACATCGGCGACCTGGACGACGACGCCCGCATCACCTTCTACCAGCAGGGCGACTACATCGACATGTGCGTTGGCCCCCACATCTGCTACACCAAGGCCCTCAAGGCCTTTAAGCTCACCGGCGTCTCGGGCGCCTACTGGAAGGGCGACAAGGACAACAAGATGCTCACCCGCATCAACGGCGTCGCCTTTGCCACCAAGGAAGAGCTTGACGAGCACATGCACATGCTGGAGGAGGCCAAGAAGCGTGACCACCGCAAGATTGGCCGCGAGATGGACCTCTTTATGATGCGCGACGAGGCCCCCGGCTTCCCGTTCTTCCTGCCCAACGGCATGATCCTTAAGAACACGCTGCTGGACTACTGGCGCGAGATCCACCACAAGGCCGGCTACGTGGAGATCTCCACGCCGCTCATCATGAACAAGCAGCTGTGGAAGACCTCGGGCCACTGGGACCACTACAAGGACAACATGTACTCCACCGTCATCGACGACGAAGAGTACTGCATTAAGCCCATGAACTGCCCGGGCGGCGTGCTGGTGTACGCTTCCAAGCCGCACTCCTACCGCGAGCTGCCCATCCGCGCCGGCGAGATTGGCCTGGTGCACCGTCACGAGCTGCGCGGCGCCCTGCACGGCCTGTTCCGCGTGCGTTGCTTTAACCAGGACGACGCCCACCTGTTTGTGCGTCCCGACCAGCTGACCGACGAGATCGTGGGCGTGGTCAACCTCATCGACTCCGTGTACCAAAAGTTTGGCTTTAAGTACCACGTCGAGCTTTCCACCCGCCCCGAGGACTCCATGGGTTCGGATGAGGATTGGGCTCGCGCCGAGGAGGGCCTGCGCACCGCTCTGGAGCAGCTGGGCATGGACTACGAGGTCAATGAGGGCGACGGCGCCTTCTACGGCCCCAAGATCGACTTCCACCTGGAGGACTCGCTCGGCCGTACCTGGCAGTGCGGTACCGTGCAGCTCGACTTCCAGATGCCGCTCAACTTTGATCTGGAGTACGTGGACGCCGACGGCACCAAGAAGCGCCCCATCATGCTGCATCGCGTGTGCTTTGGCTCCATCGAGCGCTTCATCGGTATTCTGATTGAGCACTTTGCGGGCAAGTTCCCCACCTGGCTGGCTCCCGTGCAGGTCAAGGCGCTTCCCGTCTCCGAGAAGAGCCGCGACTACGCCCACGAGGTGTGCGCCAAGCTGGAGGAGGCCGGCATTCGCGTGGTCTGCGACGATCGCGACGAGAAGATCGGCTACAAGATCCGCGAGGCCCGCAGCATCGACCGCGTACCCTACATGCTCATCCTGGGCGAGAAGGAGGTCGAGGCCGGCAACATCTCCGTCCGCGATCGCTCCAACGAGACCGTTCAGATGAGCGTTGACGAGTTTGTTGCCAAGGTTCTCGAGGAGATCAAGACTCGCGCCTAGCACAAACAATACAAGAATTAACAAAGGCGATCGTCCTATAGGGCGGTCGCCTTTTTGTTGTCTATAGAAGAAAAGCCGCTGGTTAGAGCGGCTTTTTTGTTGTGCAAAAAGGTACAGGTTTTTGTAGAGGCGTATGGAGATGCGCCCATTCGCGCGCATTTTGTGCAATCTGGGCAAACGCGAGCAGTTTGCTCGTATAATGAGCAACGTCGAAAGATACAAAAACCTGTACTTTTGCGACTGCGCCTAGCTGCGAGCGAGAAGCCTGTTCTTAACACCCCTGCATTCGTGTGCGTCGCGGATGCAAGTTAAGGGGGCGAGAGATGGAACAGACAATGCGGCGCCAAGAGCAGCTGCCCGGCGCCTTTAGTGGCGCCACTACCAACAGCCAGCATGGCCGCGTCCGCTGGTATCTGGTCCACACTCCCCATGGTAAAGAGCACGAGACCTGTGAAAAAGTCCGCCGCATAATCCCGCACGAGCTGATGCAGGACGCTTTTGTGATGCAAAAGGAGTTCTGGTTTAAGCGGGACGGCGCCTGGTCGCTCCAAACCAAACCTATGTACAAGGAATACTTCTTCGTCGCCACGCGCGATGCCGCCCTGCTCGATAGGGCTTTGGCCCAGTTGAGCTTTGGCTGCCGCATTGCTGGCAGCAGGGAGCGGGCCTATGCGCCCATGCCGGACGATGCGCAGGACTGGTACCGCAGCGTGCTCGACGACGACGGCGTGGTGCGCAACAGCGTGGCCCGCATAGAAGACGGCGTGCTGCACATAGAGCAGGGGCCCTTGGTGGGGCAAGAGGCCCGTGTAATGAAGATCGACCGTCATAAGCGCTGGTGCCTGGTGGACGTGGGCGAAGGCGACTCCGCATTTAGGGAGCTGCTTCCGTTGGACGTGCCCAGTAAGACGTAAGGGAGACGTTGCGCCGGCAATTCGTTCGCATTTTGAATTTATCGATTTGGGGATCACTGGGGGACAGGGACGTAAGTATGACTGTGGCTGCTAAAGAAATAACAGAGAGCAATGCGCCCGAAGGCGCGGCGCTCATTGCTCAGACCATGGACCGGCGCGAGGACGCGGCGGGTGCTGGGGTCGGCGCTGAGGTAGACACGGGGACGGTGAGCCTCCCGGGCTCGCGCGAGTTCGCCGCAGAGTCCCGTGCGCTCGACACGAGGTCGTTCGGTTATCGCTTCGTGAAGCGCACCTTCGACATAGGCCTCAGTTTCTGCGTCTGTGCCGTGGGGCTCATCCCCGGTGCGGTGCTCTGCGCATTCATCGCGGCGGACACTAAGGGCGCTCCCCTCTACGCGCACGAGCGTGCGGGGCGCTTCGGCCGCCCCATCCACGTGCTCAAGTTCCGCTCCATGGTCGCCGATGCCGACGACGTGGAGAAGTACCTCACGCCGGCACAGATTGAGGAGTGGCACCGCGAGCGCAAGGTCACAAACGATCCCCGAATCACCAAGCTAGGCCGCGTCCTGCGCAAGACGTCCCTGGACGAGCTGCCCCAGTTCTTCAACGTGCTTGTGGGGCAGCTATCCGTAATCGGGCCCCGGGCCATCACCTACGAGGAGCTCGGGAATTTCACACACGAGCAGCAAGTGCAGGTTCTTGCCGTCCCCCAGGGCATCACCGGTGCCTGGCAGTCGGGCCCGCGCAACCTCGCGACCTTCGAGAACGGCCTGCGCCAGGAGTTCGAGCTCGCCTACGCGCGCGGCGCGAACCTCAAGGCCGACTGGCGGGTCTTCTTCAAGACCTTCTCTGTGATGTTCGGCAAGAACAAGACGGGGAGGTAGGTATGGATTCCCAGACTTTCCCTCCCTACAGCGTGCTCATGAGTCTCTATGCCAAGGAGCGCGCAGAGTACCTGCGCGAGGCGCTGGACTCGATGCTCGACCAGACGGTGCCCCCGGCGGAGGTCGTCGTCGTGAAGGACGGCCCGCTGACTGACGAGCTCGAGGACGTCCTCTCCGAGTACGACGCGGCCAACCACGGCCTGTTCAGTTTCGTTTCCTACCCCGAGAACAGAGGCCTCGGCTACGCGCTTGCCCGGGGCATTGAGGCGTGCTCAAATGAGGTCATAGCCCGCATGGACACCGATGACCACGCCCTTTCGGGGCGCATGGAGCGCCAGCTTGCTCTCATGTCCGAGCAGGGACTCGACATGGTGGGCAGCAATGTGACGGAGTTTATCGAGGCCTGGGACAAGCCCGTGGCAACGACGGACCTGCCCATAACCCACGACGAGATCGTCGCCTATTCCAAGCGCCGCAACCCCTTCCGGCACCCGCCCATGACCTTCCGGCGCTCGAAGGTGCTCGCCGCTGGGAGTTACAACGCCGACTTCCCCTACTTCGAAGACTGGGATCTCTTCAACCGGATGCTTGCCTCGGGCTGCCGTGCGGCCAACGTGCACGAGGCCCTTGTGGCAATGCGCGTGAGCCCAGACTTCTACGCTCGCAGAGGAGGTCGAGGCTATCTGTCGCACGCGCGGCGCTTCAAGCGGGCGCAGCTGGCATGTGGGTATTTCAGCGCTGCCGACTACTTCATCTCGTTTGTTCCCCAGGCAGTTGTCTGCCTCATGCCCAACGCCCTTCGCGGGCTCGTATACACAAGGATTCTCCGGAAAGGGGGAGATGCGGAGTGACCGCGACTGCAGCAATTATCACTCTCCACAACTCGCCGAACTATGGCTCTTGCCTGCAGACCTATGCGACGCAGCGCGTCTTCGAGTCGCTGGGAGTCGCACCCACAGTGGTCGACTACTACCGACACGATGCGATCCCGGAGAACGAGACCGAGCGCGCACTTAACGGACAGCTTGCCAAGAAGCTTCCCATCTTGGGGTTGCCGGGTGTCAAGTCGCTCGCTCGCGTTCCCGTTTCACGCATGGTCGCGCGCCGTCGCGCCCCGCTCGACGCGTTCAGGCGCGAGATGCTGAACCTCACGCCGCGCAAGTACTACTCGGCGGAGGAGCTCGAGGCCGATCCTCCCAGGGCCGACGTCTACGTTACAGGCAGCGACCAAGTGTGGAACAGCACGTGGAACTGTGGGTTCGAGCGAGCATTTTACCTCTCCTATGCTCCAGAGGGCGCCGAGAAGATCGCCTATGCCGCCAGCATCGGCAAGTCGACGCTCGACGATTGGGAGAAGCCCCTCATGCGCGAGGCGCTGCTGCGCTACGACGCCATCTCGGTCCGCGAGCCCGAGGCGGCGGAGCTTCTCGACTCCATCGGAGTGCCCGGTGCCGTCCCCGTCGTGGATCCCACGCTCATGCTCGGCCGTCCCGAGTGGGGGGCCCTCTCTGACGGCTGGGTGCCCGATTTCCCATACCTGCTCGTGTACCAGCTTAACCGCAACCCCGAGTTCGACGCGTACGTGCAGGACGTCGCTGCTGCGGCGGGGCTCAGGGTTCTGCGCCCCGCCTATGGGGTCCACGAGCGTCGTCGGGGTGAGGAGGCCGTCGTGTGCCCGAGCGTCGGGCGCTTTCTCTCGCTCTTCCTTAATGCCTCGATTGTGGTCACCGACTCCTTCCACGGCACGGCGTTCTCCGTCAACCTGGAGAAGCCCTTTGTGGCGATTGCCCCGGAGCGCTTCTCAGGGCGCATCGGAAACCTCCTTGCCATGACCGGGCTGGAGGGCCGGCTTCTTTCGGACTATCGCGACGTTGCCCTCGCGGCTGGGGATATAGACTTCGCGCAAGCTCGTATCGCCCTGGCGCGTGAGCGCGAACGGGCGCTATGCTTCTTGCGCGGTGCGCTTCCGACCGAGTTCGTGGAGTGAGGCATGGCGCTGAGCAACGACGATCTCAACTTCATAATCTACTACCTCAACTATCCCAAGGCGATAGAACTCTGCATGACCATGGATAACGTGGTCCGCAAGAGCAGTAGTGTCGAGACGACCGCCGAGGCTTCCGACACTCTAAAAACCGAGTTGAAGGGGGACGCTTCTACAAACCTTGCCGCCCTGAAGGCGACCGTGGGGGCGAGTCTCGGGACGACCTTGAGCGACAGCGAGTCTTTTAAGGTGGCGGACACCTACGAGGTGAAGCACACTAAGTCGACGTACCTCAAGCTCATCCTCGAGCGGGCTAAAATGCTGCCCTCGTGCGCAAATATCCAGAACTGCGCCCCCGGCGACCTCGTCCGCGTGGATGGCGTCAGGCTCTGGCCCTGCAACTGGGAGGAGATTACCCAGATGCAGGTTCTGAGGCACGACGCGCTGAAGGGCATGAGGGTCGAGGGCGTAGACGTCAACAACATCGTCTCCTCAATGCTGGAGGACTACGCATATGTCCTCACGGCAATGGAGAAGCTCCCCGGAACAGACGATCCCGTATGGCTCGCAATCAAGATACCCTCGGAGAACGATAACGAGTTCGAGAGCAAGTACAGGATGCGCGATCTGCTCCTCGGCGAGGTCAGTCTCATCGGTGTCTATAAGGGTCTCGTCGACGTGGATGTGCTGGCTAACACGACGTTCGGAGACCTGCAACGAAAGGGGTTGAGCCAGGGCGCTGAAGGGGAAGGCCGTGTCATCAAGAGTGCATTGCCCGCTCCGGAGTCGAAGCAGCCAGCCAAAGAGGCCTCGCAGGGATTCCTCGGCCCAGTCCACTACATCGATCTCATAGCGATTGTCCAAGACGTCAAGGTGGCGGATTCCGTCGGCGAGGATTTGGCTGCGGATGAGCTGGCCGGCAGAGGCACGTCGGTGGCCGGAGGTTCCCCCGATGACGCGGGTGTCGTTCTTTCCGACTCCGGGGAAGCGAAGCCTTGCTTCTTCGCCCGACTGAAGGCGATGCTCTGTGGATAGCCTTACGCTACATACTTATCGCTCGGGCAAGGAATGTCGCGAGGAGACCCTCCGTTTGGAGTCGAAGGGCTACTCATATGTCCCGTTTGACGTCACGGGAGGCACAAAGGCTGCCTTCTTTGAGGGGGGACGCCTCTATTCCGACCTGTCTTACGTCGTGGCACTTCTACCGGCAAACCAGCACCTTATGCTCAACGTCGAGGAGACTCTCTCCTGTGCAGACGGTGAGGCTTTCCTGCTCATCCGTGACTCGCTCGCACAGTCGGCGATTGACACCTTTCCGCTGCTCTTCGAGGCGGCGTTGCCCTTGGTGGCCGAGGAGAGGGGGTGTCGTTTCGCGCCCAGGCGCTGTCCGCTCTACACGTTCTCTAACAGAGCTGAGTATGACCGCCTCGCGCGGCTCGCATCCGATGGCTCCGGTTATCAGGTCTTTACGCTCCAAGGACTTTCCCAGAGGACCTCGGAGTTCTCTGCGGCGCTCGAGAACTCCGAGATAGAGGTGTTCATCGACCTCACCTCCGAGGCGGCTCTCGCCGACGCGAGGCTTCTATCCATAGAGCCTCTCGCTTCGGCGCCAAACGTCCCTCATTTCCTCGTGAGCGAGGCCCGCTCCGCAAAGGTGTTTGAGAACTTCCCGTCGCTTTTCGACGAGATCCGCGACGTGGCGGATTTGCTTCCCGAATGTCCCAAAGAGATGACGACGGGAATGGAAGGACCTCGTTCCGTTTGCGACCTCAATGACGGAGAGTTCGTTAGGACTATGGCCGAGTTCGATAAGAGGCTCACGGGACACGCCAACTTTAAGTGCTACCTTCATGAGCGCCTCACTAATTTTAGACTAGCGCATGCGCTGGGGGATCAGCGGATTTTCTCGATGTTCCTTTTCGGAGGCAGCGGCATCGGTAAGACCGAGACCGCACGCGTACTTAGCGAGTTGGTCTCGGATGGAGAGCGTTATCTTGCGAAGATTAACTTCGAGGCGTACAGCTCGCAGGATTCTCTCAACAGCCTCATCGGGAGCCCCTCCGGCTATGTGGGCTGCGAGGGCGGAGAGCTCAACGACAAGGTCGAGAAGGCCAAGGCGAAGGTGCTCCTCTGCGATGAGTTCGAGAAAACCAAACAAGACGTGAGGGCTTTCTTCTTGGAGCTGCTTGAGGATGGGGCCTACACCGATCGAATGGGCGTGGAGCACGACATGGACGGCTATGTTGTCGTGTTCACATCGAACGTGAAAGACGAGAAGGAGCTGCAAGAGAGGATCGCGCCCGAACTACTAACGCGCTTTGACCTTATCTGCGAATTCGTGCCTCCGACCGTGGAGGAGAAGCGCGAGCACGTTGTCCGCCTCGCGCGGGAGAAAACTGCCCAGTATGCCGAGAGGCTGGGCGCAGATGTCGAGCCCATCGGCGAGAGCGTAACCATAGCAGATTTCCAACTGGAGAAATGGTCCCTTAGGGAGATAGACCGTGAGGTCGTGCGCCAGGTAGTCTCCCTTCTCCCGGTAGAAGACCCGTCCGAATCGTCACCCTACGATAAAACAGCACCCGACACAGATTGGAGTGAGTGACGTGTACACCGAACTCAAGTCATACCAAATAATCATCGCCCTGCTCAAGGAGTACGGCATCCGGAAGTGCGTGCTCTCGGCAGGGTCGCGCAACCTCCCCTTCGTCCATTCCGTTGAGGAGGACCCCTGGTTCGAGTGCTACTCGGTCGTTGACGAGCGCAGCGCGGGCTATTTCGCCCTCGGCCTCGCTCAGCAGGCGGGCGAGCCGGTCGTCATCTCCTGCACCTCGTCCACCGCGACCTGCAACTACTGGCCTCCGGTGGCAGAGGCCTTCTACCAGAACGTCCCGCTCGTCGTGCTCACGAGCGACCGCGACCCGGCGAAGCTTGGCCAGCTCGAGGATCAGATGATCGACCAGGTTGGTATGTACGACCGACACGTCCGGAAGTCGGTGAATCTGCCTATCGTCCGCGACGACGGTGACTTCCGCCACTGCTGGCGGCTCGTCAACGAGGCCCTGCTCGAGCTCGACCACCACGGGGGCGGCCCGGTCCAGGTCAACGTTCCATCGCGCTGGTACAGCACATCCTTTACAACCTCCGAGCTCCCTAAGGTCAGGAGGATCGCTCGCGTCGAGCACGAGTCCCCCGATGCGGAATGGCTTGCCCGCGCAGCGAGGCTCCGGTCTTGCTCGCGCGTCCTCGTGGCCTGCGGACAGGGTCAGCCCACAGACGGTCTCAAGGAGGCCCTGGGGGAGTTCTTCAGGCGGTTCAACAGCGCCATAGCGGTCGAGTACATGTCCAACGCGCTAGTCGAGGGTGCCGTAAACACATCCGTCTGCTTCGACAGCCGTTATGTCACGCCGAAGAAGTTCGCTGAGTTCGCCCCCGAGATCGTCATCAGCTATGGCGGGAACATCATGCAGGGGCTCAAGGAGATGCTGCGCGGCGCGAAGTCAGGCGTCGAGCATTGGCTC
>CABUTR010000010.1 GCA_902494555.1 uncultured Collinsella sp.
ATTGGAACACGAGGAGGCGCCAGGTTAAACTGAAGGGACTGACCCCGGAGGAGTTCCGGAGACAGTCCCTTGCGGCGTAGTTTTTATTTAAGCCGTCCAAGTTTTGGGGTGCAGTTCACTCGAATGGGCTGTGGGGTTTTCCTTTTAGATATCGAGGATGCCACAAGATAAAAGGACGGCCCCACATCTCCCCGATCTGGAGAAATGCGGGGCCGTCCCGTATATCGAACTACAAGCGAAATCGTCGATTAACGGCGGGCCGCCTTAACAAGCTCGGCAACCTTGGCGACGACCTCGTCAATCGCCACGTCCTCGCGCTCGCCCGTGGCACGGTCCTTGAGCTCAACGGTGCCATTCTTAAGGCCACGCTTGCCAAGCACCACCTGATACGGGAACCCCATGAGGTCGTTATCGGCAAACTTAAAGCCGGGACGCTCGTCGCGATCGTCGACGACGACCTCGATACCCTCGGCGCACAGGCCCTCGACGATTTGGTCGCAAACGTTAGCGCACTCCTCCTTCTTGGGATCGAGCGGAATCACCGCGACCTCGTACGGGGCAACGGAGACCGGCCAGACGATGCCGTGTTCGTCGTTGTGCTGCTCCACGACGGCAGCAAGCGAGCGGGACACACCAACGCCGTAGCAACCCATGATGAGCGGCTTCTCCTTGCCGTCCTCGTCCATAAAGGTGGCACCCATGGCCTCGGAGTACTTGGTGCCCAGCTGGAACACCTGAGAGACCTCAATGCCGCGGGCAGCAGAGAGCGGCTTGCCGCAGTGCGGGCAGGGATCGCCGGCAACGACGGTAATCAGATCTGCCCACTCGTCGACGGTAAAGTCGCGCTCGGGGCAGGCACCGGTAAAGTGATAATCGACCTCGTTGGCACCGCAGGCCCACTGCTTGGACTCGCGCAGGCTCTCGTCGCACACCAGACGGATGCCCTCGGGCAGGTTGACCGGTCCGATAAAGCCCTTGTGCAGGCCGTTCGCCTGAAGCTCCTCGTCGGTCATCATGCGATAGCCCTTGCCAAAGACATGCTCGGCCTTGCAGTCATTGAGCTCGTGGTCGCCCGGGACAATGGCCACGACCGGCTTGCCCTCGGCGTCGATGAGCGCCAGCGACTTTCGCGTACCGTTCTCGGGGAAACCGAAGAACTTGGCGACGGCCTCAATGGTACCCATGCCCGGAGTCTCGACCTTGGTGAGCGTACCGTCGCCAGGACCCTCGGTCACAACGACCTTGGTGCTTGCGGCCTCATCGTCGGCAGCAAAGCCACAATCGTCGCAGTAGACCAGCGAAGCCTCGCCGGCGTCGGCCAGAGCCATGTACTCGACGGATGTGTCGCCGCCGATCTCGCCGGAGTCGGCGACAACGGGCAAAGCCTTGATGTAGCAGCGCTCGCAGATGTTGGCGTAGGCCTGCTTCATCTTGTCGTACTCCTCCTGCAGACTCTCCTGCGTGGCAGAGAAGCTGTAGGCGTCCTTCATGATGAACTCGCGACCGCGCATCAGGCCAAAGCGGGGACGGAACTCGTCGCGGAACTTATCCTGGATGTGATAGAGGTTCACCGGCAGCTGCTTGTAGGAACGCAGCTCATTGCGCACCAGGGCAGTCACGGTCTCCTCGTGCGTGGGTCCGAGAACAAACTCACGGCCGTGCCGGTCATCAAAGCGCACGAGCTCCTTGCCATAGGCATCGATGCGGCCGGACTCACGCCACAGCTCGGCATCGACCATAATGGGCATCATGAGCTCCTGGGCGCCAGCAGCATCCATCTCGTCGCGCACGATGTTCTCGATCTTGCGGATCGAGCGCCATGCGAGCGGCAGATAGGAATACAGGCCGGCGGCCTCCTTGCGGATCATGCCGGCACGGAGCAGCAGGCGGTGGCTGGCGAGCTCAGCGTCCGCCGGATCCTCTTTAAGCGTCGGCGCATAGAGCTTAGACATAAACATTGCTCGAGTCATTTACTTCTCCTCAATAAGTTTGTCGACCTCGGCCATCAGCGCGTCGACAATTTGATCCTCAGCTACTTTACCAATGATCTGGCCATGCGAAAAGAGCAGGCCCTGACCACGCCCGCAGGCAACACCCAGGTCGGCGTCAGATGCCTCTCCGGGGCCGTTGACCGCACATCCCATCACGGCGATCGAAAGCGGCACGGAATAGTTCTTAAGCCGCTCGGTGACCTCCTCGGCGATGGGAATGAGGTTAACCTGGCAGCGGGCGCACGTGGGGCACGAGACAATCTCGGGACCACGGCGACGCAGGCCCAGCGACTGCAGAATTCCCCAGGCGACCGGCGGCTCCTCAACCGGATCGGCCGTGAGCGACACACGCATGGTGTCGCCGATGCCTTCGGAAAGCAAGATACCCAAGCCTACAGAGCTCTTGATGGTGCCCTGAAGCTTGGTCCCCGCCTCCGTCACGCCCAGATGGAGCGGAACATGCGGTATCTCGCGCGACAGAGCGCGATAAGTATCAAGCGTCGTCTGCACGCTATGGGCCTTGGCGGATAGCACGATGTTGGTAAACCCACGGTCCTCAAAGTGCCGCACAAAGCGCTCGCTCGACATCACGAGCTTCTCGGGCTGCGTAAGCTCGTCGCGCTCGGCGATATCCTGCTCGAGCGAGCCGGCGTTAACGCCGATGCGAATCGCACAGCCCGCAGCGCCGGCAGCGTCGATGACGGCATCGACCTTAGCCCAATCGCCGATATTACCGGGATTGATGCGCAGTTTGGAGGCACCGGCCTCCACAGCGCCGATGGCGAGCTTATGGTTAAAGTGAATATCGGCGACAATCGGCACCGGGGACTCGGCACAGATGGTACGGAAGCCCTCGAGCGCGGCCTCGGTGGGTACGCTCACGCGCACGATATCGCAGCCCGCCTGCGCAAGCGCACGCACTTGTGCAAGCGTTGCCTGGGCATCGGCGGTATCGGTGCAGGTCATGGACTGAACCACGACCGGCGCGCCGCCGCCGATCTGCACGCCGCCCACATTCACGGGGCGCGTCAGCTCGCGCGGCAAAGAATGGGATAGAGACAATCCAAACACTCCCCTACAGAATAAATCGAAGGATGTCGGAACGAAGCATATAGACAAACAGCAATGCGAAGAGCACGATGCCCACATAGCTCACGATCGTTTGGACCTTGAGCGGCAGCTCGCGGCCAGCAATCTTTTGAATGATCTCGATGACCAGCTTACCGCCATCGAGTGGTGGGATGGGCAGCAGGTTCATAAAGCCCAGCGAGAACGAGATGAGCGCGGCAAACGACAAGAACGTGATGGGGCCGGCAGCAGCTGCCTGCGAGGACATGACGCTAATACCCACGATCGAGGAGGACTGATCGAGGATCTCCATCGTATGCTGTGGCTGGAGCAGGCGTAGCACGCCCTCCGCCGTCTGCGCAACATAGGAGAAGGAGAGGCGCGCCGAGGTGATGGGGTCCAAACGAACCACATGCGTAGAGGCATAAACGCCCAGACGTTCGTTCTCTTTGAGTGCGACCGAGGTCGAGCACTGCTTGCCATCGCGCTCATACTCAATAGCAATATCGTCCTTACCGGCGGCCTTGCCGATGGCATCGTAGACATCCATCCAAGTGGAACATGAGACACCGTCAACCGAAAGGATCGCATCACCGGCCTCGATACCCGCTTTGGCGGCAATAGACCCCTCGTCAACCTGACCGATCACGTTGGTATCCATCGGCACGGTGACACCCGCAATGGAATAGATGCTCATAAGGAGCAAAAAACCCGTCAAGATATTGACGATAATGCCCGCAAGCAGCATAAAGGCGCGCTTGAGAAAGCCTTGGCCAAGATAGGTGTGCGAGCGCTCTTGCGCAAGGAACTCGGCCTCGCCGCACGGCAGCTCCCACACATCGCCCTCGGCAGTCGCATGTTCGCGATCGAAACGGCGACCATCAAAGGTGGTATAGCCTGCCGTATCTCGCGGCAACGTCTGATATTTGGTGGGATAGTAGCTCGGCGAGGGCTTCTCCCCTTCCTCATACCAGGGTGCGATGGAGCCCCAGCCTAGCAAAAGGGCGCATGCCTCGAGCACATCCTCCTCGGAAAGCTCGAGCTCGACAGCAAGGTCGGCCACGGTCACGCGACCATGACGATAGATAGCCGCGAGCACGCGATCGGAGCACGAGACATCGGTCGGATCCATACCGCAGATGGCAGCGTAGCCACCCAGCAGCAGCGGGGTCACGCCAAACTTGGTTCCAATGCGACGCGACGTGTAATGGATGTCAAAGCGGCACGGCAGACCCAAAAAGAACTCGGTCACACGGACGCCGCAGGCACGCGCCGCCAAAAAGTGGCCGCCCTCGTGCAAAAACACGAGGACGGAAAGCATCAGCAGGCCCCAAAAGACCGATGAGAGAACGCTCAGAACAGTATCCATAAAACGAAAAAGCAATCCTTATGGGTTAGGAACGGGTTGCAGCGAGCACCTGCGCAGCCTTTTCACGCGCCCACGCATCGATGTCGCGAAGCTGCTCAAACGAATCGACCGCCTGCATATCGTGGGCGTCCATGCAGGATTCCACAATGCGATCGATATCGGTAAAGCGGCAGCCATCGTGCAGGAAGGCATCGACGGCGACCTCGTTTGCGGCATTGAGCACGCACGGCATGGTGCCACCCGTCTTGCCGGCACGCTCGGCCAGTGCCAGACAGCGGAAGGTATCCATGTCGGCAGCATCAAACGTGAGCTGCCCCAGCTCGCGGAAATCGATACGAGGCGCCGGGGTATCCCAACGCTCGGGATACGAGAACGCGAACTGGATGGGAATACGCATGTCGGATGCACCGAGATGCGCCATCACGGAGCCGTCGGCGAACTCGACCATAGAGTGAATCTTGGACTGACGCTGCACGACCACGTTAATGAAATCGAGGTCGCAGTTAAACAGATGCATGGCTTCAATGCGCTCCAGGCCCTTGTTCATGAGGGTGGCGGAGTCAATGGTGATCTTGGCACCCATGGCCCACGTGGGATGCGCGAGGGCATCGGCACGCGTCACGCGATCGAGCTCGTCGCGCGTGCGGCCAAAGAACGGACCGCCCGAGCAGGTGAGCCAAATGCAGTGGGCCTCGCGCGGGTTCTCCCCCAGATAGCACTGGTAGATGGCGGAATGCTCAGAGTCGACCGGAATAAGCTGGCCCGGTTGCGCCAACGGCATAAGCAAGTCGCCACCGACGACGAGGGACTCCTTGTTGGCAAGGGCAAGGCGCTTATTCGAGGTCAAGGCCGCATGGCTCGCCTCGAGACCGGCGGCGCCCACAATAGCGACAAGCACGCAGTCGACATCGTCGCGACGCGCGAGCTCGCAAACCGCCTGCGCGCCAACGCCGAGCTGCGTGCCCTCGGGCAACTCCTGCAGCACGGCGTCATCGCCATGAGCGACATCGGCTACGGCAACCGCCGGAACCGAGAACTCACGGGCAGCGGCAACGAGCTCAGAGGTACTGGAGTTAACGGACAGCGCCGTCACCTGCAGGCGATCGGCATGCTGGCGGCACACATCGAGCGCCTGGGTGCCGATAGAGCCTGTACAGCCCAGGATGGCAACACGGAGACGTCCATCGGAGCCATACGTCGTCTGGAAGGACATTACAGCACGCCTCCGATCATCAGCAACAGCTGCGCGGTGATGCAGCCGAAGATAAGCGAATCGCTACGATCGAGCATGCCGCCGTGGCCCGGGATAAGGTTGCCGGAATCCTTGACGCCCACACCGCGCTTGATACGCGACTCGATAAGGTCGCCGATAACGCCCAGAATGGACACCACCACGCCGCACAGCAGCGCATAGGGCAGGCTGAGCTTGTAGAAGTGCGTCGCCCACAGGATGAGCCAAATCAAAACCGAGCCCAAGATACCGCCGACAAACCCCTCCCAGCTCTTTTTGGGAGAAATCTTGGGAACCATCTTGTGCCTGCCGATACGGCTGCCCACGATGTAGGCAAACGAATCGGAGACCCAAAGGGACGCGCAAACGCCCACTGAAAGCAGGGCGCCGGCAAAACCGGGCACGGCATCGCGCAGCAGCACGATAGCCGACAGCATAAAGCCAGTGTAGATGGGACCCATGAGCGTCACGGCCACATCAGAGATGCGGGTACGCGGCGACCAGACATACCAAATGCCCACAGCGAGCATCAGGGCAAAAAGCAGGGCATTCAGCAACATCGAATCGCCCAACGCCGACAGCGGAAAGAGTACGGCGGCAGCGATACCCATGCGCTCGTTAGCCATCTTGCCATCGAGCCTTGTCATACGGAAAAACTCATAGCAGCACAGACCGCTCATGACAGAAACAAAGATGGCCGTGGGCACGATACCCAAAACCAGGCACAGGATAAAGACAACGGCGTAGACGATACCGGCGGCGGCACGGGTAATAAAGCCCGCCAGCCACGAACCGGTGCCGCTCTTCGCTGCAGGCGCTCCCGCAGTGGCAGCTTTGCGCGCAGGCGTCTTGGGAGCAGATGCCTTGGGACGATCGGACACGATTAAGCCTCCTCGGTCTTGCTCAGTCCACCAAACCTACGGTCACGGCCCTGATAGGCCAAAATGGCGTCGACAAGGCCCCAACGATCAAAGTCGGGCCAATAGGTATCGGTGACGTAGAATTCGGAATAAGCCACCTGCCACAGCAGATAGTTCGAAAGGCGCAGCTCACCAGAGGTGCGAATCACAAGCTCAGGATCGGGAAGGCCGGCGGTATAGAGATGGGAAGCCACCATGTCGTCATCAATTGCGGCAGGATCGATCTTACCGGCGGCAGCGTCGAGTGCAATCTGACGAACAGCGCGGGTAATCTCGGCACGCGCGCCGTAGTTGACGGCAAGCGCCAGCGTCATACCGGTGTGATCGGCGCACTCGGCAAGACCGCGTTCAAAAACGTCGCGGGTCTTCTTGGGCAGCGCGGAAATGTCACCCAAAAAGACAACGCGCACGTTTTCGCGCTTCAGAAGCGGCAGCTCGTCGATAAACGTCTTGGCAAACAGATGCATCAAGACGTTGACCTCATGCTGCGGGCGATTCCAGTTTTCAGTCGAAAACGCATAGGCAGAAAGCACGTCGACGCCCAGACGCACGCAGGCGGTAATAATCTCGCGAAGGGAGACGATACCCGCCTTGTGGCCCTCGGTGCGTGCAAGACCGCGCGATGTGGCCCAACGACCGTTGCCGTCCATGATGCACGAGATATGGTGCGGAATGTTATTGAGGTCAAGGTCGGAAAAACCGACGCCCGCAGGGGCGTCGGCAAAGTACTCGACCAGTTTATGCTCGTCGTATTGCACCTTAGATCTCCATGACCTCGGCTTCTTTTTCCTTCAGAAGCTCCTCGACCTTGGCGACATACTCATCGGTGTGCTTCTGGACCTTGGCCTGCTCGCGACGGACATCGTCCTCGGTGAGCTCCTCATTGCGCTCGAGCTTATTGTTGAAGTCGCGACGGATGTTACGGATAGACACCTTGGCCTGCTCGGCGTACTCGCGGCACTCCTTGACGAGCTCGCGACGGCGCTCCTCAGTGGGAGCCGGGAACGGAAGACGAACGACGGTGCCATCGGAGTTGGGGGTAATACCCAGATCGGAAGCGCCGATGGCCTTGACGATAGCATTGATGAGCGCCTTGTCCCACGGCTCGATGAGCAGCATGTGGGCCTCGGGGGTCTTGACGGCGGCAACCTGCGTGACCGGCGTGGGAACACCGTAATAATCGACGGTGATGTCGGACAGAATGTTGGCATTGGCGCGGCCGGTACGAACCTTGGAGAAGTTATGCTTGAGGGACTCGAGCGACTTGTCCATATGGGCGGTGATGTTCTCTGCCATGCTTAATCCTCCTGATAGACGAGCGTGCCGACGGGCTCACCCGAAAGCGCGCGCTTGACGGTGTCCTCGCCATCGATGTTGAGGACCAAAATCGGCATACGGTTGTCCTGGCACAGTGCCGTAGCCGTGGAATCCATAACCTGCAGACCGCGGACGAGAACCTCGTGATAGGTAATCTTGTCAAAACGGACGGCATCGGCGCACTTGACGGGATCCTTGTCGTAGATGCCGTCAACCTTGGTGGCTTTAATCAGAATCTCGGCGCCAATCTCGCACGCACGAAGAGCCGCGGCGGTGTCGGTCGTAAAGTACGGATTGCCCGAACCGGCAGCGAAGATGACGACGTTGCCCTTGGACAGATGGTTGATAGCGCGGCGACGAATATAGGGCTCGCAGATCTCGTTCATCTGGATAGCGCTCATCACGCGGCAGGGAACATCGTTGTGCTCGAAGGCATCCTGCAGGGCGAGCGCGTTCATAACGGTTGCCAGCATGCCCATGTAGTCGGCCTGAGCACGCTCCATGCCACCGGCAGCGCCTGCCATGCCGCGGAAAATATTGCCGCCGCCGACAACGACGCCGACCTCATGGCCAACGGCGAGCAGCTCCTTGACCTGCTTGGCAAGATGGTCGGTAACCTTGGGGTCGATGCCATATTGGCCGTCGCCCATCAGTGCTTCGCCGGAAAGCTTAAGAAGCACGCGTTTATATCGGATGTCGGACAAAGCGATCCTCCTTTAATTAGACTCTCAATATGATATCAAAGGCTCTGATAAGAGCCATGAAAAAGCAGGCTGTGAGTAAAACCCACAGCCTGCTCATTACCAGCTACAAGAGCTTATTTACTCGCCACGGACCAGACGGTCAAAGGCAACGACGGTAATGGTGTCGCCGAGCTCCTTGGAGACCTGCTCAGCGTACTTCTTGATGGTGAGGGAGCTGTCCTTGATGAACTCCTGCTCGGTGAGCACGGACTGCTTGTAGAACTTCTCCAGACGGCCAACAGCCATCTTCTCCTGGATAGCCTCGGGCTTGCCGGACTCGGCAGCCTGGGCCATGTAGATCTGCTTCTCGTGCTCGACGGTCTCGGCCGGAACCTGATCGCGGGTAGCGCAGATCGGTGCGACGGCGGCAACCTGAAGGGCAACGTCGTGAGCGAAGGTCTTGAAGGACTCAGCCTGAGCGGTCTCGGCCTTCTCGAAGGCGAACTCGACGAGGACGCCGATCTTACCACCCATGTGGATGTAAGAAGCGAGCGCGCCGTTCTCGGCCTTGCGGGCAGCGAAGCGGGAGATCTTCATGTTCTCGCCCATGATGTGAATCATCTCGGTGAGCTCGGAGGAAACGGTCTCCTCGCCCATCGGCTTCTCGAGCAGAGCGTCGACGTCAGCAGGCTCGGTGGTAGCGACAACCTCAGCGACCTTAGAAGCAAAGCCGGTGAACTTGGCGTTGGAGCCAACGAAGTCGGTCTCGCAGGAGAGCTCGAGCAGAGCGCCGGTCTTGCCATCCTCGGAGACGAACGCGGCGACAGCGCCCTCGTTGGTCTCACGGCCAGCCTTCTTGGCAGCCTTGGCAAGGCCGTTCTTACGCAGAACGTCGACAGCGGCGTCCATGTCGCCGTCAGCCTCGACGAGAGCCTTCTTGCACTCCATCATCGGGGAGTCGGTCATCTCGCGGAGCTGCTTGACCATAGCGGCGGTAATCTGGGCCATTGTGGTTCCTTTCAAAGAGATGAAAAAGAATTAACTAAGACTGATTTACTCGGCCTTGGGCTCAGCGGCCATCTCGGCCTCGGAGACCTGCTCCTTGCCGGAGCCAGCGAGGCAGGCGTCAGCCATGAGCTCGCACATAAGGGTGACAGCAGAGATAGCGTCATCGTTGCAGGGGATGCCGTACTCGACCTCGTCGGGATCGGAGTTGGTGTCGATCAGAGCGACGACGGGGATGTTCAGGCGCTGAGCCTCCTTGATGGCGTTCTCCTCGCGCTTGGTGTCGATGACGAAGAGAGCCTGGGGCAGACCCTTCATGTCGCGGGCACCACCGAGGTTGGTCTGGAGCTTGGTGAGCTCCTTGCCGAGAACAGCCTGCTCCTTCTTGGGCAGAACAGCCATGCGGCCGTCCTCGACCATGGCCTCGAGCTCCTCCATGCGGTTGATGCGGGAGCGGATGGTGACGAAGTTGGTCAGCATGCCGCCGAGCCAACGCTGGTTGATGTAAGGCATGTTGGCGCGCTCAGCAGCGTTCTTGACGGCCTCCTGAGCCTGCTTCTTGGTGCCGACGAACAGCACGTTGCCGCCCTTGGCGACGTTCTTGACGAAGGTGTAGGCCTGGTCGGCGTCGAGGATGGTCTGCTTGAGGTCGAGGATGTAGATGCCGTTGCGCTCACCGAAGATGAACGGCTTCATCTTGGGGTTCCAGCGACGGGTCTGGTGACCGAAGTGGCAGCCGGCCTCGAGCAGGGTGCGGATATTAATCTTGGTAGCCATGTTAAACCTCCTGTGGTTTGCCTCCGCGCGGGGTCATCCTCCAAAACCAACCCGGACATGTGCTACCAAAGCCCGGGCACCACGGTATGAAGTAGCCGCGCGTGCGTGATAAAAACATGTTGCCGTGAAGCAACCCGATGAATGATAGCAGGATTGCTTCTTCCTGCCAACCCGCAATCAAAACCACACACCTGAATGCGGCGCGGGACGGACCAGCCACTATTCGCCGCGGGGATGGGCTTGAGCCACGGCCCGCTTAAGCCGATCGGGTGTGAGATGCGTGTAGATCTGCGTCGTGGACAGGCTCGCATGACCCAGCAGCTCTTGAACCGAGCGCAGGTCCGCGCCGCCCTCGAGCAAGTCGGTCGCAAAGGTATGGCGCATCGCATGCGGGGCGATGTCGGCCGGAATGCCGGCGAGCGTCGCCAGCATATGAAACCGCCGCCTGAGCATGGCGGCACTCATGCGATTACCGCGCGCCGATATAAGCAGCGGATGCGGCCCGGTAGCGAGGTCACGACGCTTTGCCTGAGCGAGCAACTCCGGCCTCCCCTCCTCAATATAGAGACGCGTCGCCTCGAGCGCACGACGATACAGAGGGACGATACGTTCTTTGCTCCCCTTGCCCCACAGGTGCAGCGTGCGTTCGGACCACGCAATGGACTCCACATTGAGTGCTGCGAGCTCAGAGATACGGGCGCCCGAGGCATAGAGCAGCTCGAGCATCGCCGCATCGCGCAGTCCCGCGGGTGTTGAGGTATCAGGCGTCTTGAGCAGCGCCTCCACCTGTTGGGTCGTCAGCACACCGGGGAGATCGCGCGGGAGCTTGGGCGAGGAAATTGCCGAGACCACATCGCCCTCCACGACCCCCTCGGCAGCCATCCATCGATAGAGCGATCGGATAGCCGACAGATGCGCCGCAAGCGTTCGGGGAGCCACCTGCTCACGCGAAAGCTCGGCAAGATAGCGACGAATGGTGCGCACGTCGGCAGCGAAAGCATCTATATCCTCGCGCTCGCACCAGGCAGCAAAGCGCTCCAGCCTCGAACCATAGGCCGTCACCGTGTTGGGAGAAAGTCCCTCGACACGTGAGATATAGGCGATAAACGAGTCGACGGTGTCGTACAGGTCAAAGGCTATGACCGGTCGCCTCCAAACAGATCGGGGCGAGTGGCCAGATAGGTATCAAGGGCCTCGAGCGCACGGTCCGCATAGGCCTGGTAGCGGTCGCGCTTGCTGCGGCGCTTACCGTCCTCGAGCGGCGGCACCAGGCCAAAGTTGACATGCATAGGCTGATAGCCCACGGTGGCAGGATCGGTCGCATAGCCCACGAGCGCACCCAGGGCGCCAACGCGCGGCAACTCGATGCCCGCGGCACCGATAGCCTCGGCATAGGTGTTGAGCGCCGCGAGCAGACCTGTCGCCACGGCTTCCATGTACCCCTCGGTGCCGGTGATCTGACCGGCCAGGCGCACGCCGGTACCGGGCACGGCAAAGGTGCCATCGAGCACGTGAGGGGCATCGACAAAGGTGTTGCGGTGCATGACACCGTAGCGGAAGAACTCAGCGTTCTCCAGGCCCGGCACCATATGGAAGACGCGCTTCTGCTCGCCAAAGGTCAGGTTGGTCTGGAAGCCCACCAGGTTATAGGCGGTCTTCTCCTTGTTCTCGGCACGCAGCTGAATCGCCGCCCAGGGGCGACGTCCGGTACGCGGGTCGGTGAGGCCGACGGGCTTCATGGCACCAAAGCGGATGGCATCCTTGCCCGTGCGCGCGACCTCCTCGGCGGGCTGGCAGGCCTGGAACAGATCGCCGCCCTCAAAGTCTTTGAGCACCACGCGGTCGGCCGTGGTAAGCGCCTCGATAAAGGCCTCGTACTCCTCCTTGTTGAGCGGAGCGTTGAGATAGTCGCCGCTCCCCTGCTCCTCGTAGCGCGACTGCGAGAACAGCACGTCCATATCGAGCGTGGAGGCATCGACGATCGGCGCCGCGGCATCGAAGAACGCAAGGGCGTCGCCACCGACGAGCTTCATGACCTCTTCGCTCAGCGCAGGTGAACACAGCGGGCCCGCGGCAATGACCACGTGGCCCTCGGGAATCTGCGTGACCTCGCCGTGCACGACCTCGATATTGGGACGAGCGGCAACTTCGGCCTCGACAAGCTCGGAAAACTTGCCGCGGTCGACCGCCAAGGCGCCACCGGCGGGAACAGCCGCGCGATGGGCGCAATCGAGCAGGACTGAACCCATGCGCTCAAGCTCAGCTTTCAGCAAACCAGCCGCGGAATCCGGACGGGTCGACTTAAACGAATTGGAACAGACGAGCTCTGCCAGGTGATCGGTATGGTGGGCCGGGGAGCTCACCTGGGGGCGCATCTCGCACAGCTTTACGGCAAACCCGCGGTCTGCCAGTTGGATCGCACATTCCGAACCCGCCAGACCGCCACCGATAACCGTCACCTGATCAAACAGCATCTGCAAACACCTTTCTAATTGACACGTTTTCCATTGTGACCGAAGGGTGTCTGGGCGTGAAGGGCAAACTTGGAGGGCGCATACCTTCCATCCATCATGCGCTCGATAAGACCCTCGAACTCAAGCGAGCCCAGGAGCTTAAGTACGCCGACGGCATCGAGCGAGACGAGCGCCGCGATGTCGTCGACCTTGAGCGGAGAGGCGATGAGCGCATGCATCACAGTCTGCTGCGTTGGATCCAGGTCGGCAATGCCGGGAGCATCGGGGCGCGAGTAGCGCAGGGTGCCGTAGATGCGTGAGATAGCCATCTCGATAGATTCCTCGTCGATGATGCAGCAGGCACCGTTCGCAATGAGGTAATTCGTGCCACGCGACTCGGGCGATAGGATCGACCCCGGCACAGCAAGAAGTTCTCGCCCCAAATCCATAGCAGCCTCGGCTGTAGAAAACGTCCCGGAAGGCATACCCGCCTCGGATACAAAGAGGGCTTGCGACAGGGCCGCGATCACGCGATTGCGGCGCGGAAAGGCAAACTTGCGCGGACCCATGCCCCACGGAGAGATCGACACGACCGCGCCACCCGTATCGAGCGTGCGCGTAATAAGCCCCGCGCTCGAGCGCGGATAGACCACGTCGGCGCCCGTCCCCAGCACCACGACGTGTTTGCCGCCAGCGTTGACCGCAGCCCAACCCGAGGTCTGGTCACAACCGACCGCGCCACCCGAAACTACCGTCACGCCCGCCTCGACCGCAACCTTTGCCGCAAGCTCTGCCACGGCAAGACCATACGGAGAGGCCTTGCGCGCGCCGATGATGGAGAGCGCGGGCGTCGAAAGCACCTCGGGGTTGCCGCGCACATAGAGCGTCTGGGGTACATCAGAAAGCTCCAAAACGGTCTCGGGATACAACGCATCACCTGGATGCAGCTCAAAGGTCCCCTCGGCCATCATTGGTCCCTCCTTCCCTGATACATCGCCGCCTCGAGCACGTGGTCCTGCGTCACTTGCTCGCTCTCGGCGACATCTGCGATCGTACGCGCAATGCGAACCAGGCGCACGATGCCGCGGCCCGTGAGATGCGTGCGCTTCGACAGGCCGAGCACACACTTCTCCGCCGCATCATCGAGCTCAAAGGTCGATACGACGCCGTCAATGGACCGCGTCTCATCATCCTCGGCCTCGGCATCCGCATCGTCCATACGGGACTCGCGCCAGGCGCGAAAGGCGCGACCGCGCACAACGTAGTCACGCAACTCGGCAGACGACATACCCTCCGCTCCCTCGATAATCACCTGGGGGTCGGGACGGGTCACATCGATCATCATGTCGATACGGTCGGCCAAAGGACCGCGCAGTTTAGACCGATAGCGCTCGACCATCGATGCCGAGCAGCGGCATGGCACCTCACGGTCGCCCAAAAAGCCGCAGGGGCAGGGATTACTCGCAGCCAGCAGCTGAAAGCGCGACGGGAGGGTAAAGGCCCCGTCGACGCGCACGATCCTCACATAGCCGCGTTCGATGGGCTGACGCAGCGTCTGCAGCACACCCGTGGGAAACTCGGCAAGCTCGTCCAAAAAGAGCACGCCGCCATGAGCCAGGCTGATCTCACCCGGATGCACCGGGCGTCCTCCGCCAATGAGGCCAGCCGTTGAAATGCTGTGATGGGGACTTCGAAACGGCCGATGACCTGCCAATAATCCATCGATGTTCTCGCCCAAGACCGAATGGATGCACAGCGCCTCCTGTTGATCCTCAACGGAAAGCTCGGGCAGGATGCCGGTCATACGACGGGCGAGCATCGTCTTGCCCGATCCCGGGGACCCGATCATAAGCAAACCGAGCTCACCCGCTGCCGCCAGCGCCATGCCGCGTTTGGCAACCTCCTGCCCCAGCACGTCGGCATAGTCGAGTTCAGGCTCAAAAGTAGCCTCAACACCCTCGGAATCCAGATAGTGCCGAGCCGCCTCGCCCATGCCATGGGCAAGCTGAGACAAATGATCGATAAAGCCGCAATCCACGCCCGCAAGCGGCACATGCTGATCGGACCTGCCGGCGATAAAGGACAGCCCCATATCACGCGCCAACAGCTGAAACGCCACCTCGCCCTTGACGGGCAGCACTGTGCCGTCCAGACCAAGCTCACCTGCGATAAGGCAGCGATCGAGGTTGTCGTGGGGAATCTGACCATCGGCCGCCAATACCGCGATGGCGATGGGCAGATCAAAGCCGCTACCGGTCTTGCGAATATCGCCGGGTGCCAGATTGACCGTAATGCCCGAGCGCGGGATCTCGAACCCGGCGGAGCGCATCGCGCAGCGAATACGACCGCGTGACTCCATCACCTCCATACTCGGAATGCCGAGCATCTGGATGCCCGGCAAGCCGCCGGCAAGCGAGACCTCGACCGTGACGTGAATCGCCTCGACGCCGCGGATGCAGGCCGCGTGAACGGCAAACGTCTCGAACGCCATCACGACACCTGCCAATCGAACGCGTTGTACTGATGCTCGATCTCGGCGATATGCCCGCCGCGAATGGTGACACCCACGGCATCGAAGCGAATCGCCTTGAGCGGATAATGTTCCATGAGATAGCAACTTGCGATGCGGCGGTAGCGGCGTTGCTTTTGGGCGTCCACGGCCTCCTCGGGAAAGACCCGCGTGCTGCAATCCAGTGCAACGCGTCTGGTCTTGACCTCGGCCATCACCACGACATCGTCGAGCTCATCGAGCAGCACCAGATCGGCCTCGCCCTCGGTGCAACGATAACCCTGCTCCAGCAAGGTGTAGCCGCGCTCGTTAAAGTAGTCGATGGTGATCAGCTCGCCCAGCATGCCCAGCTCGCGGGGACTGAGTCCCTTGATAAACTCGGGCGTCATCGCCCCGCAGTCGAGCTCGCCGTTTTCCCAACGCTCCTTGAGCTGCTGCGTCTTGCTCTTTTTGCTTGCGGCACTCATGGGGTCTCCTTTCCCGCACGCTGCATTGCCCCGATGATGAGGGCACCTTTCATGCGGGTAAGTACCGGAAGCAAACCAAAAGCTGACCAAATGCCGTCAAAAAACGGGCCGTACGCAGCAATGGTGTTGCATACGGCCCGCTACCAGCAGGTTTATAAAACCCCAGAGGTCCCTGTCTCCACAATTAACCTAGAAAAGGCGCTCAGTCTGCAGAAAGTTTCCGCAAAAGCTCACGCGGTGCAGTGGACAAAGTCCATGTTTGCGAATGGCCTCGATGTGCTCGGGGCTCGCGTAGCCCTTCGACTCGGCCAGATGGTACTCGGGATACTCGGCGTCGTACTCGACCATCATCTCGTCACGCGTGACCTTGGCCATGATGGACGCCGCGGCGATGCAGGCGATTTTGGCATCGCCCTTCACCACATCGCGCTCGTTAGGAACGGCGCCCAAGGGGTTGCCATCCATGAGGACGCAGTCTGGTTCAAGTCCCGTATCAGCCACGGCGCCCGCAACGGCGGCACGGATAGCACGGGCCATGCCCATCTCATCGATATCCTTCGGCGCGATATGGCAAAAACCGATCGCCGTCGCCACCTTGGCAATCTTCACTGAGAGCAACTCGCGGCGCGCGGGCGTGAGCTTTTTGGAATCGTTGATACCCCAGACGCGCGGCTCCATAGGAAGACAGACGGCGCATACCGTCAAAGGGCCGGCCACCGATCCGCGACCTACCTCGTCGACACCAACGACCACCCCATCGCCGCCAAGCTCATGCATAAGCTCGTACATGCCATTAACGCGCTCGCGCTCGGCAAGCTCTTTGGCATGGCGTTTGAGGGCGCGCTCACAAGCCTTGATCACCTGCTGGCGCGGGTCCTCGCGATAATGCTCTACGAGGGCGGGAATCTCCTCAAACGTAGCGCTCGCCAACTCACCGGCAACCTGCGATGCCGAAACCGAGCTCGTCATGTTGGCCATACCAGGCCCTCCTTGCATGCAAATCAGATAAAAAGAAGGGCCACCCGAAGGTGACCCTTGTGTCCAAACGAGTGGACAGACGCTGCGATCTTCTTAGCGCTTCTCGGGGATGCGAGCAGCCTTGCCCACCTTGTCGCGGAGGTAGTACAGCTTGGCGCGACGGACACGACCATGACGAACGACCTCGAGCTTGACGATCTTGGGGCTGTGAAGCGGGAAGGTACGCTCAACACCGACACCGAAGGACATCTTGCGGACGGTGAAGGTCTCGCGGGCACCGGCGCCGGCCATGCGGATGACGTCGCCCTGGAAGACCTGGATGCGCTCGCGGTCGCCTTCCTTAATGCGGTAGTGAACCTTGACGTTGTCGGCGACGCGAACCTGAGGAATGTCCTCGCGGATCTGCTGACGCTCGATTGCGCGGATGTAATCCATGTGCAATTCCTTACTCTTCTAGAGGTGCCGTACCACCTTGGCCGGCACGTAGTTGAACAAACGTATTCGAGTATACACGCGCGGGTTTCTGCTGCAAGAACAATTTTTTACGCAGACAAAAAGACAAAACCCGCACATGATAACCGCCCGCCTCACGAATGAGACGGGCGGTATGAAGGGGGGGCTACGCTAGGCGTCGATGCGCAGAGCGCTAGGCGTTGCGCTTGGCCTCGAGCCTGGCCTGAGCGGCAGCCAGGCGCGCGAGGGGCACGCGATAGGGCGAGCAGGACACGTAGTCCACGTCGGCCACGTTAAACAGGCCCTTGATCGACTTGGGGTCGCCGCCGTGCTCACCGCACACGCCAAAGTGCATGCCGGGATTGGTGGCGCGACCCTTCTCGACAGCCATGCGCACGAGCTCCAGCACCGCCGAGTCGATGGTCTCGAAGGGGTTGTCCTTCAGGATCTTCTTGTGCAGGTACAGCGGAATGAACTTGGCCTCGGCATCGTCGCGCGAGAAGCCGAAGGTCGTCTGGGTGAGGTCGTTGGTGCCAAAGCAGAAGAAATCTGCGTGCTGGGCGATTTCGTCAGCGACCATGCAGGCGCGCGGCAACTCGAGCATCGTGCCCACGGGAATGTTGAGCTCGACGCCCTCCTCGGCGGATACCTCGGCGATTACGTGCTCAATGACCTCGCGGGTCTGGACATGCTCGGCCGTGATGGAGACGAGCGGAACCATGATCTCGGGGCGCGGATCGACGCCTTCCTTGATAAGGTGGGCGGCAGCCATGGCGACGGCGCGGACCTGCATGAGTGGCAGATCGCCAAAGACGACGGACAGGCGCACGCCGCGCAAGCCCAGCATCGGGTTGGACTCGACCATGCCGTCGATACGACGCAGGCGGGCACGCAGGGCGGCAAGCTCTTCCTCGCTGGCGCCAGCGGCTTCCTTCTTGGTGATGGCGACCTCGAGCTCGCGAGGATCATCCAGGAACTCATGCAGCGGCGGATCGAGCAGGCGGACGACCACATCGCGGCCAGACATGGTCTTGAACATCGCCAGGAAGTCCTCGGTCTGAACCTTGAGCAGATCGACCAGGGCCTGCTGCTTCACGGCCTCATCGTCGGACAGGATAAAGCTCTGGATGATGTTCTTGCGATCGCCCAGGAACATGTGCTCGGTACGGCACAGGCCGATGGCCTCGGCGCCAAACTCGAGCGCGAGCGCGGCATCCTCGGGGTTGTCGGCGTTGACGCGTACATGGTTGGCGTGACCGTCGGTCTCGTCCAGACGGATCTCGTCGGCCCAGGACAAGATGGTGTCCAGGTCGCCAGTGAGCTCGGCCGAAACCAGATCGACGGCGCCATCGACGACGATGCCCTGGGTGCCGTCGATGGAGATGACATCGCCCTCGTGCAGCACGCGGTCGCTGCCCTCGATGCGCACGACCTTCTCGGCGGCGTCGATGCGGAAGCGCTCGACACCGCAGACGCAGGGCGTACCCATGCCACGCGCGATAACGGCGGCGTGGCTCGTCTTGCCGCCGTGGCTGGTCAGGATGCCCTCGGCGGCAACCATACCCTTCAGGTCGTCGGGGTTGGTCTCCCAGCGAACCAAAATGACTTTATGCCCCTCGGCGGAACGTGCAACGGCGTCATCGCTCGAGAACACGACCTCGCCCACGGCGGCACCGGGGCTGGCGTTCAGACCGCTAGCCAGCGCCTCGTACTTCTTGGAGGCGTCGAACTGCGGGTGCAGGAGCTGGTCGAGCTGTGCGGGGTCGATGCGGCTCACGGCCTCCTCACGGGTGATCAGGCCCTCCTCGACCATCTCGATAGCGATACGCAGGGCGGCGGTAGCGGTGCGCTTGCCCACGCGAGTCTGGAGCATCCAGAGCTTACCCTGCTCGATGGTGAACTCGATATCGCACATATCGCGATAGTGATCCTCGAGCGTCAGGAACACGCGCTCGAGCTCCTCACCTGCAGACTCGAGGCCCGGGGTGGTCTTGAGGTCGGCGATGGGCTCGGTGTTGCGGATGCCGGCGACAACGTCCTCGCCCTGGGCGTTCACCAGAAAGTCGCCGTAGAACTCCTTAGTGCCGTCGGCCGGGTTGCGCGTAAAGGCAACGCCGGTCGCGGAGGTCTCGCCCTTATTACCAAAAGCCATGGCCTGCACGTTGACGGCGGTACCGAGCTCGTCGGAGATAGCATGCTGCTTGCGGTAGATGCACGCACGCTCGTTCATCCAGCTGCCAAAGACGGCTTGGATGGCAAGGCGTAACTGGAGCTCCGGGTCGTGCGGGAAGACGGGCTTGCCATCGACAACCTCGAGCTCGGGGTACAGGGCGGCCTCGACGTTCTCGGAGAAGAGGCCCTTGAAGGTCTCGACGAGCTCTTGCAGATCCTCGGCCGAAAGCTCGGAATCGACGCGAACGCCGGCGACCAGACGAGCCTGGGTCAGGGCGTTCTCGAACAGGTCGGCATCGACGCCCATGACGACGTTGGAGAACATCTGGATAAAGCGGCGGTAGCTATCCCAGGCAAAACGCGGGTTTTGCGTCTGGGCAATGAGACCCTGAACGGAATCGTCGTTGAGACCCAGGTTGAGATCCGTGTCCATCATACCGGGCATGGAGAACGGAGCACCCGAGCGCACCGATACGAGCAGCGGGTCGTTGGCGTCACCGAGCTTCTTGCCGCAGCGAGCCTCGAGGTCTGCCTCGGCGGCAACGATCTCATCGAGTGCACCATCAGGCCACACGTTGCCGGCACCGGAATACTCGACACAGGTCTGGCAGGTAATGGTAAAGCCGCCGGGAACCGGCAGGCCGATACGGCTCATCTCGGCAAGGTTCGCGCCCTTGCCGCCAAGCACAAAGTTCATGGACTTGTCGCCCTCAGTCACACAAGTGCCTTGGGCGTCGGTGCCAAAACGGTAAACCCTCTTGCAATCGCTCACGATACTTCCCCTTCCATGCGCTCACGCGCACGACCGTGGTAACGAATCGACCCGCCGGATGCGGGCCGTGAGGGAACTATACGGCGGGTTTTGGACAGGCTTGTGCAGAGGGTGCGCGGTTTGGTAAACGTGCTAAAACCGGCGGTAAACGGTAGGTAAAGGTGGTTACCTTATGAAGATACCACTACAAGGAAAATGCAGGTAGGATGCGATGTTTTTGCTAAATCGCTTTACCATTTATCAGCATTATTTCCAAGTATTCTCTTTGGGTAGCTAAAAGAGCCCCGTCCCAAATTAGCTACCCAAACAACCTTGTCCCAAGTGAGCTACTTTTGTTGAGCGCGGCGGGCGGCACGGCGGGCTCTTGCCTCTTGAATCTCTTCGAGGTGAGCAATGATCTCGGCAGCGCTTTCCTCGATGGCTTTGCCGTCGGTACGCACTACAAAGCAGCCCAGGCGTTTCATGAGCGCGCGGGCTTCCGCAAGCTCACTACGCACGCTCTCGGGCTCGGCATAGGAGCCGGCAACGGCACGGGCGTAGTCATCGCCCAAGCGGCTATCGCGAATTTCGGAAATCATATCGACGGTCGAAATCAGGCCGAACAGGCGCATCGGGTCGACCTCGTAAATCGACTTGGGCGGCTCCATGCCATGCGCCAGTGGGACATTGGCGACCTTGTAGCCCTGATAGGCTAAATACATCGACAGCGGCGTCTTGGATGTACGCGACACACCCAGCAGCACGATATCGGCACCCGACAGATCGTCGCAACCACGACCGTCATCGTGCTCAACGAAATACTCCATGGCCTCGATACGATGGAAATAGCGGTCATCGGTCTTGTGAATCACGCCCGCAACGCCCTTGGGCGGTACACCGATGAGCGCCGACAGCACGGCAAGCGTCGGGCCGATCAGGTCGACCGAACGGATATGCAGCATACCCAGGTAATCGAGCACGCGGGCGCGAAGCGCCGGATCGACAATGGTGTGGAACACGGCAATATCGCGATGGTCCGCATCGACGCGCGGCCCCACAAATGACTTGACCTGCTCCACAGAGGTCACCTTAGGCAGACGCAAAACGCGAAAAGCCCCTTCATCAAATTGCCCGGACGCCGCAAGCACCACCTCACAAGCAGTATCACCGAGCGAGTCGGAGATAACGATAACGGTGGGACGAGCGGTGACCGGGCAATCCATGCGGGGCTCCTTTTGCGCTTATGCGCAGGCTGGCTTACTTTTTGCGGGCAAGCTCACCGATGTTGGCGATGCCGGAGAAAACGGCCTCGAAGCGGTTGAGCAGCTTAAGGCGATTATCGCGAAGCTGCTCGTCCTTGTCCATGACCATGACCTCATCGAAGAAACGGTCGATGGGCGCGCGCAGGGCGGCGAGGGCGGCAAATGCGGCCGGGTAGTCCTCGGCAGCAAGGGCGGCATCGACAGCGGTCTGAGCAGCCTCGGAGGCGTCGGCGAGCGCGAGCTCGACCTCGCCCATCAGGCTGCGGTCATACTCCGCACCCAGCTCGGGCTTGGAGATGTGCGCGGCACGGGCATAGGCGGTAGCCAGGTTGTCAAAGGTCTCGGCATCATTCTTGCGGGCCTCGTCGAGGGCGCCGCAGCGGGCGAAGAAGACGGACGGGGCGATGATGTGCACCGCGGAGACGGCGGCAACGGTATCGGCCGGGATCTTTTCGTCGCGGGCCATGCTCACCAGGCGGCCATGGAAGAAGTCACGAACCTGCTGGGCGACCTCGGCGGCGTCAAACTCAATGCCCTGCTCGCTGTAAAGCTGCAGAGCAAAGTCAATCAGCGACGTGGGGTCGATCGGCAGACGGTCGCGCAGGATGTTGATGATGCCGATAGCGGCACGACGCAGCGCGTAGGGGTCGGAGGAGCCGGTCGGAGGCTCGTCGATGGCAAAGATACCGGCGATGGTATCGAGCTTGTCGGCGCAGGCCACGATGCAGCCAGCGGTGCCCTCGGGCAGCTCGTCACCGGCAAAGCGGGGACGATAATGATCGCGAATGGCGTGGGCGACCTCGTCGTTCTCCCCCATCGCGGTCGCGTAGTAACCGCCCATCACGCCCTGCTGGCTCGTGAACTCGACGACGGCGTTGGACACCAGGTCTGCCTTGCACAGGTGCGCGGCACGAGCAGCGTCGGCGGCAAGATGGGCGCCCAGATGAGCCTCGCGGGCAATAGCGAGCGCGAGCTGCTCGATGCGCTCGGACTTGGCGAGCACGCTGCCGAGCTTCTCCTGGAAGGCGACCTTGGACAGGCGCTCACGGAACTCGTCGAGGGAGATCTTCAGGTCCTCCTCGTAGAAGAACTTAGCGTCGTCCAGACGGGCACGCACGACGCGCTCGTTACCGTCGATCACGCGCTCGGCGTTCTCGGGCTTGCTGTTGGAGACGACCACGAACTCACGCGTGAGCTTGCCCTCGCCGTCATAGATCGGGAAGTAGCGCTGGTTGGTGAGCATGGACTCGCAGATGATCTCGTGCGGAACCTTGAGGAACTCCTCATCGAAGGTACCGACGAGCACCGTCGGCCACTCGCAGAGGTTGATGACCTCCTCGAAGACCTTCTTGGGCGTATCGACATGGCAGCCAGGACGGGCAGCCTCGACCTCGGCAATACCGGCGAGAATCACCTCGCGACGGCGCTCGGCAGAAAGCACGCCGGCGTCCTCGAGCACCTGCTCGTAGGCGGCGGGGCTAGCGACAACGTGGTCACCGGGGCCAAGCACGCGATGGCCGCGCGTGGTGTTGCCGCTCGTCACGTCGGCAAACGACACGGGCACAACATCCTCGCCCAAAAGGCAGCAGATCCAGCGGACCGGGCGCACGAAGGTGGCGTGCTCGTGGCCCCAGCGCTGACTACGGTAGTTGGGCCACTGCAGACCGGCGATGGTCTTCTCGCACAGAGCGGTCAGAATCGGCGTAGCCGGTGCGGAAGGAATGTTCTTCTCGGCAAAGACGTACTCACGGCCGTCGGTGTCCTCGCGACGGACCAGATCCTCGGCAGCCACACCGCACTTGCGGGCGAAGCCCTGGGCGGCCTTGGTGGCGTTACCGTCAGCGTCGAAGGCGATGTTGGCCGCAGGGCCACGCTTGACCTCGTGAACCTCATCGGTCGCAGTGGCGACGTTGGCCACGAGCGCAGCCAGGCGACGCGGACTCGAGATCACGCGGACCTCGCCATGGGCCAGACCGGCCTCGTCGAGGCCCTTGGCGATCATGGTGCCAAGCTGCTTGACAGCATTGTTCAGCGGTGCGGAGGGCATTTCCTCCGTACCGATCTCAAACAGGAAATCCTTAGCGTCTGCCATGGCTTACGCCACCTCGCCTTCCTGGTCGGCATTCTCGTTGACTCCGGCGACCTCGGCCATATAGGCCTCGCAGCACGCCTTGGCGACGGCGCGGACGCGCAGGATGTAGTTGGCACGCTCGACCGCGGACAGGGCGCCGCGGGCATCGAGCAGGTTGAAAGCGTGGCTGCACTTCATGACACAGTCATACGCTGGCAGCGGCAGCTTGCGCTCCAGGCAGGAATGGCACTCGGCCTCGTAGTCGTCAAACTTCTGACGCATCATCTCGACGTTGGCGACCTCAAAGTTATAGGCACTGAACTCGCGCTCGTTCTCGAGGAACACGTCGCCATAGGTCATGGGCGTACCGTCGGGCAGGTAGCTCCACACCAGGTCGTAAACGGAGTTGACGCCCTGGGCATACATGGCGATACGCTCCAGGCCATAGGTGATCTCGACGGGCACGGGGTCGACCTCGATGCCGCCCACCTGCTGGAAGTAAGTAAACTGCGTGACCTCCATGCCGTTGAGCCAGACCTCCCAGCCAAGGCCCCAGGCGCCGAGCGTCGGGCTCTCCCAGTCATCCTCGACAAAGCGGACGTCATGGTCGTTGGGGTCCAGGCCAATGGCGGCCAGCGAACCCAGATAGAGCTCCTGGGCGTTGACCGGTGAGGGCTTGATGAGCACCTGGAACTGATAGTAGTGCTGCATGCGGTTGGGGTTCTCGCCGTAGCGGCCGTCGGCGGGACGGCGGCAAGGCTGCGCATAGCAGGTGCGCCACTCGGCGGGACCGAGCGAGCGCAGCGTGGTCGCGGTATGGAAGGTACCGGCACCGACCTCAGAGTCATAGGGCTGCATAATGACGCAGCCCTGCTCGCCCCAGTACTGCTGGAGGCGCAGGATGATGTCTTGGAAGGAAAGCGATGAAGCGTTCATGCCTCTAATATCCCCTCGTCGAAACGATTACACGGTTAGGTACTGTACTATAGCGGTTTTTAGTCGATAGCGCCGATGCGGTTGAGCGGCCAGTAGCGCACAAGCGCCACAGCGATCAAATCAGAGCGATCGACGGGACCAAAGTAGCGTGAGTCGGCAGAGTTCTCTCGATTGTCGCCCATTACCCACACACAGTCATCGGGGACGGTGTAGGGATAGCTCACCTGGGCGGCGGGCGCCTGGACCGAAAGCGGCCAGCTCATGCCGGTCGTATAGTCCTCATCGAGCGCCTGGCCGTCGACGACGACCTTGCCGTCCTGAAGGTCGACCGTCTGACCGGCCGTGGCGATGACGCGCTTTACCAGCACGTCATGCTCGGACGTGGCATCGGGGTTGTGGAACACCACGATATCACCCTGTTTGACGGGCTGACCGAGCTCGAGGCTCACCTTTTGTGCCAGGATCTGGTCGCCAATCTCGATCGTGTCCTCCATGGAGCCGGTGGGCACCACAAAGGGCTCGACCACAAAGGTGCGGATCAGGAAGGTGGCCACGAGCGCGATTGCGATGACCGCGATCCACTCAAAGGCGCCCCTCAACGCGGAATGCTGCGATGGAACCATTCTCACTCCTCGCTCTGCGAATACGAAGCGTCCAGAATCTCCTGCGCGTATGCGCGCTCCTGGGGCGTAAGCCGCGCCGCCTCGATCAGGTCGGGACGCCAGCGGCAGGTACGCTCGATGGCATTCTTACGGCGCCAGGCGTCAACCTTGGCATGGTCACCGCTCACGAGCACCGGCGGCACGCCCTCGCCGTTGAACTCGGCGGGACGGGTGTACTGCGCGTACTCGAGCAGGCCACCGTCCTCGGCAGTCGAGAACGACTCATCGACGTTGCTCATCTCGTCACCAAGGGCGCCGGGAATCAGACGCACGACGGCGTCGGCAACGACCATGGCGGGAAGTTCGCCACCCGTGAGCACGTAGTCGCCAATCGACAGGCGCTCGTCGGCATACGCATACGCGCGCTCGTCGACGCCCTCGTAGCGACTGCACACAAACAGCAGGCGCTCGCTTTTGAGCAGGCGCTCGGCCACATGCTGCGTAAAGGGTTCGCCGCAGGGCGTAAAGAACACCACGGTGGGCTTGGGACCCTCGGAGCTAATAGCCTCGATGGCCTCGGCGATGGGCTCGACCTTCATGAGCATGCCCTGCCCGCCGCCGTACGGCTCGTCATCGACGGTACGATGACGGTCGTGCGTCCAGTCGCGCAGGTTGTAGGCCTTAAAATCAAAAAGGCCGGCCTTGCGGGCGCGGCCCAAGATCGATGTGGACATGACGGGCTCAAACATCTCGGGAAAGACCGAAAGGGTCTCGATCAGCATGTTTTCCTCCCTACTTGTCCATATCGATCAAACCGTCCATAACATGGACGGAAATTGTCCCCTGATCGGGAAGATCGAGCACAACCTGCTCGATCACGGGAATCAGCACCTCGCCGTACCGATCGCCCTCGACAACCCAAACATCGTTGGCGGGCGTCGACATGATCTCGACAATCGTGCCGAGCGAACCAAAGCGCTCGTCAACCACCTCGCGACCCATCAGGTCGGTATAGGCGGCGTCGAGCGAATCGAGCTCAAAGTCGTCACGATTTGCCAGCACGTAGCATCCGGTGATGCCCTCGGCGGCCGTCAAGTCGTCAATGCCCTCAAACGAGACCAGATCGCCATCGCCCGTATCGGTGACGGATGTGACCGTGCAAAAACGGTCGCGCTTAAGCGCCGGCGGCGTCAAGGCGACGCGCATACCCGGCGTCAATACAGAAGGAAGCCCCCGCAGCGGCTGCGCGAGGACCTGCCCCTTCCTTCCGTGCGGCTTGACCACACGGGCGATATTTTTGTACTGGGACCTCAAGGTCCTAGCCCAGAACCTCTACCTCGACTGCAGTGTCGAGGCGAGCGGCAAGTGCACGGGCGAGCGTGCGAATGGCCTTGATGGTACGGCCACGACGGCCGATGACCTTAGCAACGTCATCCTCGGCAACCGAAACCTCAATCGTGGAGGCGTCGTCACCATCGATGACCTCGAGGCTCACGGAATCCGGGTCGTCGACGATCTGAACAACGAGATATTCGACGAGATCGGCGATGCGATCTGAGAGCATTGCCTCACCCTCGAGCTGTGCAGCGTCAACCTCAGGCACGATTTACTCCTCGGCGCCCTCAGCGGCCTCAGCGGCAGCCTTAGCGGCCTCGGCCTCTTTGGCGAGCTGCTTCTTGGACTTCTTGACGACGGTCTCGGTCTTCTCGCCCTCGTTGGCGGCCTTGACCAGAGCAGCGACAGCGTCGGTGAGCTGAGCGCCCTTGGACTGCCAGTCAGCGATCTTCTCGAGATCGAGGTTGATGGTCTTGGGGGCGGTCATCGGGTTGTAGCGGCCAACCTCCTCGATGATACGACCGTCACGCGGGGCGCGGGAATCGGCGACGACGACACGGTAGTACGGACGCTTCTTAGCGCCGTGACGAGCAAGGCGAATCTTGACTGCCAAAGGAAACTCCTCCAACCAAGCAGCTTTAGGCTGCAACTACAAACAAACAGTTGAACATAATACGCCATCGACGCGGGCAGGTGAAGTCCGTGAGACCAACTTCTTCGGTGTAGTCGAGGGCAAATCCATATCTTAGACAAGAATTCGGGATTTGCAAGCACATACACGCACCCCACATGAGCTGCGCGGTATACTCATGACATGGAAAGACGCGAACATACATACGGTTATGAGGATGCTGCGGGCGTCACGCCGCCTCCCTGGACGGGTCCGGCGGTGGGCCTCATGGACCTCGATGCGTTTTTTGCGAGCGTGGAGATGCTCGATCATCCCGAATGGCGCGGAAAGCCGCTCATCGTGGGCGGGGACGCCGATTCTCGTGGCGTTGTGTCCACCTGTTCTTACGAGGCACGTCGCTTTGGCGTACACTCCGCCATGCCCTCAGCCGAGGCACGGCGCCTGTGTCCGCAGGCCATTTGGACGCACGGGCATTTCGATCGCTACCGCGAGGTCAGTGCGCAGGTCATGGCGATTCTTGCCGAGGAGACGCCGCGCGTGGAGCGCGTATCCATCGACGAGGCATTTATCGATATCACACCGGGTCGCTTTGCACCCGAGGACCCGCTGCTGGTTGCACGGCGTATAAGCGACCGTGTGGCAGCGCTGGGAGTAACGTGCTCCATTGGCGTGGGCTGCAACAAGACGGTCGCAAAGATCGCAAGTGAGCGGGATAAGCCGTTTGGGCTGACCATCGTGCGACCCGGAACCGAGCAGCGCTTTTTGGCCGCGCTGCCGGTATCTGCCATGAGCGGCATCGGGCGCTCGGCCGAGGAGCGACTGCGCCGCATGCGCATCTACACGCTCGGCGAGCTGTCACGCGCGCCGGAATCCACGCTAGCTGCAATTTTTGGCGTCAACGGCGAACGCATGCGCCAGCGTGCGCTGGGACTCGAAATCTCCGAAGTCACGAGTCTCGATGAAGAACGTGAGGTCAAGTCGGTCAGCAATGAGCGCACCTTTGCGAAAGATTTGACTGAGCGCGGGGACATCGAAGCGGCGATTGCGCTGTTGGGCGAGTCAGTGGGACGCCGCCTGCGCCGTCAGGGACTGACGGGCGCCACGGTGACGCTCAAGCTCAAGTATTCGTATGGAAGCGGTCGCTCGGCACAGCGCCGGCTGCCTCATCCGACCGACGATGAGAACATCTTCGTGGCCGTGGCGCTCGAGCTGCTCGACAACATCTGGCAGGAAGGCATGCATGTTCGCTTAGCAGGCATCGGCATGAGCGACTTTGACCATCAGGGCGGCATCCAGACCGACTTGTTCTGCGAAGTCGACGACCGCGGAGCCCAATCCAGTGACCGCCGCGAGCTCTCCGTCGCGATCGACGCCGTCCGAGACAAGTTCGGCGACACCGCCCTATCTTTCGGCCGCCAATCCCGCTTCAACGATTAACCGCCTTTGGGCAAAAAGAAAGCCGGACAGGTGCGGAAAACCGCAACTGCCCGGCGAAATGCGCGAAGCTAGCTAAAAAAGCCCGTCCCAAATGAGCTACTAGAGGAGGTCGAGGGGAAGCTGAGGAGCGTCACCCCAGAGCTTTTCTAGACGGTAGAACTCGCGGGCTTCGGGAGTGAAGACGTGGACGACGACCGAGCCGTAGTCCATGAGCATCCAGGTCTTCTGCTCACGGCCCTCGATGGAGAACGGATGCTCGCCGCAAGCCTCGGCGACCTTCTCCTCGATCTCGTCGACGATCGAATCGACCTGGCGGTTGTTGGTACCGGTGGCAAGCACAAAGTAGTCGCACACGTCGGAAAGCTCGGTCAGGTCGAGTACCTGCACGTCCTCGCCCTTCTTGTCGTAGGCGGCCTGCGCGGCGGCGCGGGCGACATCCTCGGCGGCGACACCGCTCGCGGACAGCGAGGCGGCGGTGCGGTCGGACGTGGCAACGAAACTCTTGTGCTCCACACCTTCAAGAATCTGCTCGTCGGTCATGGTCTCGTCGGCCATGGAATACCTCTTTCTAGACACACCCGAGCTAGCGCAGCTGGGCGTAATGGTTGTAAATCGTAATAGCCGTGGGATAAAGATAGCGCCTGGACTGGATCACATAGACCAGACCCTGCGCAAAACAGGAGAAGAACAACTCGTCGAGCGTCGACTCCCCCACCATCTTGCGCAGCGCATGTGCATAGTCGCCGTGGCGGTTGGGCTCGATGGCATCGGCCACAAAGACCACCATATCGAGCGGCGTCATGTCGCAGGCACCCACGGTGTGACGGTCGACGGCCTGGAAAACGGCCAGCGACAGCTCGGGAAAAAGCTGCGGAAGCTCATAGGCGGCAACCGGGCCATGCAAAAGCGGCGTCGCAGCGGAAGGAGAGCCGGCAACCTTGATGCCGTAGTGCAACGCGCGGGCCACGAGCTCGTCGTCGGAGAGAACCTTATCCCAGTCGTGAATCAGGCCGGCGGCGGCGGCATCAAAGCGGTCAACGCCGTAGACCTCGGCCAGATGAAGTGCGGTCTCGGCAACACCCAGCGAATGCACATAGCGCTTGCGCTTATCTTTCATGCGAACATCGAGCAGCTCTTGAATGCGCTTGAGCAGCGCGCGCTCATCGCCCTCAAACTGATCCTCTACCGACAACGTAGCCCCCATCACTCAAAATCTTCTTGACCCAGATCGACATACAAACTGCGCTTGCGAATGTAGCCGAGCACAGACTCGCTCGTAAGATAGCGCACGCTCATGCCGCGAGCAACTCGCTTACGAATGTTCGTCGAGCTGATCGCCAGCGCCGGAATCTGAATATAGCGCACATCGAACGGCAACCCAGACTCTTTGATTCGGGCACGCGCCGTATCGATATCAAAGCCCGGTCGCGTCGCCGCAATAAAGGTAGCAAGCTCAGCGATTCGCTCGGCATCATGCCAGGTCACAATATCGATAATCGCGTCGGCGCCCGTAATAAAGTAGAGCTTTACCTGCGGCGGGTAAAAGTCGCGAAGGGCATGAAGCGTATCGGCCGTATAGGTTACGCCCGGACGGTCAATCTCGAACCGGCTCGCCAAAAAGGCCGGGTTCGCGGCGGTGGCGAGGACCGTCATAGCATAACGGTCCTCGGCAGGCGTCACCGGCTTGTCAAGCTTAAAGGCGGGAGAGCCCGCCGGCATAAAGAGCACAGCGTCCAAGTCGAGCGACTCGCGCGCCTGTTCGGCAGTCACCAGGTGCCCGTAATGAATCGGGTCGAATGTGCCGCCCATAATGCCAAGCCGAAACTCTTTGCCCTCTTTTATGGGCAGCTCGGGCAAACCGATTTCACCGCGCAGCGACATGGCTTACTCGCCCTCCGAGGTCTCGGCATCGTCCGCGGCATCCGCCGCATCGACAACCTCGACGCCCTCATCCGCAGCATCGGCCACGTCAATGGCCTCAACGGCAACGTCATCGCCAGCGTCCTCGAGCTCCTCGTACTCCGAGAAGTCCTCAGCGCCCTCAAAGTCAAAGGCGCGCTGGCAAATGCGGACCTCGTCGCCCGCACGGCAACCGGCCTTCTCGAGCGCGTCGTCAACACCCATACGCGCAAACTTATGCTGCAGGTAGATGACAGCTTCCTCGTTTTCCCAGTCGGTCTGGATGACCATGCGCTCAATCGCGCGACCAACCACACGGAAGGCACCGGGCTCTTCCTGGACAATGCGAAACCGCTTCTCGCGCTGCAGACGGCGGCGCTCCCACTCCTCGTCGCGCAGATCGACCGGCTCATCGGAAACCGCCAACTCGGCGCGCAGCTTAGCCACCTGCTCGCCCACGGCAAGCATCAGCGTGTTGAGGCCGGCGCCCGTCACGGCAGACACGGCAAAGAACATATGTCCGTCGTCGAGCGCGGCGCGCTTGAGATCGGCAATCTTGTCGGCCGTGCCCGGCGCGTCGCACTTGTTGGCGACGACGATCTGCGGACGCTCCGAAAGCTCGGCGCCATACTGCTCGAGCTCACGGTTGATGATGCGGTAATCCTCAACCGGGTCGCGATCCTCAAAACCGCCCGTCATGTCGACGACATGCATGATGAGCGCCGTACGCTCGATGTGGCGCAGGAACTGGTGGCCCAGGCCCTTGCCCTCGCTCGCGCCCTCGATCAAACCAGGAACGTCGGCAACGACGTAAGAATACTCACCGGCACGCACCATGCCGAGGTTCGGCACGAGCGTTGTAAACGGATAGTCGGCGATCTTGGGACGGGCGGCACTCATGCGCGCGATGAGCGAGGACTTGCCCACCGAGGGGAAGCCCACGAGCGCAGCATCGGCCATAAGCTTCATCTCGAGCTCAATCCAGTGCTCTTCGGCCGGTTCGCCCAGCTGAGCGAACGCGGGCGCGCGGCGCACCGACGTCACAAAGTGCGTGTTGCCCAGGCCACCGGCACCGCCGGGCGCCACGACAACGCGCTCGCCATCGTGCACCAGGTCGGCAATCTCGAACATCGGGGTCTGCGTCTCGGGGTCGAGCTCGCGCACCACGGTGCCCATAGGGACCTTGAGAATCAGGTCCTCGCCGCTCTTACCGTTACGACGGGCACCCTGCCCGTGCGTGCCGCGCTCGGCGCGGAAGTGATGCTTAAAGCGGTAATCGATCAGCGAAGACAGCTGAGCATCGGCCTGGATGACGACGTTGCCGCCACGACCGCCGTCGCCGCCATCGGGGCCGCCCTTGGGGACAAATGCCTCGCGCCTAAACGACATGCATCCGGCTCCGCCGTCGCCGCCGCACACGTTAATGCGGCTGATATCGGTGAACTGTGACAACAGAATCGCCTCCTACAAAAAGAGGGAGACCCTTGAATCCTAAAACTCAAGTGCCTCCCACATATGTGCTCTATGAAGGGTGAATTACGCGTTCGCGAGCGGGCGTACGCTGACCCTGTGCTTGATACCCTTGTGGAACTCAACGGTACCGTCGACCAGCGCGAACAGCGTGTCGTCCTTGCCACGGCCAACGTTCTCACCCGGGTGGATGTGCGTGCCGTGCTGACGGACGAGAATCGTGCCCGTGGTTACCGTCTGGCCGGCATAGCGCTTCGTGCCAAGGCGCTGACCGCGGGAGTCACGGCCATTACGGGAGGAACCGAGTCCTTTTTTGTGTGCCATTGTGTATACCTACTCTTTCGTTACGAGTGTAATCTACTCGGCGACGGGAGCCTCGGCAACAGCCTCGGCCTCTGCCTTGACAGCCTTCTTGGCGCGGGACGTAGCCTGGACCTTCACGATCTTCAGCTTGGTGAGCTGCTGACGGTGACCCTTCAGACGACGATAGCGCTTACGCTTGTGGAACTTGAAGACCAGCTGCTTCTCGCCCTTGAACTGCTCAACGATCTGAGCGGTAACCTTGGCCTTGGCCAGCTTGTCGGGATCGGTGACGATCTTCTTACCATCGTTGAGGAAGATGACCGGCAGGGTGACCTTGTCGCCCTCATTGCCCTCGATCTTCTCGACGGTGATGACATCGTCGGTGGCGACCTTGTACTGCTTGCCGCCCGTGTTAACGATTGCGTACATGTTTACTTGCCCTTCATGCATCAGTTAGTGCAACAGCCGAATATAGTAGCAGGCGAAAATACCCCCGTCAACGAGTATGTGGAGCAAATCCACAAGTTCGCACAGGTATGGGGCTGACGAGTCGGCCCTCGTCGTCCTCGCATGCTTGATTCTGACGCTCGACATCGTAGGAGCAGATGGTCACGAGGTCTTGCATACCGGTGGAAACAATAGGTGCATCCACGCCCGGGGTCAAGC
Source organism: uncultured Collinsella sp. (assembly GCA_902494555.1). Taxonomy (GTDB): domain Bacteria; phylum Actinomycetota; class Coriobacteriia; order Coriobacteriales; family Coriobacteriaceae; genus Collinsella. Next base: position 32,757 of record CABUTR010000010.1, read on the forward strand.
CCTGCAACAAAACATCAGCTGCAGAAAGCAAAATTTCCGGACGCATGGAGCCCTCGTTATCGGCATGGGTGTCGAGCATGAGCACCAAATGGTCCGGGCGCTCCCCCGCCGTGAGCTCATAGCCCACGAGCGTGTGATCCAAATCCAAGCGCTTGCTCTTTTTGCCGCGCGCGTAGTCGATGCCATGGTCCGCGCGCAGCGTGTCGATCGCGCGACGCACCTCGTCGGCGCTTACGGGCGCCTCGGGATCCAAGTGCAGGTCGATGCGATACGACAGGCGCGTGAGCTGCGCCGTCAACGCCGGCGTGCGCACGTCGATGTACGCCGCCTCGATGGGCGCCAGATCGGCCGGAGACGCCGCAGCCAGGCGCCCAAACGCCTCGTCGAGCGCCACGAACTCGGTCATAAACAGGTCATACCACTCACAGGTCGACGACGTACCCACCGGTAGCGCCGAAGAGAAGCCCACGCGCATGTGAGGAGAGAAGCCCTGCGTGACGGCATAGGGAAGTCCCGCACGGCGCACGATGCGCTCAATGGTATGGATTACTTCGAGATGGCCCAGGTACTTAAGGCGATCGCGCTTGCCATAGCGAACACGAAGCCTAAAGAGCGTGGGGTTGTCGGTCAGGCGCTCACTCATGCGCGATCACCCATCAATACATTCTTGGCGTGGAGCGTGGGGCAGATTCCGCAGCCGGTGCACGACGTGCGGGTGCAGTCGGGAGTCGTGACGCCCTCGAGCGAGCGACGGTACTCGCGCTCGAGGAAGCCGCGCGTGCAGCCGGGGCTCACGTGCTCCCACGGCAGGCGCCAGTCCAACTCGTAGGGTAGGTGCACGAGCTCATTGAGGTCGATGCCGTTTTTGGCAGCAGCCTCCTTCCAATTATCGAGCGAAAAATGCTCTACCCAGGCGTCAAAGCGAGAGCCAGCGCGCCAAGCATCGATGATGACGGGCGTCATGTCACGACCGGCGCGGGAAAGCGCGGCCTCGATGAGCGAGGTCTCGGCATCGTGGTAATGCACGCGGACGGCACGGTTGCGAACGCTCGTGATAAGCAGCTTCTGGCGACGCTTGACGTCGTCGTAGTCGAGCTGCGGGCACCACTGGAACGGCGTGGCAGCCTTGGGGATAAAGACCGAAACCGAGATGGACACCGAGATCGAGCCGCGACGAGCCTTGGGCACCACGGAACGACCAAGCTCCAGCACGTGATCGGCCAGATTGGCGATGGCCACGATGTCCTCGTCGCGCTCACCGGGAAGGCCCATCATAAAGTAGAGCTTCATGCGGTTCCAGCCGGCCTCGAAGGCCGCCTTGGCCGCACGGTCCAGGTCCTCCTCGGTCACGTTCTTGTTAATGATGTCGCGCATGCGCTGGCTGCCGGCCTCGGGCGCAAACGTCAGGCCGCCCTTCTTTTCGCCGGCGACCGACTCGGCCATATCCACGCCAAACGAATCCAAGCGCTGCGACGGAATAGACACGCGAATACCCGTATCCTCCAGGCGACGGTTGAGCCTGCCGAGCACGTCACGAATGCAGGAGTGGTCGGTCGTGGAAAGCGAGGTCAGCGACACCTCGTCATAGCCGGTCTTTTCCAGACCCTGAATCACCGACGAGACGATCTGGTCGGCCGAACGCTCGCGCACCGGGCGATACGTCATGCCGGCCTGGCAAAAACGACAGCCGCGAGCGCAGCCGCGCAGAATCTCGATAGACAGGCGGTCGTGGACCAGCTGCGCATAGGGCACGCACGACTGCGACAGCGGATTCGTGGCGCCGAAATCCTCGACGACGCGCTTGTAGACCACGGTCGGCGCATCCTTGCCTTCACGCGGCACGGTGTAGCCATGCGGCGAGCAGGGCTCGTCGTGACGAACCTCATAGAGCGACGGCACGTAGTTTCCGGCAATGGATGCAAGCTGCTCGACAATCTGCGCGCGCGGGACCCCTTCGTCACGCAGGCGGCGATGCAGCTGGCAGGTCTCGAGCAGCGATTCCTCGCCCTCACCGATGAGGATGGCATCGAAGAAGGCCGCGTACGGCTCGGGGTTGTACACCGAGGGGCCGCCGGCGATGATGATGGGGTCGTCTTCACCTCGGTCGGCCGCTAACAGCGGAATGCCAGCGAGGTCGAGTGCCTCGAGGAAGTTCGTCACCGCCATCTCGTGCGGCACATGCAGACCGACGATATCAAACGAAGCGACCGGCGCTGCACCCTCGAGTGAGAGCAGCGGAATGCCCGCCTCGCGCATAGCGTCACCCATATCGGGCCACGGCACATAGCCACGCTCGCAGGAGATGCCCTCGGCCTGGTTAAGGATGTTGTAGAGGATGGCGATACCCTGGTTGGGCAGACCAACCTCGTACACATCCGGGTAGATCAGGCAGCAACGGTAATCGGCATCGGCCTTGGAAAGCGTGCCCCACTCGTGATCGATATAGCGACTCGGCTTCTCGACCTTGGCGAGCAACGGCTCAATTAAATGAAAACAATCTTGGTATGCAACGCGCAACGGAAAACCCCTAAGCAGCGAGATCTGATGCGTCCTGGTAGGACGCCATAGGACGGGTAGCGCCCGCGACCGTGGTTACCAGATCGCGAACGCGGGAGAACGTGGCAGTAACCACCTCGTTGGCACGGCTGTAGTCGACATCGCGCTCGTAGAGCGAAACAAGCGCACGGCCCATGCCGTAGGTGCCCGCGGCAGCAGTGAGCGCCTTGACGGCAAACCCAATATGCGGCGTCTGTTTGACGAGTGCGCGAGTGACCGCGCGGATCACAAGACCGCCGGCAAGCACGCCCGCGACCTCGTAGCCGCGCTCAGGCTTAATGCCGCGTCCAAAGACGGCAGCGAGCTCAAAGAGCATGCCCACCTGCGCCAGCGCCATAACGGGATAATCGGCGCCTGGCAAAAACACCAGTGCACCGGTCGCCATATTGGTGAGCGCGCACGAGGTGATGATACGATTGGCCGCCGCGATGCGCATGAAGGCAAAGTTCGCCGCAAAAGCCGTTTCCTTGTCGGTGCGGTCGAGAATCCAGCGGGCAAGCGTCTCGAGCAGATACGTCTTATCGGTTGCCGCGACAACGCCGAGCATGGGCGTGGACTCCTCGATAAACGGCACCTCCACAGCAGACTCGGCAAGCACGCACACGGGCGCGCCGGCGATCACGAGCTCCTGCACGGCACTCTCCAAGCGGTCGGAACCACACGAGAGCACCAGCACCACATCGGTATCGGTCTTTGGAGCAATTCGCTCCTCCCCCAGACGCTCGACGCGCACAATGCCCGAGGTCGTCTGCGGCACAAAGGCGTCACGCACCGTCTCGGCCAGAAAGCGCGAGGCGGACGAATCCAGATAGACCGAAACGCGCACCGGCGTATCGGAATCCTTCTTAACGGACACGCCCATCTTAAAAGCGCGGGTCAGCTTATCTACGGGAATTTTCATAGCAAACCCCTCCAGCGGTTACGCGGCGCCCGAACGATGCCGCCATATGGATTGTACGATACCCACCGTCAGCAGCTGAATCATCATCGAAGACGAACCGAAGCTAATAAACGGTAGCGGAATACCGGTAATCGGCATCATGCCGATGCACATGCCGATGTTTTCGAAGGTCTGGAACGCCCACATGCCAACGATGCCCACACACGAAAGACGCAAAAACAGCGACTCACACTTAAAGGCGACGCGAATCGTCGAAAAGATCAACAGCACGTAGAGGCACAGGAGCAAAAAGGAACCGCAAAAGCCAAAGGTCTCGGACAGGAAGGCGAAGACGAAGTCGGTGTGGAACTCAGGCAGAAAGCCGCCGGCCGACTGCGTCGCATGGCCCAAACCCTTACCAAAGAAGCCGCCCGAGCCAACGGCGATAAGCGACTGCTGCAGGTTGTAGGCATCGTCCGAATCGGCATTATCGGGGTCGATAAAGACCGTCAGACGGTTCATCTGATACTGCTTGATGAGCACATCGTGGCCGAGCAACGAATCAAAGACCGAATCGAGCGCCAGGACGAGGGCCACCAGGCCCACGAGCAGGGCCAGGGTCGACAGCACCCATTCGCGGCGTGCACCGCTCATGCAGATGACGATGGCACCCGAGACCAGCACGACCAGCCCCGAGCCCAGGTCGCCCATGGCGACGACGGCCAAAAACGGGATGGACAGCATACCGCAGAGCTTGACGTAGTCGCGAACGGTATCGATGCGGCCGTTGTATTGCGAGCCAAGCGTGGCGATAAAGAAGATGGTGATAAGCTTGGCAAGCTCAACGGGCTGGAATGTCAAGCCGATACCGGGAATCTTGATCCAGCCCGTCATGCCCAGACCACCCGTATAGGACAGGCCCGGAATCTTGGGCGAGAAGATCACGATCAGGTCGATGACGAGCAGCGCCGTCGAGAAGTTGGAGATGCCGCGCAGGTCGGTACGCCAGACCAGCACCGCCAGCACCGCCCCGATACCAATTCCCAGCAGGTGACGCGAGAACGAGGCATCGGCCTTAAACTGCGAGGCCGACCAGATAATGATGGCACCATAGGCGACGAGCGCCACTGTAGCCACGAGCACACCGATATGCACCTTTTGGCGAAACGTGCCGCGCGAAGCCGAAAGTTGCTTGTTGACGCGGTCCAGGCTGCTGCGAGAGCCGGTCTTGGTTGAACGGAACAGATCCGCCGGAGAAAAATCCATCGCAACCTCCTATCGAACCGAAGAATCGCCCGAGGCCGAAGAGGTATCGGGCTCGTCATAAATCACGCCGAGCACGTCGCGCACGACATGCATCGCGGTATCTGAGCCACCGCCGCCCTGCTCCAGGACAGTAGCGATGACATACTTGGGATCATCGGCCGGTGCATAGGCGCAGAACCACGCGTATTCGTCCTCGCCGCTTTTCTCGCCCGTGCCCGACTTGCCGTATACCTGCGGCGTCAGGGTGCCAAAGTGAGCCGCCAGGGACGTCGATGCCGTGTAAATCACGTCGTGCATGCCGTTGCGAACAAGAGTCAAATCCGAATCGCTGTTGATCTTGGCCTCCAGGCGCTTCTTCTTGCCCTTGCCATTGTACTTATAGGCATCGCCGTCGCCATCGCGCGACACGGCAGACAAAAATACGTGAGGCACGTACTGTTTGCCGCCGTTGGCAAGACCCATATAGGCGCACGCCATCTGCAGGGGCGTCACCAGGATGTCGCCCTGGCCGATAGCAATGTTGGTCATATCGCCGGCATTCCACTTGCGGTCCTCGGCAGAGGCGTCGGTGAAGTATGACTCTTTCCACTCGGCATCGGGAATACGACCCGCGCCCTCACTCGGCAGATCGATACCGCAGGTCTTGCCTAGGCCCCAGCGACGAAAGACCTCCTGCAGGCCCTCGGGATGTTGCTCGTCATAAAAGAACGCCTTGCCCATGTCGTAGAAGACGGGGTCGCACGAGTTGGCGATACCCGACTGCAGCGTCATGGTGCCGTGGCCAGACGTCAGCCAGCAGCGCTTGCCCCAAGCCTTGCCCAGACCCGTCCAATAACCCGTGCAGTTGGTTGTCTGCGTTGAAGTGTAGGTTCCAAACTCAAGACCGGCCAGTGCCGAGAGCGGCTTGATGGTCGAGGCCGACATGTACTGTCCGCTAATGGCGCGGTTGAGCAGCGGGTGCGAACCCTTGTTATCATTGAGCTCGGTCCACACGTCATTTGAGACGCCGCCGATAAAGACGGACGGATCGAACTTGGGCTCGCTCGCCATGCCCAGGATCTCGCCATTGTTGGGATCGAGACACACCACAGCGCCGTTGCCGGCATTGCTGTAGCCAGTGGTCTTGGCAAGCTCGATGGCGCTCGCCAGCGCCGTCTCACAGGCCTGTTGGATCTTAAGGTCGAGCGTGAGCTTAATGTCGGAGCCGGCCTTCGCGGGCACTGCACCGGCCTGACCGGTCACATTGCCCGAGGCATCGACCTTGACGGTCTGCTCGCCACGAATACCCTGCAGCAGATTTTCGTAGTAGCTCTCAACGCCCGCCTGGCCCACGATATCGCCCGACTGGTACGTGATCTTGCCAGCAGAAGCATCATCATCGCCAGAGGTTTTCTTATTCTGGGCCTCGAGCTGCTCGGAGGTAATGGTGCCGGTATAGCCCAAGATATGGCATGCCGTCTCGCCATATGGATACTGGCGCTCGGTACGCTCGGCAATCTTGACGCCCGGGAACTCGCCGGCATGCTCCTGAATATAGGCAACCGTGGAGCGACGGACGTCCGTCGCGATGGTATGCAGGCTCTGAGCGCCCTCTGTATTGTCCTGAATATTACGAAGGACCGCCACGTAAGGCATTCCAAGCACGTTGGCAAGATGGCGAACCAGAACCTCATCCTCGGCAAGGTCGCGGTAGGCCACGACAGCAAGTGAGGGACGGTTCTGGACAAGCGCCACGCCATTGCGGTCGAGGATGCGACCGCGCACAGCGGGTGTTGTAACGGTGCGAGTCTGATTACTATTGGCCTGCTTCTCGTAATAGTCCGATGAGACCATCTGCATGCCCCACAGCTTGACGGCAAGCGCCGCAAACATCGCGCCCACACCCGTGGTGAGGATGGAAAAGCGGCCCTTAAAGGCGGTCGACGCGGTATTGCCCTCGCCCTCGGTGGCGCGCGGGGCCGTTCCATGCTGCGTATCGTAGGTAAAACGGGAATCGCCACGACGCATGACGACCAGCGCGACCACGATGGCCACAACCAGCACGATACCGGCGATAATAACCGTCATCTGGGAAGACATCTACGGGCCTCCCCTATTTGAGCTTGCGGGTCTTGGGCTTAAAGCGCATACCCGTCTGGCGTCCGCCACGTGCGGAGAATCCATAGCCGGACTGCGGCACGACGCCGGACATCAAAAACGGAATGGCAACCAGACCCGTCAGGATCGAAGACGGCAACGCATGCCCAAAGATCGCCACGACAAAGCTCGTCTCCAAACCCATAAACAGCAAGATGATGCTGTAGATCACATTAATGACGAGCGCAAAGGCGCCCACGGTGATGCCGCGCGCACTCGGGGTACCGCCCGTCTGACCGACGGCGCTGTGCACCAGGGCAAAAGAGCCCACGGTCAGCAGGAGCGACATAACGCCCACCGGCACGGCAGCGGACAGGTCATAAAACAAGCCGCTGCAAAAACCGCACACGACGGCACGGGTCGGGTCGCCCGAGAACACGCTTAGGCACACCAGGATAATCATGAAGTTGACGCGACCGCCCGCAATGGAGATCTGCGGTGCCAGGCCTGCCTGCAGCAGCACGCACACGATGGCGGCGATCACAAACGTACGGGAGCTCATCCCCTGCTCGTGTAGATCCATGGACATGCCCCCTATTCGCTCGAGCCAGAATCGGTCGTCTCGGACGTGTCGGAACTGTCATCCGAGCTCTCGTCCTTCGTCTTGGTCGCAGCATCGCGCGACGTTCCCTGCGGCGTGCTGTTGGCCGTGCTCACGTCCTCATCCGAGGCCGACTGTTCGTCGGTCAGCGAGGTGATGACCAGCACTTCCTCGTTGTTCTCGGCCGTGGTCTGAGCGCGCACCACAATGGTGTAGTACACGTCGTTTGCCGATTTCTCAACCGACGAGACGGTGCCGAGCGGTAGACCCTTGGGGAACACGCCACCGATGCCCGAGGTCACGATGATGTCGCCAACCTTAACATCGGAGTCGACGCTCACGTACTCAAGACGCAGCGTGCCGTCAGCCTGACCCTGCAGCATGCCCTGGGCGCGCGTGTCCTGCACCATAGCCGACACGCCCGAGTTCTCGTCGCCAATCAGGCGCACGGTGGACGTTTTGGCCGAGACTTCGATGATCTGGCCGATAACACCGGCCGAACTCGTCACAGGCATGTTGATGGTAAGCCCGTCGGCAGAACCCTTATCAATCGTGACGGTCGAGGTCCAGGCATCGCCCGAGGCACCAACGATACGAGCTGCGGTCGATTTGAGGTTGTAGGTCGACTGCAGGCCGACCAGCCCCTCCAGACGCTCAGCGGTCTTTTGAGCCTCGGAGAGCTCAGCAACCTTAGAGGTCAGTTCCTCGTTTTGTTTTTTGAGCTCGTCGAGCGTGTCCTGCGACGCCGTAAGGTTAGAGAACACGTTGCCGATCGCATTGAAGGGAGCCGCCACAGCCGAACCCACAAAGCGCACCGGCGAGGTAATCGTCGTTACGCCCGAACGCACGGCATGAATCGGTCCTGCCTCGCCCTCGCGGATGTAAAACGTGAGCAGCAGCACCGAAATCAGGCTGAAAACAATCAACGGGCGCATACCCGTTGATTGTCGCTTGGTATTCAGATTTGTGGAGAAACCCGAAGATCGTGCCAAATGGAATCCACCTTTTGGAAATTAAGCATTGGTCTGGACGAAGCCGCCATCAAACGCATTGGCCTCGAGCACGCGGGCGCAGCCGTTAACGACGTTATCGAGCGCCGTAGGACTGACGTTGACCGAAACGCCGGTCTCATCGCGCAGGCGCACGTCGAGACCGCGCAGCAGCGCGCCGCCACCGGTCAGCAAAATGCCGTAGTACATAAGGTCAGAGGCAAGATCGGGAGGCGTAGCGTCGAGTGCGTCCTTGACGGCCTTGGCCATCTCGTCGAGCGGCTTGTTGAGCGCGCGACGAATCTCCTCGCTCTCGATGCGCACGGTCTTGGGCAGACCCGTGATCACGTCGCGGCCGTTGACCTCGACGTCGAGCTCGTCCTTGAGCGGCACGGCGGAGCCGACCTTGATCTTGATGTCCTCTGCCGTACGCTCGCCGATGGCCAAGTTGTAGGCATCACGAACGTGCGTGAGGATGGCCTGATCGAACTCGTCGCCGGCAATACGGATGGACTGCGAGACGACGATGCCACCCATAGCGATAACGGCAACCTCGGTGGTACCGCCACCGATGTCGATGACCATGGAGCCGGTGGGTTCCTCGACGGGCAGATCGGCGCCGATAGCGGCGGCCATGGGCTCCTCGATCAGGTAGGCCTGGCGAGCGCCAGCCTGGATCGTGGCCTCAAAGACAGCACGCTTCTCGACCGACGTGACGCCGGAGGGAACGCAGACGACAACGCGCGGACGCGGGGTCCACGGATAGCGCTTCTCGGACGCCTTGTCGATAAAGTAGCGAAGCATAGCCTCGGTAACATCGAAGTCGGCGATGACGCCGTCCTTCAGGGGACGAACGGCCACGATGTTGCCGGGCGTACGGCCGAGCATGCGCTTTGCCTCGATACCGACCGCCAGGATGCGCTCGTCGTTCTTGTCGATGGCGACGACAGAGGGCTCGCGAATGACGATGCCCTTGCCGCGCACGGAGACAAGCGTATTTGCGGTGCCGAGGTCGATGGCAAGATCGCCCGCATAGCTACCGAAGAACATATCCATCAAAGAAAACAACGCAACTCCTGATGTGTTGGATGATTGCTGGAAAACTACTAGCTCATGATACTAGCGCAAGCCCGGCACCTCACTTGCGGTGAAGCGCCGGGCAAAGCTAAATCCCATAAGGTCACTACTGGTTGTCAGCAGCCGAGAAATCCATATCGAGCGAGGAAACGGCCCAGCCGATATGATTGTCGGAGCGCACGAATTTGACGGTGTACTCCTGCTCGCCGCCCTTGGACAGCGAAGCCTTGACCTTGGCGCTCGTCTCGGTCATGGACTGATCCATGCCCTCGACGGACACGGTGGCGCCCTGCGGAATCGAGGAGATGATCATCGACTTGGCGTCCTCGGACAGACTCGAGGCCAGGCAAGACTCGGCCTTTGCGGTGTCACCGTCGCCGGCAGCCTGGAACAGATCGGAAACGACAGACTCCTGGGACGGGAAGCCAAAGCCGCGCGTGTAGGCAAAGCCCAGACCGCCCACGGCGATCAAAATGAGCAGAAGCAGCACGATGAAGACTTTGAGACCCGTGTGGCGGTGGCGACGACGGACCTTGGCCTGCTTACGATCCTGACGGTCCTGCTGGACCATCTCGGACTCGGACAGCGTAAAGAAGCCGGTGTCCGAGGGATCGGGCATAAACTGACCGGTCGCGCCCGTAGGATCGAGCGGATCGACGGCAGGAGCGTCCATCGAGGGCGCCGGAGCCGTGGCCATAGCCGTCTGGGCAGACAGCGCGGCAAGCGAATCGTGCACGCGGGCAAGCTCATCGGCCTGCTCGGAGGTGAGCTGGTAGATACCATCGGCAGTAGCGGCGTTAAAGGCGTCGAGTGCGTCGGAGGGACGGCCGGCGGCAGAAAGCGCCTGACCCATGCCGGCGTTGAGCGCACGCGTGTCGTCGCGGGGGCCGGCAAAGTCGATAGCCGTACGGTAGGTCTCCACGGCATCCGCCGGACGGCCGAGCTTAATGAAGCAACGACCGAGCTCGCCGAGTGCGGCGGCAGGAGCCGGATTGGCGCCGTCGATGGCAGCCTGACGGAAAGCAGTACCCGCGTTGGCATAGTCGCCCGACTGGAACAGCGCGTTACCCAGGCCCAGATAGGCCTTGAACGGCGTGGCATAAGAAGCGTCCTGCGTAGCGGCAGAGAACGCCTGAGCGGCCGTCGTGTAGTCGCCCACGGCGGCGAGTGCCTTGCCGCGGTTGGTGAGCAGCGCGCCGCGCTTGCCATAGGTGCCGTCGTTGAGGGCGGCGGCATAGGCCTCGGCGGCCTCGGCATACATGCCCAGGTGCATCAAGGCGTTGCCACGAAGGTGATCGGCCTCGCCCATAATCTCATCGGGAGTTTTTGCCGCCCCAAGCATCTGGGCTGCAGCGGAAAAATCACCCGCGCGGTAAGCGGCACGGCCCTGTTGGATCAGCTGGCTATTCAAGGAAATCCCCTTTACTCGTGAACGATCTCGACATGGACGATCTCGTCGCCGGCACGCAGCTGCGAAATCACATCGAGACCCTCGACCGTGGTACCAAATACGGTGTAACCGGAATCGAGGTTATGCTGGGCACCCAAGCAGAAGTAGAACTGCGAACCCGCGGAATCGGGATCCATGGAGCGTGCCATGGCAAGGGCACCATCGACATGGCTGTTGCGCGGATTGGTGGCAAACTCGCCCTTGATGCAGTAGCCGGGGCCACCGGTACCGGGCATGCCGTCGGGGCCCTCAAGACCGGCAGCGACGTCAGCGCCGGACATATCGCGGGTATTGGGGTCGCCGCCCTGAATGACAAAACCGGGCACATAGCGATGGAATTTAAGGCCATCATAGAAACCCATCGTGGAAAGCTCGCAGAAGTTCGCGACATGAATGGGAGCGCCCTCACCGTCAAACTTGACCTTGATGGTACCCTTCGACGTCTCGATAACGGCGCACTCGTCGCCGGCAAGCTGATACTCGGGCGTGTAGAGCTCTTTCTTAAAACCAAACATGTGGTTCCTTCCTCGTGCGTTTAAAGCATATTTGTACGAATTGTAGCAATAAGCATGCGCTTACATCAATTGCGCACGTAGGTTATGCCGACTATGGCGAACTAATTTTAGGAACGCTGCTGCGGCTTCCAGGAGCCCACGTTGGCGTCGTACTGATTCAGCGCGCTGTTGCCGCCCTGTGCGATGGGCGCCAGGATCTCGCTTTGGTGGGAACTCATCGACTCGCCATCGGGAATGGCCAGCGAGATATCCCAGCTCTGGCAGATTACGTCGACGCGCTCATACATCCACTCGGCAAGCTGCTTTAAGTGGGCGATGTCATCCGCATAGACCGTATCGTCCTGATACTTAAGGTTGTTAAGCTCATCTTGCGTCTTTTTGATCTGGTCGCGCAGGGCGTAGGCACTCTGCGACAGCTCCTGACGGGTGGACAGCGGCGTTCGGAGATAACCGTTGTTAAAGGAATCGATGACCTCGCCGATCTGATCATTGTTGTACGACACAATGGTCTGATACAGGCTGTCGAGCTTGGTGTAGAGCTGGTCATCGGTCAGCACGGTATCTTCCTGGACCACCTCGGCAGAATCGTCCTGCTTGGTATCGTCCTCAGTCGCCTCGCCCTTTTGGCGCGTGGGGAAGGTCGTCTGCGCGGCCTGGCCAAACTGGTCATAGAAGCCAGGCATGACACCCATGGGATCGGCCGTCACGAACCAATACGCACCACCGCACACGACGGCAAGGACCGCGATGATAATAAGCGGCTTGGGGATATGACGCTTGTGCTTGTGATAGGCGTCCTCGTCGGGATGCACCTTGCGCTTGGGTTTTTGAGCATCGTCGTGCAGGGAAACCGGCGTGGGAATATCGACCTTGGGAATACCGAAATCCTTATCGAAAGCCGGCAGCACGCAGGTCTCATTGGGGTCGGCGGCGTCTGAGAGCACCGCAGCGGCAGAGGCCGGCGCATGAGGCACCTCGGTATCGATCTGCTCTTGCGTTAGGCGCGGAAAGCCCGCCGTGCGGCCCGCTGCCAGGTCGGATGCGGCCGCGTCCTCGGAGAGGATACCCGGAGCGGGGCGTCCGCATTTGGGGCACGTACGATCATGTGGAGAAAGACGGGCACCGCAGCCCTCACAGAACACGAACTCGGTGTGCTCGGGACCATCGCCCGGACCCACATAGGCGTTGCAGTAGGGGCAGAACGAGGCGCCGTCCTCGATAGTCTTAAGGCAATGCGGGCAGATCACGGCATCCTCTTTTCGAAGCAATTCAAACAATCGAGGTTAGAGCATAACATCGCCACGGCCCCACAGGAACAAGGCACCAATTCAACATCGCCAGGGCGCGTAGCTACTTCTTCTTTTTGCTTGGCATCGAGACTTTGATGCCTTGGGCGGACTTGGTCACGCGAGAGCGCTTGGCTCCGGTACTCTTCTTTTTCTTGGGCTGGGCTTGGGCCACGCCCTCGAGTGCGCGGGCCTCGGCCTCGCGAGCGGTGCGATCTTCGCGACGCTGCGCCATGTCGGCGGCAACGCGCTTGGCAAAACGTTCGGCCGTCGAGCCCGTCGAGCTCACCTTGCCGCCACCGCGACCCAGGCGGACGCGCACACCGCGGCCAAAACCAGTTGCAGCATGACGACGACGCGGCTTGAGCGAATCCATCATCGTGGCGAGCTTAAAAAACACCGAGCAGGTAAAGACTACAATGACAGCCAAGATAACCATCTGGCCCATCGACAGGTTGGCAATGGACAGCAGCTCTGGGAATCCGATAACGCCCACCAGGATGCCGGCGACTACAAACACAAAGAGCACCACACGTAAGGGCGTGAGAGGTTGCGAGATGCGCCAGATCAGGCTGACGCTCGCCGCGCACGACGTAAGCAAGCACATCGTAGACAGCGTGAGCTGGCTAAAGCCAAACACGCGCGCCACAAAGATATCGAGCGCCGCAGCCAAAATGACCGCAATCGACGCCGGCAGTGCACGCTTGAGTACGTTGGTCAAAAACGCACCCTTCACGCGAGCATTGTTGGGCTCCAGCCCCAACACAAAGCCCGGCGCGCCGATGCAGAAGAAGTTGATGAGCGTCATCTGGATGGGCTCGAAGGGGTACGGCGGCAGCGCGATGCACAGCGCCGCCAGGCCCATCGAGAACAGTGTCTTGGTCAGGAACAGCGAGGCCGAACGCTGCAGGTTGTTGATGGAGCGACGCCCCTCGGCCACCACGGCGGGCATCGAGGCAAAGTCGTTGTCGACAAGTACGATCTCGGCCACGTTACGCGCGGCATCGGAGCCAGCCGCCATGGCCACGGAGCAGTCGGCCTCCTTAAGTGCCAGCACGTCGTTGACGCCGTCGCCCGTCATGGCCACGGTGTGCTCGCGGCGCTTGAGCGCCTGCACGAGCTCGCGCTTCTGCTGTGGGGTCACACGACCAAAGACATGGTAGCGGTCCACTGCGGCATCGAGCTTGGCCGGCGTATCGAGCGTCATGGCGTCCACATAGGCGTCCGCCCCCGGCACGCCCACCACGCGCGCGATCGACGACACCGTACGCGGGTCGTCGCCACTGATCACGTTGAGGGTCACGCCCTGCTCGTTAAAGTAGCCGATGGTCTCGGCCGCCGAGGTACGAATCTCGTCGCGGATGGTCACAAATCCCACGGGCTCGGCCTCGCCCACCATATCCCCATCGGGCGTAAAGCCGTCCACGCGCGCCACCACGAGCACGCGGCAGGTATCGGCAAGCTCGGCGACACGGTTCTCGACCTGGGCAAACGCACGATCAGAGAGCACAAATTGCGCGGCGCCCATTACGTAGGAGCCCTGCGCAAAAGAAGCGCCGCTCCATTTTTTAGACGACGAGAATGGAATGACCGACAGCGGCTCGGACACCTCGACCGGGCGATCGGCGTAATAGTTGAGCAGCGCCTGGCAGGTCTCGTTGGCATCGGCCGAAGTCGCACGTGCGACGTTAGCCAGCGCAAAATCGAGCACTGTGGTATCGACGGGAACAGCCGCCTCGTCCGAGTCCACGCCAAAGCCAACACCCTCAACCGGCAGCGGATACGTGCCCTCGACCTCCATACGTCCCGACGTGATGGTGCCCGTCTTGTCCAGGCACAGCACGTCGACGCGCGCGAGCGTCTCGATGCAGTAGAGCTGCTGCGCGAGTACCTTGCGGCGCGCCAGACGCACCGTGGCGATGGCGAGCACCGACGAGGTCAGCAGCACCAGGCCTTGCGGGATCATGCCCAGCAGGGCGCCCACCGTGGACAGCAGCGCCGACGAAGGCACATGACCAGCCAACAGCTCGGAGAAGCACCACGAAAGCGCGCTGTCGCCCGGGGTTCCCGCGGCATCCCACAGTTCGCTCACACTCGAGGCAAACAACGCCAAACCGAGCGGGATCATGATGATGCTCGCAAAACGCACGATGGCGTTAAGCGCGTTCATGATCTCGGAATTGACCTTTTTGACGTACTTGGCCTCGTTATTAATTTTGGCCACGTAGTTGTCGGCGCCGACATGGATCACGCGGGCGCGCAGCAGGCCCGAGTCGATAAAACTGCCGCTCATGAGCTCGGAGCCGGGCTGCTTCTTAATAAGGTCGCTCTCGCCCGTCAGCAGGCTCTCGTTCACGAGCGCCTCGCCGGAAACCACCACGGCGTCAGCGGGAATCTGGTCGCCGCGCCCCAGGCGGATGATGTCGTCGAGCACGATCTGGTCCAAGTCGAGCTCCACCTCGGCACCGTCGCGCACCGCGATGGCCTTCTTAGAGGTCAGCAGCGTGAGCTTATCGACCATCTTCTTGGACCGCATGGACTGGATGACGCCAATAGCGGTATTGAGGAACACCACAAACAGGAACGTCAGGTTCTTAAACGAACCGGTCAAAATGACCAGGAACGCCAAGATCACGTTGATCAAATTGAACAGCGTGCAGAGGTTCTCGATGATGAGCTCTTTGACCGACTTGGTCTTGAGCTCCATGTTGCGGTTGATCTTACCGGCGGCGATGCGCTCCTCGACCTCGGCGGTCGAGAGTCCGCGCTCGATATCCGTTGCTGCCATACCACGTCCCATCACGTCGCGTCGGTATAAGAAAAACCGCCCGGACCATGCGAGGTTCGGACGGTCTTACGTTCGATGGTGCCCCATGTTGGATTCGAACCAACGGCCTTCTGCTCCGGAGGCAGACGCTCTAATCCCCTGAGCTAATAGGGCCAACGTTTGGCATTATACCCAAGTGCACCACGGGCTATCAAAATAAAAGAAAAAGCTTTGCAATTACGTGGGAGACGCGGTGCAACGGCCCACTTTAGAAGGCAAAAGCGAGTCAGATAGTATAAACTTTCATGCACCATATATACACGGCTCGCGATGCGGGCCGTTTTTGCAAAAGTTATCCATCGAGGTGAGAGGCACACCATGATTGCAATTTTAAAGCAGAGCGCCAGCGACGAGGCCGTAAGCCATATCGTCAGCTGGATTGAGAAAAAGGGTCTGAAGACCGATGTCTCGCGCGGCGAGAACGAGACGATCATCGGCCTGGTGGGCGATACGACCAAGATCGACCCGTTCCTGCTCGAGTCCATGGATGTCGTCGAGCGCGTGCAGCGCGTCTCCGAGCCGTTCAAGCGCGCAAATCGCAAGTTCCACCCCGAGGACTCCGTCATCGACTGCGGCCACGGCGTCAAGATCGGCGGCGACCAGTTCCAAGTCATCGCCGGCCCCTGCTCCGTCGAGGGCGAGAACCTCATCCGCATCGCACGCCGCGTAAAGGCCGCCGGCGCCACGATGCTGCGCGGCGGTGCCTACAAGCCCCGCACCTCCCCCTACGCCTACCAGGGCATGGGCCCCGCCGGCCTCGACCTGCTGTGCGAGGCGTCTGCCGAGCTCGACATGCCGATCGTCACCGAGATCATGGACCCACGCGACGTGCAGGTCTTCTTGGACAAGAAGATCGACGTCATGCAGATCGGCGCCCGCAACGCCCAGAACTTCCCCCTGCTCAAGGAGGTCGGCAAGACCCAGACCCCGATCCTGCTCAAGCGCGGCATGTCCGGCACGATCGATGAGCTGCTCATGGCCGCCGAGTACATCATGAGCGAGGGCAACGACAACGTCATCCTGTGCGAGCGCGGCATCCGCACCTTCGAAACCCGCACCCGCAACACCTTCGACCTCAACGCCGTGCCGGTGCTGCACCACCTGTCGCACCTGCCCGTCGTCGCCGATCCCAGCCACGCTACCGGCTACACCCGCTACGTTGAGCCCATGGCGCTCGCCGCGACCGCCTGCGGCGCCAACGGCCTGGAGATCGAGGTCCACGACGAGCCGAGCCGCGCCTGGTCCGACGGCGCCCAGGCCCTCACCCCCGATCAGTTCGACGACACCATGCGCCGCATCCGAGCCATCCGCGAGGTTGTCTGCCAAGAGACCATGGAGTAGCCCATGGGTACGGTGAGAAACGCGCGCGTTAACCAGGGCGGCCCCAAGTGCGCCGGCATCGTCGGCCTTGGCCTCATCGGCGGTAGCTTTGCCCGCGGCTATGCGCAGGCGGGCGTCCGCGTGCTGGCCTGGGACCCCGATGACGATGTCATGACGGCCGCCAGCATGGGCACTGTCGCCGGAGAGCTCAACGACAAGACACTCGGCGAATGCGACATCATCGTCCTGGCTTGCTACCCCGAGGCCTGCATCGAGTGGCTCGAGGAGCATGCCCAGGCACTCGCCGACGCCACCGACACCGAGGCCATTATGGGCCCCGTGGTGATCGACACGGTGGGCGTCAAGGGCATCGTGTGCGAGCGCGCCTTTGAGCTTGCCCGCGAGCACGGCTTTTACTTTGTGGGCGCGCACCCCATGGCGGGCACGCAGTACTCGGGCTATGCGCACTCCCGCGCCGACCTGTTCCAGGGCGCGCCGCTCGTGCTCGTGCCGCCCGCGGTGGACGATGCACTCAAACTGGAGCTTTTGGGCCAGGTGCGCGAGATGGTGCGCCCCTTGGGCTTTGGCAAGTTCAGCGTGACCAGCGCCGCCGAGCACGACCGCGTCATCGCCTTCACGAGCCAGCTTGCGCACGTGGTGTCCAACGCCTACGTAAAGAGCCCGACCGCCCAGGTCCACCACGGCTTTTCGGCCGGTAGCTACCGCGATCTCACCCGCGTGGCGCACCTCAACCCGCAAATGTGGTCCGAGCTCATGATCGACGACGCCGACGCGCTCGCCTTCGAGATCGACCATCTGATCGAGTCGCTTGGCGCCTACAGCCGAGCGCTCAAGGACCGCGACCAGCGCTATCTGGAGAATCTTCTTGCCGAGGGCGACCGCATTAAGCGTGCACTCGACGACGAGGCCTCCCACTAGACCACCCATCACGCCAGGTCGAAAGGACCGAAGCTTATGGCGATTACCATCGATATCGACACTGCACGCCCCTACCAGGTGCATGTTGGCACGTTTTTGCTGGAGCAGGCGGGACCGCTCGTGCGCGCCACTGCCGGCGGCACCAAGGCCGTCATCGTGACGGACACCAACGTGGGCCCGCTCTACCATATGCCCGTTAAGCAGAGCCTTGAGGCGTCAGGCTACGAGGTGAGCATCTGCACCTTCGAGGCCGGCGAGGCCCATAAGCGCGCTGAAACCTATGTTGCCATTTTGGAGTTTGTGGCCGAGCACGAGCTTTCGCGCTCCGACGTGATCGTGGCACTCGGCGGCGGCGTCGTGGGCGACGTGGCGGGCTTTGTGGCCGCCACCTACATGCGCGGCTGCAAGTTTGTGCAGATCCCGACGAGCCTGCTCGCCATGGTGGATTCGTCGGTAGGCGGCAAGACGGCCATCGACCTGGCCGCCGGCAAGAACTTGGCCGGCGCCTTTTGGCAGCCGAGCGTGGTTATCGCCGACGTGGGGTGCCTGGCCACCCTCACACCCGAGCAGTTCGCCGACGGCTGCGGCGAGGTCGTCAAGCACGCCGTGATCGCCGACCCGGAGCTTTTCACCGAGCTGGAGAAGACCCCGCTCACGCTGGAGCTGCTCAACCGCGATGTGGCCCGCGTAGCGCTCATCATCGCCCGCAACATCGACATCAAGCGCGCCGTAGTCGTCGCCGACGAGCGCGAAACCAACCAGCGCAAGCTGCTCAACTTTGGACACAGCGCCGGACACGCCGTCGAGGCCTGCGAGCACTTTGAGCTCGGACACGGCAACTGCGTGTCGATCGGCATGGGCATCATCACGCGCGCCGCAGCCCTGCACGGCGTCTGCGACGCCGAGCTGCCCGGACGTATTGAGGAGCTTTGTGCACGCCACGGTCTCAAGACCCGCTGTGACCTAGATGCCGATGCCGTCTTTGCCGAGGCGCTGCACGACAAGAAGCGCGCGGGCGACACCATCGACCTGGTGATTCCGCACGGCATTGGCCGCTGCAGCATCGACCGCACGCCGCTTTCCACTTTCCACGAACTCATTGCCGAAGGCCTCGGCCAGAAGGGAGACGCATCCGCATGCTAGCCCGCATCGCCCCGTCCCCACTTAAGGGCACCGTTCCCGCCATCGCGTCCAAGTCGATGGCGCACCGCCTGATCATCTGCGCTGCGCTTGCCAACGGCGAGACGCACGTTACCTGCAACACTACCTGCGCCGATATCGAGGCCACGGTGCGCTGTCTCACGGCCCTGGGCGCTCGCATCGAGACCGTCGAGGATGGCTTCCAGGTCCACCCCGCCATGAAGAGTGTTGAGTTTGGCCTGCTCAAGGCCCTTGCCGGCGGCACGCTCGACTGCGGCGAGAGCGGCTCCACGCTGCGCTTTATGCTGCCCGTCGCCTGCGCGCTGGGCGCAGAAGCAACTTTTGTGGGTCAGGGACGCTTGGGCGCCCGTCCGCTGTCCCCGCTCTCGGACGAGATCATCGCCGCCGGTTGCGACCTGCAGGGCCTGGGCGGTTTTCCGCTCAAGACGAGCGGACGCATGCGCCCGGGCACCTTTGTGCTGCCGGGTAACGTGAGTTCGCAGTACATCTCGGGCCTGCTGCTGGCGGCCCCGCTTTTGGCCCAGCCCTCCTGCGTGCAGGTAACCGGCCTTATCGAGAGCCGCCCCTACATCAACCTGACGATCCAGGCCATGAAGGCCTTTGGCGTCGAGGTCAACGTCGAGCGTATTCCCGCCCGGGACGGCCAGCCCGAGGTCACGAACTTCCGCGTGAGCAGTGGCTCGTATCGCACGCCCGGCAGCGTGGCCGTCGAGGGTGATTGGTCCAATGCGGCCTTTTGGCTGTGTGCCGGCGCCATCGGCTCCGACCCCATCACTGTGGAAGGCGTGTCGCTGAGCTCCGCACAGGGCGACCGCAACGTGCTCGCCGCGCTTTCGCGCTTTGGTGCCCGCATCGTGCGCTCCACCAACGCCGCCACCGTGCAGTCCGACAAGCTCGCCGGCTTTGAGATGAGCGCCCACGACATTCCCGACCTGGTACCCGTTATCTCGGCCGTGGCCTCGCTGGCACAGGGCCGCACCTTTATCCGCGATTGCGCCCGTCTGCGCATCAAGGAATCCGACCGCCTGGTCACCACCACCCGCGAGCTCACCGCGCTGGGCGCGCAGGTGCGCATTGCCGGCGATGACCTCATCATCAAGGGTGTCGATGCCTTTACCGGCGGCGAGGTCGATTCGCACAACGACCATCGCATCGCCATGATGGCCGCCATCGCCGCGAGCCGTGCCACCGGCGAGGTCGTGATCCACGGCGCCGAGGCCGTCAACAAGTCCTATCCCGATTTCTTCGACCACTACCGCCTGTTGGGCGGCAAGGTCACGCTCGAGGAGGAATAGCATGTCCTCGACCTTTGGCAACGTCTTGCACTTAAGCATCTTCGGCCAGTCGCACTCCCCCGCTATCGGCTGCTCGCTCGATGGCATTCCGGCGGGCTTCGCCGTGGACCAGGAAGCGCTGCAGGCCTTTTTGGACCGTCGCGCCCCCGGTCGCGACGAGACCGCGACCAAACGCCGTGAGGCCGACGCCGCCCACATCATCGCCGGTGTTGTCGATGGACATACCACCGGCGCGCCCATCGCCGCGATTATTGAGAACACCAACACGCGCTCCAAGGACTATTCCGAGCTGCGCCGCAAGCCCCGTCCCGGACATGCGGACTTCCCTGCGCGCGTGAAGTATCACAACATGCACGATGTCGCCGGTGGCGGGCATTTCTCCGGCCGCCTGACGGCACCCCTGTGCATCGCCGGCGGGATCGCGCTGCAGGCACTCGAGGCCCGCGGCATTCAGGTCATGGCGCACGTCGCGCAGATCGGCGGCATCTCCGACCTGCCCATGGATGATATGGTCTATCGCGAGGCCGACCGCAAGGCGATCCTTACGAACGACCTGCCCTGCATTGACGCCGCCGCAGCCGTCCGCATGCGCGAGGAGATCCTAGCCGCGCGCGACGAACTCGATAGCATCGGCGGCATCGTGGAGTGCGGCATCTACGGGCTTCCCGCGGGCATCGGCGACCCCATGTTCGACGGCATCGAGAACCGCATCGCGCAAATCGCCTTTGGCATTCCCGCCGTAAAGGGCGTGGAGTTTGGCATGGGCTTTGCCGTGGCCGCCATGCGCGGCAGCGAGAACAACGATCCGTATCGCATCGATGCCGAGACCGGCGATATCGAGGTCGAGTCCAACAACGCCGGCGGCATTCTGGGCGGCATCTCCACCGGCGCGCCCGTCATGTGGCGTATGGCCGTGAAGCCGACGCCTTCCATCGGCCGCGAGCAACAGACCGTGGATATGGACGCCATGGAAAACGCCGAGCTCTCGGTCCACGGCCGTCACGATCCCTGCATCGTCCCCCGAGCCGTCCCCGTTGCCGAAGCAGCCGCGGCGCTCGCCATCTGGGACGCCCTCCTCGAGGACGCAGGCCAGCTCTAACCCGACTCACCTGAGTTGCCCGTCAACTCTGCCATTACGTGAAAGGGGCCTCCATGGACCTTGCCGATATTCGCCAGACCATCGATGGCATCGACACCACGCTCCTCAACAGCTTTGTCGAGCGTATGGACATTGCCACCGAGGTCGCCAAATCAAAGATCGAGATGGGCAAGGCTGTCTTTGACCCCGCCCGCGAGCGCTCCAAGCTCAACAACCTCGCCAGCCGCGCGCCCGAGCGCTACGAGGCACAGACCATCGCCCTGTTCCGTCTCCTCATGAGCATGAGCAAGGCCGAGCAGCAGCGCTACATCAACGAACTCAAGGGCATCACTGTCTCGCAAAAGGCCCACGCCACGGCTGCAGCCTCCGACACGCCCTTCCCTCAAACTGCCACCGTCGCTTGCCAGGGCGTTGAGGGCGCTTACAGTCAAATCGCCGCGTGCAAGCTCTTCGACGTGCCCGATATCGCGTTCTTCGAGACCTTCGAGGGCGTCATGCGCGCCGTACGCGACGGCTTTTGCGAGTTTGGCGTGCTGCCCATCGAAAACTCAACTGCCGGATCGGTCAACGCCGTCTACGACCTGCTCGCCCAGTTCGACTTCCACATCGTGCGCTCGCTTCGCCTCAAGATCGATCACAACTTACTCGTCAAGCCCGGCACCAAGCTCGCCGACGTGCGCGAGGTCTACAGCCACGGTCAGGCCATCGCGCAGTGCGCCAGCTTTATCGAGGCGCACGGCCTGCACGCCACCAAGTACCCCAACACGGCCATGTCGGCCGAGATGGTCGCCAGCTCCGAGCGCACCGATGTTGCCGCCATCGCATCGCGCAGCTGCGCGGCACTCTATGGCCTGGAGGTGCTCGAGCCCAACATCCAGGACTCGGACAACAACTACACGCGCTTTGTCGTCATCAGCCGCGAGTCGCGCGTCTACCCCGGCGCCAACCGTACCTCGCTCATGATCACCACGGCCAACGAGCCGGGCGCCCTCTATCGCGTGCTCGAGCGCTTCTACGCACTCAACATCAACCTCATCAAGCTCGAGAGCCGCCCCATCCCCGGCCGCGACTTTGAGTTTATGTTCTACTTTGATCTGGACTGCCCCTTTGGCAGCAAGGCCCTCGACGACCTGCTCGATTCCATCGACGACGTGTGCGAGAGCTTCACCTACTTTGGCAGCTACACGGAGGTGCTCTAGATGACCGATACCGCCGCAACCCGCCCCTACGGCGTACTGGGCCGCGTGCTGGGCCACAGCTACACCCCGACCATCTACAAAGAGCTGGCGGAGCTTGAGTACGTGCGTTTTGAGCGCGAGCCCGAGGACCTCGCGGCCTTTATGACGGGCGACGAATGGGAGGGTACCAACGTGACCATCCCCTACAAGCGCGCCGTCATGGAGTACCTGGACGAGCTGAGTCCGCTCGCCGAGCGCATGGGCAACGTCAACACCATCACACGCCTACCTGGCGGTCGCCTGCGCGGCGACAACACCGACTACTTTGGTTTTCAGTGCCTTGTCGAGGAGCTGGGGCTTGAGGTCGCCGGCAAGAAGGCTCTCGTGCTCGGAGCCACTGGCGGTGCAGGCACCACGGCAAGTATGGTGCTGGGAGATCTGGGCGCCATCGTTGTGCCCGTGGGTCGCACGAGCGAGGTCAACTACGGCAATATCGCGCAGCAGTCCGACGCCGCCCTGCTCGTCAACTGCACGCCTGCCGGCATGTTCCCCCACTGCCCCGACGCGCCTTGCACGCTCGAAGGGCTCGATGCGCTCGAAGGCGTTATCGACATTGTCTACAACCCCGCCCGCACGGGTCTGATGCTCGAGGCCGAGCGTCGCGGCATCCCCTGCATCGGCGGCCTGCTCATGCTTGTTGCCCAGGCGGCACAAGCTGTCGAGCGCTACACCGGCCAGGTCACCCCGCGCGAGCGCATCCTGGATGTGACGGAGCGTCTGTCCCGCCGCGAGCAGAACATTGCACTGATCGGCATGCCGGGTTCGGGCAAGACCCGTGTAGGCGAGCAGATCGCCCTGCTCACGGGTCACGAGCACATTGACCTCGATCGCGCCCTCGAGGAGCGCCTGGGGATGCCCTGTGCCGACTTTATCGTCGAGCGCGGCGAGGCGGCCTTCCGCGAGCAGGAGACGGCGGCCCTGGCCGACATCTCCAAGCGAAGTGGCCTGGTGCTCTCCACCGGCGGCGGCGTGGTCACGCGCGACGAGAACTACCCGCTGCTGCACCAGAACAGCCAAATCGTGATGCTCAACCGCAAGCTCGACGAACTCGCCCATAAGGGTCGCCCCATCACCGCCCGCGATGGCATCGACAAACTCGCCGAGCAGCGCATGCCGCGCTACCGTGCCTGGGCCGACTACGTCATCGACTCGCGCGACTGCGCCGCCAACACCGCCCGCGCCCTCCTCGACACCCTCCCACCCGCTCTCTAACAAAAACCACCACAAAGGGGACAGGCACCTTTGTGGTGGTTTCTCGACTGCAAAGGAAGCAACCATGAAAGCACTCGTCATCAACGGACCCAACCTCAACATGCTCGGCATTCGCGAGCCGGGCATCTACGGCAGCGACAACTACGACCGCCTGGTCCAGATTTGCCAGGAGGCGGGTGCCGCACAGGGCTTTGACGAGGTCGAGGTCTTCCAGTCCAACCACGAGGGCAGCATCGTCGACAAGATCCAGGAGGCCTACGGCAAGGTCGACGGCATCGTCATCAACCCGGCCGCCTACACGCACACCAGCGTGGCCATTCTGGACGCTCTCAAAGCCGTCGCCATCCCCGCCGTCGAGGTCCACATCAGCGCCGTCGAGACACGCGAGGACTTCCGCCAGGTAAGCTACGCCCGCCTAGCCTGCTTCGCCACCATCACCGGTGAGGGCCTGCAGGGCTACGCACATGCGCTAGAGCTGTTGAGGGAACGACTCGAAAAGTAGTCTCGCGCGCAAATCCATCAACCCCGATTCGCACGCCAGTAATGCCAGTGCCGCCAGCAGCAACCTCGCTACTGGCGGCACTTTATTACTGGCATATAATCGTTGCAGCCACACAACGTCTGGAGACTCGCATGCTAAGCATCCATCTGGGAGATTACCCCGGTTCCATCTACGATACCGAGACCTACTTTAGGAACTCATACTTGGACTCATGGTTCGAAGACCCTATGGCCGCACAGATCATTAAAAGCGTGGACGGATCAGAGCTCATCGGCCCCCACAACATCGTAAGCAAGCAGCTGGGCTCGATCACCCCACTCGAACTGTCCGGCGGCGTTAAGACGCTGCTGCTGGTGCGCAATCTACCAAACATGGTGTTCAATGCATCCACTTGCGGAGATAACTGCGCCCGCTGGCTGCTCAAAATTGGCAAAGAGCAGGATGTGCTGGTGACCCTTTACCACATCATGAAATTTCCCTGGAAGCGTTTTGAGATTCGCATCAATAACGACGGCCGCATCGTCAGGAACATGCAGGAGTTCGTCGGTGCCACCAATGATTTTCTGGATGTTGATGAGTAATGAAAGGATCACACACCGTTGTCGTGGAGCGCGCAAAAGTCAAATACACGCTCACCTTTAAACGCAATATTTCCTTCATCCGCGGCAACAGCGGCACGGGCAAAACGACGCTCATCTCGATGATTCGCGACTACAACGACCGAGGACCGGAAAGCGGCGTTGCACTCAGCTGCGACGTGCCTTGCGAAACGCTTTCCGGCAGACGCTGGGAGCGCGAGCTTTCGATCATCGAAGATTCAATCGTCTTTCTAGATGAGGGCAACGAGTTTATCTACTCAAAGGACTTCGCCAAAACCGTAAACGGCTCGTCCAACTATTTTGTTCTGATATCTCGTCGCGATGCCAACGAGCTCCCCTACAGCGTTGATGAGATCCTGAAGTTAGTCAACACGACGAGTAAAACAATCAATGGCCGCAAGAGCGACAGGCGCTTCTACTCGGTGACCAAGCCGCTATATGACCACACGGCAAGCATGCTGTATCAGGATCTAAATGTTGGATTCGAGGTACCCGACGCCGTAGTTGTCGAGGATAGCAAATCTGGCTATCAATTCTACGACGCTCTTTGCAACCGGCTCGGAATCCCCTGCTATACCGCCACCGGCGTAGCAAATCTAAAGCGGACAATTCACGAATGCCCCGAGCAAAACGTTCTTGCCATTGGAGACGGCGCAGCGTTTGGTCCCTACATCGAAAAGGTGCTCGGACAGCGCGTTTACAAGAACGTTCGCTTGTTCCTCCCGGAATCATTCGAGTGGACACTTCTGCAATCTGGCCTCATTCCCAGTAACGACATTCCAAAAATCCTCAAGGATCCTTCGAGCTATATCGAAAGCCGCGACTACCTAAGCTGGGAACGATTCTTCACCGACGTATTGATCAAGTACTCGGCAGACACTCGCTACGCCTACAGAAAGGCAAAGCTCAATGAGCAGTACCTGAGGCCGCAGGCGATGAATGCAGTTGCAAACGTCTTGCCCGAGTGCCTGAAGGCAGACTAGACAGACTAGATATAGTGGGGAGGGCCAAGTTGGTCCTCCCCGTTTTTGTTACGCCTTCTTGATCACGTACACCAACCCTATGTCGCACCTGCGGCGCACAATCGACGCAAAGAGCCACGATGCTGGCAGCGTCATAAGCAGAGGCATGGTCTGCCAAGGAATAAACCAATCGACCGCGTGGATTGCAAAGATGGCAAGACTGGCCTGTCCGCAGAGCACGAGCGCTCGCTCAAAGGACCCCAAAACCGGCACGTCTTTCAACTTCTCCAACGCCATCGAAACCCAGCACACGCAGTAGCTACCGGCAAGAGCGGCAACTGTCGCAACCAAAAACCCATCCACGCGGCGGCTCGAAAGCTCACCCCACTCAGCGCGGCAAGGACAAGCCAAGCAACACCGGCTCCAATAAACAGCAGAGGCTCGCTCACGCTCGGCTCCAGCCCCCTTAGGCGCGCCGTATAACCAATCCACATCAGCAGCACAACAGCAGCTCACGCCACGGCTTCGGTCTAAACGTATACCCGGCAAGAATAAAGAACACCGGCATGTGAAAAAGCCCAGACCACCAAGCGGTCTGGGCTTAATAAACGATGGTGCTCCATGGCGGATTCGAACCGTCGACCTTGGGATTAGAAGTCCCCTGCTCTATCCAACTGAGCTAATGGAGCAAATAACCGCACGCCCAAGCAAGCACAAGCCTGTCAGGCGCAAGTAATTATAACCTAGTTGAACTGCTCGCGGTACGCCTTGCAGACCTCATCGACCGGGCCGTCCATGCGAAGGTCACCCTTCTCAATCCAAACGGCACGCTGGCAGATGCGCTCAACCTGCTCCATAGAGTGCGAAACGAACAGAACCGTCACGTCGCCGCTCTGGATAAAGTGCTGGATGCGGGCCTCACACTTTTGCTGGAAGAACACATCACCGACGGACAGCGTCTCGTCAACGATCAGAATATCGGGCTCGGTAATCGTCGCGATTGCAAAGGCGATACGCGCCACCATGCCCGAAGAGAAGTTCTTAAGCGGCATATCGACAAAGTTCTGCAGCTCAGCGAACTCGATAATGCCGTCAAAGTTGGCGTCGATGAACTCCTTGGTATAGCCGAGCAGGGCGCCGTTCAGATAGATGTTCTCGCGGGCGGTCAGCTCGGGGTCAAAGCCGGCGCCAAGCTCAATCAGCGGCGCGATGTTACCGTGCACCTTAACGCTGCCCTCGCTAGGCTCAAGAACGCCAGCGATAATCTTGAGCATCGTAGACTTGCCGGAGCCATTGGTGCCGACCAGACCCACAACCTCGCCGCGATGAATATCAAACGAGATGTGCTTAAGCGCCCTAAACTCCTCAAAGAACAGCTCGTGCTTGGCAAGCTTAATGAAGTACTCCTTGAGGTTGGTCAGCGACTCGGACGCCATGTTAAAGATCATGGTGACGTCGTCGACCTCGACAGCCAGAGGCTGCTCGCTGTAATCAACAACAGATTCAGTCATCACAGCACTCCTTAGATGTAGAGGATAAATTTGCGCTCGGACTTATGGAACACGGTATAGCCAATAATAAGCGCAAGAACCGCCCAAGCGACGCACATACCAAACGTCATAAGCGAGGGCGTAGTCTGGAACAGGAAGATATCGCGCATAAACTGCAGGTAGTTGAACATGGGGTTCGCATACATCAAGATACGCACGAGATGCGGCATTTGCGCAATATAGTCAGTCGTCCAGAAGATGGGCGTAATGTAAGTCCACGCCGTAATGACGACGCTCCACAGATGCATAACGTCGCGGAAGAAGACCGTAAGGGCAGAGAGCATCATGCCCAGGCCCATGCAGAAGCACATAAGCAGCAGCAGGCAAACCGGCAACAGAATCAGGTGCCAAGAAGGCATAACGCGGAACCACAGCATGACGATGGCGACGGCGACCAGCGAGAAGGCAAAGTTGACCAGCGAGAAGAGCACCTTCTGCACCGGGAAAACCCAGCGGTGCACCTTAACCTTCTTGAGCAGCGGGGCAGCGCCCACGATCGACGTCAGGGCCTGGTTAGTAGACTCAGACATGACGGCAAAGGTAATGTTACCCACGATCAAGTACAGCGGGTACATCTCGGGCGTCATTGAGCCATTGCGGCCCTGGCCAAAAATCGTCGAGAACACGATGGCCATGACGATCATCATCAGCAGCGGGTTGAGCACCGACCATGCGACGCCCAGAACGCTACGGCGATACTTGATCTTAAAATCCTTGGTAACCAGCTGACGAAGGATAAACGCGTCCTTCTCAAATTCATTCTTAGCAAACGTCGCAGGCAGACTGCGAGTTTCTTGTTGCTTTGTCTGATCCGACACGGATGCAACTCCTTTACTCGTAATCGTTGACAAACGAACAGTATAGACCCGACGGCCATGCAAACGATTCGCGCAACAAAACTGGAGAACTAACCCACATCTTAGGATGCCAGGCCCAAACGGCTATACTTTCTAGGATTGAATGTATAAGGAGCATTAAGTGAATTCTGAATCCATCGCCGTCATCATCCCTTGCTACAACGAAGCGCTCACGATCGGCAAAGTCATCGACGACTTTCACCGCGAGCTTCCGCAGGCGACGGTCTATGTCTATGACAACAACTCGTCAGACGATACCTCACGCATTGCCACCGAGCACGGCGCCACAGTCCGCTTTGAGCCCCGTCAGGGAAAGGGCAACGTGTGCCGCCAGATGTTTCGCGATATCGACGCCGATTGCTACCTGATGGTCGACGGAGACGACACCTACCCCGCCGAGGCGGCCAAGGCCCTCTGCGAGCCCATCCTTAACGGCACGGCCGACATGACCGTAGGCGATCGCCTTTCCAACGGCACCTACGCCGAGGAGAACAAGCGTGCCTTCCACGGCTTTGGCAATAATCTGGTCCGCGCCATGATCAAGTGGATCTATGGCTACAGCTTCGATGACGTCATGACAGGCTACCGCGCCATGAGCCGCCCGTTCGTCAAAACCTTCCCTGTGCTTTCCGAGGGCTTCCAGATCGAAACCGAGCTCTCGATCCACGCCGTCGACCACCGCTGGCGCATCAAAGACGTGCCCATCGAGTACCGCGACCGTCCGGAAGGCTCCGAGTCCAAGCTCAATACCGTGAGCGACGGCATTAAAGTCGTTGCGATGATCGGCACGCTGTTCAAGGACTACCGCCCGCTGAAGTTCTTCAGCCTCGTCGCGCTTCTATTCGCGATTATCGGCCTGGTTTTGGGCATTCCTATCTTTGTTGAGTACTTTCAGACCGGCCTGGTCCCGCGTTTCCCCACTGCCATGCTTGCTGCATCGTTTATGTTCCTCTGTGGTCTGAGCCTTGCAACCGGATTCATCCTGGATTCTGTGGCAAAGGTCGAAAAAAAGCAGTGGGAGGTCAACGTGTACAGCAAATACGCCTACGATGACCAGCCCGGCCACCCCACTTCCAAGCCAAGCGAGAGGTAAACCACTATGCCGCTCATCTCCATCGTCGTGCCGTGCTACAACGAGCAGGAATCACTTCCGATCTTTCTCAAAGAGCTCGATGGCGTCGTTCGCATCATGACCCAGCAAGACCCCGGCATCTCCTTTGAGACAGTCCTCATCGACGATGGCTCGGCAGACAAAACGCTCGCCGTCATGAAAGCAGAAGCCGCGGCGGCGCATCCATACGCCATCCGCTGGCACTCTTTCTCGCGCAACTTTGGCAAGGAGGCGGCACTACTCGCCGGACTCCAGCACGCAAAGGGCGACTATGTCGCCACCATGGATGCCGACATGCAGGACCCGCCCTCGCTCCTGCCGCAGATGTACGAGATCTTACAAACCGAAGACTACGACAACGTCGCCACACGCAGGACCACCCGCAAAGGCGAGCCTCCCATCAGGTCGTTCTGTGCCCGTATGTTCTACAAGATCATTAACCGCATTTCCAAGGCCGACATCGTCGACGGAGCACGCGATTTTAGGCTCATGAAGCGGCCTATGGTCAACGCCATCATCTCCATGGGCGAATACAACCGATTCTCCAAGGGCATTTACGGTTGGGTGGGCTTCAAAACCAAATGGCTCCCCTACGTAAACGTCAACCGCGTGGCCGGCGAGACCAAATGGAGCTTTTGGTCGCTGCTCCTCTATTCCATCGACGGCATCGTCGCTTTTTCCACGGCGCCGCTCTCCCTCGCCGCCCTCACAGGTATCGTCTTCTGTCTCATCGCTATTCTGGGATTCGTCGTCATCCTAGTAAAGACGCTTGTCTGGGGCGACCCCGTCGGCGGATGGCCGTCGCTCGCCTGCCTCATAACGCTGTTTGGCGGCATGCAGCTTCTGTGCCTGGGAATCATAGGTGAATACTTGGCAAAAGCCTACTTGGAAACCAAGCGACGTCCCATCTATATCATTCGAGAATCCAACGAGGAATCTGATGACACGGCCCAATAACAGCACGCTCAAGAATGTGGCGTTCTACGCCGCCTGCTTCGCATTTTCCGTCGCACTCTTTGTCGCACTTGCAGTGGCAGGGCATGTCTACCCCTTTGGCGACAACTCGTTTCTCACCAACGATCTCAAATACCAATACATCGACTTCTTTGCCTGGTTCCGGCGCGTCCTTTTAGGCGAGGCAAGCCTTCGCTATTCCTTCTCGCAGGGACTCGGCATGAACACATGGGGGCTCTATAGCTACTACCTCGCTAGCCCCTTCAACCTGCTCTGCGCGCTGTTTCCCGCAGACAAGCTGACGCTCTTCGTGTTTGTTATCTCCGCGCTCAAACTGGGCTGCATCCACATCAGCAGCGCTTGGTATGTGCAAAAGCGCTTTGACCTACCCAAGCCCGCAGCATTCCTGCTTTCCCTCTCATTCACGTTTTGCAGCTGGACCATCAGCAACCTACGCAACCCGCTCTGGATCGATTGCCTCATCCTGCTGCCCATCTGCGCCTACGGATGCTACGAGCTCATCCGCAAGCAGCGCATGATCCGCCTCGTCATCGCAACGGCGCTCAATGTCATGTTCTGCTGGTATACGGCCTACATCAGCATCCTGTTCCTCTGCATCTTCGTATTGGTCGAATTTGTCGATTATGTTGCAGAAGAAGGATTTAGCTGGAAGCTCATGCTCGATCGGGCCCTGCGATTCGCCGGGGCCATCGCGCTTGGACTGCTTCTGTCCGCCTGGACCTTTTTGCCGACCATCCTTGCCATGGCAAAAGGCGGCCCCGTGCTGGCACTTGGCCCTTTGCTTAAAACAGGCCTCAAATCGCTCATCAGGGGCTTCATCCCCGGCATGTGGGTGAATAACGGGAACACGCCGCAGTTCTATTGCGGCGTAATCATGATGTTACTTGCAATAAGCCTACTGTTTAACCGCAAGGTTTCGGCCAAGATACGCATCGCAACGTTCGTCGTCACAGCCGTCCTGATCGCTAGCTCCGTTTTGAGCCCGCTCGAGTACATCTGGTGCGGCATGCGCGTTCCCAACGGGTTCTATTCGCGCACAGCCTTTTTGCTGGGCTTCTTTACGATGTGGGCCGCAGGCTATTCGTTGCAGGTATTCGAGGGCCAGCCCAAATTTCGTCATGTCTATCGACCCGCCGTCGTATTACCAATCCTGACAATCACCGCAATTGAGTTGTTTATCAACGCCCATGTGATGTGGAACCAACTGTACGCAGGCTATTCCGAAGATGCCAACTGTACCTATGTGACTACCGCAACCAACACGATCACAGCCATTCAAGACCAGGATTCTGCGTCATTCTACCGCATCGATCGAACGACCACGCGCACCGATAGCGCCGCCCTCAACGAGGGCTTAGCGCTTGGGTACAACCAGCTGTCGTCCTACTCATCCGCAAATAACCCGCAGGCAATTGCATTGCTCAACTCCCTTGGATACAGCAGCGCCGGCGAGTTTTCGACCCGTTATGCCGAACCCATTCTTGCCGTCGATGCCCTGCTGGGAGTTAAGTACGCCATTTCCGAACACAGCCCCGCAGGATACGTTACGGCAAAGGCAAATCAAACCGACTCCGCAAGCACGGTCTACGAGAATCCCAATGCGCTCAGCGCTGGCATCGTAGCTTCGAGCGGCGTTCAAAACAGCACGTTAGAGGGCAAGAACCCCTTCGAAAAGCAAAATGACCTATACAACAAAATCCTGGGCCGCGAGGTAGAGCTCTATACCAAAATCGAGGCTACGAACACGGAAAATGGTGAGAACCAAAAGCAATGGACCGTTACCGTTCCGGCGGAGTCCATCGGATACCTCTACATTAACAAAGATGCGACCGCCGGCAGTTATTGGCCAGTCACCCTTACCATCGACCAGCGAACGATCACAAACGAGGCCTGGAGATTCGACAATAATATCCGCCAGATTGCGGATGCATCGGACGCCCCGAGCCAGCATACGGTGTCAATCGGAGTCGCAGAGGGTTATACGGACATGCCCCAAGACAATGAGCCGGTCTTTTACGCCCTCAATCTGGACGTTTTCCAGCAGATTATGAACGAGCTTAAGACGAACGAATTTGTTCCGACGGTTTTTAAGGACGGAAGGATCGAAGGCGAGTATACCGCCAAGTATGACGGCAACCTGCTGCTGAGCGTTCCGTACGATGAGGGCTGGAACATAACGGTAAACGGAACCGCCGCAGAACTAACGCCCGCCGCCGATAAGGGCCTGTCGTCCCTGAACGTGCAGAAAGGCGCGAATAGGATCGTGATGACCTACAAGACTCCGGGTGCCCTTGCGGGGCTTGCAGTGAGTCTGGCGACCACCGTCGCCCTTGTTGCAGCGGGGCTATACGCCAGGCATAAGAAAAGCCGCCGTTAACAAGCGGCGGCTTTTACTCTCGAAAAGTTAATAGCGGCTAGAGCGTCTTGATGTACTCCCCCAGCTCTTCCTCCCAGTCGGGCATGTGGAAGCCGGCGGACTCCAGCTTGGAGAGGTCGAGCGCGGAGTGGACCGGGCGCGGGGCGACGGGGCCCTCGGCGCTCGCGTAGTAGTCGGCGGTCGATACCGGCACGACCCTGTCCCCGTTGCCGTTGGCGGCCTCGAAGACGGCGCGGGCGATATCGGCCCAGGACTTGACGGTGCCGGAGCCGGTGCAGTCGTAGGTGCCGTAGGGGGCGTGCGTCCCCAGCACGTGGAAGATGGCCTCGGCCATGTCGCGCGTGAAGGTCAGGCGGCCCAGCTGGTCGTCAACGACCGTGACCTGCTCGAGCCCGTCCTCGGGGTCGGCGACGCGGTCGGACAGGCCCTTCATCGTCTTGACGAAGTTGCGGCCCTCGCCGATGACCCAGCTGGAGCGCATGATGTAGTGGCGCGGGCACCCGGCCACGGCGATGTCGCCGGCGGCCTTGGTCTGGCCGTAGACGGACAGCGGGCTGAGGGGCTCCTCCTCGTCGTGGACCTCGGCGGTGCCGTCGAAGACGTAGTCGGAGGACACGTGGACAAGGGTGATCCCGTGCTCGGAGCATGTGCGGGCCAGAAGCGCCGGGCCGGTCGCGTTGGCCTTCCAGGCGGTCGCGCGGCCCTCGGCGGTCTCCGCCCTATCCACGGCGGTGTAGGCGCCGCAGTTGATCACGGTGCCATAGAGCGACCAGTCGTACTGTGTGTAGGCGTCCGGGTCTGACATATCGAAGGTGTCGATGTCGCAGAAGTCGAAGTCCTTGGCGACGCCGCGCTCCTCCGCCAGCCTGCGCACAGCATGGCCCAGCTGGCCGTTGCAGCCGGTGACGAGCGTCCTCTTGGGCGCCATTGGGACGACGTCCCTGAGCATCGGGTGGTTGAGGTCGGCCTCGGAGACGGTGGCCTCATCGAGCGGGATCGGCCACTCGATGGCGAGCTCGGGGTCGGCGAGGTTCACGAAGGTGTAGGTCTTCTTGAGCTCGAGGGACCAGTGGGCGTCCACCAGGTAGGTGTAGGCGGTGCCGTCCTCCAGGGCCTGGAAGGAGTTGCCCACGCCGCGCGGGACGTAGATGGCCTTGGACGGGTCGAGCGTGCAGGTGAACACCTTCCCGTAGGTCTCGCTGCCCTCGCGCAGGTCCACCCAGGCGCCGAAGACGCTGCCGCGCGCCACGGAGATGAACTTGTCCCAGGGCTCGGCGTGGATGCCGCGGGTGACGCCGCGGCTGTCGTTGTAGGAGATGTTGTTCTGGACGACCCTGAGGTCCGGGATGCCCAGGGCGGTCATCTTGGCGCGCTGCCAGTTCTCCTTGAACCAGCCGCGCGAGTCGCCGTGGACGGCGAGGTCGACGACCTTGAGGCCCTCGATGCCGGTCTCGGCGACGGAGAGGTCCTTCTCGAATGCGATGTCTGCCATGTGGGAAAAGCTCCTATCGAAGAGGTTGTATAACCGGGGGCGCCCGCGCGGGGCCGCAGGGTCATCCCCATGCCCTG
>CABUTR010000011.1 GCA_902494555.1 uncultured Collinsella sp.
TACGGGGCCGCGCGCCAGCGCGCCGGAGCCAGTCGCGTAGTACCAGGTCCCGCCGTCGAAGACCCATCCGGTCGCCATGGCGCCGGAGCCGTTGAACCAGTACATGGAGCCGTTGCACTCATGGAGCCCGGTGGCCATTGCACCGCCCGCGTCGGGGTCGAGCCAGTACCAGGAACCGCCGGTGTAAAGCCAGCCGGTCGAGGCGATACCGTCAGCGAACCAGTACCAGGAGCCGTCGACGAAGCCCCAGCCGTTAAGGGGGCCGCAGCTGCCGAAGTAGCGGCGGACGCCCTGCGCGTCCGTCTGGTAGCCCGTCAGCATGGCACCCGTCCGGGCGTCGAAGCAGTAGGGCACGCCGCCGACGGATACGGGGCCGCGCGCCAGCGCGCCGGAGCCAGTCGCGTAGTACCAGGTCCCGCCGTCGAGGACCCACCCGGTCGCCATCGCGCCGGACGAATTAAACCAGTACAGGGAGCCGTTGCACTCGTGAAGGCCGGTAGCCATGGCACCGCCCGCGTCGGGCTCAAGCCAGTACCACGTGCCACTCTGAAACAACCATCCGGTATACGCCTTGCCGTTGGAGGCTGCATAATACCAGGTGCTGTCAATTAGTTGCCAATGATAAAGGGAGACATCAACATACGCGTAGTTCATATCAACGTTGCCGTTGATTCCAGGGACTTTTCCGTTGCTCTTATACTGCCAAAAACTGTAATTGCCGGTATAGTCACATTGCGAGTTATATTGAGCAATCCAATGATCCCAAGAGCTACTCTTAAATACAGAGTCAGTCAAAATGTTGTTAAACCAATTTAAATTTGCATAAATACCAGGCTCATATCCTGCGGCAGAAATCCTATTACAAAAAACCTGCGCCCTCGATGCAATTCCGGTTTGACGTCCATTTGCAATTATCGAGTTATCCTCAAGATCGTAATACACCGGCAATCTTGGATTATGCCCAGAAAGGCAATTGATCACCATTGATGCCTCATCAGCTGCCTGCTGATTATCAAAAGCATATGAATAGATATAGACGCCGTAGGGAATTCCGAGTCGCTCGCACTCAGAAATATTTCGATTAAATTGATAGTCAACTCGACCGCCCCAAGATGGAGCGCCAAATCCAACACGCAGAATAGCGAAATCGATACCAGAAGCCTTAACAGCATTCCAGTCAATACGTCCTTGATGCTCACTGACATCGATGCCCTGCGCCGTAGCCCCATCGGGAAGAATGTCCATGGACAATAAGGCTATTCCATCTTCTTCGGAAGAAGCATCCTCTGCGACCAATTGCCCATCCTCATAACGCCAGGAATTCTCAACTAGGGACCGCGCAGCTTCCGCGTTCGAGGGGAAAACAAACACAGAAATGGGCGCAAGGACCATCAGCACCAACAATGCCGAAAATAACTTAAGATGTTTGCTCATGTAAACCTCGTCATTCGTTCTTTTTTGCGTTTAGCTTACAGCATGGCTGTGAAAGATTTCCGAACATCCAACTGGACAAGATGCCATCTAGGACGACAAATAACTGCACGCAATACCACAATGTAAACAAGAACTTCCCAGCAGGGTGAAACCAAGGACTCCTAGTCCCTACTCTTAGCCCCAAAGAATGCCGACATCAGTTAGCTTTCAAACCAGATGTCAAAAAGGTAGGGGACCCAGAGAGTCCCCTACAACGCGGAATTCTAACGAATCAAGATTACTTTCGATGGGCCCAAAGCAGTCAAACCGGAGATGCGATTTCCATAACCATCACTATGCCAGAACAAATTTTCGCTCGGCGAATTGCCCCAGAAAAAGCCAATGTGGCTATCGTCCGCATATGGGTTGTAAGGATTGAAGAACACAATGTCCCCCTTACGAGCCAAACCACTACGTAACAACTCATCAATAGAGTTGAAATAAGTCACGTTCGCACACGTATCGATAGCGTAGCCGTACCAACGATAAGCGTTTACGCAGCCGCCCCTTCCGGGACCTCCACTCCAAGGGGAATGGCTCTGCTCGGCGGCAATGGGAGCTAAATTCCCGCCCGCCTTCATATATGCATGCGATACAAATCCACCACAATTCATGCCCGTATAACCGTCCCAACGCGGATCACCCTTTGGGTACATGCACGTTTCCTGGCTGAGATGCGTGTCGTAGCGTGTTCCACGGTAATAGCCGTCGTTTTCGTGGCTCATAAGCCAATTGACCAGGCTGGACCTATTGACCCCCAAAACAGAACCAGACGTATTCAACCATGCACCACTTGCATTGAAGTAATAGTCAACGCCATCGATTTTCAGCCACCCGTTAGCAAACATGGCACCCGAAGGCTGGAGCCAGTACCACGTACCGCCGTCATTAAGCCATCCAGTTTTCATCTTGAATGTGGAAGGGTCCATCCAATACCACGCACCGTTGACATATTGCCAACCAGACTTAAGGACACCATTGGAAGATGCGTAGTACCAAGTATTGCCACTTTCGTCAGAAGCGTCTTTCGACATAATCCAACCAGACGCCACGTTAACGACACCATTCGCATCCGCATAGAAAACCGCATCTCCAATATGAATCACACCTGGCAATGAAGACGAGTCAGTACGATCAGCGACTACAGGAGATCCATCAGATGAAGTAGGCAACGGCTCGCTCAGTGCTCCAGACGAATTCGCCCATGCCATACCATCGTTCAAGTTGATCCAGCACGAAGATGCCATTGCACCGGAATCATAAGAAAAATAGCGCTTGCTTCCTACCGCAAATTCACCAGTACGCATTGCGCCGGATACATCATCAAGGTAATACCAGGCGCTTCCGGACTTTATCCATCGCCCTCGTTGAATAGCTCCGTTTGATGCGGCGTAATACCAAGTACCATCAGCAAGTGCCCAGCCTGTTGCCATGGCACCTGAGCTCGTAAGGAAATAGGTGGACGAGCCCACTTGCACAAAGCCCGTGAGCATAATATGGCTTCCTGGATCCAGGTAATACCAAGAATTCCCTAGAAGTAACCAACCTCCATGCAGTAAGCCGTTGGAGTCAGCGTAATACCAGTTGTTGTCAATAAGTGCCCACTGGGAGGATAGCATGGCCCCTGAACTGTTAAAGATATAAGAGGTGCCATTGCATTCATTCAGCCCGGTGGCCATAGAACCGTCTGCAGGATCAAGCCAGTACCAACGACCCCCATCCGAGAGCCAGCCCTTTACCAGAGCGCCAGAGCCGGAAAAACAATGCCAGACAGAAGCATCAAGATGCCATCCGATAAGCATTGCACCAGAAGAAGAGAATCCATACGTGGCTCCCCCAATCTGCAGCATCGCATCGTGGACCATCTTGCCCTCATCATCCAGCCAATACCAGTTGCTGCCGTCTGAAAGCCAGCCTTTTACCATGGCGCCAGAACCGGAGAAATAACGCCAAGCAGAAGTGGAGCCCGTAGAATCTAGGTACCAGCCGACACGCATTGCGCCCGAAGAGGAGAAGGCATACGTCGCACCCCCGACTTGAACCAACCCATCCTGAGCCATTCGACCTTCGTCGTCGAACCAGTACCAGCTACCGTTTATATGTCTCCAAGAAGAAACAGCGATTGTTCCGTCGGACAAGCCCCAACGCCAAAAACCAGCCCCTTCTTCGGGTGATATCCACCCCTGATGCCAAATAATTTGATTCGAAACCTCGGAAGGGGTCTCATTATCCACCTGAGAGTTCTGCTCGACAGCGAAGGTCGATTCGCGCTGAGCATCAACGCCTGACTCGACAGAAGCAATAGCAACGTTAGATGCGGGACCTTCGTCAGTGTTATTCGAATCAAGGGCGTATAACATCGAGGGCGAACCCAAAAGGAGCCCAAAAGAAATGAGGCCCGAAAAAGCCAGCACTCCGAATGACCATTTCTTCATAACAGCACGGTATCCAATCACGCAGCGGCCCCGTCGCTTCAGGGCAACGGGGCCTCAATCAAAACTAGCTCAGTAATGTGCTAGCCAATTTGCTGGCAGTTTTTGCGCTCTCGTGAAGCGCCACGCCTCTGGGCCTCCTGAATAGAGATCTGCGAATAGCCCTTTGCGTCCTTACCAACGGTACGGCACTTATGCGTATGGTAAACATCGCTACCGTTCTTATACCAAACTAAACCGTAGCCCGGAATCCACTTGCCGTCCTCGCCGACATAGTAGGAGCCAACCCAGGCATTCGTAGCCATGGCACCGGAAGACTGGAGGTAGTAGTCGCCGACCCAGGCGTCGTGAGCCATAGCGCCGGAACCGCTAAAGTAGTACCAGGCGCCGCCGACCTGACGCCAGCCGGTGGCCATCGCGCCGGAATCGTCGAACCAGTACCAAACTCCACCAACGTTAGCCCAAGAGTTAGAGGCCATAGCGCCCGAACCTCCGAGCCAATACCACGTGCCGCCATTGCTGAGCCAGCCGGTTGCCATGGCGCCCGAACCGCTCGCATAGTACCAAGAGCCGCCTGCCAAGAACCAGCCAGTGGCCATTGCACCGGAGTCGCCGAACCAGTACCAGGAGCCGCCGAGGCTGCGCCAGCTGTTAGCGACCATGGCGCCCGAGCCGTCGAGGTAGAACCACGTACCGCCGATGTTGAGCCAGCCAGTGACCATCGCACCGGAGGCATTAGTGTAGTACCAGGTACCCGAATCGTTGATCCAGCCAGTCAGCATGACCCCAGATTCGTTGAAATAGTACCAAGCCCCGCCGAGATTATGCCAACCGGTCAATAGCTCACCGTCGGAGGTCGCATAGGACCACTTTCCGTAGATGGAGTCGTAGAACCAGCCACTGTGCTGCATGCGGCCATCGGCGTTGGCACCAGGGGTGTTCAGGAAGTAGTTCTTGCCGTCAATCTGAACTCGGCCGTATGCCATATCATGGTTTTCGGGATAGAAGTAATACTTGTCCCCACCGATAGACTGCCAGCCCGACACCGCGGTCCCGTCAGCGCCAAAATAGTACCAGACAGCTTCGTATTCGTTATGCCACTGGTTCGTGACCATGGCGCCAGTTTCGAGATCGAAATAGCGAAGGCTGCCGTCCTCGCACCAGACGAGTCCAGTCTGCATTAAACCATCTTTGTTGAAATAATATGTACCTGCGGGACGTGATGTAACTACAGAAGAATCGGTCCTCGAGGCGCTCTGATCAATTGAGTTTAAGCCTACTAGAAAATCTCTGTGAGCAGTCCCCCCGGCATTGCACTCGACGCTATACCGCGTAAGAGGGCCAAACATCTGTTCATTTTGAGTGCCGTTCCAACCGTCATAGCCCCAGTAAGAAATCGGACGACCGTCGGAACACCATTCCGTAATCCCTTCACCGCCTCCGCCACCGCCACCGCCAGCAATATCAGCAAATGAGGGCGCCGGGGCAACCGTCATGCAGGCAGCGGCAAATGCAACAACTCCCAGCACTGTTAGTCCGTGCCATCTTTCTCGAAGGTTTTTCATACGACATCCTTTCTCCGAGATTTAAGGCTCTCTTAAGTTATTTTTAAACTATCAATTCAGTATTTCAACGGGAAATCGATAAAAGGTGTCTTTGTGACTGCAATTTAAATATGAGTCGCCACACCTCAACCGTTACGCCGAATAGCTTCTGAGTCAAACCGAGCACATAAGCGAACCAATTTAATACAACCACCTGAAAAATTCTGAGGCACGTTTTCAATATGACAAGAGCCGCTTGAACGAGGAGTACTTGAACCCCACCGCTCTTGCAGCTCTTGAGGGCACTTTGCCGGATCTTGAAATTACTTCGCGCTAAAGCGAGGAGTGCTCACTGTCGGAGGATAAGTTCGGTCCGAGCCAGGAATCACCATCCAAGAAGAACTCCGGCCAGTGCTGCATGAACAGTGCTTGCTCGCGCTTCCAGCGGCGCAGCTTTTCCTCGTTGGCCTCTTCCCTGCCGCGCGAGGTGAACTCGTAGTGGTACAGCTCGGCATAGGGCATTTGCCCTCCTCCAGCAAAACACTGTCACTAACTTAGCCCACCAACCTCGCCATTTGTTAAGCAACAAGTGTGAGCGGTAGGTATTGATCTACAACCGTTGGGGATTGAAAAAATGCAGTAGCCGAAAACGTAATATCTTCCGATTGGCGCGGCATAAAAATAGAGGGCGTCCCATAAAGAGAAGCCCCCTTGCAAAACGGCCGAACCGCTTTTCGAAGTGGAAAATATTTTGCACCAGATGCCTAGGAATCGCAAGAAGGCATATCTTCAGCGTCACACAAATACCATGCACCGATCACTTTCGACAAAAACGAGAAGGAGGAAGTTATGACCTCCGCACCTTTATAGTAGTTGATGTTGCGATTTGCCCTAGAAATAAACTTGGAAAGCGATTGTGCTTTGTGCTTAATAACGCCTTTAGACGACACCTCTTTGTGCAGATATAGCGTTGTGACAATCTGGCGTATTCGCTCATTGCTCATCCTTGCCTTACGCTGATAAGAGCCAACCCCATCTATTTTGCTCAATGCCTTCATAACACCGTTATTTGCCCTTCGGGCATTCTCACCCGAAGCAAGACCATTAAGAATGCAACTATTGTGAGCACACGCGTTGCGGAGATCTTTTGCCGCGCGAAGCAAATAAAACCTATCGCGAAGCTCATCATCGTCAAACCGTTTGGCGCAAAACAAAATGAATGAATTAAAGGCGCCAAAGGTAATAACTTCCAGAAAGGCCCAGACAGGCATATTAAAACCACTGTATTTTGCAAGAATGCCTGCAGAATAGGCACTCGACTCACAACGTGAAATCTCTTTTTTGACCCAGTTGGTCACATTCCCCTTGCTATCAAATGCATCCTGCTCGCTTAAATAGTCTTGAACGATTTCGTAACCGTCCTCGGCATGCTGCTCTATCCTGCCCAGCAAGTCAACTTTGCAGAAGTGCTCAATATCAAGAGTGAGCGAAATCATCTCGTTTCGAAGCAACATATCAATAATCGAAAGGTCAACAAGCATCTTAAAATCTAAGTTGACATATTCACCCTTGCGTTTTCCATCAGAAACCTTTGGAAATCCGGTGCGGTACGAGCGCAAGCGAAAGTAATTGTTGTTCTTCGTCAGATACTCGACCGCCTCTGCCTCGCTCATATAGAGGAAACGGACACCCTTGCTCTTAAGATGGGAGACTTGTTCCCAAGGAGTAAGCCAAGGCTTTTGATCGCACATATCTTGTTGACGAATAGGACTATTCATTGCGCTCTCCAGCGTATTTGATGAAATAACAGATCTAATTTTATCCTAACTGTAAATACCTATTAAACAGCCGAACGCTCATGCAAATACATCATGGCACGCCGCCGCCCATCTCGCCTTGAGCTCGTGACAACGATAGCCCTCGCGCTTTGCGAATGGTATCTTTGTTGCTGCAAATTAAAACACGCAATGCTATAGATAGACGAAATCTGATTAGCGGGCGACGAAGAGTGCCACATCTCTATTATCACGGGGATTGACGGCCCAGAAAACCCGATATGGCAATCGACGCTGAGAGCAGTCTTAAAGAATATGACGTCGCCCTCACTCGATTTAGAACCGTTCGAGAATCTCCTCGGCGTTCTCTCGCAGATAGATATCTAGGTCCGGCACGGCAAACTGCACGTAGCCCCTCTGTGGTGCCTGAATAACCTCTCTTTGTAGCAATTTTGCCCTAATAGAGCTGACCTCATTGGTCTTTTTACCCCTGCGCCTAGCAATCTCGGATGATTTGGACTGCTGTTTGTCCTCGCACATCGCCAAAAGTTATTTGATATCGTTAAGTCCCAGTCCAGAAATCGCGGGCTCGTGAACAACATCGTGAAAACGAGCCTCTGCTAGCGCAATGCCTTCGGTGACGTCGCGCTCGCTCACAATGGCACTTTTGTCACGATGCAAGTTGGCGCGCTGCCAAATGAAATAACCGACCAGTTGCACCAGATAGGCATAGCCCTTAGTAGCCTTAGCGGCTCTCGACAGAAGGTTGTCCTCTATGGTCAAACCAGTCGCGACAAAGCCATCGCCCATAGAGAGCGCCGCCTCTACTTGTTTACCTTTCTAGGGAATCGATTAACAGTCAATCATCGTTTAAATAATTATCGCAGACTATATCGAATAATATCGAGCTGTATAAGCTTGTATAAACTTATCGCGAAAGTATCGAGTTTTCGTAATTGATCTTAGTAAGTTGTCTACGTTGCTTTCTTCCAAGCTCATAGCGAAAGAAAGTTTAGGACTTCCTAAAACCATTGCCTTAATACGAGAAGTACTCGCTCTCAGCGGATAAGTTCGACCCCAACCACGGATCGCCCTTCAAGAAGAACTCCGGCCAGCGCTGCATGAACAGCGCTTGCTCGCGCTTCCAGCGACACATCTTTTCCTCGTTGGCCTCTTCTCTGCCGCGCGAGGTGAACTCGTAGTGGTACAGCTCGGCATAGGGCGTAAAGATGGTGCGGTAGCCCGCCTCCCATGCGCGCAGGCAAAAGTCTGCGTCGTTAAAGCCAACGGCGAATTCCTCGTTATAGCCGCCGACCTGCTCAAATACGTCGCGTCGCACCATCTGGCAGGCACCCGTCACGGCGCTAAAGTTGCCCGGGCGCACGGCACGGGCAAGATAGCCCTCGCGCTTTGCCGAGAAGTCCTGGTTGGCATGGGCAAGTGCGCCGCGCACGCCAACCACAATGCCAGCGTGCTGCACCAGATGATCGGCAAAGTAGAGTTTGGCACCCACCACGCCCGCTTCGGAACGCTGCAGATAGCCCATCATCTCTTCAATAAAGTCGGGACTAATGACCTCGGTATCGTTGTTGAGCAGCAGCAGGTAGTCGCCCTTGGCGTGCTCAACGCCAAAGTTGATGATCTGGGAGTAATTGAACTCACCCGGCCAGCACACAACGCGCGCGATGCCCTTGCCTTCGGATGCTGCAGCCACGCGCTCTGGCAGGGTTTCGTAATACGCAAACGTCTCCGGAGCTTCGCTGTTGTTCTCCACCAAGACGATCTCGTAGTTGGCATACGTTGCCTTCTGGGCGATCGACATCACGCAGGCGTCGAGCGTCTCAATGTGATCCTTGGTCGGAATCACAATGCTCACCAGCGGCGCAGGCTTCGGCAGCGCATAGTGCATGCGGTAGACAAACGGCGTCTCGGTCTCCTCGACCGTTCCGCAAATGCCCAGCGCGTTAAAGTGGCGCTGAAGCGCAAGACGCCCGGCTTCAATAGCATACGGCTTGCTATCAGCAGAACCGTCGGCGGTCGATCCCGGATGCACGCGCCAGTGATACAGCACATGCGCAACGTGCTCAAACCGCGCGCCGGCTGCAAGGCAGCGAAGCGTCAGGTCGTAGTCCTGGGCACCCGCAACGTCTTCCGGGGACGTGCCAATACGATCGATGAGTGCCTTCTCCACCATCAGGAAATGCGTCACGCAGTTATGGCTATAGAGCAGGTCGACATTGAGCCGCGTCTTAAAGACCGGCTGGCCCCACTCCCCCGTTTTCTGGAACATGTCCTCGTCGCAGAACAGGACCTGGGGACGCTCGCCCTTGGCCGCCTTATTCAGCGCGGCAACATAGTGGAATAACGCGTCCGGTTCCAGAATGTCGTCATGGTCCAAGAACGCGATGTAGTCGCCCGTCGCTTGATCGATACCTGCGTTGGTGTTGACCACAATGCCGCCGTTGCCGGGAAGCTCGATGCGACGGATGCGCTCGTCGTTGGCGCCTGCCGCAAGGGCGGCCACCGCATCCCATTCCGGCGAGGCATCCATAAGGAGCAGTTCCCAGTTGTCATAACTCTGGGCTAGCACCGAGTCCAGCAGCTCGCGCAGGTATTCCCGATCAGTCTTGTAGCACGGCACCACAATACTCACGAGTGGTCTATAGGCAAAAGCCACCGAAGCGACACGCTGGCACGCTAAATCGCCCGGCTTTGCGCGATGTTGCTCAAACCAACGTCGATAAGCTGCGTCGTCTGCACGCGCGTCCTTCATGCGGTTCCAGCTGTCGTCGACCATGCCGTTGTACAGGCGACCATCCATGGCGCAAAAACCGCTCTGGATTAGGCCCGTGGGATCGCTCACAATCGCGACAAAATCTCGTATATCCTGAGGCATCTCAACGCTCAGATACGTTTTATTGACGCGGCAACCGTTGCGCTGGGGAACATCGACCTGCGGCTCAAACACATGCACGGTGGCATCAATCGCATTCATATGCGTATCGAAGATCTGGAGCTCAGGTGCGCACTGGGGGTCTCCCGCCCAGGCAACCTCATAGCGCCACACCGCGCCGGCGTCTGCCGGTAAATAGCGAATGGTATCGATCTCGTAGCGACCGCAGCATTCGCCACGCTGCGCATCGCGGATAAGCGCGCACAGCGCAGACTTTGCTTTGTAG
The DNA here is from genome assembly GCA_902494555.1 of uncultured Collinsella sp. GTDB lineage: Bacteria > Actinomycetota > Coriobacteriia > Coriobacteriales > Coriobacteriaceae > Collinsella. The sequence goes on from CABUTR010000011.1 coordinate 10,404, forward strand.
TTAACCTTAGATTCCAGCTTGGCTACGCGGCTATCGAGGCGAATGGAGCCCAACCTTTGGCCACCGGATGCAAAAACGACATCCATCGACGAGCCATCCAAAAACGGAAGCACCAAGACGGCGAGCTCGCGCTCGTAATCGGCAACGGAAGGGCAAAGCGCCAGCACACGGCCATGGTCAACCGGGAGTACCAGCGACGGCACACAAGAACCGCTCGTCGTCGCGCGGACAAAGGCCTGAGAACCTTCTTGCTCAATAAGCGCGGCGACATCCTGGCCGGCAAAACGAAGCAGCACAAACAGACGGCCCTGACTGCGGCAAAGTGCCAAACGCTTGATACTCATCTACACTTCTCGCTTTCCCAGGGCGTTCGCTGCCATGCGTTTGCAGGCACCCAGGCGCCCAAACCTCAAGACGTCGTAATCGAACATGAGCTTTTTGCACTCACGGGCATTGGGGGCCTTGCTGGTAAGCGCCGCGCGCACCATAGCAGCAACAGAAGGAGCGCATTGTGCGAGCGCAGCATCGCTGCCCGCGGCAGAACCGGCAAGCGCCGTGGCAACGGCAGCAAACACCTTGCCGCAGTCCGAACCCAGCAACCTGAGCGCATCGTACAGCACCAGATCGCATAGGAAGTACGCCAGGTCATCGGCATGCTGTGCATCGAGACCGTCGCGCTGCCAGTCAGTCAGCACCGCGGAGTAAATCTTCACGTGCTCTAGCAGGCGCGTCTCGTCGTCATAGCGCATGGTGTCCATGAGTGAGCCCTTGCGCGCCACACGGTAGTCGTACAGCTTGTTCGAAATAAGCGCGGTCTTGCGCGAGCGACCGTACACGGCAAAATCGAAGACCTGGTCCTCGCCATACTTGACGGTTTCATCGAACACGATCCCGTTACCCAACAAAAACTCACGCTTGCAGGCGGTGCGCCAGGCAAAGGGGCGAGATGCTTCCTTAAACAGCAGGTCAGAGCAATAGCCTTCAAACGACACATCGCGCGGGCTCAGCACATAGTTAAGCCACGGATACCCCGCCTCCAGCGGATACGGATTCGCGCCAAAGGTCAAAACGTCGCAGTCCTCGCGCTCAAAGGCATCGACGATCACACGGCATGCATCGGGCGTAAACCGGTCGTCGGAATCCAAAAACGCAACGATAGGCGCCGTGGACGCGGCGATACCTGCATTACGCGCACTCGACAGGCCGCCGTTCTTCTTATCGACCAGCGTAAAGCGCGCATCCTTTCCGCAATAGGCAGCCGCAATATCGCGCGAACCGTCCGGCGAGCCATCGTTGACCAGCACGCCCTCCCAATCGGGCATGTCCTGCGCAAGCAGGGAGTCCAGGCACCAGGCCAGGCACTCCTCCACTTTATAGATGGGAACGACAACGGAAATCTTGGGGTTAGCCATAGTCACTCGCTCCTACTGTGCGGCCGGAACGTCATCAGGGTGCGGGTTGTCGCCGTAGGTGCGCTGATACGTCAGCACGCGCCAGACCAGCGGCAGGCCGCCGATCTTAAAGTAATGCTTAAACGTATTGAGCTTGCCCGGCTTCTTAAAGTCAAAGCGCGAATCGATATAGGCGCGGGGCGACTTGACCATCAGGCGCAAGTCGGTCTCGCTACGCGGGTCGAACAGCGACAGGTCAAAGCGACCGGCATCCCAATCGGCCTTGAGCTCGGATGAAGCCTTCTTCCAAAACTGCCCACGCAGCTCATCGACCAGACGCTCATCATTCCAACGGTACGTATCGACCTTCATGCGCATTAAAATGCCCTGGAGCTGAGCCTTGAGCTCGGGGCGCTCGTCCAAAAAACGTTGCATCTCGGCATATTCGTCGCACACGCAAAACACCTTGTTGGGCGAATTAACGGAGCTCTTCTCGTTATCCTGGCGATAGCACAAAATGGGGTCCGCAATAAACGCGGCACGCTCGGCGCAAGCCCAAACCTTAAAGTTAAAGCCGGCGTCCTGATACGAGGCACCCGGCGTGGGAAGGAACCGAATCTGATTGTCGTTGAGGAACTCGCGCCGATAGATAGCCGACCAAATGGAAGGTTTGCGGTAGAAGATGCCCGGACGATCGACGGGGCGATACGCGGCGCCCGTCATATGCTCGTCGATGATCCCAAACAGCTCACGGCGTTCGCTGGGCGTGGACCAATACAGGTAAAAGTCGCCCTTTACCACATCGGCATGCTCAGTATCGGCCTTGGCGACCAGCTTTTGGAGCGAATCCTCAAACATAAAGTCGTCGGACTCAAGGATGCCCACGTACTCACCGCGCGCCATCCCCAGGCCGCGGTTCATCGAGTCGCCGTAGCCGCTGTTGGCTTTGTCGATCATCTTTACACGGGGGTCGCGCTCCATGTACTCGCGGATGATATCTGGCGAACTATCGGTAGAACCGTCGTTAATGCAAATGATCTCAATGTCTTTGAGCGTCTGCGCCACGGCGGAATCGAGGCACTCGCGCAGGTAGCGCTCAACATTGCAGATGGGAACAAGTAACGAAACTTTAGGGGTATCAGAGTTCTGCAAGAGAACCTCCTGTTGAATAGCGTGTAACAGGGTTATTTTAGCAGCCGAGTTGCGGCGGGCGGCAGCGCTTGGAATTAGATAAAGCGCTCCAGGCAGGCTTTAAGACCGCGAGTCGAAAGATAGAACAGCGTGGCGTCTGCCATCGAAACGCCCGAGGTCGTCGCAACGAGCTTGCGGGCAACACGGCGAACGGCACCCTTAGCAGGCATATCCGCCCACGCCGTTCCCAAAAACGTCGTGAGATCCATGTTGACGCGAGCCGCCACGCGATGGAAACCATCGGCATCCAAGCGCGCCAGGTCGAACACAATAAGGTCCAAAAACCAAGTTATCAGCTCGCCGGGGCACAGGTCCAAAAGACCGTAGGCTGTCCAGTCCTCCAAGACCTCCTCGAGCATCCTCATGTGGGCGTCAAGCTTTTTGGCGCGAGCCTCGGCACTGTTGAACTCGTGCGTCGCCGATTCGCTCTCCATCACGTAGTGGTAGAACTTGTCCGGCATGACGACGGTCTTACGGGCAAGCGCATAAGCCGCAAATTGGAAGACGACGTCCTCGCCCAAAGCCAAACCGGGGGCGAAGCGAATGCCTTCGCGATTGAGCAGCTCGCGCGAAAAAGCCGCACGGCAGGCATAGGGCTGCGCATTCGAACGGAACAGCAGTTGGGGATCACGGGCGCCGAAGGTACCAGCTTTGGGGCTCATGAGTTGCTGGACGCGTTTGGGGGCAGCATCGGCAGGTTCACAGACGCCGCCAAAAACGGCGGCCTCGGCATCTGCAGACTCAATGGCATGCAGCACGCGCTCGACCGTCTGGGCATCGATGTAATCGTCGGCGTCCACAAAAAAGACGGTCTCGCCCTCGGCGACATCGATACCGGCATTTCGAGCACACGAGACACCCGCGTTTTCCTGGTCAATCACCAGTACGCGATCGTCGGCCTGCGCGATCTGGCGCAACACGTTCAACGAATCATCAGTCGAACCGTCGTTGACACACACAACCTGAATCGAACACTCAGACTGGACCAACAGCGAATCGAGGCATCGCTGAATGGAGTGCGCAGAGTTGTAAACGGGGACGACAATGGTAGCTTTAGGACACGAGGCCTCTCCCATGCCAACCTACCCCCTCAGCGATTCGACGAGGAAGGCGGCGACCACGCCTGGGCCTCCAACCGAGGCGTAATACTTAGCACGCCCCAAAGCACCATCCGTCGCAAAGCTCGGGTGCTCGTCAACCCAGCCCTCAGGATCTTTGAGGATGGCAGCGAGATTCGCGCGTTTCCACGGCTTAAGGTCGCCCAGCGAAAACTCCCCCGCGTCCAAGGCCGCCTGAAATTCCCTGGCCATCTGCACCAGGAACTCCTTATAGAACTTAGGCGCCAGGCGCACGTAGTTCCACATGTACGAATCGTACTTAATGAGTTGATTGAACTTGAGCATGCGCGCGACATCGCCGCTTGCATGATTTCGGGCATAATCCTCTCGAATCCAACGCTCAATCTCGGCATACTCGGTATTGACGCAAAAGACCTTAGCCGAAGAATTGACCGAGGAGTTCTCGTTATCTTGGCGATACGAGAGCACGGCATCATGCAGGTAAACAGCCTTATCGGCGCACGCGATCACCTTAAAGGCGAATGACGTGTCCTGAAAGGATGCCCCCGGAGTCGGCAGGAACTTAATGCCGTTGCGCTCAAGAAAATCGCGACGGTACACGGCCGACCAAATCGACGGCTTTTGCTTAAAGAACTGAGTCGTATCGCTCGGGTGCACCGGCTTGCCGCAATCCTGAGGTCTAAACATCTCGTGCAGCGAGCGGCGCTCCTCGGGCTTAGACCAGTAGAAATCAAAGTTCGCCTTCGCGAAGTCGGCATTATTGCTATCGGCGGCCGAGACAAGCTTTTCGAGTGCGTCGGACGCCATAAAGTCATCGGACTCCAAGATGCCCACGTACTTGCCACGCGCCATCTCCAGACCGTGGTTCATCGAGTCGCCGTAGCCGCTGTTGGCCTTGTCGATCATCTTGACGCGCCTATCGCGCTCCATATACTCGCGAATAATCGCCGGCGAGTTGTCGGTCGACCCGTCGTTAATGCAGATGATCTCAATATCCTTGAGCGTCTGCGCCAGGGCGGAATCGAGGCACTCGCGCAGGTAGCGCTGAACATTGTAAATGGGAATAAGCAGCGACAGAACAGGGCTGCCAGAGGCGTTAGTAGACAAATGTGCTCCTTAGGAAATACCTGTCGTTTCATGGTATCAAAGGGTTAGCGCGCCAGCGGGCGTTTATATAATCTATGGAGCTCGCAAAGGCAGACCGATACGAAAGGACGTCATGCAGCCCAAAGCCGCACGCAACATACCCATCGAAGCGCTGCGCTTGGTCGCGGTCGTCGGCATCGCGGTGTTCCACACCTTTCAGTGGACCTTCCAGGCAACCTGTGTCGGCGCCGTGGAATATGCCCCACTTGCGATGTCCCCCTATTCCGGCGTGCTCGGTTTTATTAACCTGCTTGGCTGCTGGGCCAACGAGGTCTTCTTTATGATCTCGGGCTATTTTCTCATCACTTCGGCCGCGCGTGCTTGGGACGGTGGAGCAACGTGGAAGTCGCAAATGCAACGGACGGCGCAGCGCCTTGGCAAGGTCGTTATGCCCGCTGCGTTTTATTGCCTCGTGGCGCTCGCGTGGTCCACGGTCGTCTCCCCCATTCCCGATGTTACCCTCAGCACGCACTACTGGTATACGCTAGGCCTTGAGTTCATCTGGGTCTATGCCGCCACGGTCTTCATGGCACCATGGTTTGGACTGGCTAAGAGTCGACTCCCCCAGAAAACCTACAAGACGACGGTCATCGCTGTTGGCATCCTCGCATTTGTCGTTAACGGGTATTTAGCCGCCATGAGTGCGACAAGCGCCGGCGAGTTTTCTTGGCTCCAGAAGCTCATGAGCGCTACCACGTACGTAGTCGCATTTTTAATCGGCGGGCTGCTCCGCGACGTTACCGATGTCATGGATTCGGACAGGGCGGGCGCCTTGGGCATGTGCCTGCTCGTAACGGTTTTGGTGCTCACCACCATCCTGGAAGGCGAACTCTCCTTCACCGGCAACCTCGCGGCGATGGCAACCCTCTCCTACAAATCGACCTCGCTGATCTCGTTTGCCCTCGCTGCTGCCTCCTTGCTCTTTGCGGCAACCCGACGCAGTGCCTCAGGCAATCCGCGGACTGCAGGTGTCATCGTCACCTTATCGACCGCCACGCTCGGTTTCTATGTGATGCAGTCGCTCACCAGTAGCCTGTGGCGTCCCATCTTCAATACGTTGCTCGCAAACATACTGGTCAGCCAAAACAGCCCGGCAGCTATATGCATCGTCACGGGTACCGTCATTAGCATCGTCTCTGCCTTAGCGCTCCTCATCATCGACGCAGCTAGAAGCCTTATCGCTCGCAAGCTCAGGCGGCAATAGACACGCTGCCGTCAGACGCTAAAGCCGCTACAGCCGTGGCAGGTTCCTGCGTTTTATTCAAAGCTTGCCGCCAAGGTGCGCCGAGCCTTTACAATAGGACAGTCCCAAGGACGTATTCGATAGCTTCCGCGCTGCACTCGCCCGCCGCGCGTGAAAGGATATATTGCCCCATGTCTTCAACCCTTCCCGCTCCCATCGATAAGCTCGCCATTGTCGTCGTTACGTACAAGCGCCAGGAACTCCTGGCCAACTTGTTCGACTCTATGACCGAGCTCACGGCAACGCCCTGGCGCATCGCGATTGTCGATAACGAGAATTCGCGCGAGACCGAGGCCATGTGCACCGCATTTAACGAGCGCCTGGCCAACCTGTGGGGCATCGACACCGAGCAGCCCGACGCGCAGGGCGGCACCGACCGCGTCATCTACGCACCACAACTCGAAAACGGCGGCGGTGCAGGTGGTTTCTCCGCCGGCACCAAATGCGCCTACGACCTGGGCGCCCAGTGGTTCTGGGTGATGGACGACGACGTGCTCGTCATCCCCGAAGGCATCGAGCGCTTGGCCAAGTGGACCGACCGCTACGATGTTATCCAGGGTTCGCGCCTGGACTTCGACGGCGGCGCCTTCTTTTGGCAATACCAACTCATCCTTTCGCTCGGCATTCCCAACCCTGTCGCTAAGTGGGACTTGGGTCCCGAGGGCTACCGCGCCATGAACCAGCTGTGCTTTGAGGGCGGCATGTTCTCGCGCCGCGTGGTCGACAAGATTGGCCTGCCCGACGCGCGCTTCTTTATCTACGGCGACGATGCCTGCTATGGCTACGTGGCCAGCCAGCACTTCCCCGCCGCCGTTGTTGCCGACGTGGTGCTTAAGCGCGCCCGCGCCGTCTCTAACTGGGATATTGCCGGCAAGCGCCAGCTCAACTCCACGAGCGACACCAACCGCTACTACATCATGCGCAACCGCGGTTATCTGGCCCGCTACATGCAAATCTACGGCGACTATCACCCCGTGCTGTTCCGTCTGGGCAACGCCGCGACCTTCTGCAAGGAGTTCATTCGCCTGGCCGCCGTTGACAAGTGCTTTAAGACCGGTATTCCGGCGCTGCGCCGCGGCATGAAGGACGCCCGCAAGATCATCAAGGATCCCAACTGGAAGCCCATGCCGCCCATGAAGGACGCCGAGTAACGGAAGCCGGAAACACCTCGGCGCTTAGAGCCGCTGGCACACCGTAGCCACATGCTGCCCATCAAAACCGAACCCCCAGCGCATGCGACCCACGCCGGGGCGCGGCACACGGATTTCGTCGATGCCGTCGCGCTCTATGTCGAGTAGCGCCTGCACGGCAAGCAATTCCAGGCCCAGCGCATCCACGCCGGGGTCATACATCATGTTGATCGTTATCAGCGGACGTTCATCGAGCATACCGATCGTATCGGCTATGTCGGACACAGCGCCCGTAGGAAAAACCTGGATGTCCCAGCGATCCGCGCCACACTTTCGCCTCGAAGCAGGATTGGCATAGCCCGGCAATCCAATGCAGAGTCCTTGCAAGAGTAGGTGATATGGCAGCGGTGTATCTGGGTCGGTCGCACCGATTCCCGCATCTCCCAAGATGCGGCTTAGCGCCCGCCTCACGGTATCCTCGTTCCCATGGCACAGCCCGTCGCGAAACGCATCGACGTCTCGAATGTCTTCTGCGGCGCACTCGAACCACTCAATAATCACTAGACGCAAGGCCTGACGAAGCTCGTTATTGGGCAATCGCAAAGCACGGAGGCGATCGCCATGCTCTGGCTCCTCAGTCATATCCGTCGTGAGAAAACCGGACAGATACAGCGCTGTCCACATGCCATCGTCAGGCGAGACATCTGGCTCTGCAGTGCCCAAACAAAGCGGGACCTCAGCGCACCCATGGGCCTCGAGCAAATCAAACAAGACCGAAAGGCGGTCGAGATTCCACCCGGCAACTACCCTACTCAGGCAATCCGCATACCCATACAGATCGGCGCGCACAGGCGCCGTGCAACCTCGGTCCAGAAACCCGATCACACGCGCTGGACTCGAGCAATAGACCCTACCAAACCGATATCCCTCGAGCCATTCACGCGCATCATCCAGGTATCCCTCGCGCCCAGCATGATTCAAAAGAGCCTCGACCTCGGCATCCGAAAAACCGAAACATCGGTCACACCACGCCGACAGCGGCGTCGTCAGACAATACGAGCAGCCGCGCGAAGAAAGCGCCGCTTCGGCAGGACCGGGACACTCCCCCATCAGACACGTCAGCCGCAACGAATCGCGCGCAGTGGCAATGGCGTCAAACAGCACACGGTCAAGTAGTTCTGCAGGATCGGCGTCGGAAGCGTCCCTCGCGCTCGCACGGCGAGACCACGCCGCATCGTACCCATCAACGAGCAATACAACCTGCTCATCGCAGGCAATCTCCAGCAGCTCTATGAGCACACCGAGCACCGAGGCGACCTCGTCCTCGCTCGCCGCGCCACGCGCAACACGTTCGATGTGACGCACCTTGTCTCGAGCTAAATCCGGAGCCTCCAAAAGCGCCAGCAGGCGGACGCACTCGCCCGAAAGAGCATCGCGCACGACGTCGGCAATAGCGGCGCCACGCCTCGCAGCGCCAGAAAAATCCAGCGATATCACCGGATAGCAAGCGTACTCGTCCCGATAACGCCCGCCGTCCGCATCCCAAATCTGAGCATCGGCAAACGAGCTCCGACCGGCGCGACCGACCACGGGACGCTCCAGAAAAGCCCTGAGCATCGACAAGTTCATGCTCTTGCCAAAACCCTCGGGTCGACAGCACACCACAACGGACGCGTCGCAGTCCAACATATCGGCAATAAACATGGTCTTATCGATCAGCATGCAACGACCAATGGCATCGGCAAAATCATGTACACCGACCGGCATAACCGCATCATCGACATGGTTGACAAGCTGTACGCCAAAAGTATCGGCACTGTTGCAATACTCCTGTTCAGACACTGTAACTTCTCCCTAAAACGTAGCACGAGGCCCATTGTAGCGAGCAGTTCAAGCACAACGCTGCATCCGCGCAAAGGCATCGGGCAACGGTAGGAACAAAGGCCCCGAGGGGGCATAACTAATCGTTGCACAACAAAACGGGGCCCGACGCATTCGCACCGGACCCCGTCCCGACTCTTTAGTTATCTGGCAACCGAGAGGCTACTCCTCCGAGCTGTCCTCCCCAGAAGCCTTCTTCTGCTGATCGAGCTTATGCTTACCACTTACGATAGACGTAGCACCCAGTGTGGCCAAGCTCGCGCTGGCAAGGCTCGCCATCACGATCAAGTCGCCCGTCTTGGGCATGTTGCCGCCAGATGACTTGGTTGTGGTGGTCGTGGTGGTTGTAGTGGTAACCGTTTTGGAGTCATTTTGCTCCTGGACTTGATTGTCAGCACCGCTCTTGTCGTCGTCTTCGGACTGTTTCTTTTCGCCCTCGGTCTTGCTCTCGTCCTTCTTCTGAGCGGACTTGTCGTCCTTCTCCCCAGAGCTAGAACCCTTATCGGATTCGGTCTTCTCGGAAGCCTTGTCCTTGGAGTCGCCCTTTGCGGCCTCGGTCTTTTCCGTGGAAACCTGATCAGAGTTGTCCTTGTTCTGAGTCGAGCCATTATTGACGCCAGCCATCAGCGAAGAGCCCAACGTAGAACCAAGCTGCACGGAGAAAGAAGGCTTCTTGTCCGGCGAAGCAACGGGAGCGTCCGGCGCCTTATTCGAGTCGTCCTTGGAAGCATCGGAATCAGGGGTTGCGTCAGAGCCGGAACCGTTGTTAGAGCCGGTGTCAGCAGAGGAATCGCTCGAGCCGTCAGAAGAATCAGAGGAACCGACGTCGTTTGAGCCAGGAGCCGCGCCGTCCGTAACGTCGCCAGAGTCCGAATTCGTCGAATCGCTCGAAGTGGAATCGCCCGTAATGGAACCGTTCGAGGAAGAATCGCTCGAGATGGAGCCACCATTCGTAGTGCCACCAGCAGAGCCATTACCGTCAGCATCGGTCGAGGGCGCATCCATCCTGTCATCGTTGGCATCGTCACTCGAGTCGTCATTCGAATCAGGTGTCGGCGCCGGCGCAGGCTCGGGCTGCACGGGCGTCGCAGCGGCCGCCTCGTCCTCGGCGATATAAACCAAGCAGTCCTTCAGCTCATTCTTATAACGATTCTTCCAGCCCTCATGATACTGGGGCTGACTTGAAAACTTGGTGGCGACATTGTTGACCACGCTATTGGAAAGCGCCGTCACAAACTCGCGGTCGGACATATCGTTGGAAAGATTCGCCCAGCGGAAAAAGTCCCTGCAGCCACCAGTGCCGCACATGTTGGTAATGCTCCACACCATGCCCTTGACGCAATCGGCGCGGCCCGAAATATCAATACCCAGGCCGCTCTTGAGCCATGCCTCGGTCACCGCATAGTACGAGTTGTACGCATAGGCATCTTGAAGTGCAGAGAACTCAACAGGATCGGTGTTGTAAGCACCCTGGAAAGCCTCCTGCGCGATACGGCCCAGCTCGGTAAGCTGGCCGTTCTCGTACATGGCATTGCTCGCGTTGGAAATCTCGCTGCCGCGATCAATCGCATCCTTGAGCATGCTGTATTTTTCGGGGTTGTAGTTGTAGGCCTGCTTCATAAACGGAATGAGCGACCAACGACGGTCGAACTGGTAATAGCCCAGCGCGTTGTAGCCGTCACCATACGAAAAGCCCTGGTTATAGTTGCCGTGGCTCTCGTATTTGGTGAAGTACTTTATCTCGGCGGTCACGTTGACAAACGAAACGCCCTGGACCGACCTCAGCACACCCGAGAAGGACTGCTGGGTGTAAAGACCTTTGTCGATATCGGTAGCATCCGAGGCAACGCCCGGCGTGGGCTCCTCGGCGGCGGCGGGCGCGGGTGCGGTAACGGCGCCAAACGAAAGAGCCAGCGTCAGGCCCGCGACAATCGCAGAATGCTTGGGCTGCATAAGATCCTCCCTGCATTGGTGTAGTTAAAGTTCAGTTTGCAAAGATAAAAATAAGTATTGCAGCTCGCCTGTTGTTACACAACAACCCCTCGGTAAACGGCAACAACCCTCCGCGAAATCTTAAGGAATTGCGCTCAACCTACAGCTTAATGTCGAAATTGATTTCAGGCACGGCGGCCAAGTCGGCCAGCGTTACGCCGTCGACATAGTTCTCAATGACCTCGTCCAGACCGCGCCAGAACTTGACCGTGGAGCAAAGATCGCTGCGGGTACAGCTGTTGTCGATGCCATCGCACGCCACCGGAGCCGTGCTGCCCTCGACGGCACGCAGGATGTCGCCGGCACGCACCCCGGCGGGGTCCTTGGCCATCATGTAGCCGCCGCCCTTGCCACGCACGCTCTTAAGCAGGCCCGCCTTCATGAGCGGACGGACCAGCTGCTCCAGATACTTCTGCGAGATGTGCTCGCGGTCGGCGACCTCGCGCAGGGCAATCTTGCCCTCGACGTCACCAAGCGCTGCGATATAGATCATCAGCCGGAGGGCATAGCGGCCCTTGGAAGAAATGAGCATACCTACCCTCCCATCGCATCTGGGACAACATAACCAGGTTTGTTTGTCCCAAATCTTAAGTAAGTGGGACAAACACAACAGGTTATTTTGTCCCAGAATTTGAAAAGTCGAGTGGATTAGTCGGGTTTTCCCTTGACTAAAGCCGAACCCATAGTAACTTTATTCCGAGAAGATTCCTAGGGTTTCGCACACCCATGAGTACGCCATATACAGAGAGGGACAGCATGAGCGCAAATCCGCTGCTTTCCATCGAAGGTCTGACCGCCTCCGTGGACGAAAAGACCATCCTCCACAACGTCAACCTCAACGTCGCCGCCGGCGAGACCCACGTGCTGATGGGCCCCAACGGCGCCGGCAAGTCCACCCTCGGCCACCTGGTCATGGGCGACCCCGTCTATACCGTCAACGACGGCCGCATCGTCTTTGACGGCCAGGACATCACCGAGCTCACCACCGACAAGCGCTCGCGCGCCGGCCTGTTCCTGAGCTTCCAGGCACCGGTCGAGATCCCGGGCGTGCCGCTGTCGAGCTTTTTGCGCGCCAGCATCGCCGGCCGCCCCGGCCTGGAGATGAAGGGCAAGGAGTTCCGCCGTCGCGTCAAGGAGCTTGCGGCCGAGCTCAACATGGACACCGCCTACCTCAACCGTGAGTTAGGCGTGGGCTTCTCGGGCGGCGAGAAAAAGAAGGTCGAGATGCTCCAGCTTCTGCTGCTGCAGCCCAAGCTCGCCATCCTGGATGAGACCGACTCGGGCCTGGACGTCGACGCGCTTTCCACCGTCAGCCACGGCATGGACGCCTACCGCAAGAGCTGCGACGGCTCCATGCTCATCATCACGCACAACACGCGCATCCTGGAGCACCTGGATGTCGACCGCGTCCACGTTATGGTCAAGGGCCACATCGTGCGCGAGGACGATGCCTCGCTCATCCCCTGGATCGACAAGAACGGTTTTGAGACCTTCGAGCGCGAGGCCGCCGAGCAGCGCGCCCAGGCCGAGACCGCCGCTACCGAGCAGCAGGCGTAAAGGGGCGACGCAATGACCAAGAACCGCACCGAGGTCGCGGACATCGACCGCAGCCTCTACGACTTCACCTATGGCGAGGAGGGATTCGAGCGCCTCGACGCCGGCATCACGCCCGACATCGTGCGCGAGATCAGCGCCAAGAAGGACGAGCCGCAGTGGATGCTCGACCTGCGCCTCAAGTCCCTCGAGATTTTCAACCGTTTCCCCAACCCGACGTGGGGCCCCTCCATCGAGGGCCTGGACATGGACAACATCGTCACCTACGTCAAACCCAACACCGACCAAAAGCACGACTGGGAGTCGGTGCCCGACGACATCAAGAACACCTTTGAGCGCCTGGGTATCCCCGATGCCGAGCGCAGCTACCTGGCGGGCGTCGGCGCGCAGTACGACTCCGAGCTCGTCTACCACAACATGCAGGACACCGCGTCCAAGATGGGCATCGTCTACTCCGGCATCGAGGAGGCCCTGCACGACCCGCAGTGGGAGCCGCTCATCCACGAGAAGTTTATGACGCTCATCCCGCCCACCGACCACAAGTTTGCAGCCCTGCACGGCGCCGTGTGGTCGGGCGGCTCGTTTGTCTACGTGCCCAAGGGCACCAAGCTCGATTTTCCGCTGCAGAGCTACTTCCGCCTTAACGCCAAGGGCGCCGGCCAGTTTGAGCACACGCTCATCATCGTCGAGGATGACGCCGATCTACACTTTATCGAGGGTTGCTCCGCGCCCAAGTACAACGTGGCAAACCTCCACGCCGGCGCTGTGGAGCTCTTTGTGGGCAAGCGCGCGCACCTGCGCTACTCGACCATCGAAAACTGGTCCAAGAACATGTACAACCTCAACACCAAGCGAGCGCGTGTGGACGAGGACGGCGACATCGAGTGGATCAGCGGCTCCTTCGGCAGCCACGTGGGCTACCTCTACCCCATGAGCGTGCTCAACGGCCGCCGCGCCCGCTCGAGCTTTACCGGCATCACCTTTGCCGGCGCCGGCCAGAACCTCGACACCGGCTGCAAGGTCGTGCTCAACGCGCCCGATACCTCGGCAACCGTCGAGACCAAGGGCATCTCCAAGAGCGGCGGCATCCAGACCTTCCGCAGCTCCATCGTGGCAACGCCCAAGGCCGAGGGCTCCAAGGCAACCGTGAGCTGCCAGTCGCTGATGCTCGACGACCAAAGCCGCTCCGACACCATCCCCGCCATGGACATCCGCGCCAAGAATGTCGACATCGGCCACGAGGCCACCATCGGCCGCATCGGCGACGACAAGGTGTTCTACCTGATGAGCCGCGGTATCTCGGAAGAAGAGGCCCGCACCATGATCGTCAACGGCTTTGCCAACCCGGTCTCCAAGGAGCTGCCGCTTGAGTACGCCGTCGAGATGAACAACCTGATCAAGCTCGAGATGGAAGGAGCGATCGGATAATGAAACAGGAAACCAACACCGCTGCTACCACACTTGAGCAGGTCAATGCGATGCCCGCTGCCACCTGGGGCTGGCTGCACATGAACCAGACCAAGCTTGAGCTTTCGGACGAGCTTACCGTCGCTCCTGCCGAAGCCATTGAGGTCGAGGGGCTGGACGAGCAGTTCTCCGGCGCGGCCGACGCCTTCGATACTGCCATGGAGGCCATGGCCGAGCGTTTCCCCGAGCGCCGCGCCTCCGCCCCCGGTGATGCCGCCGATCGCGCCCGCATCACGCCCGAGACCGAGCTCGACGTGCCCGCCACCTCTGTCTACCAGGCCGGCGCGATCAAGCTCGAGGAGGAGCTCACCCCTGCCGAGGCATTCGAGACCGGCATGGGCGAGGCTGCATACGCCTACCTGGCCGACCACGCCACCAAGCGCATCGTCATCGATGTCCTCGCATACCAGCACGCCACGGTTACCGTGCGTGTGAGCGGCGTCGATGCCGCCGCGGTCATCGCCGCCATCGACGTCGTCGCCCGCCCGCAGGCAACGCTCGATTTGCAGATCGCCCTGGACTCCCCCGTTACCGGCGAGGGTGTCGTGGGCTCCGCGCTGCGTGTGTGTGCCCACGAGTACGCCACCGTCAACGTGACCTGCACGCAGACGCTCGACGACAGCTGGATCGCGCTCGACGACACCGGCCTGTTCCTGGACGAGGGCGCGCGCGTCAACGTACAGCACACCGTCCTGGGTGCCGGCGCCAGCTCCACCGGCCTTGCCGGCGACCTGCTGGGCGACACCGCCAAGGTGACCATCGATACCGATTACCTGGGCGCCCGCGAGCAGGTGCGCGACTTTAACTACGAGCTGCGCCACCGCGGTCGCAAGACCGAGTGTGAGATCGACGCCAACGGTGTGCTGACCGGCACGTCCAAGAAGGTCTACCGCGGCACCATCGACCTCGTGCACGGCTGCAAGGGCGCCGTCGGCACCGAGCGCGAAACCGTGCTGCTGGCCAACAAGGGCGTCGACAACAAGACCGTCCCCGTCATCCTGTGCGACGAGGACGACGTCGCCGGCAACCACGGCGCCACCATCGGCCACGTCCGCGACGAGCAGCTGTTCTACCTCGCCTGCCGCGGCCTTGACCAAAACGCCGCCGAGGACCTGTTCATCCGCGCCAAGCTGGAGGACGCCGCGCTTTCCGCGACCGACGAGCGCACCCGCGCCGCCGTCGTCCGCTTGGGCAACAACCTGATTGATAACTTTGAGGAGGAGCTCGCATGATCGACACCGAGCACGTTAAATGCGATACCTGTACCGCACCGGAGCCTATGGAGCTCGACGCCAGCGATGAGGCCTCGCGCGGCTGGCCTACCGTCGACATCGAGACCAACCCCTACAAGGCGCAGTTCCCGCTGTTCCAGCAACACCCCGAGATTGCCTTCCTCGACAGCGCTGCCACCGCGCAGCGCCCCGCCTGCGTGCTCGACGCCGAGCGCGACTTCTACCAGCGCATGAACGCAAACCCCCTGCGCGGCCTGTACTCGCTGTCCGTCGAGGCCACCGAGGCCATCGCGAAGGTGCGTCAGCAAATCGCCGACGTCATCGGCGCCCCCCAGGCCAACGAGATCGTCTTCACCCGCAACACGAGCGAGTCGCTCAACCTGGTCGCCAAGAGCTTTGCACCCACGGTGCTCGAGCCCGGTGACGAGGTCGTCATCACCATCATGGAGCACCACTCCAACCTAATCCCGTGGCAGCAGGTCTGCCGCGAGACCGGCGCCAAGCTCGTCTACCTCTACCCCACCAAGACCGGCCAGCTCACCACCGAGGAAGTGCTTGCCAAGGTTGGCCCCAAGACCAAGATTCTGGCCGTGGGTCAGGTTTCTAACGTGCTGGGCGTCGAGAACCCGGTCAAGAACCTCGGCAAGCTCGTGCACAAGTACGGCGGCTATCTGGTCGTCGACGGCGCACAGTCGCTGCCGCACATGCCGGTCAACGTGGCCGATCTGGGCGCCGACTTCTTTGCCTTTAGCGCGCACAAGGCCATGGGCCCCATGGGCATCGGCGTGCTGTGGGGCAAGATGGACCTGCTCAACGCCATGCCGCCCATGCTCACCGGCGGCGAGATGATCGATTCGGTCACCGAGCAGGACGCCGTCTGGGCGCCCGTCCCCGAGAAATTCGAAGCCGGCACGCAGGACGCCGCCGGCATCTTCGCCACGGGCGCCGCCCTTGATTACCTGGTCAACACGGTGGGCTACGAGAACATCCAGGCCCGCGAGCAGGCACTCGTCCACTATCTGATGGGCGAACTCCTGCAGCTCGACTTTGTCCAGATCATCGGCTCCATCTATTGGGACAACCACCACGGCGTTGTGAGCTTTAACGTCAAGGGCATCCATCCGCACGACGTCGCGAGCATCATGGACATGGACGGCGTCTGCATCCGCGCCGGCCACCACTGCGCGCAGCCGCTGCTCACCTGGCTGGGCGTCGAGAACCTTGCCTGCTGCCGCGCCAGCGTGGCCTTCTACAACGACAAGGCCGACATCGACAAGTTCATCGCCGGTCTGCATCACGTTTGGAGCACGTTCAATGGGTAATCTATACACCTCCACCACGTTTATGGAGCACAACTCGCACCCCGACTATAAGTACGAGATGGATGCCCCCACGCACGAGCACGACGGCATCAACCCCAGCTGTGGCGACGAGCTCACCTTGCAGCTGCGTGTCGAGAACGATGTAATCGAGGAAGCCTCGTTTACCGGGCACGGCTGCGCCATAAGCCAGGCCAGCGCCGACATCATGGCCGACCTCATCACCGGCGAGACCGTCGAGGAGGCACGTCGCTTGGCGGGACTCTTCCTCGCTATGATCCGCGGCGAGAAGCTCTCCGAGGAGGACCTGGAAGACCTGGACGAAGCCGCCCAGCTCCAGGACATCTCGCACATGCCCGCCCGCGTCAAATGCGCCGAACTTGCCTGGCGCACCCTCGACGGCATGCTCACGGGATAAAATAATCAGTAGTATTTGTCCCAAATCTTAAGAATTTTGTTGGCCGAATCGCTTGACAAGGGTGGTTCGGCCATTTTCTATTCCGAGCCCTCAGCCTGAGCCTTCACCCGCGCATAAGCGCGCACGATACGAGAGACGGTACTCTTGCTGATTCCCGTATACCGTTCGATCTCGCGCACCGTGTAGCCGCCATCGTGCAGGGCGAAAACGATTCCGTCTCGCCGCGAGGGTGCTACGGTCTTGAGTTCGTTGAGCGGCACACCCAGGCGCTTCGCCATCTTGTCGGCAAACGCACGCCGCTCCCATTCCGTCTCTTCCATGTCGTGAATCACCGGATCTGAACCATCGGGTGTCTTAAGTGAGTAGTCGATAAAGCCCTCTGCCGATCCAAAAAGTTCGAGCACCGTAGACGGATCCGAAAAATTCTTCTTCGCAACGCCGTCATACATCCGCAGATACTCGGCAAAGCTGCTCCAGGGATAACGCTCGATCAGGGCGATACCCACCTCCTGCGGATTAGCGTGAACATAGCGAATGGCGGCCATTAGATAACGGTCGGTATCGAGCGAGCGCCGGTCAAAACGGCTCTGGAACAGATGGCCCGTGCGCCCCGTGCGTTTATTGAACCGCCGCGCGTACGTTAAAAGCAGCCGGTGCATCGCCGCGCTCATCGCGTCCTCGTAATCTGCAAGCACCAAATGCACGTGATTGCCCATAAGGCACCAGGCGATAACCGTCACGCCCGCCTCGCGGCAGTAATCGCGCATCAGCTCCAAAAACTCCCACCGGTCTTCATCGCCCTCAAAGATGAGCTGCTTGCCCGTACCGCGGGCACAGACATGGTAAAAGCCGGTAACCGTTCTCCAAACGCGCTGCATGGCGCTCCCTTCGCCGGGATCTGCTTGCCATCCAATACAGCACGATTGAAGCGTGCCATCAAAACATTCACGCAAAACAATACACTCGCGCGGCAAAAGGCAGCAAACAGGCGGCGAACGGCACCGTTGCAACAGGTCAACCCCTGCAACGCTTACAAGAGCTGACCAAAAGCTTGCCAAAGACGGACCCCCTCTATGGAAGTTCGCGACCACAGAACATAGAGTTAAACCGTTTCAATTAAAACTTCCGGACTTCTCGCTACGAAAACTGAGCCGTTCGCCGAATATTCCGTGCATTTCGCGGTATTATAGGGGCTGCATGTCATGTCCCTTTCGAAGGGTCGCCCGGCAATCGCCAGCCACGACCCCCAGACGGGACGCCAACACGATAGAGAGGAGAGGCATGCAGTACTCACAGGAAGTGGAGAACATGTGCCCCGTTGCCAAGGGTGCATACCACGGCCCCGCACCCATCCCCGAGGAGGGCAAGTGGGTCCAGGCTAAGGAGATTTCCGACATCTCCGGTCTTACGCACGGTGTGGGTTGGTGCGCACCTCAGCAGGGCGCCTGCAAGCTCACGCTGAACGTCAAGGACGGCATCATCGAGGAGGCCCTCGTTGAGACCATCGGCTGCTCGGGCATGACCCACTCTGCCGCCATGGCTTCCGAGATCCTTCCCGGTAAGACCATCCTCGAGGCCCTCAACACCGACCTCGTCTGCGACGCCATCAACGTTGCTATGCGCGAGATTTTCCTGCAGATCGTTTACGGCCGCAGCCAGACCGCGTTCTCCGAGGGCGGCCTGCCCGTGGGCGCCTCCCTCGACGACCTCGGCAAGGGCCTTCGCTCTCAGGTCGGCACCATGTTCGGCACCAAGGCCAAGGGCGCTCGTTACCTCGAGCTCGCTCAGGGCTACGTCACCCGCATGGCTCTCAACGACAAGAACGAGATCATCGCATTCGAGTTCCTGAACCTCGGCAAGTTCACCGACGCCGTCAAGGCCGGCAAGACCCCCGAGGAGGCCATCGCTGGCGCTATGGGCCACTATGGTCAGTGGGAGAACGCTGCCAAGTACATCGACCCGCGCACCGACGAGGAGACTCACTCCGTCGCCAGCGTGTTCCCGGTTCACGAGTAGAAAGGGAGGGAAATAACTATGACTGTTACGTTCGAAGGTTACGAGCGCCGCGCTGACAAGATCAACAAGTGCCTCGCCGACAACGGCATCGCCTCCCTCGAGGAAGCTCTGCAGATCTGCACCGACAAGGGCTTCAACCCGCGTGAGATCGTCAACAACACCCAGTCCATCGCCTTCCAGAACGCCGAGTGGGCCTACACCCTCGGCTGCGCTCTCGCTGTCAAGCGTGGCGCCAAGTCCGCTTCTGAGGCTGCCGCCATCATCGGCGAGGGCATCCAGGCCTTCACCGTTCCCGGCTCCGTCGCCGAGGACCGCAAGGTCGGTCTGGGCCACGGCAACCTGGGCGCTATGCTGCTCTCCGACGACACCGAGTGCTTCGCCTTCCTGGCTGGCCACGAGTCCTTCGCTGCCGCTGAGGGTGCTATCGGCCTGGCTCTGAACGCCAACAAGGCTCGCAAGAAGCCGCTGCGCGTCATCCTTAACGGTCTGGGCAAGGACGCTGCTCAGATCATCGCCCGCATCAACGGCTTCACCTATGTGAAGACCCAGTTCGACTACTTCACGAGCGAGCTCAAGGTCGTCGAGACCATCCCCTACTCCGATGGTCCCCGCGCCGCCGTCAACTGCTACGGTGCCGACGACGTCCGCGAGGGCGTTGCCATCATGTGGCACGAGAACGTCGACATCTCAATCACCGGTAACTCCACCAACCCCACGCGCTTCCAGCACCCCGTCGCTGGCACCTACAAGAAGGAGCGCCTCGAGGCTGGCAAGAAGTACTTCTCCGTCGCTTCTGGTGGCGGCACTGGCCGTACCCTGCACCCGGACAACATGGGCGCCGGCCCTGCCTCTTACGGCATGACCGACACCATGGGCCGCATGCACTCCGACGCCCAGTTCGCCGGTTCTTCCTCCGTGCCTGCGCATGTTGACATGATGGGTCTCATCGGCATGGGCAACAACCCCATGGTCGGTGCCACCGTCGCCTGCGCTGTCGCCGTCGAGGAGGCCCTCAAGGCCTAATCGCGCCCGCACGATGCTCATATAGTTGAGCTTTGGAGCCGCTACCTTTCGAGGTAGCGGCTCTTTTTGTTTGCGCTGTCGCAGGGTAGCTAATGCCAATATATCAGTTGGGGCGAAATACGAGATGTGATGAGATGGAACGTCAGAACGCCCATGACGCCCACCTGCCATATTTACCCTTTACCGATTTGCCGAGTCTTTGCGGCCCCATTGCCGATCACCCGTGCGACAATGCGCCGGACGAGAAAGGAATCCGATGGAATCGACTGATGTACTGGTAATTGGATCTGGCATTGCGGGCCTTTGCGCCGCCATCGAAGCGGCACGCACGGGTGCAACCGTCACCGTGGCAAGCGCCGGCAAGACTATGAGTGGATCGAGCTTCTTCCCCGGAACCTGGGGCCTGGGGCTTATCGGACCCGTTAACGAAGACGACGAACAAGACCTCATCGACACCATCCAGACCGTCGGCGGCGGCGTCGCCGACCCCGAACTCGTCCAGACGTTCGTCCACGGCATTCCCCAAGCGATTGACTGGCTCGAGCAAGACCTGGGCGTTGAACTCCAGCGTCCGCAAAGCGCTGAGAGCGCTCAGCAAAAGCAGTTTATCCCCTGCTTTGACCACAAAACGCGCATGTGGCGCGGCCTCACCCGCAAGCCCCTTGAGGACGCTCTAACGACCCAGATCGAGTCGCTCGGCATTCGCCTTCTCCCCCGCCATGAGCTTATCGACCTTGTTGAGGACACGAACGGCAGAATAACCGGAACCGTGCTCTACGACCTCACCGAAAATCGAATCGTGCCCTTTGCTGCCAAGGCCACGATCATCGCAGCCGGTGGCACAGGCGGCCTGTTCGAGCGCAGCCTTACGTCGGCTGATGTGCTCAGCTCCTCGCAGGCCATCGCGCTGGCGCACGGCGCAACACTTACTAATATAGAGTTCATGCAGATGATGCCCGGCTTCATCGAGCCCAAGCGCAACCTAGTCTTCAACGAGAAAACCTGGCGCTACGTACATGTAGACCAGCCGGTAGATATTGCCGACGACAAGCTGGACGACCTGCTCGAGCAGCGCTCTGGATATGGTCCCTTCACGTCATGCTTGGCCTCCCGCGCTATCGATCTCGTCATCGATCAGGCAGGTGTCGAAGGCCTGGCACTCCACTACGACTTCCCCCGCGAGGATGTCCCAGAGTTTGTGCAGACCTTTGCCACCTGGCTGCAAGACGAGCACGGCATCGCCCCGACTGACGAGATGCGCGTTGCGATGTATGCCCACGCCGCTAATGGCGGCATCAAGATCGATAAGACCGCGCACACGGGCGTTGAGGGCCTCTACGCTTGCGGCGAGGCGACAGGCGGTATGCACGGCGCCGACCGCATCGGCGGCCTGTCAAGCGCCAACGGCATCGTGTTTGGGCGCATCGCGGGCGCATCGGCAGCCCTTGCAGCGCAGAAAGAGCCTGAGGCGGCCCTGAAGGCGGATATCGACCTCCCCCACTACGGCATTGCCACAACAGATGCCGAACGCCTGACACACGGCCTTAAGCACACGATGAGCACCTATTGCATGATCAACAGGACCGGAACAGGCCTATCCGAGGCCCTGCTACAGCTTGAAAGCCTGCAAGACAAGGCCATGGCGCTGAGCAAGCCGCATGCCGAAGACAGCGAGATCGCAGCCCTCGCCCGCCTACGGTCGCAGATTCAGCTGTCGATGGAGATGGTCAAAGCCATGCGTAAGCGAACCGAAAGTCTCGGATCGCACTATCGAGCAGACTAAATCGATTCTCACTTTGAGTTTGATCACAACTTCTCAACATGCATCGAGCCCCGTGAGCATAATTCTCATAAGGAGAGCACGTTTATGGGGCTTTAGCCGTGTTTCCCTAAGGGAATCACGGTGCAGTTTCCCCAACTTCGCGCCCCGACGGGTTCGACCCCATGCGAGGTCAACAAAAAAAGCGACCAGCCGAAGCCAGTCGCTTTACAATGCTTTGGTGGGCCGTCAGGGGGTCAGCCTGCTGCGCAGGCGGCCGCTGCGGCGCCAAGGCGCCTTGCGCGCTGCGCTGGTAAATGCTTACGCATTTCCTCAGCTCCGCGCCCTTTCGGGTTCGACCCCATGCGAGGTCAACAAAAAAGACGGCCAACCGAAGTTAACCGTCTTAACTTGCTTTGGTGGGCCGTCAGGGGGTCGAACCCTGGACCTTGGGATTAAGAGTCCCCTGCTCTACCAACTGAGCTAACGACCCGATATCAACACGAAGCAAGAACTGGGGTGGGTAAAGGGACTCGAACCCTCGACCTACGGGACCACAACCCGTCGCTCTAGCCAACTGAGCTACACCCACCGTGTCCTGTGCGCTTCGCGCTCGACTATTATTGCAAGGAACGCCACGCGATGCAAGCCCCAATTTTCAAGAATTTTGAAAAGAGTTTTTCGGATGCATTTCGAGCAAATCCCACCGGTTTCATAGGAGTAAACTTGCCCCACTGCAAATGCTCGAAAGGACCGGCATGAAAGAACTCTCCAACCGCACGGCAACGTTTACCGATTCCGTCATCCGCCGTATGACGCGCATCTCCAACAAGTATGGCGCCGTCAACCTATCGCAGGGCTTCCCCGACTTTGATCCCCCGGCGCAGCTGCTCAATAGTCTGGGCACCATCGCCACCGACCCCAAGCCGCTCTACCACCAGTACTCCATCACCTGGGGCTCCCAGGCCATGCGCGAGGCGCTTGCCGCCAAGCAGGAGCACTTTATGGGCATGCCGATCAACCCCAACGAGAACATCGTGGTCACCTGCGGATCCACCGAGGCTATGATGGCCGCAATGATGACGGTCACGAACCCCGGCGACAAGGTCGTCATCTTCTCGCCGTTCTACGAGAACTACGGCGCCGACACGATCCTTTCGGGTGCCGAGCCCATCTATGTGCCGCTCAACCCGCCCACATTCGACTTTGACCGCGAGGTACTCGAGGGGGCCTTCCGCGACAACGACCCCAAAGCCATCGTCCTATGCAATCCTTCCAACCCCTGCGGCAAGGTCTTTACGCGCGAGGAGCTCACCTTTATCGCCGATCTCTGCAAAAAGTACGACGCGTACTGCATCACCGACGAGGTCTACGAGCACATCGTCTACGCGCCCCACGAGCACGTCTATATGGCCACGCTGCCCGGCATGTATGAGCGCACCATCAGCTGCAGCTCGCTGTCCAAGACCTACTCCATCACCGGCTGGCGTCTGGGCTACACTATCGCCCCTGCCGAAATCACCGAGCGCATCAAAAAGGTCCACGACTTCCTCACCGTGGGCGCCGCCGCCCCCCTGCAGGAAGCCGTCGTCACCGCCCTCAATTTCGACGACAGCTATTACGATGAGGTCCTCGACCTCTATACCGCCAAACGCGACCTGTTCTGCCAGGGACTCGACAGCATCGGTCTTGAGCATAACGTGCCGCAGGGCGCCTACTACGTGATGATGGATATCTCAGAGTTTGGCTACGACAGCGACCTCGAGTTCTGCGAGGACCTGGCCTCAAAGGTGGGCGTGGGCGCCGTGCCCGGCTCGAGCTTCTTCCGCGAGCCCGTCAACCATCTGATTCGTTTCCACTTTGCCAAGCGAGACGAGACGCTTAACGCGGCGCTGGAGAACCTCAAGTCGCTACGTGATAAAATCAAGCCGCGCGGGTAAGGACGGCCCGGCAACTAAAGCAACCAAAGAAGCCTCGCACCGCCCGCCGCGTTGCGAGGCTTCTTTCTATAACGCTTTCTTAAATGGTTTAGAGCTCTATACTTTAGTCACGGAGCAACTCGTCCCAGAGAGAGGAATACTATGGCAGAGCAGCAGCTTATCGGAGCGCTCGAGGCCGGTGGCACCAAGATGGTCTGCGCCACGGGCTATGCGGACGGTACGGTCCTAAAGCGCGAGCAGATCGCGACCACGACCCCGCAGGAGACCGTTGAGGCCGTCAACGCGTGGTTTGCCGACAAGGGCATCGCCGCGCTGGGCATCGGCGCATTTGGCCCCACCGCAGTCAACCCCGCTTCGCCCCAATACGGCAAGATCCTGGAGACGCCCAAAACGGCATGGCGCTACTTTGACCTGCTGGGCACTATCCAAAACGAGCTCAATATCCCCTGCGGCTACGATACCGACGTCAACGTCGCCTGCCTGGGCGAGGTCACGTTTGGTTGCGCCCAGGGCCTTACCGATGTGGTCTACCTGACCATCGGCACCGGCGTGGGCGCCGGCGTGCTCTCGGGCGGTAAGCTCGTGCACGGCATGATGCATCCCGAGGCCGGCCACATCCTGGTCACGCGCGACCCGCGCGACACCATCGGCGAGCATAGCGCCTGCCCCTTCCACGACAACTGCCTAGAGGGCCTCATCGCCGGCCCCGGCGTTAAAAAGCGCTGGGATGGCAAGAGCGCCGGAGACATGGCCGATGACCCGGAGGCCATGGACCTGCTCGCCGGCTATCTGGCACAGGCACTCATGACCTACACGCTGTGCTACGCGCCGCAAAAGATCATCATCGGCGGCGGCGTGGCCGACCACACCCCCATCGTGCCGCTCGCGCGCAAGAAGTGCGCCGAAATGCTCAACGGCTATATCGTCACGCCCGAGGTCAACGACATCGATAACTACATCGTCAACAACAGCCTCGAGGGCAAGCAGGGCATCATGGGTTGCCTGGCCCTTGGCGCACAGGCGCTTCAGTAGCAGACGCACCCACAGGGCGTGGCGCGCCCGGTAAATCCGACCTACGGAACGACGCCGCCACGCCTCATATAAGCCCTCAAATAAAAAAGGCCGCCTAGGACCAAACAATACGTCCTAGGCGGCCTTTTTGGCGCACATCAGCGACCGTAAGAGATATCGGAGCACAACGCCCGTTGCCGCTCCACAGCAGTCGATCATCACATCGGTAATCATGCCAGCGCGTCCCGGCACAAAGAGCTGAATCGTCTCGTCGATCGAGGGAATCAGCAGCAGGAACACCGCCGTGGGCAGCAGCACGTCAAAGGTGCGCCGGCCCTCAAAATCAAAGGCGTGCGTTGCCAGGATGCCGAGCACCATATACTCGGTAAAATGCGCGCACTTGCGAACAACAAAGTTGGTCACCCATTCATATGGAAGTCCCACGCCGTGCAGGAAACCGCGGATAGTTTCCATGACCGTTAGGCTCAGCGAGCCCGACCCCGAGCCGGGAACCAGCGAATTGCCCCAGATCAAGAGCGCCATCAGGCAGGTCACGACCGCCCATTTTCGATTGATCTTAACCATGCAGAAGTTATGCCTCCGCGCGGAGCGGCGCAAAGCTGGCGGTACCGCCCTCGATAACGCTCAGATAGGCACGGCCCGTACGCTTGGCGGTAGAGGACTGCAGGCGCTCGATCTCTTCCTCGAGGATCTGATTGACGCGCTCGTGACGACGATTTTCCATAATGCCGGCGGCAATAGCCTCGGCCCGCTCGATGCTCTCGCGCGAGATGCGGGCGGTATCCTCGGGGAACACAGCGCTGTGACGGCCGACATAGGCGGGGGCAGCAGGCTGAGGGGCAGCGACGGGAGCGGGGGCTGCAACAGGAGCGGGCTCGTCAATCTCATCCAGAATCGCGGTGGCGGCGGCCCACATGTCCTCGTGGCCCGAGTAATCGGCCATGGGGACATCAACCTCGAGCGAGGCGTCCGGAAGGTCACCGGTGTCGATGCGATCTTGGGCATCAATCGATGCGGTGATGGCTGCAGGCTCATCGAGGTCATCGAGATCGATGTCCGCAGCACCGGAGATGATAGGCATGCTGGCGAGGTTTGCGTTGTACGGCGCAGCCTCGGCCGCCTGCTGCTGGGCAGGAGCGCCCCACAGCGAGCTTTCGGCGGCACGGCGGGCGGCAACGGCCTCCTCGTCCGCGGCCATGGCTTCATCAACGTACGAATTATCGGCAGAAGCGTTCGCGTCCGCCGAGGTAGCGCTATAGGCGTTATTGGATGCCGCGTTGGCAACGAGTGCCACGAAAGCCGCAGTGCTGCCCGCAGGGGCGGCCTGGGAGCCCGATACGGCACGCGCCGCGGCGGCGATGTCGTCGCGATTGAGGGAGCCGGTCTGCCCGCCGTTGGTGAGCTCGTCGATGGCGACTTGATAGACGTCGCGCGAGCGTGCAGGGTCGCAGCTCACCGGCGAATCGTCGTCGAGCATACTGTCGATCATGGACCAAGCCTCGTCCTCGTCCATAGCATCTGCGGCTCGAGCGATGGTAGGGACACCATCATCGGCATGACGGCGCTGGAACGCACCAGTCAGGCCGGAAAGGAATGCCGAGGTAGACTGCTCCGCCTGAGCCTGAGAAGCAGAAGCCGCAGCGTAAGGAGTCGCATCCTGCTGCTGAGCTGGAATCGAGGCGGTCTTGAACTCGCTCTGATGCTGATTGAGATTGGCGGCACCGCCCATGGCATCGGGCTGGAACAGACGCTCTTCACGCTGCGCACGATACTCGGAGATACCCAGCGAGGCGGCATAGATACCCACGCCCGCCACCGCGCCCACGGCGAAGGGAACCGCACCCGCCACGACCGTCTCGTTCACCGACGAAAACGGTAGCGTCGCGGCATACATAACCACGGGAGCGGCAAGGCCGATCCCGCACGAAAGTCCGGCAAGGACTGCTCGTTGTGTTGCATCAGAAGAAGCCATGAGCTCTCCCCATCTTCCAGCACCCAAATCGCATCATTCAGTTGGCTGCGCGAGAGAAGATGAAGCGGGGCTATGCCCCAAAGCAACGGTATATGGTTCGTTTCATCTGCGTTTTCCGTCGCGAAGCTTAAAAGCTATTATGCGAAACCGCCCTGTCGATTGCAAGCGACGATGTCGGATTGAAACGGGAAACCTGCTGCTTGCCAGTCTTATGGTCAAAAAAGCGCGGAGCGGCGATATAGAAAAGGGCCGAGGCTCAAAGCCCCGACCCTTTATCGCATTGATGACTATCGCTGCGTGTGGATGACAACCTAGAACGTCTGCTCGTAGTCGCTGTGCTTTTTGGCCGAACGCACCAGGAACTCCTGGTTGGTGTTGGTGCCCTTAAGACCCTTGATGAACGACGCGGCTGCGCGCTCGGTGTTGTTCATGCCGGCAAGAATGCGACGCAGACCAAAGACAAACGGACGCATCTGCTCGTCGACCAACAGGTCCTCGTTACGCGTACCGGAGGCAACGGGGTCGATAGCCGGGAAGATGCGGCGGTCGGCCAGGTCGCGGTCGAGCTTAAGTTCCATGTTGCCGGTGCCCTTGAACTCCTCAAAGATGACCTCGTCCATCTTGGAACCGGTGTCGATGAGAGCAGAGGCCAGGATGGTGAGCGAGCCACCGTTCTCGATATTACGGGCTGCACCCAGGAAGCGCTTGGGAGGATACAGTGCCGCCGAATCGACGCCGCCCGAAAGGATGCGGCCTGAGGCGGGCGCCGCCAAGTTGTAGGCGCGGGCAAGACGCGTGATGGAGTCGAGCACCACCACAACATCGCCGCCCAACTCCACGATGCGCTTGGCGCGCTCGATGACAAGCTCTGCCACGCGAGTGTGGTTGTCGGCGGGCATATCGAAGGTCGACGCCACAACCTCGCCCTTGATGGAACGCTGCATATCGGTGACCTCTTCGGGGCGCTCGTCGACGAGCAGGCAGATGAGGTGCACCTCGGGGTTGTTAATCGAGATAGACTGGCAGATCTTCTTGAGGATCGTGGTCTTGCCGGCCTTGGGCGGGGACACGATCAGGCCACGCTGACCCTTGCCGATCGGCGACACGATGTCGATGGCGCGACCGGTAATGGAGTCCTTGCCGTGCTCCATGCGCAGCGGCTCATTGGGATAGACCGGGGTGAGGTCGCCGAACTTGGGACGGTTGCGAATCTGCTCGGGGTCCAGACCGTTGACGGTCGTGATTTTGGCGAGGCCGGCGCGCTTGTCGCCGCCGCGCGAAGGACGCAGCGAGCCCTCGATGACGTCGCCCGTGCGCAGGCGCGCGGAGCGGATGAGGTAGGCGGGCACGAAGGCGTCGTCGTTGGACTTCATGTAGCCATGGGCGTGGATGATGCCGGAGCTGTCCGGGCGAATCTGCAGGATGCCCTTGATATCGCGGAAGCCCTCGGCCTTCGCAGCGGTGACGTAGATCTCTTCGACGAGCTCGGCTTTCTTCTTGCCGGTCGTCTCGATCTCGAACTCCTTGGCCTTCTCGCGCAGTTCGGCGACCTTCATGGCAGCGAGCTCCTCACGCGAAAGCGTGGGCTCGGTGGGGGCGGCGTTACGCTCCTTGTTGCGCTGTTTGCGATCGCGCTGACGGTTGCGGCGATCGTTGTTGCGCTCGTCCTTGCGGTCGCTGCGGTCGTCATTGCGCTTGTGCTGGCGACGGTTGGGGCGAGCGCCGTCTTCGGCCTCGGCGGGCGCGGCGCCATCGGTTGCGGCGGCGTCGGCATTGGCCGCAGCAGCGTCATTGGCCTCGGCGCCGGAATCGACCTGCGCTTCGACATCAGCCTGCTGCTCGGACGCCTTGGCCTTAGCGGACTTCTTACGACCGCGTTTGGGCTTCTCGGACGCAGGCTGTTCGACGTCTTGGGGCTCGGCGGCATCAGTCGATGCATCGGCGGTCGTCTCGGCGGAATCCTCAGACGCACCCTTCTTGGCAGCCTTAGCCTTGGACGTGCGCTTAGCAGCAGTGCGACGACTGCGACCGGGACGGACGTCGGCGGGCTCGACATCGGCGGAAGCGGCCTCGGAAGTCGTAGCATCCTGGACGGGTGCATCGGCAGTGGTTGCAGACTCGGCGGTCGCCGCAGCATCCCGAGCAGCTGCGGCTGCGGCTGCAGCCTTCTCTGCCTCGACGAAGGCCTTGGGCTTGCGGCCGCGACGGTGCGGGCGCAAAGCCGGATCGACAACGGGAACTTCGCTGGCCTCGACAGGCGCGGCGGGCTCAGCAGGCGATGCGCCCTCCCCTGCCGCGGAACGGACCGAAGCCTCAGTGAGCTCGGGGGTTGCCTGTTCAGCAACCTGCTCGGCCTTAACAGCCGTGCGACGGCGTGTGCGCGTTGCCGGCTTCTCGGTCGGCTGGTCGGCGGCAGGCGTCTCGGGCACAGACGGAGCTGCGAGCTCGGTCAGAGCCGCGGCCTCGCGCTCGGCAGCACGACGGCGGGCGCGCACCACCTGAGCCTCGCTAATCTGAGCCAACGCACGTGCCTGCGCGACCTCATCGGAAATCGACGCCGAGGAGTCAGCCGCAACGGTGCGCTTGGCGCGCGTCGTGCGCGTGGTGCGGCGCTTGGGCTTGGCGACCTCCTCGCCGCCAGCGGCAGACTTGGCCGTGCGGCGCGTACGCTTGGGCTTTGCCGGAGCAGCCTCCTCACCAGTTGCAGGCACGGCCTTCTCAGCCGCTACAGGCGTAGGCGTCGAAGCAGCCTTAGGCGTCTCAGGAGCCGAGACTTGCGCGGGCGCCGCAACCTGGTCCGACGCAACCGGTGCAGCGGGAGCGGCCTGCGTCGTCGTTATTTCGTTTTCTTGCTGTTGATCAGACACAGTGTTTGCTCAACTTTCTTTTCAAGCCCTGTGATCACATGCTCCCTGCATAAACCTTCAGGGCGGCTAAACAGTCTAGCTCCGTCAAATACCGACGGACATCATTGATCTGTATCGAGATATTTGCGTCATATACGCAGCGTTAGTGTAACACAACCGCCGCCACCTGCAACTTAGTCATTGGGGACGTTCTTAAACGACTAGTCAAAAGGGACACTCTTCCCCTAAGGCGCCTTGAAATGAAGCGAATAGGGATCAAATCCTTGGCGTCGGGATTCGCCGCGCCACGAATCGCGCCCATCTACTTCGTTTACCCCCGAGCCCCTGACCATACCCTTGTTTTTTCAAAAACAACGAGTCTGCTACCTGCGGTTTTAATATCGTACTTTTCGGCATGGTTCGGGATATGCGTCCAAACGTAGGAGATGAGCCCAATTCGTGGCGGACGGTATCCCGCCACCCCTCCTCGAGACAAAAATGATCCGTTTTCCTCCGTCCCAAGGGACAATTTTCAAAACTATGCCAGATTACGGGGCCCGAATGATGCAAGCCAACCATACCCTGCATTTTCAAGAAACAATAAACCGTCTACCTGCAGTTTTATTTTCACTGCTTTCGCCATGGTCGCTAGGCAGCGATTCAGCCCCGTAAAGCGGTATAGTTGCTTTTTTGTAGCATTTTCCAACACGCCCAAAAGCCCCGCCAAACGAAAAAAGCCCGACCTCCGCATGGAGATCGGGCTTATAGGGCTCAGCAAAGCCGAACCTACACGGTCAAATGACTCGATGATTACATCTGCTCGGGCGCGGAAACGCCAACGAGGGTGAGCACCAGGGCGAGCGTCACGCGGACGGCATCGCAAGCGGCCAGACGGGCACGCGAAAGCTCGGGGTCGACGGGACGGCCCTCGCTCGGCAGAACCTGGCAGGCAGCGTAGAAGCTGTGGAAATCGCCAGCGAGCTCCTCGGCAAAGTGCGTCAGACGGAACGGGGCGCGGTCGCGAGCGCAGCTGGCGATGAGGTCGGTGAGCTCGTTGAGCTTACGCGAAAGGGCGAGCTCGGTCGGGTCGGTCAGCAGCGAGTAATCGACGTTCTCACCGATGGCCTTGGCGGCGACGGCCTTCATGCCCATCTCGTCAGCCTGCTCGGGCGTAACGTCAGCGGCACGACGCAGGATGGAGCACACGCGGGCGTGAGCGTACTGCACGTAATAGACCGGGTTGGAGTTGTCGCGCTTCTTGACGGCCTCGATATCGAAGTCGACCATCTGGTTGGAGCTCTTGGAGATGAGCGTGTAACGAGCGGCGTCGGAGCCAACCTCGTCGACGAGCTCCTGCAGGGTCACCATGGTGCCCTTGCGCTTGGACATACGGACGGGCTTGCCGTTACGCAGCAGGTTGACGAGCTGGCCCAGCAGAACCTCGAACTTGCCGGGGTAACCCAAGGCATCGCAGACGCAGCGGACGCGCTCGATGTAGCCGTGGTGGTCGGCGCCCCAGATGTCGATGACGTGGTCGACGCGCTGGAACTTATCCCAGTGATAGGCGACGTCGGAGGCAAAGTAGGTGTACTCGCCGTCGGACTTGATCAGCACGCGGTCCTTGTCGTCGCCCAGATCGGTGGAACGGAACCACAGGGCGCCGTCCTTGGTATAGAGGTAGCCCATCTTGTCGAGCTTCTCAAAAGCGCGGTCGACGGCGGAGGTGCCGGCGGTCTCGCCCTCGGTGTCCTTCACATACAGCGAGCGCTCGGAGAACCAACGATCGAAGTCGCAATTGACGGCGTGGCAGAGGTCGCGCATGTTGTCGACCATCTTTACGTAGCCGCGCTCGCGGAAGCTCTCCATGCGCTCCTGAGGATCGGCGTCGACCCACTTATCGCCGTCGGTGCGCCAGAACTCAGCAGCCTCGTCGATGATGTAGTCGCCGCCGTAGGAATCCTTGCCCAGGGTCTCGGCAAAGTTGTCCTGATACGGATGGGTCTCGGGATGCTCGTCGTTCTCGTCGGCGACAAAGGCGTCGCGGTCGTCGATCAAGATCTTGTGAGCCTCGTCGATATCCACGCCCTGCTTGGCGATGATGTCAGCAAGCTGCATATAGCGCGTGCTGATGGAGTTGCCGAAGGTGTTCATCTGAGAGCCGTGGTCGTTGATGTAGAACTCACGCTGGATGTCGTAACCGGCGTGGTCCATGACGCGGCAGAGCGAGTCGCCCAGAGCGGCCCAGCGGCCGTGGCCGATGTGCATGGGGCCGACGGGGTTGGCGGAGACGAACTCGACCTGGGTCTTCAAGCCGCCACCGACGTTGGACTTAGCGAAGTCCATGCCCTTCTCGCGGGCCTCGCCAAAGATGGCATTCTTGACGGCGACGGAGAGGTAGAAGTTGATGAAGCCAGGGCCTGCGATCTCGACCTTCTCGATCGCGGGGTCCTCGGGCATATGGGCAACGATGGCCTCGGCGATCTTGCGCGGGGCGCAGTGGGCCAGCTTGGCGGACTTCAGGGCCATGGTAGAGGTCCACTCGCCATGAGAAGTGTCAGCCGGTCGCTCGATGGCGCAATCGTCAAGTTCAAATGCGGAAAGGTCGCCGGCCTCCTGGGCCGCAGCAAGCGCAGCGCGTACCAGCTCTTCAATCTTCTCGGGCATAGGTCCTCCTTGTGTTAAAGCCCCCGAGCTCTTGGTCACTCGTAGGGCAAAAGCCAGAGTTTGTAGCACTCTATCACAAGCGACGGGCACTGTCGCAGGGTAAAGCTAATAGATATTGCATATGCACAAAATTGACTACAGCTTGTATGGAGTCACTCAAAGATGCCAGTCTGCCTGCAAATTATGCACGCGTTGAAAATGCATAAAGGTGTGAATGAGCTGCGTCTTTTATCGAATACTCTTACCTATCAGAGTTGTGTGCTTTTCCTGCATAAAGTGAGGATTTGCGCACGTCAGCGTGTTATTCTAGACATACGTAAATTCGTATAAGTTGGAGGTAGCATGTTCTCAATCGGTCAACACGTCATTCATCCGGGTCAGGGAGTCTGCACCGTCGTCGGTTTCAGGGACGACACACCGCAGCCCATGCTGCTGCTCGAGACCAAGCAGGGACATGCGCAGACGATCCTCATGTACCCCGTGGCGCAGGCCGACCGTTTGCACGCCGCCATCTCTCAGCAAGATGCCGAGCACCTGCTGAGCCACTACGACGAGCTGGAGTGCGACACCTTTACCGAGCGCAACAGCTCACTTGAGGAGACGCACTTTAAGCAGCAGCTCAAGCTGGGTGCGCCCGAGACGGTCCGCGTGGCAAAGACCATGATGCACCGCATTCGCCAGGCCGAGGAAGCTGATAAAAAGCCCAGCTCCTACTACATGCGCGTACTCAAGGAAGCCAAACGCCGCTCCATCGAGGAGTTCGCTGTGGCCTTGGGCGTCACCGAGGAGGACGCTGAAGCCCGCCTAGCCCAAGCCGCCCTCAACTAACCTGCCAAAAAGGGACAGGTTTATTTTGGCAGGTTTTATCTGGCCAAACGTCGATGAACAATTAGTAAATGGCCGGGCGCTCCGTTTTATTTTGAGCGCCCGGCCATTTTTCTATCTACGTAGAAATGCGTGAAGCCCATTTGCGACGTCTTCACACAAGAACAATCCAGCTCGACGCTGGCAACGTCCGCATCCGCATCGAGGGCTCTCACCCCGCTCAATTACCATTAAAAAGCATCAATTTGAAAACGCAATAACATTTCGGCAGGTAGCAGCTATAGTCGGTGAACTGAATCTCGACAACCAATACCTCCCAATAAGGTATCTTCAGCCCATCCGAGCTAAAAGGAGGGGCCATGCCGAGAAAACCTCGTTCAAAGTCACCGACTGGTTTTTTCCACGTCACATTGCGCGGGAACGGAGGGCAATTGCTGTTTGACGGTGACGAGGACCGAATCGCCTTGCTTCAAATCCTCGATGCGATCCTCCCCAAACACAATATTGAGCTTATCGCTTGGTGCCTTATGGGAAATCACATTCATCTGCTCGTCGACGATCCGGACGACCGCAAGAGCGACGCGATGCACGCGATAGCCGTATCGTATGCGGGCAGGTACAATGCACGCGCGGGTCATATCGGCCACGTATTTCAGGAGCGCTTCTGGGATTCGCCGATTAAATCGGAGGAGTATCTGCTCGAAGCAATTCGATATATTCATTTGAATCCTCAAAAAGCAGGACTGGCGACATATGACGACTATCCATGGAGCAGCCATCGTGAGTACCTAATGGGAGCAAGGTCTCGGCCGCATGTCACCGGGGACGTTGTCGACGCACTTTTTCCGACGCCGCGCTCATATCTCAAGTTCATGAAAAGTGTACCCACGCTGCCCTATCGTCCGAGCGCAACGGCAAAAGTGCGAGAGGAAGATCTAAGTGAATTTGGTGCGGCAGTCGTGCAAAACGTCGCGGGATGTGCGCCCACAGAACTCAAATCCATCTCCAAGGCACTTCGCAACGAAGCGATACTGGCCCTTCGAAAAGAAGGGCTGACGATCAAACAGGTTCAGTTATTAACCGGGTTGGGAACGTGGATTATAAAGAATGCCGCATAGTCACCTGCCGGCAACGACAGAATAGTCCCGAGGCGTCACAAGAAAACGGAAACGCCTCCGCAGCTAAGAACTACAACGGAGGCGTTTCCGCAGATAAAACATGCCAAAATAAACCTGTCCCTTTTTGGCAGGTTAGGCCTGGAAGGTGTCGCGGTCGGGCGCGAAGGACTGCATGGCCGCGATGGTGCGGTCAAAGAGCTCGGGGAGCTCCCAGCCCAGCATCTCGGCGCCCTGCGAAATCACGTCGCGCGAGCAGCCGGCGGCAAAGCGTTTGTCCTTGAACTTCTTCTTGAGCGACTTGGTCGTAAAGTCCATGACACTCTTGCTTGGGCGCATGATGACGGCGGCACCGATCAAGCCGGTGAGCTCGTCGCAGGCAAACAGAATCTTCTCCATCTGCAGTTCGGGCTTAGGCAGTGAAGCATTGAAATCGGACGTGTGCGTCTGGATAGCGCGGATGAGCTCGGGCGATGCGCCCTCGCCTTCAAGGATCTCGGCCGCATAGATGGTGTGGTTCATGGGGTCGTCCTCATGCTCCTCCCAATCCAAGTCGTGCAGCAGGCCGACGATGCCCCAGAACTCCTCGTTCTCGGGGTCGAACTCGCGCGCAAAATAGCGCATGGTGCCCTCGACGGTCTCACCGTGGGTGATGTGGAACGGGTCCTTGTTGTGCTCGTTGAGCAGTTCGAACGCGCGGTCGCGGGTGATTCCGGCGGAAAGCGTCTGGGACATGGCAATACCTCCTGGTGATTCGGTGCTAGGACACGGTGTCACTATCGTATATCGCCGCGGCTCAAGCCGAAAGGCAGAAAAGGTTTGAGGAGAAAAAAGCCGGGCGAACGTGTGCCCGGCAAAACCGCAGATAAAACCTGCCAAAATAAACCTGTCCCTTTTTGGTAGGTTTAGGGACGGACCTGGCCGGTGCCGCGGAGCTTGTATTTGTAGGTGGTGAGGGCCTCGGCGGCGAAGGGTCCGCGGGCGTGGAGCTTTTGGGTCGAGATGCCGATCTCGGCGCCCAGGCCAAACTCGCCGCCATCGGTAAAGCGCGTGCTGGCGTTGGCGTACACGGCCGAGGCATCGACCGCATCGAGGAAGCGCTCGCAAGCATCCGTGTCCTCGGCAACGATGGCCTCGGAGTGCATCGTGCCGTAACGGTTGATGTGCGCGATGGCCTCGTCCTCGTTTGCCACGACCTTCACGCTCATCTCGAGCGCCAGATACTCGCGACCCCAGTCCTCCTCAGTCGCGGCAACGTAGTCATCACCCTCCACAAAGCCGGCGTCGGCGCATGCGGCGCACGTGGCCTCGTCGCCGTGAATGAGTACGCCGTGGTCATGCAGCACGGCCACGACCGCGGGCAAAAACGCATCGGCCACGGCACGGTCGACCAGCAGCGACTCGGCGGCATTGCACACGCCCACGCGCTGCGTCTTAGCGTTGACGATAATATTGAGCGCTTTATCGAAGTCGGCGGATTCATGCACGTAGATGTGGCAGTTGCCCGTACCTGTCTCGATCACCGGCACGAGCGACTCGCGCACGCAGCGCTGGATCAGGCCCGCACCGCCACGCGGAATGAGCACATCGACGATGCCACGAAGCTTCATGAGCTCGCCGGTGGCCTCGCGGTCGGTGGACTCGATCATCGAGACGGCCGTGCGCGGGCAGCCCTGCGACTCGAGGGCATCGGCCAGCAGCTCGGCAATCATGGCGCACGAGTGATAGGCCAGCGAACCGCCGCGCAGAATGCAGGCGTTGCCGGTGCGGATGCAGATGCCCGCGGCGTCGGCCGTCACGTTGGGACGCGCCTCGTACACCATGGCGACCAGGCCCAACGGCACGCTCACGCGGGTCAGGTCCACGCCACTTGCAAGCACGCGGTGGTCGAGCACGCGGCCGACGGGATCGGGCAGCTCGGCAAGCTTCTCCAAGCCGGCGGCCATGCCTTCGACGCGCTCGGGCGTCAGCAGCAGACGGTCGAGCAGTCCCGCCGAGGTACCCGCATCGCGCGCGGCGGACATATCGAGCTCGTTGGCGGCAACGATGGAATCGACGCCGTCGCGCAGCGCCGCGGCCATGGCGCGCACGGCCTCCTGGCGCTGGGCATCGCTCGCCGTGGCAAGCGCGCCCGAGGCGGCCTTGGCCTCAACGGCAAGATCGTGAACGTACGTGGCTATATCGACCGACATGGACGGCCCTTTCTCTTAGAAGTTTGCCAACCATGGTAGCCGATTTGCACGCGCCTTCGTCTACGGCGGTAGAATTGGTCAACCCGAAACACCGCAACGAACGGAAGTATCACATGGCGCTCATCACTTCGTACCACGTCCCCGGCCTGTATGTCGAGGACCACAGCATCGATATCCCCCTTGACTGGCGCGGCCTGGAGCCGATGCTCCTGGCCGTCGGCAGCACCATGCGCCGCGGCGCTATGCCGGCACCCATCGCCGGCGCGCCCGAGAGCATCAAGCTCTTCTATCGCGTGGTTTGCGCGCCCGACCGCATCAACGACGATCTGCCGCTGCTCCTGTTTTTGCAGGGCGGCCCCGGCGGCGAGAGCCCGCGTCCGTTGTCGCCCACAAGCGATGGCTGGATCGAGGAGGCCGTCAAGCACTTCCGCGTGGTCCTGCCCGACCAGCGCGGCACCGGACGCAGCAGCTGTGTTGACGGACGCACGATCGCGGCCTTGGGCGAGCGCGCCGAGGCAGCCGGCGCAGATGCGGCCCGCTCGCAGGCGGACTTCCTCAAGCGCCACCTCGCCAGCTCCATCGTGCGCGATTTTGAGTACCTGCGCCTGGTGGGCTTTGGAGGCAAGCCCTGGGCCACGCTCGGGCAGAGCTACGGCGGTTTTTTGACGCTGAGCTATCTGTCGCTCTTCCCCGAGGGCGTGGCGGCAAGCTTTACCTGTGGTGGCATTCCGCACGTGCCGGCGAGCGCCAGCGAGGTCTACGCGCACACCTTCCCGCGCATGGCCGCCAAGACGCAGCAGTATTACGACCGCTACCCCGCTGACGTCGCGCGCGTGGCAGCCCTGGCCGATGCGCTCGAGGCTCAGAAGCCCGTGCTGCCCGACGGCTCGCCGATGACGGTTGAGCGCCTACAGCTCATGGGCAGCGACTTTGGCATGAAGCCGAGCTTTGAGCGCATACATTGGATTATCGATCACGCTTTTGTTGGCGGCGACGGCACGCTGACCTGCGGTGCCTCGGTATCTGACAGCTTTTTGATGCGCGCCTTCGAGCGCACCAACACACGCACGAATCCGCTGTACTGGACGCTTCAGGAGTTCATCTACGCCGACGGCGACACCATGCCCATTCGCTGGGCCGCGGCAGAAGAGAAGGCACACCGTGCCGAGTTCGACACGCTCGCGCGACCGCTCATGTTTACCGGCGAGGCCATGTTCCCGTGGATGTTTGAGCAGATGCCCGAGCTTATGCCGTTTAAGCCCGCCATGGACCTGCTGATGGAAGACACCAGCTGGGACAAGATCTACGACCAGCAGCGCCTAGCCTGCAACGAGGTGCCACTCCAGGCCGCGGTGTATTTCGACGACATGTACGTCGATTCGGGCCTGCAGCTCGATACGCTCAGCCGTGTGGGTAACTCGCATGCCTGGGTGACCAACGAGTTCGAGCACGACGGTCTACACGGCAGCGTGGTGTTCAAGCACCTCTTCGACGAAGCCCTCAACCGCGGAGACCTGCGCCAGATCTTCTAGCAAAGGAGTGTCCCCAACTGCCGGCACAAAAGGAACGTCCCCAAGTGCCGGCACGAGATAAAGAAAGACAGCGCTGCGGGAAAACGATCCGCAGCGCTGTCTTTCTTTATGCGAAGACGATTAGATTGTCCCTATGGATCGCGGGCTTCTCGGCCAGGTTTGCAAGCAGGCGGTTACTGGCGATCTGGTCCTGGCGGCGGCCGGCAGCAAGCTCCAACACGTCCGAATCGGCCTCGGCGATACCGCGCGCGACAACCATGCCGCTCGGGTCGCACACGTCAAGCACATCGCCCTCGGCAAACTCGCCATCGACCTCGCGAATACCCACCGCAAGCAGGGACGATCCATGGCCGACCAGCGCTTTCGCGGCACCGTCATCAACCGTCACCGAGCCGTGCGCCTTGTCACCCAGTGCAATCCACAGCTTGCGGGGTGCAATGTCCAAGCGCTCCGCCGGCGGATCGAACAGCGTACCCACGCTCTCGCCGCGGGCGAGGCGCACGAGCGCATCGGGCTCCTCGCCCGAGCAAATCACGCTCTGAATGCCCGCCGTCATGAGAATGCGGCTCGCGCGGATCTTGGTGATCATGCCGCCCGTGCCCACCGATGTGGAAGAATCGCCCGCCGAGGCGATGATCTTGGCGTCGATCTTATGCACGACCGGGACGAACTCGGCCGTGGGGTCCTCGTGCGGATTGGCGGTATAGAGGCCATCGATGTCCGAGAGCGTCACGCACAGATCGGCAGAAACCAGGCAGCTCACAAGCGCCGCCAGCGTGTCGTTGTCGCCAAACTTGATCTCATCGACGGTAACGGTATCGTTCTCGTTGACGACCGGCACCACGCCAAGCTCCACCAGGCGCAGCAGGGCGTCGCGCGCGTGCAGGTAGGACGTGCGGCGCGCCGTGTCGTGACGCGTGAGCAGCACGAGCGAGGTGAGCAGGTCGCGCGCATGAAACTCCTCGTCATAGGCCGACGAGATGATGCACTGACCGGCCGAGGCGCAGGCCTGCAGGCTCGGCAGGTCACCAACCGGCTTGCGGTCGAAGCCCAACACGGGATAGCCACAGGCGATAGCGCCCGAGCTCACCACAACCAGACGCCAGCCGAGCTTGCGCAGCGCTGCGGCCTGATCGGCAAGTCCGCCGATAAAGGCGCGGTTGACCTTGCCGTCGGCACCCACCACCGTGGACGAACCGATCTTTACCACCATCGTTTTATAAGAAGTCGTCATACGTCAAACCAATCAACTGTTCAGCGAACGGCCGAGCCGGCGGCCAGGGAAGCGTGACTCGCCCCTACCGCCCAAGGAATTAGTGAGCCCAGGGGAAGGCCGAGGCCGCGGCCATGTTCTTGCGCACGAGCTCGTCGCGCACCTGAGCCAGGCCCTGCTCCATACCCACCACATAGGTCTGCGGGTACAGGAAGCGCTTGAAAGCTGCGTCCAGATGGTCAAGTGCCCAGGCGCAACGCTCGCGCGCGTCCTCGATGCTCTCGCGAGGAGCCACCGCGCTGCCGTCGCGCACAATCGGCACCAGCAGCTCGCGATACTCCAGCTCGGAAACGTCGGTCACCAGCGCCGCATCGTTTACGGCCACGAGGGTATTGCCGCGCGCGGCGCCCTCCCCTGCCAGATGGTCCTCGTCATAAATCATGTCGCAAACCGGGCCGCCAAAACCGTCGTAATAGCGTCGTACGCGCTGAACACCGGGAATTGTGCGCTTGTAGGGCTGCTCGGAGAGCTTCACCACCGGCGTCCACGGGACCGCCTCGCTCGCACGGCGGGCGGCGAGCTTGTACACGCCGCCCAGCGCCGGCTGGTCATAGCAGGTCGCGAGCTTGGTGCCCACGCCAAAGCTATCGATGGGCGCGCCCTGGTCGAGCAGCGACTGAATCGTGTACTCATCCAGATCGTTAGAAACCGAGATCCCCACATAGGGCAGGCCCTCGGCGTCAAAACGGCCGCGGACATACTTGGAAAGCTTGGCCAGGTCGCCCGAGTCGATGCGAATAGCCGACAGACGCTCGCCCACCGCCTCCATCTCCTTGGCAACCGTAATGGCATGCTCGCAACCCTCACGTACGTCGTAGGTGTCGATGAGCAGCGTGCAGTTCTTGGGACTCGACTTAGCAAAAGCCCGGAATGCCTCGAGCTCGGAGTCGAAGCTCATCACCCAGCTGTGCGCATGCGTGCCAAAAACGGGGATGCCGTAGCGGCGCCCGGCAAGCACGTTGGACGTAGAGGAGCAGCCGGCAACGTAGCTCGCGCGCGCGACGGCCAGCCCGCCATCGGGACCCTGGGCGCGGCGCAGGCCAAACTCGGCAACGGGACGGCCGTCCGCCGCCAGCACCACGCGCGCCGTCTTGGTGGCGACAAGCGTCTGGAAGCCGACGATGTTGAGCAGCGCCGTTTCGAGCAGCTGGCACTCCAGCGCGGGGCCGGTGACGCGAACCATGGGCTCGCGCGGAAAGACGAGCTCGCCCTCGGGAACGGCGTCGATGTTTACATGCGCACGAAAATCGCGCAGGTAGTCAAGGAATGCAGGCTTGAACATCGCGCCGCCGGCCGGGGCCTGGAGTGAGGCGAGGTAGTCGATATCCTCGGGCGTAAAGCGCAGATTCTCGACCAGCTCGGGCAGCTCGGCGGTGCCGCACATGACGGCATAGGCGCTGCCAAAGGGATGGTCGCGGTAAAACGCCGTAAAACAACCCTGCTCATTGGCCTTGCCGTTCTCCCACAGGCCCTGGGCCATAGTGAGCTCGTACAGATCGGTGAGCATTGCGATGTCGGTGGGATGAGAGATATCGGTCAAAGCCATGGGGCGACCTTTCGGATGCGTTGTGCAGAGGTTGAGGGTTGGAGAAGGGCAGAGTGTTCGGGCATGACACCCGGCGCGAATCGGCTAGAGCAGGCCCATGCTGGTCAGGATCGTGTAGCCCATAAAGATGACAAACGCGATGAGGGCAAGGACAATGATGATTTTTTGAGCCGGCGCCATGCCAGGGATCTCGTTCTCGCCCGTAGGCTCCTTGGAGGTAACCATGCGCTGGGCAAAGCTCATCTCGTCACGGCTCGGTTTGGGCTCGACGGGCTTGGGACGAGTGGCCTTTTTAGGCTGAGGTTTGTGCGCGGCAGGTGCAGGCTTCGCGGCGGCGGGCTTGGGCGCGGGGGCGACGTTCGCGGCGGCCTCCTCGGCCTTCGCACGCGCGGCACGCAGGGCGGCCAGCTCCTCACGCTCGCGGCGTGCCTCTTCCTGGGCCTCGCGACGAGCTTTCTCGGCGCGGAGCTCTTCCAACTCGGCGCGTTCCTCGGCAGACAGTGGTTGGGACTCAAGCTCGGCCATGGTACAGCCCTTTCTTTTAAAAAAAGCCGCCGACACAATGTCAGCGGCTTATCAAATCCAAGGGTGGAGACGAAGGGAGTCGAACCCTCGGCCTCTGCCATGCGACGGCAGCGCTCTCCCAACTGAGCTACGTCCCCAGGACAAGTTGATATTTTACCTACGGCTCGCCAACTGTCAACGCCCAATACCCAGTCTTTTTGGGACGGGGCTTTTTTGACTACTTTTCGAGCAGGCGATCCTCTCGATGATTTTTTAATCCCCGTCCCAGAAAAATCATCGGCGAACGCGCTACTTTGCGCTGGTGAGGACGCCGGTGGTGTCGAAGGCTGGGGTGAAGCTCTCGTCTACCGCGCCGCCTTCTTGCCAAAACATCGTCGTAAAGCCCAGGTCATCGGCATGGTCGCGCACCTGCTCGTACTCCTCGCGCGTCA
>CABUTR010000012.1 GCA_902494555.1 uncultured Collinsella sp.
GGGGTTAAGTTTATCGCGAGTTCCGCACGAACAGGAGGCCACTTAATGTGGCCTCCGTCGTGAGCAGGACTGTAGAGCAGGAAACTTAACCCCCACACCCCTCACGCGGCGGGCAAACTCGCCTTGTGCTCTATCACGCTAAAGTGTATGATGCTGAACGTTACACGATTCACTTTACTTAACTAAAGTACCATCAAGGGGGATACCATGAATACCGATATGTCTCGTCGTCAGTTTGTTGGTCTAGCCGGCTCGCTCGCCACGGTGCTTGGCCTTGGTCTTGTCGGTTGCGGCGGTGGTGCCGGCAAGGGCTCCGCTGCCGGTTCTGCCGCAGCCAAGGATGTGAAGGGCGCTGCGGAGTCCAAGAAGCTCGTGGTGGGCTTTGATAAGTCCTATCCTCCGTACGGCTTTGTGGGCGATGACGGTGAGTACACGGGCTTTGACCTCGACCTTGCCAAGGCCGTTGCCGATAAGCAGGGCTGGGAAGTCGATTACGAGGCCATCGATTGGGATGCCAAGGACACGCTGCTCAACTCCGGCGCCAT
Source organism: uncultured Collinsella sp. (assembly GCA_902494555.1). Taxonomy (GTDB): domain Bacteria; phylum Actinomycetota; class Coriobacteriia; order Coriobacteriales; family Coriobacteriaceae; genus Collinsella. The sequence continues at coordinate 546 of CABUTR010000012.1, forward strand.
CAACTGCATCTGGAACGGCTTTACCATGGAGGGCCGCGAGGACGACTACACGTTCTCCGAGCCGTACATGCTCAACGAGCAGGTGCTGGTGGTAAAGAAGGATGCAGGCATCAAGAGCTGGGACGATCTTGCCGGCAAGACCGTGATTACCCAGACCGATTCCGCTGCGCAGGATGTGCTTGAGGGTGACCAGAAGGATCTGGCGGCGACGTTTGCCACGCTCGACACCATCGGTGAGTACAACACGGCGTTTATGCAGCTCGAGAGCGGCGCGGTCGATGCCGTGGCTTGCGACCTTTCGATTGCCCAGTATCAGCTTGCCGCCAAGCCTGATGCTTATACGCAGCTTGATGAGCCGCTGTCCAGCGAGCACTACGCCGTCGGCTTTAAGAAGGGCGACACCAAGTCGGCCGACGCCGTGACCGAGTCGCTCAAGGCGCTCTACGAGGACGGCACAGTCAAGGACCTGTGCGACAAGTATTCAAGCTATGGTCTATCTTTCGATAATTGGGTGCTCAAGTAATGTCTATTCAGGTCATGATGCAGATGCTTGGCCAGGGATTCTTGGTCAGTTTGCAGTTGTTTGTGCTGACGCTGCTGGGGTCGATTCCGCTGGGAATCCCCGTGGCGTTTATGCGCATGAGCAAAATCGCGCCGCTTCGCTGGATTGCGCGCATCTACATTTCGGTCATGCGCGGTACGCCGCTCATGCTGCAGATGTTTGCCATCTACTTTGCCCCGTACTACGTGTTTGGCATTTCGCTCACGCCCGATTCCAAGTGGACGGCGTGCGTCGTGGCGTTCATCATCAACTACGCCGGCTATTTTGCCGAGATCTATCGATCGGGCCTGCAGTCCATTCCGCGCGGTCAATATGAGGCCGCCGAGGTGCTGGGCTACTCGCGCATGCAAACGTTTCTGTATATCGTGATGCCGCAGGTCGCCAAGCGTATTCTGCCGGCGATGGGCAACGAGATCATCACACTGGTCAAGGACACGTCGCTGGCGTTTGCCATTGGCGTGGGTGAGATGTTCTCGACGGCCAAGGCGCTGGTCGCCTCGCAGGTGAGCATGGTGCCGTTTGCAATCGCGGCGCTGATCTACTGGGTCTTTAACTTCGTCGTCGAGATGCTGCTGGGCGCTGCCGAGAAAAAATTGGATTACTACCATGATTAATTCGGTAATGAATATATCGAACGCGCGTAAGGCGTTTGGCGGCAATGAGGTGCTCAAGGATATCTCGCTTGAGGTGAAGCGTGGCGAGGTCGTGGCGATTATCGGACCTTCGGGTGGCGGCAAGTCCACGCTGCTGCGGTGTGCCACGCTGCTCGAGACACTCGACGGAGGCTCGCTCTCGTTTGGAGACCTTGCCGTTGCGACGGATGCGGGTTCGGGCGCGGTCTATGCGAAGGGCGATGTGCCCAAGCAAGCCCGCTCGCGGTTTGGCCTGGTGTTTCAGAACTACAATCTGTTCCCGCACTATACCGTGATGAAAAACATCATCGATGCGCCGATTCGTGTGCTTAAGCGTCCGCGCGAGCAGGCGGAAGCCCGCGCTCACGAGCTGATTGCGCAAATGGGGCTGACGGGCAACGAGAACAAGGTGCCGTGTGAGCTTTCGGGCGGTCAGCAGCAGCGCGTGAGTATTGCCCGCGCCCTAGCGCTCGATCCGGAAATCTTATTCTTTGACGAGCCGACCTCGGCGCTCGATCCCGAGCTGACGGCCGAGGTGCTGCGTGTCATTAAAGACCTTGCCGCGCAGAATATGACGATGGTGATCGTGACCCACGCAATGCAGTTTGCGCGCGATGTTGCCGACCGCGTGGTCTTTATGGATGGCGGTCGTATTGTCGAGGAGGGTCCTGCCGAGCAGGTCATCGACCATCCGCGCGAGCAGCGCACCCGTGAGTTCTTGAGCCGTATCGAGGGGTAGGCTCAGCTATTTGCTCAACTGTTTATTGAGGTGAAACCGCCGCAGGTCTTATCATCTGCGGCGGTTTTTTGCATCCGCGGGGTTCAATAATCGCCTTGCAAGCTCGCCCCCTCCTCTCGCCGCCTGTATCCATACGCGTGCCGAAAGGTCTGCATGGACAGGCGGCTGCAAGGGTAGGGTGGTGGCATAGGACATTTGGAGGGTGAGTCGGCTCGGCTGCCGACCATGCTGCTCCCGGGACGGCATCGACCGCGAACTCTCCCCGTTGGCGTCGCGCATTGCGCGCGGCCCTGCAAGGAGGTCATCATGGGTGCTCCCAAGACCGGCAATGTAAGGAACGTGGTGCTCGTAGGCCAAGGCGGGGTGGGCAAGACTTCACTCGCCGAGGCCATGCTCCACCTTTCCGGCAAGACCGCCCGCCTGGGCGGCCACGACGGCACCAAGCCCACGCTCGACTATGACCCTGAAGAGGTCAAGCGTTCATTCTCCATCTCGACGACCATCGCGCCGATCGACTGGAAGGGCGCCCGCATCAACGTGCTCGATGCCCCGTGCTACCCCGATTTTATCGGTGACGCCTTTGCCGCTATGAGCGTTTGCGAGACGGCTCTGTTTGTGGTCGACGCCGAGGCCGGTCCGCAGCCTACGACCGTTAAGCTTTGGTATGCGGCGGAGGACCTGCGTCTGGCGCGTGCGGTGTTCGTGAACCGCCTGTCGCGTTCCGAGGCCAGCTTTACGACCACGATGGACCTGCTGCAGGAGCGTTTTGGTACGCGTTTGGGCGCCGTGACCCTTCCCTGGGGCGAGGGCGAGGACTTTAACGGCATTATCGACCTGGTGCGCATGAAGGCGCGCCATTGCAACGGCACCGAAGCCGTTGAGTCGGAGATTCCCGAGGAGTATCGTGCCCAGGCCGAGGAGGCTCACGACCATCTGTGCGAGCTGGTGGCCGAGGCTGACGACGAGCTGATGATGAAGTACCTGGAAGGCGAGGAGACGCTGACGCAGGAGGAGCTTGAAGGCCTGCTGTCGAAGGCGATCGCCGAGCGCATCTTTGTGCCGGTCTTTGCGGGCGATTGCATTAAAGAGCAGGGCGTCAACTCGCTGATGGATGACATCGCGACGTACTTCCCGGCGCCGACCGACTATGGCGAGATGCCGCTCATTGACGGCGATTCGCTCAAGATTTCGAGCGACGATGACCGCCCGGTGGCGTTTGTGTTTAAGACGCTGGCCGATCCGCAGCAGGGCCGCATCAGCTTTATCAAGGTGCTGACGGGCACGCTTGAGCCGGGCCTTGAGCTGATCAACGCGCGCACCCGCAAGAGCGATCGTCTGGCTCACCTGTATGTGATGTGCGGCCGCGACATGACCGAGGTCGGTCACGCCTATGCCGGCGACATTATCGTGGCGCCCAAGCTGGCGGCAGAGACGGGTGACACGCTCTCCATTACCGGCAAGGTCGAGGCGGCGGCGTTTAAGTTCCCCAACTCGCAGTACCGCATTGCCATCGAGGCCGAGAACCGCGGTGACGAGGAGAAGCTCTACACGTTTATTGAGAAGGCGTGCAAGGCCGACCCGACCATGAGTATCGATCGTGATGAGGAGACCGGCCAGACCATCATTTCGGCGGTGGGCGAGGCGCAGGTTTCGGTGCTGCTCAACCGTCTGGAGGACCGTACTAAGGTCGTGGCCAAAAGCGTGCCGATCCGCATTCCGTATCGCGAGACCATCCGCCGCACGGCGAGCGCACAGGGCCGCCACAAGAAGCAGACTGGCGGTGCCGGCCAGTATGGCGACTGCTGGCTGCGCGTTGAGCCGCTCATTGGGCCCGACGGTACGAGCGACGGCTACGAGTTTGTAGACGAGGTCGTGGGCGGTCGCATTCCGCGCTCGCTGATTCCCGCCGTGGACAAGGGTGTCCAGGAGACCATGAAAGACGGCATCATTGCCGGCTACCCGCTCACGGGCATTCGCGTGGCTGTGTACGACGGCTCGTATCACAGCGTCGACTCCAACGAGATGGCGTTCCGCGCGGCGGCTCGCATCGGCCTGCGCAAGGCATGCGCCGATGCCGATCCGGTGGTGCTGGAGCCCATCGAGGAAGTCACGGTGACTATCCCCGAGAGCTACGCTGGTGCCGTGATGGGTGACATCTCGGCCTCGCGCGGTCGCGTGACGGGCATGGAGACCGATGAGCGCGGAGACACCGTGGTTATCGCGCAGGCACCTCTCGCCGAGCTGACGGATTATTCGACGCGTCTGCGCTCTATCACGCGTGGCACGGGCGACTTTACCATGAAGCCCGCCGGCTACGAGCAGGTTCCCTATGACGTTCAGGCCAAGCTAGTCGAGCGCTATGAGGAGGGCCGCGCCAAGTAACGAGCAGGCTTAGCCACAATATCCATGTCAACCAATGGGCCGCCTTGGGCAATCCGGGGCGGTCCATTTTGATCCGTATGCGACGGAGGAAAACGGATCATTTTGGTTTTTGGGATGATGCGGCGACTCTAGTCCCCCAAGGCCTGGTTGCGGCCGGTGGCGTAGTCGATCTGAACATGCGGCTGCAGGTTGTAGCAATATACGTGGAAGCACAGCGTCTTGCCGTGGTCCTCGACCGATTGCGCCTCAAGGCGCACGCCACGGCAGACAAGTTCCTCTTCGTTGTACATGGGCGTGACGCGATAGAGCACATGGTTACCCGTATCGTGAATATAGTTGAGAATCTGTTCTTCAAACGGCAGCATGCCCGTCTCGTTGAGATAGCGCGTACCGGTGAGGAGATTCTTGCGGTTGGCGTTTTCGCCGCAGAGCGACCAGGCGATAAGGTGGCAGCGGTTGTAGAGGCTCTGGCCCGGAATAAAGTCGTAGCGCTGCTGGTGCCATCCGGCGGGGTGGATGCGCGAGATATCGCCGCGCTTGCCTTGACCGAGCGATTCGGGGCCCACGCAGGCGAGCGCTTTGCGGGTGCGGCCCAGGCTGTCGAGCTTGGAGAACTTCTTAAAGCAGCCCTCTTCTGTAGCACGCTCGTATTCATCGAGTGTGAATGACGGTGTGCCGAGCGGGTGTGTGCTATCGGCGCGCGGGGCAACATAGGGGTTACCCGCGTAGTCGGGAATACTGCTGAGATATACGCCGCGGGCGCGGTCGAGATCGGGGTTTTCGACCTCGTCGATGGGGGTGGCGGCGCTGTCCGCGGAAACGTCGTCACCGGTGTCGGGTGCGGCGGAATCGGAACCATCGCCAGAGTCTTGGCTATTTTGAGAGTCCGAGGAGCTCGCTGTTCCCGATTCGAGTCGGGCAACCAGGTCTGCCTCGTCGTCGGTGCGGCTGGGACTCTCGTTTTGTTTTTCGGCCAGGGCTGCCGCCTGCTCATCGCTTTGCGGCGACAACAGCTTGGGCGCTCCGTCGAGCGACCCTGTGAACAGCGCAAACCCCAGCACCACGGCGGTGCCGATGGAAAGTACTTGCTTGTAGGCGGACTTGCGCGACATTGAGGCTCCTGGATGGACGGTTGGGAGTCTACCAGTCTAGCAGGAGCCGGCAGGGGCCGTTCTGTCGAACAAATACTCAAGATTTGGGGCAAACGCCACTGATTCATTTGCCTCATATTTGACGTATGGCTAGATCGAGGTGGAACCGAGCCAATTGAGTTTGCATTCGAGGATGCGCTGCTCACCGGGCGTGCTGCTGCCATCGAGTAGCGCGAGGAGCATCTCGGCCGCCTCTCTGCCTTCCTGGTCGACGGGCTCGATGATCGTGGAAACGGTCGGCGTGGTGAGGTTGGTCCAGTCTTCGCAGTTGAGTCCCAAAAGACCGATTTGCTGCGGAAGTAGATGGGCCATGGGCTGGAGGGCCTTGTAGACACGGGGAAGTGCCCACTGATTTTGCACGAAGATAAGGGTTTGCTTGGCGGGGTTGAGCTTGTATTTAAAGTACTCGGTAAGCTCGCTGACCGACGGCTTGTTGTGGTCGATGGGAATCGCTTTGTAGAGCTGTCCGTTCGCTGCCAGTGCCTCGGCATACCCCTGAAAACGCTCCATGCGGGTGCGCATTTCGGTCATGTTGGCGGCAATGGAGAAAAAGTCCTCGTAGCCGGCATCGAGAAGCACCTGCGTGGCGTTGTACACACCGTCGTAAAGGTTGGTTTTGACCCAGCTGGTACCTGGGCTATAGATGGCCGCATCGAAAAAGACGACCGGCTTGCCGGCGCGTCTAATGCGGTCGTGCACGGCTTTGAAGTTTGCCGTGGGCTGGATGATAAAGCCATCGACGCCCAGCGAGAGCATTTTGTCGACATACATGAGCTCGGTCTCGGGGTTAAAGTTGCTCGTGCAAACGACCGTCTGGTAGCCCGCGGGGAGCATGACCTGCTCCATGCCGTTGAGGACGAGGCCCGCCCATTTGTTGGTGTTATCCAAGATGATGATGGCGATAACGTGGGTCTGTTTGCCGGTGAGTGTTTGCGCCTGCGCGTTGGGAACGTATCCGAGTTCCTTGATGACGCGCGCAATCTTTGCCTGCGTTTTCTCGCTGAGCTTATCCCGTTTGTCGTTGAGGTAATACGAGACGCTGGCTGTTGAAGTTCCCGCCTCGCGGGCGACGTCTGCGATCGTAATGCGCTGTTTGGTCACAGCGACTCCTTCCGACAAATTGCGTTGTGTGGCGCGGTGGTTCACGTTTGGGTTGCGGGCACACGATTCTGCCTGTCCTTTCACCCCTTTATGAGTATGCAACAATACCGTATCCGTGGGGTCCGAAATTCGTGGCGGCTATGCAAGCCTGCCGTCTACCGAGAAATCAAAATACTTCTTGACTTTTAAAAAAGAGGTCAAAAACGCAGGATTCATTTTTGGTTAAACGCATAACTAAATCGCATAACTAACGCTCTGACCTGCACGTTTACCGAAATGAGCTGGTTTTATCAATGCCACCACTCTATATTGGTCTTGTCGAAAAGACAGCAAGTCCAAACGGCAGGGGATGCTCCGGAGGCCTCCGCAAACGGTGTCTTGCGCACGCAACTCTATGAAAAGAGGGAAGCAATGAAGATCGTAGGCGTTGCCGCCTGTACCGTGGGTATTGCCCACACGTATATGGCTCAGAAGGCGATTCAGGATGAATGCGCCGCCCGTGGCATCGAGTGCAAAGTCGAGGCTCAGGGTGGCCTGGGTATCGAGAACGAGCTGACGCAGGAAGACGTGGATTCCGCCGACCTGGTGCTCGAGTCCGTCGACGTGGGTGTCGAGAACGAGGATCGTTTTGAGCAGAAGATGGCCGAGGGCAAGTTCCTGAAGGTCGGCACCTCGGATGTAATCGCCGATCCGGTAAAGATCATCGACCAGGCTGTTGAGATCATCAAGGCGACGGGTGGTGCCGTTGACGCGCCCAAGGCCGAGGCCAAGGCAGAGAAGAAGGCCGTCTCCGCTGCCCCGCAGGCCCCGACACCGGCGTCCAAGCAGTCTATCTTTGCCGATCCTGGTAAGACGCTGCTCAATGCATTCAATACCGGCGTTTCCTATTTTATCCCCATCGTCGTTATCGGTGGCGTGTTTCTTGCCTTCTCGTTGGCATCCGGTACCGCCGGTGCTAACGGCATGGAGGTCACCAACCCGCTGATGGTGAGCCTTAACACCATCGGCATGGCCGGCATCTCCATGATGATCCCGGTGCTTGCGGCATACATCTCCTACTCGATGGCCGGCAAGCCCGCGCTCGCCCCTGGTTTTGTCCTGGGCTACCTGGTCAACAACGCGGTCGTTACCCCTAACGGCAACAGCGTTTCGACCGGCTTCTTGGGCGCCATGATCATGGCAGTTATCTGCGGCTACTTTGTCCGCTGGATGAAGACCTGGAAGGTCAACAACACCATTCAGACCATCATGCCCATCCTGATCATCCCGATTCTGACCTCGCTTGTCCTGGGCATGGCCTATATCTACATCCTGGCCACGCCGCTTGGCTTTGTGATGGACTGGCTCACCGGCGTGCTCGGTAGCCTGCAGGGCGGCTCCGCCGTCGTCCTGGGTCTGGTCATTGGCGTTATGACCGCCTTCGATATGGGTGGCCCCATCAACAAGACCGCCTCGACCTTCACCATGGCCATCATGGCCTCCGGTATCTACGGTCCTAACGGTATGTTCCGCGTCGCCGTCGCCGTTCCTCCGATCGCCTGTGGCCTCGCTGCGCTCATTGCCAAGAACAAGTTCGATGACGCTGACCGCCAGATGGGCATCTCCGCGCTGTTCATGGGCTGCATCGGTATTACCGAGGGCGCTATCCCCTTCGCGGTCAAGGACCTCGGTCACACCCTTCCCGGCATTTGCATCGGCTCTGCCGTGGGTGCGGCACTTGCCGCCTTCCAGGGTATCGACTGCTACGTCCCGCACGGTGGCTTTATCGTCGCCCTTGCCACGAACAACGTCGCGCTGTTCTGCCTGGACATCGTGATTGGCTCCGTGGTCGCCGCCGCAATCCTGATTGCCATGAAGCCCACGCTCGATAAGCAGGCCAAGTAAACCTTTAAGGACTCCGGTTGTGCGGAGGGATGGATTTGACTCCGCACAACCGCCCCTACACAACAAAATCCATCCGTACTGATAGGGCCCGCATTTGGGTCCCAGGGAACTTTTGTCAAAAATCCTCTGGAGAAGGAGAACAAAATGTCCAACCTCACCATCCGCCAGGCCGTTCAGGGCATGCTCAAGCTGCAAGATAGCGGCGATCACGCAACCATGGTCGGCATTGGCCCCATGAGCCCCAACCTGATTCAGGCCGTGTTCGAGCTTGCCAAGGACGAGGATTTCCCGCCCATGTTTATCGCCAGCCGCAACCAGGTCGATATGGACGAGATGGGCGCCGGCTACGTCAACGGTTGGGACCAGACGCGCTTTGCCGCCGACATCAAGAAGGTTGCCGACGAGGTGGGTTACACCGGCCCGTACTACCTGTGCCGCGATCACGGCGGTCCGTGGCAGCGCGACGAGGAGCGTAACGCCCACCTGCCCGAGGACGAGGCCATGGAGCTCGCTCGCAAGTCCTTCGTCGCCGACATGGAGGCAGGCTTCGACCTGCTGATGGTCGACCCCACCAAGGACCCCTATCAGATCGGCAAGGTTATTCCGCTCGACGTGGTGCTTCGCCGCACGATCGATCTTATCGACTACCTTGAGCAGTACCGTCGCGAGCATAACCTGCCCGAGGTCGCCTATGAGGTCGGTACCGAGGAGACCAATGGCGGCTTGACCTCTACCGATAAGTACGAGGAGTTCATTTCTCAGCTGCAGCCCGAGCTCGAGAAGCGCGGCTGCCCCATGCCCACCTTTATCGTCGGTCAGACCGGTACGCTCACCCGTTGGACCGAGCAGGTTGGCCATTACAACTTTAAGAACGCCCGCGAGCTCGCCGACATGGCAAAGCGCTACGGCGTGGGCCTGAAGGAGCACAACGCCGACTATCTGGATGACGCGACGCTGCTCGAGCACATCCCGGCTCACGTGACGGCCTCCAATGTCGCCCCTCAGTACGGCACCGAGGAGACCCGCGCCTACCTCAAGCTCTGCGCTACCGAGCAGATCCTGGTCGACAACGGCCTGTGTGACGATCCCTCCGACCTGTATCACACGCTGTTAGTCAAGGCCATCAAGACCGAGCGCTGGCGCAAGTGGATGACCGGCGATGACGTTAACCTGCAGGTTGACGACATCCTGGCTGACGACGAGCTCAGCCTGAAGATTCTGGATGTCTCCGGCCACTATGCCTTCAACGATCCCGAGGTCAAGGAGCAGGTCGAGAAGCTCTACCGCAACCTCGCCGCCCAGGACATCGACGGCAAGCGCTTTGTGATCGAGCACATCAAGCGCCCGATCAAGCAGTACGTCGTCGGTCTTAACCTCAAGGGCGTCACGAGCCGCATCGAGAAGGCCCTCGAGGACTAGGTAGTTTTTCCTACGCGACGCCGGGTCTGGGGCATGTCCCAGCCATAGGCCCGGCACATAGGACAAAGGGACGCCCCCTTTATCCTATTTTTTGAGTTTTGGATTCCTCCGAAGGAGTTTGCACCATGAAGTTCTTTATCGATACCGCCAACCTTGACGAGATCGCCGAGGCTAAGAGCTGGGGCTGCCTTGCCGGCGTCACCACCAACCCGTCCCTGTATGCCAAGACCGGCGGCAAGCTGGCCGACTTTGAGCCCCACATGCTCAAGATCGCCGAGCTCTGCGAAGGCCTGCCCGTGTCCGCCGAGTCCACCGCGACCACTACCGAGGGCATGATCGAGGAGGGCAAGCGTCTTGCCGCCCTGGCTCCCAACATCGTGGTTAAGCTTCCCGTTTGCGAGGCCGGTCTCGCCGCCTGCCGCGCGCTGGCCGATGCAGGCGTGCGCGTCAACATGACGCTCGTCTTCTCGCCGACGCAGGCCCTTATGGCCGCCAACGCCGGTGCCCGCTACATCAGCCCGTTTGTCGGCCGCTTTGACGACATCGCCGAGGACGGCATCTCGCAGCTCGACAATGTTGTGACTTGCATCAAGAACTATGACTGGACCGGCAAGAACGTCGACGACACCGTTGAGATCATCACCGCTTCGGTCCGCACGCCCAACCACGTGACCCAGGCGGCTCTTCTTGGCGCCGACATCGCGACCGTGCCCATGGCCGCTCTCAAGAAGTGCCTGCATCACCCGCTGACCGACCAGGGCCTTGCCTCGTTCGAGGCTGACTGGCAGAAGGTCGTCGCTCAGGCTTAACGAGTGGATTGCCCCGGCATCGCGTCATCCGGTGCCGGGGTTGTTCTCAAGAGAGGAATTCGTATGACCAACCAAGAGCTGGCGAAGGTCGCCAATGAGGCCAGGAAGGGTGTCGTGACTGCGGTTCACGCGGCCAAGTCGGGACACCCGGGTGGATCGCTCGGTGCTGCCGACATCATGACGTATCTGTACTTTGAGGAAATGAATATCGATCCTGCCGACCCTCACAAGGCCGATCGCGATCGCTTTGTGCTTTCCAAGGGTCACGCGGCGCCGGGCCTGTATTCGGTGTTGGCAAATCGCGGCTATTTTCCCGTCGAAGAGCTCGAGGCGCTCCGTCATATTGGCAGCCGACTGCAGGGCCATCCCAACATGAACGACGCCCCGGGCATCGACATGTCCACCGGATCGCTCGGTCAGGGCATCTCCGCCGCGGTTGGAATGGCGCTTGCCGCTAAGCACTGGGGCGACGGCTACCGTGTCTACACGTTGCTGGGCGACGGTGAGTGCGAGGAAGGCCAGGTGTGGGAGGCGGCCATGTTCGCCGGCAACCACGCGCTCGACAACCTCGTCGCTATCGTCGATCACAATGGCCTGCAAATTGACGGCAGTATCGACGAAGTTAACTCGGCTATGCCGCTTGCCGACAAGTTCCGTGCCTTTAAGTGGCATGTGATCGAGCTCGCCGACGGTAACGACATGGCGCAGATTGCCGCCGCCTTTGCCGAGGCTCGCAAAGTGAGCGACTCGCCCGTGGCCATTATCGCCGAGACGGTGAAGGGCAAGGGCGTCTCCTTTATGGAAAACCAGGTGGGCTGGCACGGCAAGGCACCCAACGATGAACAGTTTGAGCAGGCCATGGCCGAGCTCGCAGCAGCAGGGGAGGAGCTCTAATGGCAGACGTCAAGAAAGTCGCCACGCGCGTTAGCTATGGCGAGGCACTTGTCGAGCTGGGCAATGAGCACGATGACTTTGTAGTGCTCGATGCCGACCTGGCCGCCGCCACGCAGACGGGTAAGTTTAAGGCTGCCCATCCTGAGCGTTTCTACGACGCCGGCATTGCCGAGAGCAACTTGATGGGGCTTGCCGCCGGCATTGCGACCACGGGCCACATTGCCTTTGCGAGCACCTTTGCCATGTTCGCCGCCGGCCGCGCGTACGAACAAGTGCGTAATTCCATCGGCTATCCGCACCTCAACGTCAAAATTGGCGCCACGCATGCGGGTATCTCGGTCGGTGAAGACGGCGCCACGCATCAGTGCTGCGAGGATATCGCGCTCATGCGCACGATTCCGGGTATGACGGTAATCGTTCCCGCCGATGACATCGAGGCTCGCGCTTGCGTGCGCGCCGCCTATGAGTTTGAGGGGCCGGTCTACATGCGCTTCGGCCGTCTGGCAACGCCGGTCATCAACGACCGCGAGGACTATGAGTTCAAGATTGGTCGCGGCGTGGTCGTGCGCGAGGGGTCCGATGTGACCATCATCGCTTGTGGCCTTATGGTCGCCGAGGCGCTCGAGGCAGCCGAGGCGCTCGCTGCCGATGGCATCGACGCCGAGGTCATCAACATGCACACGATCAAGCCGCTTGATGAACGCCTGGTGGTTGCCAGTGCCAAGAAGACCGGTCGCGTGGTCACTGCCGAGGAGCATTCGATTATCGGCGGTCTTGGCGAGGCCGTTGCCTCGGTGCTCGCGGAGCAGCATCCAGTGCCGATGCGTCGCGTCGGCGTGCGCGATGTGTACGGCGAGTCCGGCCCTGCGGTCGATTTGCTGCATAAGTACGGTTTGGACGCCGACGGCATCGAAGCTGCGGTCAGGTCCGCGTTGTAAGGAAGGTTTCCATGGGATTTGTATCTGCCAACCAAGTGACGATCGGGCATACTGCCGCCTCGCGCGAGAACGCCCTGCATTATTTGTCCGAGCAGGCCATCGAGCTCGGCTTTGCCGATGACGCATCTGCCGTAGAGGCTGCCTTTATTGCTCGCGAGAACGAGGCCGAGACCGGCCTTGTCGCTGGTTTTGCCGTTCCGCATGCCAAAAGCGACGCGATTCACACGCCGGGCGTTGCCGTGCTTAAGTTGGTCGAGCCCGTTGAATGGCCGAGCTTCGATGGGGTGCCTGTCGACGTTGCGCTCGCGCTGTACGTGCCTGCCGGCGAGGCTGGAACCACGCACCTGCGTCTGCTCTCCAAGGCTGCCGTGATGCTGATGGATGCCGGCTTCCGTGACAAGGTGCGCGCGAGCACCGATCCCGTTGAGATTGCGGAGCTCATCAATAGCGGACTCGAAGACTAGAACGGTCATCCCGTTCAATCAATCGATCCTTCTCCAAGGAAAAGGGCCGCGACGCCATAAAGGTGTCGCGGCCCCGTTTGCGTTTCCCCAGATAAAACCTGCCAAAATAAGCCTGTCCCTTTTTGGTAGGTTAATCGTGAGCTATTTCACCGCAACTTAGGGCACGGTTAGGATGTGTGCACTTTAAAGAGAAGAACCCATGATTAGAGAGGTCGCGCTCGTCTCTCTAAATGTCTCTATAAAGAGAAAGTCAGTTAAAGAGATAACATTGGGCAATCTAACAGTGAATTCGGTACATCTCTCTAAATATCTCTCTAAAATAAGGTACTTATCTCTCTAAAGTTAGAGAGATATACTATACTTTAGAGAGATAAATCTATCGTTTTAGAGAGACGGAATGCCAATGCTGCTGGATGAACCTCTTGGCCTTATCGTTGAGCGCCTTCGCAGGCGAGGGACTGATGACGCATCGGTAGAAGTTAAAGCCTGCACGAATAAATTGAGCGCAGACGTATGGGAGACAGTGAGCGCTTTTGCGAACACTGCGGGTGGGCTCATTATTTTGGGCCTGAACGAAGCCGAAGGATTTGTTCCTTCTGCTAACTTTGCTATCGATAGGGTGCGCGATCAGTTTGTTTCGGGTATCGGAGACGGAGGCTCAGCGGCAGTGGTGACCCATGCGCCACGGTACGAGCTTGATCGAGGCGAGGTCGACGGGCTCCAGGTGCTTCTGGTGCGCATCTTTGAACTTGAGCTTAAAGCGAAGCCTTGCTATATCGGCGCGCGCGGCGTGCAGAACGGTAGCTACAAGCGCGTGGATGATAAAGATATCAAGATGTCACCCGCTGAGCTATATGAGCTGCAGAGTGCGTTGCTTCCGAGCGATGCAGACGGCACGGTGGTTTCGGAGGCAACGGTCGAGGATTTGGATCCAGATGTCGTGCGGTCTATTATCGCAAATCGCCGGCTGCAGACCCCGCGCGTTTTGCGCGGGGCCGATACGCTGGAAAAGCAGCTGGTCAGACTCAATATCACTACAAAGGATGGTGCTGTGAAGCTCGCGGGGCTTCTGTCGGCGGGAATTTACCCCCAGCAGTTCTATCCCAAACTGATGATCGATGTCGCCGTTCATTCCGATGTGGAAAAATCTGCACCCGGGCAACCCCGGTTTATTGACCGCCAGTTGTGCGATGGCCCGATTCCGGCTTGCATCGAAGATGCCCTTGCCGCGATTGGACGAAACTTGCGCAAAGCGGCGATAGTGCAAGGCGCTGGCAGAAGGGATGATTGGGAAGTTCCCCAGGAGGTTTTGCGCGAGGCCTTGGCAAATGCCTGCATCCATCGAGAATATTCGCCCATGTTTGTGGGGCAGGCCGTGAGTGTCGATATCTATCCAGACAGAATAGAGATCAAAAACCCTGGCGGGCTTTGGGGCGGAAAGACGGTGGACAATCTTGCAGACGGGGAATCTCGCTGCCGAAACCCAAAGCTCATGAGCCTAATGGGGGCGACGCCGTTAGAGCATGCCGAGGGGGCCGTTGCGGAAAGCCAGGGATCTGGTATCCCGGCTATGATTCGCGAGATGGAGTCTCGTTCGCTTGGCAGGCCGAAATTTATCGTTAAGGCCGATTCGTTTACGGTGCTGCTTTCCCGGCACGGGGCGGAGCTTGCTGAAAACCGCACGTGGATTCAGAGCCATGTGGGCACCGAGCTGACGGATCGCGAGGAAACATTGCTCATGTTTATGCGGGAGCATGGGTGCGTATGCGATGTTCAAAAAATACGAGAGGCCCTGAAGTGGGATTCGGATGACATTCGCCTGATCTGCGGGGACCTTGTGGATAAACATGTCCTGTCAAAATGCGGCAAAGACACGTTTGAAATTATCGATATGAACAGAGAATCGTCAACTTCGACGGCGGATAGGATCCTGGAGGCTCTCAGCGCCGAAGTGGATATGACGGCGCGAGAAATAGCGGTTGCATCGGGGGTCAGAATTTCGTCTGTCCGTTACCATCTGCCAAAAATGGCGGATAAAGGACTCATCGAAGTAATGGGTTCATCGACGAGCCGTAACCGCCGATATCGGAAGAAGTAGATGCAGCCGGGTCGCCCTTCTAGTGTCTCTCGAAGCTAGATGGGTGCTAGAGGGGCGACTGCCTCGCGACGTTTCCTCAGATAAAACCTGCCAAAATGAACCTGTCCCTTTTTGGTAGGTCAGTTGACGCGGTGCAGGTTGAGCATATGCGAGCGAGCGGGCTCCGGGTGCGGTAAGGTGACGTGAAACAAGCGGGCGCTGACCTTTTGGTCGCGCCCGTGAAGTTGAACGTCAGATTGCCGTGCCCGGGGCCTGCGCAGCGCCGAGCAGTTACGCCGTTTGTAAAACGGCGTAACCTAAAGATTCATGTTGCCGTGGATGTAGGGGGTGACCTCGGGGGAGACGTGGTCGCAGCCCAGCTCGCGCAGGGCGGACTCGATGGCGGCGGGCAGCGGGGCCTTGCCTTCGCCGTTGACCGTGGTGCCGCCGAGGGCGGCGATCTTTGCGACGTCTGCGGGAGCGGCTTCGATATGCATGCAGCCGCCGACGAGACGTGCGCGCACCTGCGCCAGACCAAGATCGTGCAGGTAATCCTCGCATGCGCGGATTAAATCGACCTTCTCGCGCGTAAGTTCCTCGCCCGTGGGGACGCGCGTGGCAAGACAGGCTCCCGCCGGCAGGTTCCAAACGGGATAGCCCCATGCGCGCAACAGCTCGCGCTCTTCGTCCTTGGTAAAGCCGACCTCCATGAGAGGGGAGCGTACGCCGAGCTCTTCTGCCGCGCGCATGCCAGGGCGGTAGTCACCGCGATCGCTTGCATTGCTGCCGTCGATGACGGTGGGAAAGCCGAGCGACTTGGCGTGGTTGACGATAGCGGTAAAGCCGGCGTGCTTGCAGTGGTAGCAGCGATTGGCATCGTTGCAGGCTACTTGGGGGAGCTGCAACTGATCGACCGAAAGATTGAGCACAGGGAGCTTAAAATGCGGCTCCTCATTGGCTTGCCCGTCAACGGAGCGCTCAAACGAAGCCTGTTCAGGCGTGCCGATGAGCGGCGTGGTGAGGTGAACGAGAAGCGTGTTGGCAGGCATGATGCGGGCGCAGACCGCGGCTAAAAAGCTGCTGTCGACGCCGCCGGAAAAGCCGATGGCGACGCGTCCGTATGCCAAAAGCAGCTGCTCGAGCGCTGCGAGTTTGTACTGAAGCTCCTCTGCAGGTGCGGTGGTGTCTGAAAGCATAAAACGTTCCTTACCAATATGTGCTCGGTCGAAAACTATAATCCTATCGGGCTGCTTGTCATAAGACTTCTATCTATGTAACGAAGGCACAATATGCTATATACGTTATATACAAATTTGTAAAGTGCGGTAGAGTGTCAGTAACGCAATCCGGTGAGGGGATCGATATGATCAAGGCTGTAATTTTTGACATGGACGGAACGCTGGTCGATACCGAGCGTTTGGGCATTAAGGCATGGAAGGCGGGCGCCGCCGAGCTGGGGGTCGCGATTGATGAAGCGCTGATCCATCAGTTTATCGGCCGCACCCTACCCGATGTTATGGACATCCTTGATAGGCATTACGGCAACCACGAAACCACCGAGGCGGTCTATGCCCGCCACAAGGAGATTCGCGACGAGATGGTCAAGACCGAACTGGAGCTTAAGGCCGGCGCCGCCGAGTGCATAGACGAGCTGCTGGCTGCGGGCTATCACGTGGGCCTTGCGACGTCGTCGCGCTTCGCTACGGCCGAGCGCAACCTTAAGATGGTCGGTCTTTTTGACAAGTTTGAGACGGTGACCTGTGGCGAGGACGTCGTGCACGGCAAGCCCGACCCCGAGATGTATCTGCTTGCCTGCGAGCGCGCGGGCTTTGCCCCCGAGGAATGTGCCGTGGTCGAGGATTCGCGCAACGGCTGCGTCTCGGGCATCACGGCGGGTTGCCATGTCTTTGCCGTGCCCGATATCGTGCCGCTGCCGCAGGACGTAGTGGATGGCTGCGAGGCTATGCTCGATTCGTTGTTCGATCTGACGGCGGCGGTCAAGGCCGTGCGCTAGACTCTGCACCTGAGCCATTTCAATAGCATTTTAAAGATGCGGCCAACCGCTAAGCTGGGTGTCCGCATCTATATCCAAGATCCCGAATGCGCCCGTGGGCGTTGTCTGCCGCTAGCGGTGACGACAGCGGCGCCCGCGCGGAAGCGCTGATACGGCCAGCTCCTCTTATCTCACCAAGACTGCAGTTTTGGCCGATAAGAGGGGCTTTGTGCTTTAAATAATCGAGGCAGCCGCCTTGGCAAGAGGTTGGCGGGGCTTTGGACGTTACGAGTTACTCCAAGAGCCAGTCGATTACGTTGCGCTTGCGAACTCCTTCGTAGTTTGCGTCAGCAAATAGCGTGTCGAGCGTAAGAAGCGTCTTGGGATAGTTGTCTCGGACTTTCTTAAAGGGGGCCAACTCGCGGTTGAGGGTGGTTTCGTCGAGCGTGGTGGCTGAAACCTGAAAATAGGCCGTTTCGTCTGAGCCTAGGGCAACAAAATCGATCTCCCCACCATCGATATCGCCCACGTAGACGTCGTATCCGCGGCGTAGAAGCTCGAGATAGACGACATTTTCGAGAATATGACCGATGTCGCTGCTCTGAGTTTTGACGAGAGCGCCTCTAAGTCCAAGGTCAACGGCGTAGTATTTTCCGTTTGTTGTTAGAAGCTGTCGACCGCGTACGTTGTAGCGCGGCGCTGAATACAGTACGAGACTGTCTGTTAAGCCTTTGAGGTACTTGGCGACGGTCTTCTGATCGGTTTTGTTGCCGTTGGACGAGAGCGTGTCGGAGATTTTTTTAACCGAGGTTCGGCTTCCGATGTTATGGAGTAGGAACTTGGTGATATCGCGCAGGGTCGAGACGTCCGAGACCTTCAAACGTTCGATAACGTCGCGTATGACTATGGTGTCGTAGAGACTCATAAGGTAATCACGCGCCTGGGGGCCCTGGATACCCGTTTCGGCGATAAAGGGAAAGGAGCCCCGGGTGATGTACTCGTCAAACAGCTGGGTAGGAGCCTTTCCACCATTGGTTTTTGCCGAGCAAAACTCTTTAAAGGAGAGGGGCAGCATCTTGAGCTCTACGTAGCGACCGGATAGTAAGGTTGCCAGCTCGCTCGAGAGCAGATAGGCGTTGGAACCGGTTATGTAGAGATCGACATTATCCCTGATAAATAGGCTGTCGACGGCTTTTTCGAAGTGCTCGACATGCTGTATCTCGTCCAGAATGACATAGTTCATCTTATCGGGGACGAGTCTGGCGGAAACGTAGTCGTAGAGTGCTCTATACGACGTAAGAGACTCGAACTCCAGATCTTCAAAGCTGAGGGATATAACTTGGGCATCTGTGGTTCCATGGTCGCGCAAATGACCACGGTAAATCTCGAATAGCTTCGATTTGCCTGACCTACGCACGCCCGAAACGATCTTGATAACATGTGAGTCTTTCCACGAAATGAGCCAGTCGAGGTACTGCTTGCGGTCAATCAAATCCATAAAGCCTCTCCCTGGGTCTGAAAACGTTGGAACAAAATCAATATTTATATGAAATTACAAAAAATATGGAACCGAATCCATTTTATCAAAACAACTCATGAAAATATGGATTGTATTCCATAAATATCCGTAGCTGTAGCCCTGGCTAATGGGCGTGGGGCCGGAAAAAGCGCCGCAGCGGGGCTGATTCCGCTGCGGCGCTTTTTGCTACAGGTAGGCGCCGAGATTGATGGCGGTGGCTTCGGCGTGGTTGCTTGCCTGGGTGCTGGCGCGCTCGAGGAGGAACGGCCGTACGAGTTCTTGGCGGTTGATGTCCTCGGCGGCCGTGACCGCGGTGACGGGGCGCGCGGCAGAGCCGACGCGGATATGTTTGGTCTTGGCGGCGGGCTTGTTCTCGATTTGCTCCATCAGCAACTGAACGCCCTTGCGGCCAATCTCGTAGCCTGGGGGTGCCACTGTGGTGAGCGGGACCGACCCGCTCCAGGCGAGCGGGTTGCCGTCGCAGCCTGCCACGCGGACCTGCTCGGGGACGGAGATGCCTTTATCGACCAGCGCCGAGATGACGCCCGAGGCCAGTACGTCAGTGAGGCCGACCACGAAGTCGGGGCGCTCGTCCGCGGGGCGCCCGGCGATTTGGGCACCGATGCTGTAGCCGTCGGCTGCGGTATTCCATTCGCCGGCGTCGATGACTTCGATTTTGATATCGGGGTGCAGGGCGAGGGCCTTGTGAATGCCAAGCACGCGCAGGGTGAGCTGCATAAATGCCGATCTGCCCACAACGGTGATATGGCGTGCGCCGCGGGTGATGGCGAGCTCGGCGATAATGCGCCCCTGCGCCTCGTTGTCGGCGGCCACGTAATAACCGGGCTCGGAACAGTGGATGTCCAGATGGACGATTGGCACGGGCATCTTGGTCATGGCGGGGTGCCAGTCGGGAGACGCCATGGGCTGAACCATGACGCCGGACATCTGCGTGCCCATAAAATAGCGCAGGTAATGGTCCTCGAGAATATCGTCGTTATCGGCATTGGCGATGAGCAAGTCATAGCCGTGCTTGCGTGCCTCGTTATGGGCGCCGCTGGCAATTTGGAGCGAGAAGCCGTGGTCGAGACGGGGGAGAACCAGGCCAAAGGACTTGGTGGTGCCGCCCGCGAGCTGACGGGCGCTTTGGTTGGGCAGATAGCCAAGGCGACTGATGGTCTCGTTGATGAGCTTGAGGGTCTCGGGGCGCAGCTTTTCGGGGTGGTTGAGTGCGTTGGAAACCGTGCCTAGCGAAACCCCTGCCTCGCGCGCGACATCGCTGATTTTTACCTTTGCCATAGCGGCCCCTTTGATGCGTTTCAAGTACAAGCCAGATTGTAGCATCGCCCGCCCCTAGGGTGTCAAAGCCTTCCAATTAGGGACAGGTTTATTGTGGCAGGTTTTATCTGGGTAAACGCTGGAGACCAAGCCACCACAAAGGTGCCTGTCCCCCTTTGTAGTGGTTTTGATACGGCTGGGCTGCGCGCTCAACAGTGGAGTGTCTACAATAGAAGCCGTTTTGAACGTAGATTGAAAGGCTTTGGTATGACACGCTCTGTTTCTCGTCGTGATTTCCTGAGTTTGCTTACCGGTACAGCATTAGTTGCGGCGAGCGGTTGCGCTGGCAATGGCGCTGACAAGGGCTCTGCCGCTGGTTCTGCTGCGGGTGCGGGCGACGATATCAAAGGCGCCAAGCTCGCCTTTGTGGGCGACGATGCCTTCGCGCCCTATCGTTATCTGGAGACGCAGTCGGACGGCAAGCAGAAGGTTGTCGGCCTGGATATCGCCATTGCCGACGAGATGGCTTCGCGCCTGGGCTTTTCTTACGACTTTGAGCCGCAGGACTTTGCCGCCACGCTTGCATCGGTGCAGAGCGATGACAAGGCCTTTACCATGGCGATGAGCTCCAACGAAGAGCGCGAGCAGACGTACGACTTCACGCGCGGCTATTATCAGCCGCTCGTAGGCGTTCTCACACTTGGCGGCGATCCTGTCAAGCGCGTCGAGGACCTTGCCGGCAGGTCCATCGCCTGCACTACCGGCACCGTGCAGAACAAGTTCATCGCCAAGGTCATGCCCGATGCCGATATTCATACGTACGACGGCGGCGACCAGTGCCTGCAAGAGGTGCTCGCCGGGCGCATCGATGCCTACCTGTGCGACGGCGCCGAGGGCCAGTCCATGCGTGATGCGAACGAGGGCCTGGTGCTGGGCCTGCTCGATCGCTCCGAGACGAGCGGTCATGTGGGCGTGTACCGCCTGATGGCCAAGAAAGGTGCCGGCTTTGTCGCGGCGCTTGACGAGTGCATCGGCGAGATGCTCGAGGATGGCACCATCGACGGCTATATCAAGCAGTATGTGGGCGCCGACTTTATGTGGAACGGCGACTATTCCGCTTCCGGCACGTCGACGGTTGCCGGAAAATAGCGAGCCGATATCGGTGCGCGCCAAGGGCATGCTGATGAAGTTTGAACTGCTAGAACCATATATACCGATGTTTATGAGCGGCCTGGTCGTGACCTGTCAGGTGACGGCCGCCGCTCTGGTCATAGCGCTTGCCCTGGGCTTTCTCATTGCCGTGCTCAAGGCTTTACCCTGTCGCCCGTTGCGTGCGGTGCTCAACTTCTACACCTCTATCTTTCGCGGCGTTCCGCTTATCGTGCTGCTCTTTTTGGCGTATTTTGCGACGCCGCAGCTCACGGGCTTTAAAATTTCGATGTTTGCCGCCGGTGTCATTACGCTGGGGCTTAACGGCTCAGCGACGGTGTCCGAGACGGTACGCGGTGGTATCGAGGGCGTTGACCGGGGTCAGTACGATGCCGCTCGGGCCATCGGGCTTCGCTATGTTCCCATGATGCGCAAGATCGTTGTTCCGCAGGCTATGCGCTCGATTGCCCCCGCCCTGGTCAACGAAGTGATCACGGTCCTCAAGAGCTCCTCGCTGGTGGCAACCATCGGCCTGATGGACATGATGCGTGCCGCCCAGAGCGTGCAAGCGCTCACCTATCGAGCCTTTGAACCGTTTTTGGTGGTGGCCGTGGTCTACTACGTCGTTGTCATGGCGCTCGCTGCCCTGGGTAATCGGCTCGAGCGCTGTCTGCGCCTCTAGAACCGGTCAAGCCACCGCAAAGGCGCCTGTCCTCATCGTGGTGGTTTAGGCATGTGTGCATCGGGTGGTATCTAAGTTGAGATACCACTTCTGGTATATCAGCTTGCGCTTGCGTGAGTACAATACTCGAACGTTATACGTCTCAGCGCCCCCCGTGCGTGGACGTCTTGCAGTCACGCGAACGAAGGGATTTATCCTATGTGCGGAATTGTCGGCTACACCGGATCTGATATTGCAAAGAACATCCTGGTCACAGGCCTTAAGCGCATGGAGTATCGCGGCTATGACTCCTCGGGCGTCGCGCTCGAGGTGGGCGAGGGTGCCGCGGCGCACCTCGACGTCATCCGCCGCGTGGGTAAGGTTGTGGGTCTGGAGAGCGAGCTTTCCAATATCGATAGCGATGCAACCTGCGGTATCGGTCACACCCGTTGGGCCACCCACGGCAAGCCTTCCGTCGTTAACGCTCATCCCCACACCAGCTGCGACGGTCGCATCGCCATCGTCCACAACGGCATTATCGAGAACTTCGCCGAGCTGCGCGAGGAGCTGGAGGGCCGCGGCCATCACTTTAAGAGCGAGACCGATACGGAGGTCTTCGCGCATCTGATCGAAGAGGCCTATGCCGAGACGCACGACCTGACGGCCTCCGTGCGTGAGGCTTGCACCCACGTGGTAGGCGCCTATGGTTTGGCCGCCGTGTGCGCCGACGAGCCCGGCGTGATCGCCGTGGCCCGCAAGGACTCTCCGATTGTAGTCGGCGTGGGCGAAACCGGCTCATATGTCGCCTCCGACGTCATCGCACTCATCGACGCCACCCGCGATGTCGTGGTGCTCGAGGACGGTCAGTTTGCCAAGCTTACGCCTGCGGGCGTCGAGTACACCGACGAGGCCGGCAACGTGATTGAGCCCAAGATCACCCATATCGATTGGGACCTGGACATGGCCGAAAAGGGCGGTTACCCCGACTTTATGCTCAAGGAGATCCACGAGCAGCCTCGCGTCGTGCGAGATACCCTAGTTGGCCGCATGACCCCCGCCGGTGAGCTCGATATCGACGAGCTGGGTCTTTCGCTCGAGGAGCTCAACGATATCGACCGCGTCTACGTGATCGCCTGCGGCACCAGCTATCACGCCGGACTCATCGCAAAGAACCTTATTGAGGGCTGGGCTCGCATTCCCACCGAGGTTGAGGCTGCCAGCGAGTTCCGCTATCGCAACCCCATCATCACGCCGACGACGCTCGTCGTTGCCGTATCCCAGTCGGGCGAGACGGCCGATACCCTCGCCGCCATTCGCGACGCGCGTATCAAGGGCGCCAAAGTCTTTGGCATTACCAACGTGGTGGGCAGCCCGGTGGCGCGCGAAAGCGACGGCGTTATCTACACCAAGGCCAACAAGGAGATCGCCGTCGCTTCGACCAAGAGCTTCATCGGCCAAGTTGTGAGCCTGACGCTGCTGGCTCTGCTGCTGGCGCAGGTCAAGTACCGTCTGACCACCAAGCAGACGCGCATGATGTTTCGCGAGCTTTCCGATACGGCCGAGCAGATCCAGTGGATTTTGGACACGCAGACCGAGGCCGTGCACGAGGCCGCCCTGCTGTGCAAGGACGCGCAGTCGGCGCTGTTCGTGGGGCGCGGTATGGGCGCTGCCATCTCCTACGAGGGCGCACTCAAGCTCAAGGAGGTCAGCTACCTGCACGCCGAGGCATATGCTGCCGGCGAGATGAAGCACGGCCCCATCGCGCTGATCGATCCGGGCTTCCCCGTCATCGCCGTGGCCACCAAGAGCGCCACCTACGACAAGACCGTGTCGAACCTTATGGAGTGCAAGGCGCGCGGTGCCAAGGTCATCGTTGTTGCTACCGAGGGCGACGAGGAGATCAACAAGATCGCCGACTGCATCATCCGTGTGCCGGCCGTCCGCGACGTGTTCAGCCCCATCACGGCGAGCGTCCCGCTGCAGCTGCTCGCCCGCGAGGTCGCCATCCTGCGCGGCTGCGACGTCGATCAGCCCCGTAACCTCGCTAAGAGCGTCACAGTAGAGTAGTTGGTTCCGCCGTTCTACCGAACGGCGGACCTGCCGACGCTGCGCGGGCCGCATTCACGCCAATCTGACGTTCAATTTCGAGGGCGCGACCAGAAGGTCAGCGCCCTCTCATTTCGCGTCACCTTGGCGCAAATGCGGCCCGCTCGCTGCTGGTGACTGACATCGAGCGTTCCGTCATCGGCGCGCTTTAACGACTAAGGCTCGGCCCGTTGTGGCGGAGTCGGGCCTTATTGCATTTGCCCAGATAAAACCTGCCAAAATAAACCTGTCCCTATTTGGCAGGTTAGCGGAGCTTGCTGGTCTCGAAGTACTCGGGGAACTGGTCCAGAACCTCGGTTTGGTTACGGAACATCATGTGCAGGTGCTTGCTGACCAAAAAGCTCGCCTCGATGGGGTCGCGGCCGGCGATGGCGCGACGGATTTGCTTGTGCTCGTTAACAGTCTCCTGATTGTCGAGCGTCTGCGTGGCGGCGCGCAGCCAGCGGAAGCGCTCCAGGTCGGCATTGGTCGCCTCGAGCCACGACCACACGGTACTGCGACACGCGATGCTAAAGATCATGCGGTGCATGAGGTTGTCGCTTAAAAAGAAGCCGATGCGATCCTCCTCGGCCATGGTCTTTTCCTGCAGCGCGATGGCTCGGTCGAGCTGCTCGATGCCTGCCGAGGTGGCACGGGCGCAGCACTCCACAATCACCTGCTTTTCCAGGTGCTCGCGAATGTAGCAGGCGCTCTCGGCAAGAGTGAGGTTGATGGGCGAGACATAGGTGCCGCTTTGGGGCACGGTACGCACCAGGCCCTCTTGTGCCAGACGCACCAGCGCCTCGCGCACAGGGGTTCGCCCCATATCAAGGTCGTCGCAAAGCTGCTTTACGCCCAGCTTTTCGCCCGGCTTGTAGTCCAGGTAGACGATTTTGCGTCGAATGGTGTGGTAGGACTGGTCCTGCAGACTCGCTTCCTGCTCGCCGACGTGCATCGATTCTTCCATAGTGCCTCGCAACCGTTCTATCACACTCATATATCAGCTGTTAATTATGCCGCGAATCAGCTCTCCGCGGTGGGTAATTCGGCTGTTGCCCGAGAACTATTGCGGCATCTTGGTCTTTGTTTGCGCATGGCTGTGCTCAATGTTGCCGTATCATAAGCCGTCGCAAACGTGAAATAGAAAGAAGGAATCCCATATGCAACTGTCGAATATCGTACGCGATCGCTGGAAGGGCGTCTTGTTCTGCCTGATCATCGCCATTCCCGCGACGTTGCTCGGCAAACAGATTGAGGTGGTCGGCGGGCCGGTGTTTGCCATCCTCTTTGGCATGGTCCTGGCGCTCGTCTTTCCCAAGAATCGTCGCGAACAGCTCGCCGACGGTGTCACCTATACGTCTAAAAAAGTCTTGCAGTACGCGGTAATCCTGCTTGGCTTTGGCATGAACCTCTCCCAGATTCTGTCCAAAGGCGCTCAGTCGCTGCCGATTATCGTGGCGACGATCTCGACCTCGCTTGTCATCGCCTTTGTGCTCTGCCGCGTCATGAACGTGCCGGGCAAGATCGCGACGCTCGTGGGTGTGGGTTCGTCGATTTGCGGCGGTTCTGCCATCGCCGCGACCGCGCCCGTCATCGATGCCGACGATCGCGAGATTGCCCAGGCCATTTCGGTCATCTTCCTGTTTAACGTTATCGCGGCGCTCGTGTTTCCGACGCTCGGCGGCATGCTCGGGCTGACCAACGAGGGCTTTGGCCTGTTTGCCGGCACCGCCATCAACGACACCTCGTCGGTAACGGCCGCGGCGAGCGCCTGGGACAGTATGCATCCCGGCGCCAATGTGCTCGAAAGCGCCACAGTGGTCAAGCTCACCAGGACGCTGGCCATTATTCCCATTACGTTGGTTCTCGCATGCTGGCAGATGCATCTGGCGCGCAAGGCCGGCGGCGACGCCAAAAGCACGTTCTCGCTTAAACGCGCGTTTCCCATGTTCGTGCTGTTCTTTGTGCTGGCGAGCGTAATCACCACGGTGCTTCAGCTTCCTGCATCCATTACGGCGCCCATCAAGGAGCTGTCGAAGTTCTTTATCGTGATGGCCATGGCGGCTATTGGTTTTAATACCGATATCGTCGAGCTGGTCAAAAAGTGCGGCAAGCCCATCGCCTTGGGCTTTTGCTGCTGGATTGGCATTGCGTGCATGAGTTTGGGAATGCAGCACGTGCTGGGAATCTGGTAGAGAAGTAGCTTATTTGCGCGCTGCGTGCTGGCGAGCGCATGTCCACGGTGGAGCGATAGGAGCTCTTGCGGGTATGGCTTGTCCGCAGGTTTATAGGTCCCGAAGAGCTCTTATCGCCCCGCCAGGATGGCGATGCGGGGCAACTCATATACTCGCAGGACGGCGGCTTCTGCCCTATAGTGTTTGGTGAGCAATATCGTTCAATTTTGAAACACTCGCCCGCGCGGCCGTCGCCGGCGGCGTGGCGCCGAGGACGGGGCGCAATATGAACAGTGACGCCAAGCTACAAATCTTGATCGAGGCCTTGGCTGCTGCCGGGGCCTCGGCGTTGGCAATCGATGGGCATGGACACGTGGCGATTTCGACCATGGATGATGTCGCGCTCGAGCAAGATGTCGCGGCATTTGTCGCCGAGCGCCTGGGGCGCGTGGGCAACGGCATGCGCCTGGTGATGGGGCATGCGGGAGGGCGCTTGAGCCTCACGGTGCGTCCGGTCGCCAAGGAATACGGCGCGCTGTGGGTGGTCGTGGTCCGCGAGGTGCACGGTGTGGCGGCACACGCGGGTATTGAGTGGCTTAACGCGGATGAGGTCGAGGCGCGCTACGAGGCAAGCGCGTACGGCATTGTCGAGGGTGCCGCTGCGGTCGCTGGCCCCGTCTGCGAAAGCTATGCCCGCGGCGTGCCCCTCATGTTAGAGGGCGAGCTGGGTGCCGGCCAGGCGGAGATTGCAAAACGCCTCTATCTGGATGGGCCTTATGCTGACGAACCCTTTGTGTCCGTGGCACTTGACGAGCTCTCGGATCGCGGCTGGCGCCATCTGCTCAAAAGCTCGGAATCGCCGCTGTTCCAGGCAAGGCTGACCCTTTGTATTGGCGGCTGGCATGCACTTTCGCCGCAGCGTCTGCGCGAGCTTGTCTCTATGATGACCGACACGGCGCTGGCCGCGCGTTGCCATGTGGTTCTGACGGCAAACGATATGCCGGGCGGTGGCGAAAGCGATCAGGCCGCTTTTGTAACCGAGCGCTTGGCGTGCGCAGTGAGTGTGGCGCCTGCGATTGCCGAGCAGGGTGGCGCATCGAAAAAGGTTGCGCAGTATTTGTCGTATCTATCAGATGTCTTTGGAACTGCCGCTCCGAGTATGTCTGAGGAGGCTGCCTCGACGCTCAACGGCTATCGCTGGCCACGCAACTATCTGCAGCTTCGCGAGGTCTCGGAACGACTCTATATATTAGTAGGGTCGGGTGTGGCGGAGCGCGCGGTGGCGGAGGAGGTGCTCGCCCAGGAGGACGTCATCAAAACCGCAACCTTTGGCACTCCGACGCTCGACAGCGACCTGTATATCCTGCGTCCACTGACCGATACCGAACGCGACATCGCGCGGCTGGTCGTAGGCTACCTTCAGGACAACCGGACCCGCGCTGCCGAGGTGCTGGGAATAAGCCGCACGACCCTGTGGCGCTTGCTGAAGGACGACGACCGCTGAGCGAGGCACTCGTGACCGCATGCAGCGCGTGTGCTACAGTCCAAAGCGGTAATGTTTCGATTGCGTTACGGCGTGCGGGGGCGTATGGCGGAGACTTCAAAACCAAACCGGGCTCGAAAGCCCACGGCGCCGGTCAACCGTCGCACGACTTCGCGGACGTGGGGCAAAAGCGCCTCAGGCTTCGACGGCTCGTTCAAACGCACTAGATATGGCTATCCTTCGGCAAGCGCTCGCTTGGCCATGCAGACCGAATCGTCGCTGTGGGGCCGTAAGCATGTGGTGGGCTCTAAGCTCAAGCACGATGGAACGCTCGGCTTCATTAGCCGTGGCGCTGCTCGCCGTAGCGGCCTCAATCCCGCAGGCTGGCATCGCTATGTTCCGATCGCGGTCGTTGCCGCGATAATCGTCATCGCGCTCGCGGCGCTTGGTTACGCCGGCGGCGGGGCCGACCTGAGTGCGATGTTCGGGTCTGCTGAGCTCGCGCATGCCGGCACGGAGCTTGTCGAGGGCGCTCAGGCCCAGACGGGCGTGGCGCCCCAGCGCGGTATCGTCGCGGCGGCCTCCACCATCGCCGGCGCGCAAAAGGACGAGGACGAACAGGGCGACAGCGCCGAAACGACCCACGCGAACGAAACGACGACAACTCCATCGGCAAGATAAGTTGCGAGTGGAGCAGCAAATTTGGGACGGGGCCTTTTAGCTGCCCAAGTGCCAGATGTCACCAGTGGCGCACCCGATGTCAGTCACCAACAGCGAGCGAGCCGCATTCACGCCAAGGTGACGTGAAATGAGAGGGCGCTGACCTTTTGGTCGCGCCCTCGAAATTGAACGTCAGATTGGCGTGAATGCGGCTCGCGCAGCGTCAGCGGGGCCGCCGTTCGTTAAAACGGCGGAACTAATTACCTGACGTACACGACGTTGTCGCGGCGAGGCTTGGCCTCGGGAAGCATGTCTTCGGCATAGCCCAGAATACAGTTGCCCACACCGCGCAGGCTTCCATCGGCGGGCAGACCCCACTTGGCCAGCAGTTCCAGTCCCTCGGGTGAGTCAAAGACCTCGCGTGCGCGGTGGATCCAACACGAATCGACGCCCAGCGCATAGGCTGCGTTGAGCAGGTTGCCCATGGCGAGCGAGCCGTCTTCCAGGTGCGTGGGCACGCTGCGGTCGACGAGCACCACCACAACGGTCTTGGCGCCGTAGAAGGGATCTCCCTCGCTACCCATAACCTGGGCGTTGAGCTGCGAGAGGCGCTCGACGGTTGCGGGGTCGGTGACGGCGACGAATGTGACCGGCTGGCGTCCCATGCCGCTCGGCGCGTACTGGCCGGCTTCGATAATGCGTGCGAGCTTCTCGGCCTCGACAGGGCGATCGCTGTATTTGCGGCAGCTGCGGCGGTGGATGAGTGCCTCGATGGTCTCCATGTGTCCTCCTGACGTTGGTTTCGATGCCTCGTTCTTACCCGCCGAACCAAAACCGTAATCGCGCCGTCGGCTTCAAACAATGCAAGCTACCAAGTGGAAAGCTGGTTTGCATAAAACTTCAGCCGGAATGTGACAAACCGGTGGGATGATTAAACGTTTTATCCCGTCTACCCTGCGGTTTTTACCACTTGCCTAAATGATGCGCGCATAAGCCCTGATAAAGGTTTTACTAAAGGAGTACCAACGTTTATCAACGCGCCATGGTGGCGCCGGGCCAGGAGGTAACATCATGTTCCAGGCTGGAGATGTCGTCGAGACCGACTTCGAAGGATTTCTGAAGCTGTTGCGTTCCAAGACGCGCGCTTTCGTGTCGATCAACGATCACGAGTACTACATCACGCACACCGATGGCTATTGGCGTGTTCAGGATTGCGCGGCCCTCAACGACAAGGGCCACTTTACTGACTGCTCCGAGCTGGTCAACACGGTCTGCGAGGTCGTCGAGCTGCCGTGGATTGCCGGCAAGAGCCTGCATGACAGCTTCTCGGGCGCTACGGTCTATGAGGCCGTCGCCGCTTAACGGGCAATAAAACCCGATTTTCACGTGACCGCTGGCGCTGCCCCCGCGCCGGCGGTCTTTTTCTGCCGATAGGCCATAAAAGTGCAAACATTTGCGGAGAGCCTGTTGACGATAGTCAAAACTCGGACTAATCTAGAGATACAAAATTGGTCAAAAATCGGACAATCGAATGGTGGGATAGATGAATAGTGCGGTTACGCTGGTCGACTTCGACCGGTTGCTCAATGGACTCGACCATATCTATTCGGAGTTCTCGCGCGCCTGCGGTCTTTCGGACTGCGCTTACTGGATGCTCGTCGATACCAGCACGGCGGGTGGCAGTATTGCCGTAAGCCGTCTGACAAGCGAATGGTTCTACAGCAAGCAGACCATCAACTCGGCCATTAAAACCTTGACGGCGCGGGACTTTGCAACGTTGGAGTTTGCCGAAGGCAGCCGTAAGAACAAAGTTGTGCGTTTGACCGAAGCGGGCATGCGGTTTGCCGAGCGTTATGCGCTGCCGGCACTCAAGGCCGAGCAGCGAGCCTTTGGCGCGCTTGAGCCGTGTGAGCAACGCGAAATCATGCGCCTAATCGGAAAATTTTCCCATGTGCTCGGCGATGAGTGCGATGCCTTTAAGCAGCATATCGCTGCCGAGAGCCAGGCCGAGAATCAAGGTGAGGGGGAGTCGTGCGATTCTTAATGAGGTTTATGAAGCCGTATCGCAGGCTTGTCGCGGTGACGTTGTTGGTGCTGCTAATCGACAACGTTGGCACACTGCTGGTACCCACGATGTTGGCGAACATGGTCAACACCGGTATCACCACGGGCGATGTCGACTACATTTTGCGCAACGGTCTCTACATGCTTATCGCGACCGGCATGGCCAGCGGAGGCGCGGTGTTGGGCTGCTATCTTTCGGCGCGCCTGGCCGCCAACGTGGCCTGCGACATTCGCAACGCCGTCTACGATAAGTCGCTCGAGCTATCCGCCAGCGACTTTGAGCGCTTTGGTACGGGTTCGATGATCACGCGCTCGCTCAACGACATCAACGTGATCCAGCAAGCGATCCTGCAGACGATTCAGCTGGTGTTACCGGTACCGTTCTTGGCCGTGGCGGGCATCATCTTTGCCTGGTTTATCGATCCTGCCATGGGCACGCTGCTGGGCGTGGTCGTTGCGATCGTGCTGGTGGCGGCGGTCTTTACCGTTGCCAACGCCGCGCCGATCTTTATGCGCCTGCAAAGCTTTATCGACCGCATGAACGTGGTGCTGCGCGAGAACATCGTGGGCGTGCGCGTCATCCGCGCATTTAACAAGGAGCGCCACGAGGAGCAGCGCCTGGACGAGGTGTTTAGCGATTACGCAGCCAATGCCATCAAGGTCAACCACCTGTTTGTGGGTCTCGACAGCTCCAGCTTCTTTTTGATGAATATCGCCGAGGTGGCGGTGCTGTGGGTGGGCGGCAACCGCGTGGGCGTCCATGCCATGCAAATCGGCAGCATCTCGGCCGTGCTGGAGTACGCGATCCTGATCCTGTTCTTTGTGATGATGGCGCAGATGGTGGTGCTGACGCTTCCGCGCGCTGCGGCGTGCCTCAGCCGTGCACAGCAGGTGCTCGAAATCGAGCCGAGCATCGTGGACGGTAAGGCTACGCTGGGCGACGGGACACCTGAGTCCGCAGACGGAGCCGACACGGTGGCCGTGTTCGACCACATGTCGTTCCGCTTTGACGATGCTGACGAGGACACCCTGTGCGACCTGAGTTTTGCCTGCCGCCGCGGACAGACGACCGCGATCGTGGGCTCGACGGGCTCGGGCAAGTCAACGGTGGCCAAGCTCTTGCTTCGCTTCCACGATGCCACGAAGGGCGCCATTCGCCTGAACGGCGTCGATCTGCGCGACCTTTCGCAAGACGATATCCGCGGGCGTATCGCCTATGTGCCGCAGAAGGCATGGCTGTTCTCGGGTACGGTGGCGAGCAACCTGCGGTTTGGTAACGAGGGCGCGACCGAGGCTGACATGCTCCATGCGCTGGAGGTTGCCCAGAGCACCTTTGTGCTCGACCAGCCCCAGGGGCTCGATACGCCGGTGGCCCAGGGCGGCACGAACTTCTCGGGTGGTCAGCGCCAGCGCCTGGCGATTGCCCGCGCACTCATGAAGCATGCCGACCTGTATATCTTCGACGACAGTTTTTCGGCCCTGGACTTTAAGACCGATGCGGCACTGCGCCATGCGCTGCAGGACGAGACGTGCGATGCCGCGGTGCTCATCATCGCCCAGCGCATCTCGACTATTTTGCATGCCGATCAGATTGTGGTGCTCAGAGACGGTGAAGTCGTGGGTCTAGGCACGCACGACGAGCTCATGGAAACCTGCGAGGTGTATCGCGCTATCGCGGAATCGCAGATGAAGGGAGGTGAGTAGCATGACCGAGGAGCTCAAGAAGCAGAGCATCGCCGATGACGCCGCGGCTGCAGAGACAGTCGAGGAGACGGGCGCCACGCCCGACTTGGACGAAAACGCCAAGGCAGCGGCGGAGCGCGAGGCTCGCCGCCAGGCACTCTACGAGGAAAATGAACGCGCCGAGGACGAGCGCGCCCGCGCCGAGGCGGAGCGCATGCGCGACGTTGACGACGAGGACGAGACGCCCCGCGACACCTGGGCGACGGTGCGCCGCCTGTGGAGCGAGGCCGCCGGCGACCATTGGCGCTTCTATATCGTGTTCGCGAGTATCGTGTTCTATGCCATCTTTAACACCGCGGCGCCGGCTTACAGCGCCCGTGTGATCGATGAGCTGTGGGGGCACATGAAGCTGGCGTTTGCCAACAACACCACCTTCAGCATTACCTGGGAGAACTGCGGCAGGACCATCTTTATCTACTTTATGATCTGGACCGCCGCCGCCTCGTTCTACGCACTCCAGAGCTTTTTGATGTCGAGCGTTGCCGAGCGCCTCAACCTGCGTCTGCGCAACCGCATCGCGCAGAAGCTCAGCCGCCTGCCGCTCGCCTACTTTGACGCGCATCGCCCCGGCGAAGTGGTCAGCCGCGCGACCAACGACTTGGACAAGATGTCCGAGAGTATGCAGCGCGGATTGCTGCAGCTGCTGGTATCGATCGGTACCGTGACGGGTGCCATCATCATGATGTTCGTCTATAGCGTCAAGCTTACGTTGGTCTTTTTGGGCTTTACGGCGGTATCGCTGCTGGTGACCAAGGTGGTTTCGCGCCGTACGCATGATGTGACGGGCGAGCGTCAGGAGTGGGTGTCCAAAATCACGAGCGCGGTCGAGGAAGGCTATTCGGGCCGTTTGGTGATTCGCGCATTCAATCGCGAGCACCAGAGCTCTGTCGAAGTGCACGAAGCCTCGGGCGAGCTGGCCCGCGTGAGCACCAAGGCCGACTTTATGATCAACGCCGTCGGACCCGCGGTCCGCTTTATCGGTCGCCTGGCGCAGATCGTGATTGCGCTCGTGGGCTGCAGCATGCTGGTTGCCGGCCACATGACCGTCGGCGTGTTCCAGGCGTTCTTCCAGTTTATCTACGAGGCGTCCGAACCCATGACGCAGCTGTCGTTCACTTTCAACTCGCTGCAGAGCGCGCTAGCGAGTGCGGAGCGCGTGTTCGACCTGCTCGATGAGCCCGAGATGGAGGCCGATCCACTGCCGGACGAGGCCGCCAAGCTGTCGGGTCGCGTGGAGGGCCGTGTCACTTTTGAGCATGTGCGCTTTGGCTACACGCCCGAAAAGCCGCTCATGCGCGACGTGTCGTTTACCGCCGAGCCGGGCCAGAAGATTGCCGTGGTGGGAACCACGGGCGCAGGCAAGACGACGCTCATCAACCTGCTCATGCGCTTTTACGAGATCGACGGCGGCCGCATTACGCTCGACGGTGTGGATACGCGCCTCATGAACCGCGGTGAGCTCCGTCAGCAGTTTGGCATGGTGCTGCAGGACGCCTGGCTGTTCGACGGCACGATTGCCGAAAACATCGCCTACGGCTGCCCCGAGGCAACGCGTGACGAGATCGTGGCTGCCGCCCGCGCCGCGCAGGTCGACTTCTTTGTGCGCACCATGCCGCAGGGCTACGACACGCGCGTGGCCAATGATGCCGAAAGCATCAGCCAGGGCCAGCGCCAGCTGCTGACCATTGCGCGCGTGCTGCTCAACAACCCGGCGATTCTCATTCTGGACGAGGCGACGTCGAGCGTGGACACGCGTACCGAGCTTGCCATCGGCCGTGCCATGGACGCGCTCATGCATGGGCGCACGAGCTTTGTGATCGCGCATCGCCTGTCGACGATCGTGGACGCCGACCTGATCTTGGTCATGGATCACGGCAACATTATCGAGCAGGGCACGCATAAGGAGCTACTGGCTGCCGAGGGTGCTTACGCCGACCTCTATCTGAGTCAGTTCGCATAATGTGACAAAGGGACAGTCCCGCATGTCACATTGGAAACAAGGCGCGCCGGGGATTGATTCCCTGGCGCGCCTTTTGCGTCGGTGCCGATGTTGTTTTGTGCCGCTCGCGTTCCTAGTGCTCGTCCACGAGCTTGGCGATGAGGGCCTTGAGCTCGGCCACCTCTCGCTCGAGTTCCTTGACACGGCGGGCATTCTCGGTGATGCCCTGGCGGTTGAGGGCACTCTGCTCGGCGGCGTCATCGGGCATGTACTCGCGATGCTGCTTGGCATCGAAGCTCTCCTCGAACACGCGGCAGCCGTTGCGCTTGATGATGCGTCCCGGCACGCCAACGACGGTGCAGTTGTCGGGCACGTCTTTAACGACGACCGAGTTGCCGCCGATCTTGACGTTGTTGCCGATGCGAATGTTGCCGAGCACCTTGGCGCCCGTGCCCACGGTGACGTTGTTGCCCAGGGTGGGGTGGCGCTTGCCGGTCTCGTTGCCGGTACCGCCGAGCGTGACGCCCTGGTAGAGCACGCAGTTGTCGCCCACGATGGTGGTCTCGCCGATGACGACGCCCATGGCGTGGTCGATAAAGAAGTGCTTGCCGATCTTTGCAGCGGGATGAATCTCGACGCCGGTGATATGGCGAGTGATTTGCGAGAGCACACGGGCGAGCGAGCGATGACCGTGCTCCCAGAGCCAGTGTTCGGGTACGTGGTTCCACTTGGCGTGCAGGCCGGGATAAGAAAGAAAGATAACCAGACCGTTTTGCGCGGCGGGGTCCTGCGCCTGGACGGTCTTGATGTCCTCGCGAATGGTATTGATAAAGCTCACCGGCCGCCCTCCCTTAGCGCCAAGGCAATGCGATTCAATAAAGTATAGCGATTCGCTAGGGATTAGGAAGAGCAATCTTTCACGGCTTTGCGTGACAGGTGTCAGTTATGCAAACTTGCTGGTAATGGAGTCATGCTTTTGTGGGGTTGCGCACGAGGGGGCGCTGCGACCGTATACTGGTCAACTTGGACGTATCCGCGCCCACAACTGAGAGGTTTTACTTCATGGGTTTCATCAATTTTATCGCCGAGCTGCTCAAAGACCCGCGCACTGCGATCGCCAGTTGGATCGCCGCCGGCCCGCTTATGGCCTACGGCTGCGTGTTCCTGATCATCTTTATCGAGACGGGCGTGGTATTCTTCCCGTTCCTTCCCGGCGATTCGCTGCTGTTCGCCTCGGGCTTCTTTGCCCACAACGGTGGCTTTAACATCGTGGCTTTGCTGGCCGTTGCATGGGCCGCTGCCATCTTGGGCGATCAGTGCAACTTTATGATCGGCCATTTCTTTGGCAAAAAGATCATTGCCTCGGGCAAGGTCAAGGCCATGACGCCCGAGCGCATCAAAAAGTCCGAGGACTTCTTGGATAAGTGGGGCCACCTGGCCATCTTCCTGGGCCGCTTCTTTCCGTTTATCCGCACCTTTGTGCCCTTTATCGCCGGCATGGGCGGCATGCACTGGCGCAACTTTGTCATTTTTAACGTGCTGGGCGGCATTACCTGGTCGACGCTCTTTACGCTGCTGGGCTACTTCTTTGGCGGCATTCCCTTTGTGCAGGAGCACTTTGAGCTGCTAATCGTTGGCATCGTTGCCGTGTCGATCATCCCGACCGTGGTCGGCTTGGTTAAGGCTAAGCTGGGCAAAAAGAACGTATAGATCGAGCCGGCGCGCAAACCGTGCCGTTGAGGCCCGTCACCGCTTACGGTGGCGGGCCTTTTTGCTTCGGTCAAATGAAAATACTTTACTTAGTTAAAGAAAAGCGTTTTATCAGACGCGTACGGGGAGTACAATCTCGTGCATGCGAATCGACGTGCCATCGGCTTTGATGCCGTTCGCGTGTCCCGTCCGGCTCTACGCTCCGGGCGTGCGACGTTGCGACGCGGTCGGCCTCGGTCCTTGCGTGCGGGTTCGCGAGTATGCAACTGTGTATGTAAGGAGCGACATATGACTGTCGAGAAGAAGGATATCGATTGGGGTAGCCTCGGCTTTGGCTACATGAAGACCGATTACAGCTACGAGGCCCATTGGAAGGACGGCGAGTGGGACGAGGGTGGCCTGACCACCGACCACACCCTGCATGTCTCCGAGTGCGGCGGCATCTTCCATTACTGCCAGGAGGTCTTTGAGGGCCTGAAGGCCTACGCCGCCGAGGACGGCAGCATCGTCTGCTTCCGTCCCGACATGAACGCTGAGCGTATGTACAACTCTGCCCAGCGCCTCGAGATGCCCCCGTTCCCCAAGGACAAGTTCGTTGAGGCCGTCAAGCAGGTCGTTTCTGCCAACGCCGCCTGGGTTCCGCCCTTCGGCTCCGGCGCGACCCTGTATGTGCGTCCGTTTATGATCGGCTCCGGTGACGTGATCGGCGTGGCTCCCGCTCCTGAGTACACGTTCCGTATTCTCGTGACCCCGGTCGGTCCGTACTTTAAGGGTGGCCTTAAGCCCGTCAAGCTGCGCGTTTCCGAGTACGACCGCGCCGCACCGCACGGCACCGGCAACATCAAGGCCGGCCTCAACTACGCCATGTCCCTCAAGCCCACGATGGAGGCCCATCGCGAGGGCTATGCCGAGAACCTGTATCTCGACTCCGAGTCCCGCACCTATGTCGAGGAGACCGGTGGCGCTAACGTCCTGTTCGTGAAGGAGGACGGCACGCTTGTCGTTCCGCAGTCGCACACTGACTCCATCCTGCCCTCCATCACCCGTCGCTCGCTCGTTCAGGTTGCTCAGGACCTGGGCATAACCGTCGACCAGCGCCCCGTCGAGTGGGCCGAGGTCAAGGCCGGCACCTTTGTGGAGTGCGGCCTGTGCGGCACCGCCGCCGTCATCTCCCCGGTGGGCGAGATCGACAATAAGGTTTATGGTGCCGATGAGACCGTGACCTTCCCGGCTGGCTACACCGAGATCGGCCCTGTGATGAAGAAGCTCCGCGAGACCCTGACTGGTATCCAGTCTGGTGCTGTCGAGGATAAGCACAACTGGGTTTACACCGTGGCGTAAGCTGCCATAGCTGTTCGGCCCGAGGGCAACCTACCTTTCCGGCGCGTCCTCGGACATGAAGAACCTCCGCTGCGCACTACGTGCGGCGGAGGTTCTTTCGTCCTGCGGAGTGCGCCGGAAAGGTAGGTTGCCCTCGGGCCTGCGTTGCCTCGGCGCTGCCGTTACGGGCAATATAGATCTGAATCAAAGATGGTGCGCGGCCTTTTAGGCCACGCTTCTGTTTTGCTTCGCGCCATGTGGGGGCGGTGGCGACGTGCATTTTTGCGAGTATTCTGCAACCGAAGGCCCCTGCATACCGACCTCGGGCAAAAAATCGGGATTTCTCGATGGTTTCTACGAATGATGGGCGGGGTTATGGGCTGACAGCGGGTGATTTGCAGGGATATTCGCGGTCTCTGGCATTTATCGTAGCGCCCGAAGCCCTTGGTTATGTTGAATACTCCTAAAAATGCACGGCGCTTAGAGGGGGACCTTCGCGAAAAAGGAAACCGCCCCGTCGAAGTATGCATTCGACGGGGCGGTTTATGCATATACCCGATTAAGACTCGGCCGTGATTGTTAGAACTTGACGGTCGGGGCCTGGCGGGCTGCTTCGGCGGCCTCAAAGCCCTGGCGCTCCTTAAACTGGAAGATGCCGGCAAAGATGACAGCCGGGAACGTCTGAATGGCGTTGTTGTAGCTGAGCACGCAATCGTTGTAGCTCTGGCGTGCATAGCTAATCTTGTTCTCGGTATCCTCGAGCGATGCCTGCAGCTGCGTAAAGTTGGTGTTTGCCTTAAGATCGGGGTAGGCCTCGGCTACGGCGAAGAGCTGGCGCAGCGCACCGGTCAGCACGTTGTCGGCTTCCATCTTGGCCTCGGGCGTGGTGGCCTTGACGGCGGTGTTACGCGCACTGATCACGGCGGAGAGCGTCTCTTGCTCGTGCTTGGCGTAGCCCTTGACGGTCTCGACCAGGTTGGGGATCAGGTCGTTGCGGCGCTGCAGCTGCGTATCGATGTTCTGCCAGGCGTTATCGATGCGGTTACGCTTGGTGACCATGTTGTTGTAGATGCCGGCGATGGCGCAGACAATCATAATGACAACAACGATGCCGATGATGACGGTAATCATGATGTCTCCGTTTCGAATGGCCGCGGCGGCATGCGCCAGCTGCCGTTGGTATAACGCTACTAGTATACCCGCAACGTTTTGCCGTGCCGAACTTTCCGGTAAGCGTTATGTTTTCGGTGGGGTTGGCACCGGGGCAAAGCGCGCGAGGTACAGGTGTAAGATATGCGACAGATTGATGAGTGTTGTCTTTGCCCTGAGGATGGCGATACCAGTGGACCTTCGCATCAAGAAAACCTACCGCGCCCTGTTCGATGCCTTTACCGAGCTTCTCGAGGAGCATCGTTTTGAGGACCTGACGGTTGCCATGCTGTGCGACCGCGCCATGATTCGCCGCACGACGTTCTACAAGCACTTTCGCGACAAGAACGATTACTTTGCCTTTTATATCGATGGGCTCATGTCGGGCTTGCCGCAAAAACAGCCCGATGAGGCCGGTGCAGTGTCTGCCGAGGACGTGCGCGCGCTTCGGCATGCGATTTTGGACGATGCCATGGATTTGATTCTGGCGCACGAGCAGCTCATGGATAACATTTTGGCAAGCAACATGTCGGGCATGTTGACCAACGTTATTTGCGACCGCATTGCCCGTTCCATCCGCGAGCGTGTGATGAACGTGCTTGCCGAGGATGCCCTGGCCCCCGTGTCACTCGAGACGACGTCTGAGTTTGTCGCCGGCGGTATTATTCGACTTTTCACGATATGGTGGGAATCGGGCCACGATCTTGAGCGTCGACCCGAGATGGCCGACGTGGTCGATGCGCTGTTTGAACGGACCATGACACCGGTGCATCACTAAAAGTGGCGGAGAGAGGGGGATTCGAACCCCCGGAACGCTCTCGCGCTCAACGGTTTTCAAGACCGCCGCATTCAACCGCTCTGCCATCTCTCCGTGAGTCGTAATGATAGCATCGTTTTGAATTTGCAACAGGGAAGGCGAACGATGACGATCACCGAAATCGACGAGAAGTTCATGCGCGAGGCACTGGCCGAGGCGCGCGCCGCCGCGGCGGTGGGCGAGGTGCCCATCGGAGCCGTAGTGGTGCGCGACGGTGAGATCGTCGCGCGGGCGCATAATCGTCGCGAACTCGACCAGGACCCTTCGGCTCATGCCGAGTTTGCGGCCGTGTGCGCCGCTGCCCAGGCGCTTGGCCGCTGGCGCCTTTCCGACTGTACGGTCTATGTGACGTTGGAACCCTGCTGCATGTGCGCAGGCCTTATGGTTAACGCGCGCGTGGGGCGCTGCGTGTATGGCGCGAGCGACGCCAAGGCGGGCGCGTTGGGATCCCTATACGATTTGAATGCCGACTCGCGCCTGAATCATCGGTTTAACGTGACGGCTGGGGTCCTGGCGGCTGAATGCCGCGAGCTGCTGAGTAGCTATTTTGGCGGTCTGCGCGGAGCGGGCGGCGCTGATTGCGGTTGTGGGGCCGATCTTGAAGCACACGCCGCTCACGCCGCAGCGCTTGCAGGTGCCGGTGAGGATGCTGGCACGGCGGTTGACTTTGGTCCTGCGTGCCGCCGACCCCGCCGTGTGCTGTTGGCGATCGACTCCTTTAAGGGCAGCGTTTCGAGCGCGCAGGCGGAGGCGGCGGTTGCCG
The DNA here is from genome assembly GCA_902494555.1 of uncultured Collinsella sp. Taxonomy (GTDB): domain Bacteria; phylum Actinomycetota; class Coriobacteriia; order Coriobacteriales; family Coriobacteriaceae; genus Collinsella. Next base: position 40,105 of record CABUTR010000012.1, read on the forward strand.
AAGGCGTGCGCCGCGTTTGGCCCGATGCCGAGCTGAACGCTTTGCCGCTGGCAGATGGTGGCGAGGGAACGCTCGACGCCATCGCCGCGCGTGGTGGCGAGCTTGTGACCTGCGAGGTTGCAGGCCCCTTGGGCGACCTCGTGTCTGCCCGGATGCTGGTTGATGTCGAGCGCGAGTCCGCGGTCATCGAGATGGCCGAGGCGGCCGGCATTGGGTATTCGCCTTGCACGGAGTCGTCGGCGCAGGCTGCTACAACCTATGGCGTGGGCGAGCTTATGCTTCGCGCAGTTCGCACGGGCGCAAGGACACTCTATATTGGTCTGGGCGGCAGTGCCACCAACGACGGTGGCGCCGGCATGCTGCAGGCGCTGGGCGCGCGCGTGGTCGATGATCGGGGCTGCGATGTCGCCCCCGGTCTTGCCGGCCTTGAGCAGGTGGCGAGCGTTGATTTGGCGCCAGCGCTGCAGGCTTTGGGTGGCTCTCGTATCGTTGTGCTTTCGGATGTCGAGAATCCGCTCGTGGGGCGTCGAGGCGCACTGGCGGTGTTTGGCGGGCAGAAGGGCCTGCCGACGGATGATGCCGAGGCGCTGGGCAAGTACGACAGCTGGATGGTCGGCTACGGCCGCTTGCTCGACGCTGCGATTGCCGGAGCTCGAGCCCAGGGGTTGTTGCGCACACCCGAGGGCACACGGACGTTTGGCTCGGTGCTCGGCGTGCCCGGCGCGGGCGCTGCCGGTGGCTTGGGCGCGGCGTTACTGGCGCTCGGTGTGGAGCTACGCTCGGGCGTGGAGACGGTGCTCGATCTGATTGGGTTTGACGAACGCATGCGTGATGTCGACCTGGTCATAACGGGCGAGGGCAATATGGACGAGCAGTCCGCCGCCGGTAAGGCGCCGGTGGGCGTGGCACGCCGTGCCAAGCGGTGTGGCAAGCCGGTTGTTGCCGTCGTGGGCGGTCGTGCCGACAACCTGGATGCGGTGTACGAGCAGGGCATCGACTTGGTGCTTCCGATTTGCCGCAAGCCCATGGACCTGGAACAGGCACTCGATCCGCAAGAAGCCACAACCAACCTCATCTGTGCCGGCGAGGCAGCCGCCCAATCCTACGACCTCGCCCGCCTCTAGAACTAATTCCCTCGGGAGCCCGGTTTGCCCGGGTAGTCAAAATAGCCCCGTCCCAAATTAGCTACTTTGTGGTTTGTGGGGGATAAAGATTGCCGGTCGTTTTGTCCTACTGGGGCATGTCGATGGCGCGAGTGGTTCGATTTTGAGCCTGAGTGGCAACCCGAGGCGAAATTTCGGGTCACCCGAATTGCTACAATTTTAAGTATATTGCGATGTCCTGCCTTGCGTTTCTGCGCGGGGGGGGGCGTATATTTGCATCGATGGGGACGACGACACATATATAATGAGCCGCTGCTTGCCGTCCTCATGGATTTGGGGAGGGCCTTCATGAATCGCGCGTGTGCGAGAGCTCGAGAAATGCTAAAGCCTTTTGGCAAGAAAACCAATACCGCAAAGCGTGTCCTGAGGGTTTTGGCCGTCCCGCTGGCGGCATGTGCGCTCATGTTCGGTGCGACGAGCGCGTCGGCCGACCAGACAGTTCCCTTGAGCAACCACACCGTGCAGACGGTGAATCCCACCGGCACCACGGTCAATCTGTTCGACTACTGGGTCGTGGATGGCGATAACGACAGCTCGAAGAACATAAACAACAATAATGGCAATGACAACACCGGCATCAATAAAGACCATCAGCTCAAGTTCAATGGTGGTGGCGGCACGGGCATTAACAAGTGGACGGGCAGAAGCGTCATTGATGGCTTTGGACGCCTTTCTTTTGTAAAGAACACGCTGGTAAATGGCTATCCGGCGATCAACGCCGGCACTTATACCTCATACGGCACGAAAGGCGATTGCACCGATGAATCGCTGGCCTATCTCTTTAATAACGACAGCCAAGCAAACGGCAGGCAAAAGGGTAAGGCTGTCTACAACGACGTGAAAGGCCTCTTCCAGCTCCAGAAGGGCTATTACGTTTACGACTCGTATGGTTCTCGCGGCAACTATGCTGTGTATAACTACACGACTAACTCCTTTGACGTCTACAATAAGGCTGGTGTATATAAGGGCGGCGTATCAGATGCAAATCTGGGCCAGTTCTTCCCCTTCGACTCGGCTGACAAGGTTTTTGATGAGAAGGGCAACAGCCTCTCCCCTAAGCAGATCATTGATGGAAGCACGAGCCTCAACCATCACTTTGGCATGTCCATGACTACGGAGTTCGTCCAGCCGACGAACGGCAAGACCACCGATGGCAACGACATGATCTTTGAGTTCTCGGGTGACGACGACGTCTGGGTCTATATCGACGGCGTGCTCGTGGGCGATCTTGGTGGCATCCACGAGAAGGCGACGCTCAAGATCAACTTCGCCACCGGTGCCGTACATGTCGGTCATGTTGACAATGCAAATGATCCCGAAAAGACAATTCAAGACACCACCATTAAGGCGATGTTCCAAGCTGCCGGCGCAGATACTTCAAACAGAAGATTCTCCGGCAACACCTTCCTCAACAGCTCCAAGCACACGCTGAGCTTCTTCTATCTGGAGCGCGGCGCGGGCGCATCGAATATGTCGCTTAAGTTCAATCTCACCACGCTGCCGTCGTCCGAGGTCGAGAAGGTCGATCAGAACGGCGAGGCAGTCCAGGACGCCAAGTTTGCGCTGTATCAGTCGGATGCCAGCTGGAAGACGCAGGGCGATCCCATCGCTCAAGGTACGACGGACGATAAGGGTCGGCTAGTGCTTCTGAAGTCGGACGACGGCTCCGTCCTTTCATTTGATAACCAGCATGCTGATGGACATAACTACTTTGTACTCAAAGAGACAGACCTGCCCGCGGGATATCGCTCGAGTCTGACCTCATCGACTACCGCAATGTCAGGTGAGCTGCATCTGCAGTACAAAGAGGCTGCGGCGAGCGGTTCGGGCGGCGTGGTGGTCGCGCCGCAAACGACGGTCACCATGGCCGATGGCGTAACGCAATGGACGGGCAGCCGCATGTGGCTCAACGGTGGTTATCTGGCTGCCAAGGAGACCATTTCCCTTAGCAAAGAAACAAAAGACAATAAGGACAAACCCATTAGCTCGGGTACGACATTTGCTGTCGTGCTCAAGCGCACCGATAAAAGCAAGGCGGACACGGACGAAAATGCATGGACGGCAGTCACGGGCAATCCGCTCGATGGCTACATGCTGTGCTCCGCACATGGCATCCCTGGCGCCGTCGAGGCTGCCAAATCGGCGGACACGAGCGTCTTTGGCGTCAACACCAAGGGCGACTACGAGGTAACGGTTAGGTCGCTGCCTGGCGATATCGAGACGTACGCCGCCATGCTGCAAGATGAAGACAAGCCGAAGGCGGAATATACCGTGGCGGTGTATCACACCACGGCATCGTCTCTGGCGGGGGCAACCATCGGCAACACCTCTATGGTCAAATATCAAACGATAAACAGGCAGTTCTCTACGGTGATCCACCTCACCAACGTTCAGAACCGTCTGTTTGTGCAGAAGGTCGACGACCTGGGCAAGCCCGTGAACGGCGCAACGTTTGAGCTGTACCAGGCCAAGGACGTTACCGGCGATAGTCCTAGAACGTATGCCATTAAATCGGGCGCCGAGCCGTATGACACCGTGCAGGCAAACGGCATGACCTATCCGTATGACATTAAGGGTGCTGCATGCTTCCCGCTCGATTCGGCGAAGCATGCGCCCCTTATCAAGGGTACGTACTACCTGCGTGAGTCTGTAAGTCCAGATGGCCATGAGATCAACAACACCATCACCAAGGTAATCGTGGACGACTCGGGCGTATATGTGGACGCCGGCGAAGAGAACGATGGCGTGCTCAGCATGAGCGGCCCGGGTTCGCTGATCGCCTCCCTGGCGCAGTTTGGCTCCCCCGACTCGATTGACAATACGCTTACGCACATCAAGGGCAAGCTGCAGAGTGCGGCCGTTGACGCCAACGGAAACCTGACATGGGGCCAGACGTGCACAGCCCAAGGCGTGACGCCTTCTCTTGCGGGCAACTTGATGCATATGCGCTATGACAAGACGGCGCAGGGCACCAAGACCATTCTGCGCTATGTCGAGGATGGTGGCGATCGCGACGGTCAGCTGGCGACGATCTTTGCCGATACGGGCGTAAACCGCATGGCTCTTTATCAAGAAGACGATTCAGCATATATAGACGATGCCTCCAAGACTCGTACTAATCTGGGCACGCTTCAGCTCAACCATCTCTTTACCACGGCAACGGCCGTGCAGTATACCGATCGTCGCGTGGCACGCCTGCAAGTGACTAAGACCGTGACGGCGGATGCTGGTCTTACTGCGCCCACCAAGGATGCGGACGACAACGATCTGACCTTTACGTTTAAGTTCACCCTGCCGGAGTCCCAGGAGGGCTACGAGGCGCATGTGTTCGATGCGAGCGGCAACGCTGTGGGCAATTCCTTTAGGCTCAAGAACGGCGACACCCATTCCATCAAGGCCGGCGAGACCATTCGCGTATACGACCTCAAGAAGGGTGACAACTACAGTGTGAGCGAGCTCACCACCAAGGGCGAGATGTCCAGTGGCAATGTGCTGGCGAGCATCGTCAACGCCGTAACCGGCTCTGCCGACGAGTCGGTGCTTCCGGCTGGCTTTAGCCTCGTGAGACGCATGGTCGGCGGCGAGAAGCAGTCGGGAACCGGCAACACCATAACGGGTTCAATCGCTGCGCTCGTGGACGGAAAGATTCCCGCGAGCAACACGCTCGAGTTCATCAACAAATACAGTGTCAGCCCCGTAAAGAATGGCCTAAGCGCCAAGAAGGTGCTCGAGGGCCGCAATTGGGCCGATGGCGATACCTTTACCGTGCAGCTTACAGCCGACGACGGCGTCCCCATGCCCAGCGGCGCCAAGAGCAAGGTGGCTACGGTTGAGCTCACCAACGACCAGCCGGCGACGTTTGGCGATATTACCTATACCAAGCCGGGTACCTACGCCTATACCATCTCGGAGGATATTCCCGGCTCCAATGCCAAGGCGGATGGAATAAGCTACTCCGCTGCTGTCTATACCGCGACGGTCAAGGTGGATGATAACCACGCCGGTGCACTGGTCGTTAAGAGCGTAAAGGTGAAGCAGGTGCGTGACGACGCGGGCAAACCGGCTACCGCAGAGGTTGCCGATAAGATCGCAACCTTCACCAACCGTTACGATACGCACGAACATAGCATCATCATCCATGCCCAAAAGAACCTGACCGACAACGCCGGGAGTTTCCCGCTTTCCCAGAACGCCTTTAGCTTTAAACTCGAGCGTGTGGGCGGCTATGCGGACGACAATGCAGCGTTCGATCCCGATAAGGTCGACACGAGCATCAAGGCTCCCATGCCCCAGGGCGCCGAGGGCAACATCGCAACCGTGGGCAACAACGCCGACGGCACGGTGACGTGGCCAGAAATCTCCTATACCGCCAAGGCGGATGCGGGACGCGCCTACGTTTACAAGTTCGCCGAGAATCGCGGCAGCGTTACGGGCATGACCTACGATGGATCGGTCTATTACGCCGTGGTGCGCAACGACAAGAAGGGTGCCGGCATCCAGACCTCGGTCGAGTACTACAAGGCCGCAGAAAACAACTCGGTAAAGCAGCTGGACGAGAATGTCACGCCCTCCTTTACCAATATATATAGCGTGGAGCCCACGAGCGTGACCCTGCAGGGCCAAAAGACCGTGAGCGGTCGTGACTGGAATCAGGGCGAGAGCTATGCCTTTAACCTTGCTGCCGCTACGGACGATGCCGGTGCGACCGGTTTGGGCAAGACCACAAAGCAGGCGGTAACGGATGGGGCTGTTGCCATCGGCGTCAACCGGGCTGTCGCCAGTGCGCCCGCGACGGGGCGCGTGGCCTCGTTCGCCTTTGGCACCGAAGCCGCCCCTACCGTGACGTTCAACCGCGCAGGCACCTTTAGCTTCAACATCACCGAGAAAGCTGCGCAGGATGGCCAGGCGGGCATGTCCATGGACAAGCACACCGCACGCGCGACCGTCGTGGTGACCGATCTGGACGAGTCGGGCAACCACACGGGCAAGCTGCGCGTGTCGAGCGTGACCTACGCCAACACCGGCGCCTCCGATGCGGACAAGGCCGTAGCTGACAAGGCCGCCTTTACCAACGCATACCATGCGTCGGGCACCTTTGATGGCGTGACGGTCAGCAAGACCCTTGAGGGTCGCGCTTCTGCCGCGGGCCAGTTTACCTTTGCCGTGACGGGCCTTTGGTACAACGGCGTTCAGACGTCGGTCGACGGCGCCGAGGCTAGCCTGTCCAATAAGGCTGCGGGGGCCGGCGTGTCCGGTGCCGTGGTGGGCGCAAGCGGGCAAGAGAAGCTCTTTGCTCGTACACTCACGGAGCAGGATCTGGGCCATACGTTTGCCTATCGCATCCGCGAGAACCAGCCTGCGGCTGCCGGCTACGCCTATGACACCGGCTACACTGGTGACGCTATTGTGCTCGTCAAGGTTCTAGCACGCAAGGACGACCCCGCTAAGCTCTACGCCGTGACGACCGTGCTCAAGGGCGCGGGTGTGACGGAACTGCTGGGCGACGGTGCCGACGCGAGCGCGCTGACGGACGAAAAGATCGTCCAGCTCAAGCAAGATTCGAATACTTACGTGCAGCAGTACGATGCAAGTGAGGCCGGCGCTACGACGCCTACTGTCTCGTTTGTGAACCGTTACACGGCAAGCCTCGACTATGGCGCCGCTGGCGGTTTGCAGATCGAGAAGACGTTGACGTATCCCAAGGATGCGACCATTTTTGGCTCGCCTAAGAGCACGTTCCGTTATATCGTCAAGCCTGCTGACGAGACATCTGCCAGCAAGGTTGGCATTTCCACGGACGGCAAAGTCTTTGAGACCGCAAATGTCGAGGCCGACGCCCCCAAGACCGTGAGTTTGATACCTGCGGGTGGGTTGACCTTCACTCAGGATGATGCCGGCAAGACGTTCACCTATACGGTGAGTGAGATTGACGACAAGGCGACGGGCTATACGTACGACAAGACGATCCATACGGTTAGGGCCGTCGTAGCGGATAACGGCGACGGTACGCTTAGAGTCACGACAGCGGTAAGCAAGCAGGTCGATGGCAAGGACGAGCTCGAGGGCCAGTGGATCTATCCGTCGGGTGCAACGTCCACCGGTGTCGCGACGGTCAAATTCAAGAACACCTATACGGTCACCGAGGCGGCAACCTACACCCCGTCCGTGACGAAGGTGGTTGCCGGTGCCGATGCTCCGGGCAAGTTCACCTTTGCTATGACCGCGGCTGACGATGCTACTAAGACTGCCATCGATGGCAAGCTCATCACCGGCTCTTCGATGAGCGCGGAGAACGGCTACGCTGAGGAGAAGCAAACGACGGCGGCCCTCAAGGACGGGGAGCACTATAAGCTCGACTTCTCGAAGCTCACCTTTAACAAGCCGGGCACGTATAAGTTTGCTATTAACGAGCTGGCCCCGAATGGCGGCCTCGGCGAGTGGACGTATGACGCGCACATCTATACCTTGACCATTACCGCAACCGATGAGGGCGGCAAGCTTGTGGCCCGCGCCGATGGCGCGACCGGCTCGGAAGGCTTCATCTTCACCAATAGGTATCGCACCTCGACGAGCTACGAGCTCCAGGGCGGTCTGGAGATCGTCAAGACGCTCAACGGGCACGACCTGCATGCCGGCATGTTTGGCTTTACGGTAACGGGCGAAGACGCCGCCTCGACCGATAAGCTCAACAAGCTGCTGCGCGCAGATGAGGGCAAGCTCACCGTGACAAACGATGAGCCGCAGGCCGATGGCACGTCCCATACCGGCATTTTGGGTGGCCTGACCTTTGCGACGGAAGATGCGGGTAAGACGTTTACTTACAAGGTTGTCGAGAATGGCGGCGGCAAGGGCGGCTATACATACGACTCCACCTATTGGATGGTAGAGATTGCGGTTAATAATCGCCGCGATGGTTCGCTCTATACCGTGACCACGGCCAAGCACTATGACGCCAATGAAGCTGAAGAGCCCCACGAGAAAAAGATCTTCAGCTCCGAGAGCGGTACCGCCAAGGCTCAGGTGTTCTTTACCAACAGCTACGCTGCGACCGGAACATTCGACGGTCTTACTGCCGAGAAGGTGATGGACTCCGGCGACAAGATCGAGACTGGCCAGTATACGTTTGACCTGTATGCCGAGAAGGCCGACGGCTCGCTCGAAAAGATGGATGAGGGCACGACTCGGGCGGACGAGGACGGTACCGCTACGGTCGACTTTGGTAAGGTTAACTTTAAGCTTGGCGATGCTACCAGCGGAACTCATGAGCAGACGATTGACCTCGCCGGCGCCGTCAACGATGGCATTGCCACCAAGCGTCACAATGCCGACCACACCACCACCTACAGCTTTAACCTGGTGGCAAAGGAGCGCATGGCCAACCTGCCCGAGGGTGTGCGTCCCGTGGATACGTCTGCGACGTGCCGAGTGCTGCTCGAGGTGACCGACCACAACGACGGCAATCTGACGTCCAAGGTGACCTATCGCGATGGTACCGAGAAGGGTAAGATCGTCTTCCACAACACGCGTGATAAGGTCAAGACGATTGGCACGGTCGCGAAGCCCGATGTGGACATCGACGGGCAGTTGCTTTCTGTGGGCGACTCCTACGCCTATACCATCAACTGGGCCAATACCGAGGCCGACGCCGCCGGTAATCTGGTTTCGGCCAACGTGACCGTGACCGACGAGCTGCCCACGGGCGTCGTGTTCGAGGCCTTTGAGGGCGAGTATGCCGATAAGGGCGCCGCGAGCGGTCAGTTGCTCACCTGGAACCTGGGTGAGCAGCCTGCGGGCAGCCACGGTTCGGTGCGCGTGCACGTCAAGATTACCGAGGACGCCGTGAAGGGTGCCCAAGGCGCTGTTGGCACCATCAACAATACTGCCACCGTTAAGGTCGGCGACAAGAGCAAGAGTTATACCGGCGCCACGACGAACTTCGTACCCAAGAAGTCCGAGAGCGATGTCCAGGATTCGAATGGGTCGGGCGTGGCGCTGGGCGACGAACTCACCTACACCATCGGCTACAAGAACACCGAGGGCGCGTCTGCCACGGTAACGATCACCGATGCCGTTCCCGCGGGAACCGAGTTCGTGGAGTTCGCCGGCGACCATAAGGATGCCGGCTCCAAGGGCAATGACGGCAACCTTACCTGGACGTTGAAGGACGTTCCCGCAGGCAAGGAGGGCACGGTTCAGTTTAAGGTTCGCGTGACCGAGGACGCGTTTAAGAGCGGTGGCGCTTCGGGCGACATCTCCAATCAGGCGTCGGTGGCGGTCGGCAACAACCCTGCCGTCAAGACCAACACCACCACCGATCAGGTTTCTGACGGGCGCCTGACGTTGAGCAAGACGGTCACGGCCGCCGAAGGCATCACCGCGCCCAACAAGGCATTTACCTTTAAGGTGCTGCTCTACCAGGCCGATGGCACAACGCCTCTGGCCGGCACCTTTGCGTACGCCGGTCGCCCCGATGGCACCAACGGCACTTATGTAAGCGGACAGATCAAGAGCGGTGACACCATCGCGCTTAAGGCCGGCGGCTCCGTCACGGTTACCTTGCCCATAGGTGCGCACTACGAGGTGCAGGAGCTCGACTCCAAGGGTGAGCTCATGACGAGCGAGGACGGCTTTGCGGTTGTCGATAAGGCGAACCCCCAGAAGGGTACCGTCGGACAGGCGACGAAGGTGGGCTTCACTAACGTCTACAGCGTGGAGTCCACAAAGGTGGAGAACGCTTTTAAGGTTCAAAAGAAGATCTCCGGTCGCAACTGGACTAAGGCGGATGCCTTTACCATGATGCTGACTGCCCAGGGTGAGGCACCCATGCCCAAGGGCGCCAAGGAGGGCGTGTCGACGATTGAGTTGCACAAGGATGCCCAGGTCGGCAACTTCGGTACCATCGAGTACACCAAGCCCGGTACCTATACCTATGTGATTACCGAGCCGTCGGGTGACGAGACGTCGCTCATCTTCTCGAAGGCCACCTATCGTGCCACCGTCACGGTGGCCGACGATGGCGCCGGTAAGCTGTTTGCCAAGACCAAGATTGCACAGCTGACCGACGATGCGGGCGACGCTGCTGAGCGCACGGTCGAGGCGGCGGTCTTTACCAACACCGCCAAGACCGGCAGCCTCACCGTCAAGAAGACGGTCGTCGGCGGCGACAGCCAGCGCGAGTTCGGCTTCACGGTCGCGCTGACCGACGGGGACGGCGAGCCCGTCTCCGGCACCTTCGGCAAGGGCGA
>CABUTR010000013.1 GCA_902494555.1 uncultured Collinsella sp.
GGGCTCTGTGGATCCGCACGACGGCGACGAGTAGGACAAGGAAGAGTAGGGGGAGAGTTATGGCAGGCCTGTTCAACATCCTTAAGGTCACCGTCAGCGAGGACAAGATCTGCGCGCATGTGCTGGTGAACCCCGGCATGCCGCTCATGACCTCGGAGGATATCGAGGCCACGGCGCGCGTGTATTACCTGGTGCCGGCGATTGCCAAGCACCTGTGCCTGGGCGATTCCGGTCGCGAGTTCCAGGACTGCATGGGCCAGACCGAGCTCTGCCACCTGCTGGAGCACGTGACGGTTGAGCTCATGAACGAGACCGGTCTTGCCGGTAGCATCTCGTGCGGCCGCACGCGCGTAAGCGAGCACGACGAGCGCGTCTTTGAGGTTGAGCTTTCGTGCCCCGACGATGCGCTGGCCATCGGCGCGCTGTCTTCGGCCACCTTTATGATGGACTGGGCGTACCTGCACGCCGACCAGCCTGCCCCCGACGTGGAAGGCACGGTCGCGGGTCTGCGCAACCTGGTGCTGGGCATGCGTGCCGAGGCCGAGGGCAAGGATCCTCACGAGGCCGTCGCCGCTGCGAACGGCGAAGATGCTGCCGAGGACGAGGGCGCTGACGAGGGCGATGTGCCGGTCGACGCCGAGCTCGTTGCCGATGCGACTGCCGAGCCCGTTCCCGCCGAGCCCCAGGGCGTCCCCAACTTTGACGACGAGCCCCAGGTGGCGATTGATACCGAGGGCGCGGTTGCCGAGAACCACGAGGCCTCCGCTGCCGTCTTTGGCGGTGCTGCGACGGTTCCGGCAGGACCTGCGCATGAGGGCGGCCTGCCGCTCGTGGACGGCGCCGGCGAGGACCCGGGTGCCACGGTGGCCATGCCGGCTATGCCCCAAGAGTAGGCCTACGCGTTTATCACCATCACGTACCTGCGCCTTTGCCGTACGCAGATGAGCGGAGCGGCAAGTGATGCGCTGCGGGTATAATGGACAGCATTCAAACGGTGGGCACCGACGTGCCCGCAGGAGAGGAATGATCATGGGTAAGACTTTCAGCTTTGTCTCCGGCGCACTTTTTGGTGCCGCTGCCGGCGCTATTGTCGGCGTTGCTCTGGCCCCGCGCTCGGGCGCCGAGACCCGCGCCATGGCTGCCGATATCGCCAACGACGCCTGGGACAATATGCGCGACACCTACGAGCACAGCGCCGAGGAGGCCCGTGCTGCGGTGAATGACTTTGGCCCGATGGTCGACGCCAAGACCGACGACCTGCGCGCCAAGGTCGACCTGGCCCGCGAGCGCATGGACCAGCTGCGCGAGCAGCTCAACGACGCCATTTCGGGCGGCAACGTGACGCCTGCCGCCGACGTCGTGGTCGAGAACGCCGTCGAGGCTGATACCGAGGCTGCGGAACCCTCGACCGAGGCATAATGCGCGCCGGGGATTTTGTCGGCGCCAAGATCTATCGCAAGCCTACCGAGGACAAGCGCACCAAAAAGGACGGCACGCCGCGCAGCCCTAAAAAGCTCGGAAAGATTCACTTTCCGGTCTTTACCCCGGGCGGTACGCGCGTGGTCGGCTTTATGGTCCGCCAGTCCGATATCGCGGGCATGATCGAGCGTCCCGACCGGTTCGTAGCGCTCGACGCCATTGGTGTCTACGAGGGTGCCATCGCGGTTGACGACGTCAAGGGCACCTACGATGCCGCTGCGGCCAAGCGTCTCGACATCAACCTGGACGATTGCATCATCTGGGTCGGTATGGACGTGCGCACGGAATCAGGCGACGTCGTGGGCTATTGCTCGGACGTTGAGTTCAAGCCACGCTCGGGCATCGTGCAGGCATTCTATGTGACCGCCGGTGCTGCTTCGAGTGTTTTGGTTGGTGACACGCAGGTGCCGCCGACGATGCTGCGCGGCTATGCGGACGGCGCGATGATTGTTTCGGACGAGGTCAAGTCGCTCGGGTATTCGGGCGGCGCCGCCGCAAAGGCTGCCGAGGCAAGCGTCGTGGTGGGCGATAAGGTCAAGAAGGGCGCCAAGGTGCTCGATGACAAGGGATCGGTTGCCGTGGACAAAGGCAGTCGCGCACTGGGCAAGCAGCTCGGCAAGACGCGCGGCATGTTCAAGGCCTTTAAGGACGAATACCAAAAGGCGAGCGGAGGCTCGTCAAAAGCTACAAAATAGCGACGTACCAAATGATGGGAGGCAAGCCGGAGACCTGTTGCTCCGGCTTGCTGTGTTTATGGGGGAGGGCACATGCGCCAAAACGGATCCAACTTAAACGGGCGTTCGGGTGCGCATCCGACGGCGCGCCGCGATCTGGGGCAGCTGCCCAGCGGTCAGCGCAAGCGTCACCGTAAGCCCGGCGCGATGTATCTCAACCATAGCCGCGGCTTTAGCGACCGCAGCGCTCGCATCGGCAACAGCCGTACGCCCCGTCGTTCGTCTCGCCTGCCCTATGCGCTCATTGCCGTGGGCTGTGCGCTCGTGCTGTTTATCGCTGCCGTCGTGGGCTACGTCAACCGCAGTGTGGACGTGGAACTTAACGGCCAGAAGACCGCGGTGCGCGTGGGCTCTACGCTGCAGAATCTCATCGACGACCAGGAGTTGACTGACACCTACGACGCAGGCGACCTGCTGGCCGTCGATGACAGCGTGCTCAAGCGCCATGGGGGCGAAAAGCTGTCGGTGAAGGTCGACGGCAAGCGCGTGAAGCAGGGCAAATGGGACAGCCGCGAGCTTGAGGGCGGCGAGAAGGTGACGGTCAAGGATGGCCGTAACACCTACGAGAAGCACGAGGTTCAGGCTACGGTTATCGAGCCCAGGCTCAAGGTCGAGGGTACGGGCGCTATCGAGTATGTGCAGACGTGGGGTGTCCAGGGCCGCTCCGAGGTGTGGGTTGGTGAGCAGTCGGGCAAGACGCAAGACCGCGGCGAGGTTGTGCCCGCCACCGATTGCGTCGTTGCGTGCGCCAGCGTGGCGCCCAAGGGCAACAAAAAGTACGTGGCGCTGACGTTTGACGAGGGTCCGAGCGGCGCTACCAAGCAGATCTTGCAGGTGCTCAAGGAAAAGGGCGTCACCGCGACGTTCTTCCTTTCGGGCGATGCGGCCGAGGCCTCGCCTGCCACGGCCAAGGCGATTGTCGATGCCGGGTGCGAGATCGGATCCAACAGCTACAGCGACGATTCGCTCAAGGGTCAGGACCGTGAGGCGGTACGCGAACAGATCACGAAAGGCACCGATGCGATTAAGTCGGCGACCGGCGTGAAGACGATGCTGCTGCGTGCTCCCTACGCTGCCTTTGACGAGCAAAACTGGATTGATGCGATGGACCTGGTCTCCGCCGTGGTCTCGTGGAATATTGACTCGGGCGACTGGCTGCTAAACGGTGCCGACGAACAGGTCTCGACGGTGCTCGATTCGGTGACGCCGGGCAATATCGTGCTGCTCACCGATAGAGACGAATGCGCCGAGCAGACGCTCGAGGCGCTGCCGCAAATTATCGACGGCCTCATTGCCGACGGCTACAAGATCGTGACGCTCAGCGACCTGGTCAAGACGGACACGTCGCTGAGCAAAAAGCTCACCTCGCTGACGAAGGTCACCATGCCCAAGGACGCCGTGTTCCCCCAACTTGCCGAGGACGACGACACCACAGAGTAGTCATTGGGTAGTCATTTAAGAACGTACCCAATGACTATGTCACGGATGCGTCAGCGTTTGGTATGCCTGCGATGTGCAGCGCATAAATTCGATGCCGCAGGGCGATGCTGATGCTATAGTTACTGCGGTTAATGAGGGTCAAGAGAAAGGTTACAGGTGAAATCCAAACCTCGACCATACAGTCGATGACCCCATGCAGGTGCTTTTTGCGCATGCACGGGGTGTAAGCGTCGAGCGGCGTGCCGCCCGCGCATGCGTATACATATCCAGAAGCCCCCGGACGCCGCACGCGCGGCCGCGTCCGGAGGAATAATGATGGGGAGCACCATTGAATTATCTGAGTGAGATGCTCAAATTGCCGGTCTTGGACGTCGACGGCGAAAAGCTCGGCGTGGTCAACGATTTTGGCATTGCTACCGGCGAAGTTTTTCCGCACGTGACGTCGCTCGCGTTCCGCGGACCCGGCAAGACGCCATTTATGATCAGCTGGCGCAAATGGGTCGACCGTATCGACGAGACGGGTGTACACCTTAAGACGTCGGCCACCGAAATCCGTTTTTCGTACCTGCAGCCGACCGAACTTCTGCTTGCCCGCGACGTGCTCAACAAGCAGATTGTCGACACGCAGGGCATGAAGGTCGTGCGCGTAAACGACATCAAGTTTTCCATGTCGGGCGAAAACCAGCTGCGCCTGCTGGGCGCCGAGGTCGGTGCCCGCGGTCTGCTACGCGCCATCAGCCCCGCGCTCGAGCATATCGTCGAAGGCTTTATGAAGCACCTGGGCAAGCCGCTCAGTGAGGACATCATCGCTTGGTCCTACATGGACCTGCTCGACCGCTCGACCAAGAACATTCAACTCTCGGTGTCGCACAAGACGCTCGGTGAGCTGCACCCTGCCGACATCGCCGACATTATCGAGCAGCTCGACCCGCGCCTACGTGCGCAGGTGTTTGCGCAGCTCGATACTGCCCAGGCCGCCGAGGCCATCTCGGAGTTCGATGACGACGAGCTTATGACCGAGATGCTCGAGGGCCTGTCCGACACGGACGCATCGTCGATGCTGGCCATGATGGACCCGGACGACGCCGCCGATCTGATCGACGAGCTCGATTACGAGAAGGCCGAGAAGCTCCTGCGCCTGATGGGCGTCAAGGAGGAGAAGGCGATTCGTAACCTGCTGGGGTATGAGGACAACACCGCCGGCCGCATCATGACCTCGGAGTTTGTTTCCCTGCCCGCCACGGCAACGGTCGGCGACGCCATCGAGGCGATTCGCGAGCTCGACGAGGATTTCGAGAGCGTCTACTACGTCTATACCGAGGATCCGAGCGGCATGCTGACCGGCGTGCTTTCGCTGCGCACGCTGATCGTAGCCGACCGCGACGCCACGCTGGGTCAGCTGGCCTATCGCGACCTGGTCTATGTGTCGCCCGACGAGGACCAGGAAGACGTAACGGACGAGATGACCAAGTACGACCTGGTTGCCATCCCTGTCTGCGACGAGAACCGTCATATCCTGGGTATCGTAACCTTCGACGACGCCATGGACGTTATCGCCGAGGAGCATCAGGAGGACCTGCAGATCGCCGGTGTCGGATCGGGCGATAGCGCGTCCGACGACTCGACGAATGTGCTCAGCTGGTTCGTGCATCGCCAGTACTGGGTTGTCGTGTGGGGCATTGCCTCGTGCATCATGGCAACGGTGCTGGGGACGGCGCTCGGCTCCGCGCATCTGGTGGTGTTCCCCATGTGCGCCATGCCGCTCGTGCTGCTGGCGGCCTCGCGCATGGTGTCGTTCGTCAAGAACTACTTCCTGGAGTATGACGGTCACGATGACGAGCCCAAGCCGTATCTGGGGTTCTTCTTCCAGAGCACGGGCATGGGCCTGATCCTGTCGCTCGTGACCTACCTGTGCGCCCAGCTGGTGCGCACCGCCGCGTTCCCCGACGCGCCCATGTTTGAGGAACAGCTCTTTACCGGCTGCTTTAACATTGCGGCCATCGTCTGCCTGATTGGCAACATGAGCGCCGTGATTTACCTGATGGTGCTGTTCTGGCGTGACGAGCATGACCTCAACACGTCGGGCACCGCCATGAACGTCATTGCCGTCATGATCTCGTGTGTGGCGTATTGCATCGCCGCGGTGCTGCTCGCCATGTCAGTCATGGGTTAGGTGGTCGCGTGCAAAATACCAAGCAAAAGTCGGGCACCAAGCAAAAGCTGACCATCGCGGCCATCTTTGGCGCTATGGGTCCCGGTCTGCTGGCGGCGCTTTCGGGCAATGACGCCGGCGGCATTGCAACGTATTCCAGCGCGGGCGCCAGCTATGGCTACAAGATGCTCTGGATGCTTCCCGTCATGACTGTGCTGCTCATCGTGACGCAGGAGACCGCGGCGCGCTGCGGCTGCGTCACGGGTAAGGGCCTGGCATCGCTCATTCGCGAGCGCTTTGGCGTGCGCAAGAGCGTACTTGCTATGACGGCGCTGTTGATCGCCAACACGGCGGTGACCATTTCGGAGTTTGCGGGCATCGCCAGCGGTCTTGCTCTCTTTGGCGTGCCGGCGAGCATTTCGGTGCCGCTCGTGGCGCTGCTGGTGTGGATGCTTACCATGTCGGGTAGTTTCCAGCGCATCGAGAAGATTCTGCTGCTGGTGAGCTGTGTGTTCGTGACCTATATCGTCGCCGCGTTTATGGCTGGCCCCAACTGGGGTGAGGTCGCGGTCGACCTGGTCGTGCCTAACATTCAAAATGACCCCAGCTACGTGTCGCTCGTGGTCGCAACGATCGGTACCACCATCGCGCCGTGGATGATTTTCTTGGCGCAGAACAACGTGGTCGATAAGAACGCGGGCGAGGACGACATCGTGCTGCAGCGTATTGATACCGTGAGCGGCTCGATCGCTGCCGATATCATTGCCGGCTTTATTATCATCACGACCGGCACGGTGTTGTTCCCGGCGGGTATTCAGATTAGCGATGCTGCCGATGCTGCCCGCGCGCTGGAGCCTATTGCGGGTCAGTGGTCTACGGTACTGTTTGCCTCGGGCCTGGTCGCGGCGAGCTTCTTGGCTGCCTGCGTGCTGCCGGGCGTTACGTCGAGCGCTATCTGCGAGGCATTTGGCTGGGAGCGCGGTGCCGACCGCAGCTGGGACGAGGCCCCGGTCTATCGCGGCATCATTACTGCCATCATCGGTATTTCTGCCGTGCTGGTGCTTATGCCCGGTGTCGATCTGTTCCAGATTATGATGACCTCGCAGGTCATCAATGGCGTGCTACTGCCCGTGGTTCTGGTGTTCCAGGTGGTTATCGCCGCCGACCGTCACATTATGGGTGCCAACCGCAACGGCCGCGTGTGGAACGTGCTCACGTGGGCGACTATCGCCGTGATTACGGTGCTGACGGTCGTCATGTTTGTCCTGCAGGCGATGGGCTACAGCGCTTAGCGCCTCTTTTGGACTCCAAACAGGCCGCTGCCATGGGCTGCGGCCTGCATTTTGCCTGCTATAGGGCGTTAGTTATATGGCAGTGGACAAAAAATGCCAAATATGAGTACTGTTGTTAAGTGAATAGCATTTACATCCAAGAAGATAATGAACATAACCTATAGTATGTTCATTAAAATCGGCTCCAATATGCCTTAAACCAGTCAGGTTGGCTGCTTTAGGGGGTTGTAGGGGCCGCTCGGACGTCATTTTGGGTGGTTTTGCCTGCTACTAAAATGGTAACAGTACTCATATTTGCCACTTTTTGTCCACGACCTCTTGGAGTCGGCTCGAAAAGAGTGATTTTGGGTTGTTTGCTGCGGGTGTGGGCTTGGAAACAACGTTCGGGGTGGCGAGGCGCCCAGAATTCGGTCGCAAGGAGGGCGTTCCTCGGCTGTGCCAGGAGTGTCCCTGGGTGCCGGCACATAAGGAACGTCCCTAACTGCCGGAGGGGGTGCCTGCCACGGCAGGCACCCCCTCCGGATGTGGGAAGTTTGCGCTGCAGGTTACTTGTCGGTGCCCAGCTTGTGCGGCTTGAGGGCGAGCGCATTGACGAGCGCGTCGGTGGCAGACTTGACGGCCGCCGGCTGCGGATCGTTGACGTGATCCTCGGGATGCACGGGCAGGTCCTTCTTGACGGCATCGTGGATCAAGTTGAGGTACTCAGTCACGCCAGTGGTCGATAGGTGCGTGCCATCGCCATCGAACAGGTCGTTGCGGTTGGCACTGTATCCGTACCAGTCGATAACGCGTACGTTCTTGTAGCGCGTAGCGGCGTTGGCGATGGCCTGGTTGGTAGAGCCAACCCACGGCTGCGGGCTGCGCGTGTTCACAAATACCACAATACGCTTATCTCCTGCATCGGCCATGATGGCGTCGATCTGGTCGTCGGTTACCAAACCGTTGGTGCCCAGGGCAAAGACCACGATCTTGCCGGCAAGGTTCTGCTGGATATAGCCCTCAAATGTCGCGCGCCCCGCATCAAACTGGCGGCCCTTTTCGGCATCGATATGGCTGTGCGGGAACACGCCGTCAAAGGTGTCCACGGCACGCAGCGACACGGAGTCGCCGATCATAAGCAGATCGTAGGAGCCATCGGGGAAGCCGTCATTGTCCTTGTCGGTGCCGTCGGCCGCCTGCTGGTCGGTGGGCGCGGTGTTTTTGGCTTCCTTGTTGAGGACTTCGGCGCCCTCGCCGCTCAGTGCAGACGTCTCGGGCACAAAGATCAGGCCGCCCAGTGCAACGACCAACACGACAGCGCAGGTTGCGCAGACAGGGACGTGCGCGCGTGCCCAGTTGGCGGGCTTTGTGGTGCCATCGCGGAACTCGGCGACGGTGCGGCCGAAGGCGCCCTTCCTAAACGGCGTTTCGATAAAGCGATAGGAGCACTCGGCTACGGCGACCACCAGCAGCACCTGCAAAATGTATTGCCACCAGGGCGTATCGTTGATGTTGGCGACCGGGTTCATGAGCAACAGCAGCGGATAGTGCCACAGGTAGATGCTGTACGAGCGCTTGCCAATCCACACGAGCAGCTCGGCGGACAGCGCGCGGGCAACCATTCCCTGGGGCTGCACGCAGGCGGCAATAACCATGAGCGTGAGGATTGAGCACAGCAGCGTGCCTCCGCGATACTGGAACGCAGTGTAGCCGTTGGTGAGCGCGACCATGGCGGCAAGGCCAACCAGACCCACGACGCCCAGCACATCGATGGATGCGGGCGAGGACCAAAAGCGCACGAGGGCGCTCGGTTGTGCCGGGGCGGTCTCGGCTGATTCGTCGGCCTTCTCGCCAGGCTTGCCCTCGGCGTTCTTGCCGTGCTTGGCGGCGCCAGCCAGGCGATTGAGCCCCAAACGACGAGCGAGACGCACCGGCGCCAGATCGCGATCGGGGATAAAGGCCATCCAGGCGCCCAGCAGCAGCGAGAACACGCGGGTGTCGGTGCCGTAGTACACGCGGCTGGGGTCGGCGGCAGGGTTGTAAAGCACCATCATGGCTAGGGCAGATACCGCGGCAAGGCCCAGAACCACGCGGCGCGTGTTGGGTTTGCTCACATGCATGGATACCATGGCAAACAGCAGTGGCGGCCAAATCAGATAGAACTGTTCTTCGATGGCGAGCGACCAAAAGTGCGTGAGCGGCGAGGGGTCGCCCAGAGCATTGAAGTACGAGACGTTTTGGGCAATCTGCCACCAGTTGTTGAAGAACAGCAGCGACGGCAGGATGTCGGGGCGCATCTTGGTGAGCATCACGTGGTTAAAGATGGTGCACAGCGCGCAGGTCACGAACACTACCGTTACCACGGCGGGGACCAGGCGACGGATGCGGCGAATCCAGAAGCTCTTAAGGTCGATGCGGCCGGTCTTAGCGACTTCGTTGAGCAGCAAGCGCGTGATCAGATAGCCCGAAAGCACAAAGAAGATCGTGACGCCAAGCAGGCCGCCCTGAGCCCACGTGAGGTTGAGGTGATAGAGCACCACCGCGACGACGGCAAGCGTGCGCAGGCCGTCGAGCGCAGGGATGTAGCGGGACTTGGGGCGAGCAGGCGTCTGCTCCGCGGCGGGAGTGTTGGCGCGGCCCGCGTTGTTGGCAGAAGCGCGATGGGGGCTCGCGGTGCGTCGCGGCTCGTTGGCACGGCGCTCGCCCTTCACGCGTTCGTGCGGCGCCGGCTCGTTGCCCGTGCGGCGTCGGCCGCGCGAGCCCGATTGCGAGAATTGTTCCATAAAACATCATCCAATGACGAGAATAATCAGCACGTATTCATTGTAGCTGCCTGCCCCTGTGAATGCTTGCTGCTGGCGCAAGCTCAAGCGCGCGTCCACATCAAAGTGGACTAAAGTTATAGGGGGTGCGAGAGTGCACAATCGTTGGTCGACGGTGGGCGCAAAGCCTGAAGGCGAGGAGGTTTCCATGGCGGATCACAGCATCGTTGCGGTGTTCGGCAGCATGAACATGGACCTTTCGGTGGCGTGCGAGCGCATGCCGCGCGCGGGCGAGACGGTCGATGGCAGCGGTTTTATCACCAACGCCGGCGGTAAGGGAGCCAATCAGGCCGTTGCCGCTGCGCGCATGGGTGCGCGCACGTGCATGATCGGCGCTGTTGGGCGCGATACCTTTGGCGATGCGCTTGTGACAGGGCTCCAGGATGCCGGCGTGGGCGTTGAGTTTGTGGCGCGTCGCGATGACGTGGAGACCGGTACCGCGACTATCATTCGCTGCGAGAGCGACAACCGCATCGTGCTGTCGCCGGGCGCCAACCATGCGCTTGCGGGCGAGGACGTTGCCCGCGCACTGGGGCGTTTGGTGGCCGACGAGCTTGACGGCGATGCCAGCGAGATTGCCCCGGCTGCTGGCGGCGTCTTTATCGCCCAGGGCGAATGCGATCTGATGGCAACGGCCGCGGCGCTCTCTTGCGCTCACGAGCTGGGGTTCTATACGATCTTTAACCCGGCGCCCGCCTGCGACCTGCCGGCAGGAGCGTGGCCAGCGGTCGACCTGGTCTGCCCCAATGAGACCGAGTGCCAGGTGCTGACGGGCATTCTGCCTACGGATGATGCGAGTTGCGTCGCCGCGCTCAATGCGCTGCTCGACAAGGGCGCCGGGGCTGCGGTCATCACGTTGGGCGGCGCCGGCTCGGTTACGCTCGGCGATGGCGGTGAGCCGCTGCGCATGCCGGCGCTTTCGAGCGCGGTGGTCGATACGACGGCCGCGGGCGATACGTTTATCGGCGCGTTGGCGGCGGCTCGTCTGGAGGGCCTGCCGCTCTTTGAGTGCATGGCGGCGGGCGCTCGCGCCTCGGCGGTGACGGTGTCGCGCCTGGGCGCTCAGCAATCAATTCCCACGCGTGCGGAAGTCGAGCACAAGTTTGGTTTAGACGGTTTGGATGTAGACGGAGAAGCGGAGTAGAACAATGGCAACCAAGAAGCTGATCCTTGATCTGGATATGGGTGTGGATGATGCGATGGCGCTTGCCTATGCCATCGCGAGCCCCGAGATGGAGCTCGTCGGCATCACCACGTGCTTTGGCAACGTGCGCGTCGAGCAGTCGGCGCACAACTGCTTGGCGGTGCTCGACCTGTTGGGTCGTCCCGAGGTGCCGGTGTACCTGGGCGCCGATCGTCCCATGAAGGCAACCGAACCCTACACGCCGCCGGCGTCCACCACGCTTATCCACGGCAAGAACGGCATCGGCGGCGCAAGCGTGCCCGCCTCGCCGTACGAGCCGGTGGGCGCGACGTCGGCCGATGGCAATGCGGCGGTCGATTACCTGATTGATGCCGCGCGTACCTATGGGCCCGATCTGGTCTACGTTGCGACCGGCCCGCTCACCAATCTGGCGCTTGCCCTGGAGCGCGATGCGGCGGCGATGATGTCCATCGGCCGCGTGGTCGTGATGGGCGGTGCGCTTACCGTGCCCGGCAACGTGAGCGCGGGCGCCGAGGCCAATATGGCAAGTGATCCCGAGGCGGCCGATGCCGTGCTGCGTTCAGGTCGCAAGCTCACCATGGTGGGCTTGGATGTGACGCACCGCGTGGTGCTCACGCGTCGCGACATTGCCGGCTGGACGGGCTCGGGCACTATGGCTGGCTGCGCTTTTGCGAGCATGGTCGAGCACTATATCGGTTCGTACGAAATGAACGCGCCCTACCTGGGCGGCTGCGCGCTGCACGATCCGCTGGCGGTTGCCGTGGCGATTGATCCCACGCTCGTGGGTGCGCTCGGCTGTAACCTGCGTGTTGACTTGCTGGGCGAGTATCGCGGCCGCACCATCTGCGACGAGCACCGTCTGTCCGATCCGGATAAGAGCGCGCTCGTGGCGCTCACCGTGGACGCCCCACGTTTCCTCGTGGAGTTTAAGGCGCGCATGGCCCGCGTCCTGGGCTAAACGGTTTCTGTGCCCCGTTCCAGATTAGCTACCGAGTAAATACGCCCGTTGGGGGAATAGTCGCGTCGCTTCGCTTGACAACAGGCTAAACTAGCTATTAAACATTTACTATTCTGTTTAGATTGAATTTGCGGTCGTTTAGTTGTCGAGTCACGGGGCGGTCAGGCCACGATGCTCGACCGCGACCGTTACTAGGGGGAACAATGGCCAAAGCAAGTGTTCGCGAGATCAGCCGCATCACCGGTTTTTCGCCTGCGACCGTGTCCAACGCGCTTAACCGCAAGCGCAGCGTGAGCGAGGAGACCGCCAAGGTCATCCTGGAGTGCGCGCAGTCGCTCGGCTATCAGCAGTCGACGCAGCTCGAGAGCATCCAGTTTGTGCTCGCGCGCAAGACGGGCGCCATTCTGGACGAGAGCACCTTTCATCCCGCGGTTATTGAGGGCGTGGAGCGCCAGGCACGTCGCCACGGCATGAGCACGAGCTTTGTCTCGCTCGACTTTAGCGACCTGGACGCCGTGCGCCCGCAGGTCGAGGGCCTGATTGCCGATCCGTCCGCTGCCATCGTGCTGATGGGCACCGAGCTGGGCGAAGAAGACTACGCCCTGTTCGCTAACGCCGCTGCCCACCTGATTGTGCTCGATGGCTGGAGCGACCGCCAGTACTTCGATGCCGTGGTCATTGCCAATACCGATTCGGTGCTGCGTGCCGTGGACTACCTTATCGAGAAAGGTCACAAGCAAATCGGCTATCTGGCGGGCGACCTTCGTATCCGCAACTTTAAGGATCGCGAGCGCGGCTATCGTCAAGCGCTTGAGGACGCGGGCCTTGAGGCCAACCCGACATGGCGCGTCACGCTGGGCACCACGCTCGAGGGCGCTTATCGCGACATGGGCGCGTGGCTCGACAACGCCTCGCACGAAGATCTGCCAACGGCTTTCTTTGCCGAAAACGACGTGCTCGCCGTTGGTGCCATGCGCGCGTTCAACGAGCATGGCATTCGCGTGCCCGAGGATGTCTCGATCATCGGCTTTGACGACCTGTCGCTGGGCGCTTTTTCCAACCCGCCGCTCACCACGGTGCATGTTCCCAAACACGAGGTGGGCGAGATCGCGGTGCGCCGCCTGGTGGGCAACATCCGCAATCCCAAGAGCTATACCTGCAAGACGGCCGTATCGACCTATTTTGTCGAGCGCCAAAGCGTGCGCGAGATCTAGGCAGAACGGCGTTTGATAAGCGATGCCCCCAGCTCGATTTTGAGCGGGTGGTGCTCGGCCTCGTCGATGATCTCGACGAGGCGTCGTGCGGCGATGGCGCCCATATACTGCGAAGGAACGTTGAGCGTGGTCAGCTGCGGCTGCACGTAGGTGCCGCCGATGTTGTTGTCGAAGCCGACGACGCGTACGTCATCGGGCACGCGATAGCCGCGCTCGATGAAGGCTTTCATGGCTCCAATAGCCACATCGTCAAAGACGGCGACGTAGCTTTGGGCAAGGGACTCGCCCGAATCAATAATGTCGAGCATGCCCGAGTAGGCCTCGTCTAGATCGACGGCGAGCTCGTGGATGATGCCGCATTTTTCCGATCCGGCTAGCTGACCGATGGCGTGCTCGTAGGCGAAACGTCGTTCGGTGAAGTTGCCCAAGGTAATGGGCGTCGTTAACAGGTCGGGGACCGATCCATACTTCGAATACAGGTACTGTACGGCAAGTGTCATACTGGCAGCGTTGTCGATCTTGACTGTGTCGACCCCAGCGCTCATGCATGAGTCCAGCAGCAGCAGAGGGCAGTCCAGCGATGCAAACGGCAAAAAATCCGACTCGTACATCTCGGTTGCGAGGATGATGACGCCGTCATATCGTGCCTCGGCGATGTCGGCGATCTGTTGGTGAATGTTTTCGAATGGCGAGTAGTTCACCAGCGAAAACGAGAATCCCGCATGCCTAAGGGCGCCCTCGACTCCGGCGAGCATGTCGGCGAAAAAGGGGCTCGCAAAGATGCGGCGCCGGTTAAAGGCAACCAAGGCAACGGTTCCGCTTCTTTGTCGCTCGAACTTAATCTTGCTAAAGTCGTAACCTAGGGCTTCAGCGGTGCTGAGCACCAGCTGCCGTGTTTTTTCGCTTACGCCGCGTCGATTGTTAAGTGCAAGGGAGACGGCCGCTGCCGAGATTCCCAGCTGATCAGCAATTTGTTTTGCAGTAACGGCCATGGTGGTTCCTAACGGTTGTTAACTTAAAACGAGCTTAACACTCGGCTGTTCATTAAGCTAAATATTTAGTAAGTCAACTTAAGAATCGATAGAAGTTAAGTTGCGTCCCCAGTAGAGTTTGTCTCAACAAACGCAACAGCAAGGGGGACGAGATGATCAGCGTTATTTCCGAAATGCCCGTTACGGATGAGAGCTA
Organism: uncultured Collinsella sp.; assembly: GCA_902494555.1. Taxonomy (GTDB): domain Bacteria; phylum Actinomycetota; class Coriobacteriia; order Coriobacteriales; family Coriobacteriaceae; genus Collinsella. Next base: position 14,424 of record CABUTR010000013.1, read on the forward strand.
TCCGTTTTCGAGCGCCGAGCGCTACTGTCATCTGAGCGCGAATGGCTACGTCGAGCGCGAATATCGCGTTGACGGCACCGCCAACGTATATCGCACTGCCGACGAAGATGGCGGCGTAGAGGTCATGACCGCCGATGCCCCCTATTCCAATCGCATTGTTGTCCGCGCGCCCAAAGATCCGGCGCAGGCGAGCGGCAACGTGGTGGTCGAGATTATCAACCCCACGTCGTTCATGGAAATCGAGCGCATGTGGATTCTGGGCTACGGCGAGTTTGTGCGCTCTGGTGACATCTATGTAGGCATCACCAGCAAGCCCAATACCATCTCCAAGCTCAAGGAATTCAATCCCGATCGCTATGCCTTTATGAGTTGGGCGAACCCGACTCCCGAGCGACCCTTCGACTATGATCCGGCCGAGCTCGAGCGCGGCGGCGCACTTCCCGACATGGACATCTCCTACGAGACAGGTCTGTTTTGGGATATGCTGACCGATCTTGCGTGGCTCCTGCGCGAGGACTCCGACCTCAACCCGATCCGCGATTATCCGCACCAGGCGATCTGCCTTACGGGATGGTCCCAGTCAGGCGCCTATCTGTTCCGCTACCTCAACAGCTTTGCCTATCGCGAGGAGGTGCGCCGCGACGGCCGCGTGTTTGACGGCTATCTGTCCGGCGGCGGCATCCATTCGCTGTGCACTCCCGTCAACCAGTATGAGTGCTGCCGGGACTATGCGCATCACCTGATGCGCGTGGAGCACGTCGAGGAGCCGTTCATCGCCCTTCAGACCGAAAGCGAGAACGGTCGCTTTGAGAGTTGGCGCACGCTTATGCCCGATAGCGATGCCCCCGATTTTAAGTACCGGCTGTACGAGGTGACGGGCGCCTCCCACGATACGCAGTGGAGCTATGTCGACTATTACCAGGACGACGAGGATCTTAAGCGTATCGACCACCTGCCGGTGTATGTCGGCAAGCATGCCGAGGCAAACGCCTATCCGTCGCAGTATCTCTTCCACGCTGCCTTCCGCAACCTGTTCCGTTGGGTCCGCACCGGCGCCGCGCCGGCAACGTGCCCGCGCATTGAGCTGGATGCAAACGGCGAGAACGTAAAGGATGCCCTGGGCAACACCAAGGGCGGTCTTCGCACCTGCCTGCTCGAGCATCCGTTTGCCCGTTACTCCAACACGAGCCTGGTCGAGCCGGGTCAGGGCACGGTCGATAAGACGAGCGACAAGGATGGGCTGTTTGGCCACATGGAGTCGTTCTCGGCATCGATGCTCAAGGAGCTGTACGGATCGCTCGAAAACTACCGCGCCCTGTGCGAGCGCGATACGGCGATTGAGGTGTCGCAAGGCTTTGTCTGTGCCGAAGACGCCCGGGCGATCGTTGACTTTGCCGTGAGGTCCGCGAGCGAGCGGGGACTGAACTAGTAGGTATTAAGACCGGAGAGGGGTCTGTAATGGATACGACGTTGAACCAAGACGCTGTCGCCGAGATCTGGCGTCCGGTCGTTCTGACGTTTGAGAGCGCCTGTTCGTTCGACAACCCGTTTTTGGATGTTGAGATTTGGGCGGAGTTTGTCGGTCCGAGCGGCAGGGTGATCCGCCGCGAGGCCTACTGGGACGGCGACCGCACCTACCGCGTCTCGTTTGCCCCGACCGAGCTCGGCGCTTGGAACTATGGTATCGAGGCTCCCGAGCAGACCGGTCTTAATGGCCGTGTGGGCAGCGTCGAGGCTGTACCGTACACGGGCGACCTCGACCTGTATCGCCACGGCTTTATCCGCGTCGCGGACAACCCGCACTTATTTGCCTATTCGGATGGCACGCCGTTTTTTTGGCTCGGCGACACCCACTGGGAGTTTGCCTACCGCGAGAGCTGGGACAAGTCGAACCACCCTGGCATGACGAGTCAGTTCCGCGGCATGGTCGACCTGCGTGCCAAGCAGGGATTTACCGTCTACCAGACCAACTTGCGCTCTGACATGGGCGCAGATGGTCGCTACTGGATTGACGGCGGTATGCCCAAGGGCGCAGAGGATCTGCCCAATGTTGCTTTCTACCGGCAGGAGCTTGATCGCCGCATGGCCTATGTCGCCGATGCCGGTTTGGTCAACGCGCTTGGCCAGGCATGGGCGTTTTCTATTCGCGGCGATCATGGCGTGGAGCATCAAAAGCACCTTGCCCGCTATCTGGTGGCGCGCTATGGCGCATATCCGATGGTTTGGACGCTTGCCGGCGAGGTTGCCGGGTATGGCAAAGAAGATCGAGCCGCTTTGATCGACGGATGGCGCGAGGTCGCCTTGGAAATCGAGGCCCGCGACGGCTATGGCCACCTGGCTACGGCGCACTATACCAACGAGCGCCCCTTTGCCGATTACTACCAGGACGAGGCTTGGATGGACTTTACGCTCAACCAGGCCGGTCACGGCGATTACCTGATCAAGGCGAGCGACTACTTTGACTATCTGGCAGCTCATGACGACAAGCCCTTCGTCGAGGGCGAGGCGCTCTACGAGTTTTGCTCGACGCTCGAGGAAATGGGTACGCGCCTGTGCACCGCAGACATGTTGCGTCGCGTGGCGTATATCTGCATGCAGGCGGGCGGCGCTGGCTATACCTACGGAGCCCAGGGCATCTGGGACAACGTGTGGGAAAGTCCCGAGGAGCTCGATCCCTTTATGGCGATCTTCAACCGCTTTGGCATTACGTGGGCCCAGGCGGTAGACGGAGAGGGTGCAGTCCAGATGGGCTATATGCGCTCCTTCTACGAAGAAAATCACTTCTGGGAGCTCGCTCCCTACGAAACGACCGATGCGGGCAACCTGTTTGCCAACAAGGCTCCGCTGGCAACCGCCAACCGAGACCTTTCGCGCATCGTCGCGTACTTTGGCGATACCGTGCGCCGAAAGCTTGCTATCGAGGGCGTGCCGACGGGCGCTGCCTATGCAAGCCGATGGTTTAACCCCCGCACGGGCGCATACCGTGACGGCGAGAACGTCTCTGTCGTCACGGACAGCATCACACTGCCTGACAAACCCGAGGTTGGGGATTGGCTCCTCGTCCTCGAGCTCAAGGCATAACCATATTTCCCTTGGTCATAGGCGGGAAAGAGTCGGCCGCAATTTCCCGCTTGACAGCTAGATGAATCGTTTAGAGAGGATCAGTGAACACGAAATGAGCGTTCTCGATTCGATGCAGGGCTTCCTCGAGAAGCACGTGGGCCCCATTGCCCACAAAGTGAGCAGCTTTAAGGTCGTAAAGGGCCTTATGTCCGGCATGATGGCGACCATGCCCGTTACGCTGGGCGTGGCGCTGCTCTCCATCATCAACGGACTGCCGATCCCGCCGCTGCAGGCGTTCCTTACCGGCACTGGCATGTCGGCGACGATTGCCGATGTGTTGGTCGTCACCATGAACCTCGGTGCCATCTACATGTGCGCTTCGGTTTCGTACTCCTACGGCAAGGTGCTTGAGAACAAGGGCCTTACGACGACGGTTGCGTCCATTGGCGTTCTGCTCCTGCTGATCCCGCTGGGCCATGCCGAGGACGGCTCGACCTTCATCACCACCCGTTATCTGGGCAGCTCGGGTCTGTTCGTGGCCCTGCTCGTGGCGCTGATCGTGCCGAAGGCGCTCAACTTCCTTATGAAGCATATCGCCATTCCCATGCCCGATTCCGTTCCGCAGTTCGTCAACGACTCGCTGTCCCCGATGTTCTGCGCCATCGTCATCTTTACCTCGGCCGCGCTGCTTAAGTGGGGCATGGGCCTGACGAGCTACGGCGATGTCTTTAACCTCATCAACTCCACCATTGCGGTGCCCGTTATGTTCCTGGGCTCCAGCCCGTGGGCCGTCGTCGTCTACTTTATCCTGTGCAACCTGCTGTTCTTCTTTGGCGTACATCCCAGCGTCCTGATGAGCGTGTACATGCCGGTCGTTTCGACGTGCGCTCTGGCCAACGTCGAGGCATACCTTGCCGGCCAGCCGCTTCCGTATTTGCCGTTCATCGTTATGTTCTCCGTGGGTTCTGTTGACGCCCTGGGCATGGAGCTTGCACTGCTCACGGCCAAGTCCGAGCGCTACAAGACGCTTTCCAAGGTCGCTCTGGTGCCTGCCATCTTCAACATCTCCGAGCCCATCATCTTTGGTACGCCCGTCGCCATGAACCCCTATATGTTCATCCCCTACATCCTGCTCAAGCCGGTCGCATGCGCCGTTGCCGCTATTGGTCTGCTGCTGGGTCTTGGCAACGCGTATAACCCGACGGTCAACATGCCGTTCGTCGTGCCGCTGCCCATCACCGACTTCTTCATCGGCGGTCCTGGTCTGGTTGTCATTGTCTGCGCTGCGATTCTCGCCGTTGCCCTGCTGTTCATCCCGTTTGTCAAGATGGCCGACAAGGAGGCCCTCGAGGAGGAGGCCGCCGCAAAGACTTCTGCCGAGTAGGTCATTGTCCGTAAGTTCGTAGGTTCGGCCGATCGCGTTGATTGCCGAAACATATAAGTCCCTGTGAGGGGTTACAGGAAAGGAACTGCAATGAAAAACATCGTTCTTATGTGCGCCGGTGGCATGTCCACGAGCATCATCATGAAGAACATCAAGAAGGCTGCCGACGCCGAGGGCTTGGAGTGCGAGGTCTCCGCCCACGCCGTCAGCGAGGCTGCCACCATCGGCCGCAATGCCGACTGCATCCTGCTTGGGCCGCAGGTTGGCTATGCCAAGGACGAGGTCTCTGCCGCGTGCCCCGAGGTACCGGTCGGCGTGATCCCCATGGCCATCTACGGCATGATGGACGGTGCCAAGGCTCTGGCCCAGGCCAAGGAACTGATGGGACTGTAGGTATGACGGCAGAAGAGATTCAGCTTCAGAGCTTTCAGATCATTGCGGGCGTCGGTTGCGCGCGCACCTGCTACATCGATGCGATTCACCTAGCTCGTGACGGCAAGTTCGAAGAGGCCGAGGCGAAGATCGCCGAGGGCCAGCAGCACTATGCCGAGGGTCACGCGGCTCACGGTGGCCTTGTCCAGCAGACTGCAGCTGGCGAGAACCTGAGCATCGATCTTTTGCTTGTCCATGCCGAGGATCAGCTTATGAGTGCCGAGGGCTTTGGCATCCTTGCCAAGGAGTTCGTGGACGTCTATCGCAAGATGGGCGCGTAACCACGGGCCTTGCAGCCAGATTACCCCCGCGGGCGGTGTGCTCGCGGGAATAGGGCGGTATTGATTTCGCGTACATACATATGCGGATAGAGAGGGTCCTTCGGGGCCCTCTTTTTGTTGCCCTTGTATGTTCAGATTGTTTACATACCGTTTAGGCTGATTTCTCTACCGTTTACGGGACTTTCGCGCTAAACTACTAAACAAAAGAGTAAAACATTTAGTAAACAGAACAAAACGAAACATGCGTCTGTTTACTGAACATGTGATTAGGGGAGGACGTACATGGATAAGATCAAGCTCGGCTTTGTGCCCACGCGCCGCAGTATCTTTAGCGCGCCGGACGCGATCAAGTATCGCGGCCTGACGGCTGATCGCCTGCGCGAGATCGGCGTCGACATCGTGGATATCGACGACATCAACGACGAGGGCCTGCTATTCGACGACAGCCATATCGCGCCTATCGTCGAGAAGTTCCGCGCCGAGGGCGTCGACGGCATCATGCTGTGCCACGCCAACTTTGGTACCGAGTATGTTTGCGCCCGCCTTGCCCGCGAGCTCGGCCTGCCCGTGCTGCTGTGGGGTCCGCGCGACGAGCGCCCCGAGCCCGACGGCACCCGTCTGCGCGATAGCCAGTGCGGCCTGTTCGCCACCGGCAAGGTCCTGCGTCGCTTCCAGGTTCCCTTCACCTACATGACCAACTGCCGTCTGACCGATCCCGAGTTCGAGCGCGGTGTCTGGGACTTTTTGGCCGTGTGCAACGTGGTCAAGACTTTCAAGCACACCCGCATCCTGCAGATGGCCACTCGCCCGTTCGACTTCTGGTCCACCATGTGCAACGAGGGCGAGCTGCTCGAGAAGTTCAACATTCAGCTTTCGCCTATCCCCATGACCGAGCTTGTCCAGGCTGTGCGCGACGCCCAGGCCGACGAGCAGGCCATGGCCTCCATGCTTGCCCACATCAACGACAGCTTTGAGATCTGTATTCCCGAGGACAAGGTCCCCGCGGTCGCCGGTCTTGCTATCGCCATGAAGCGCTTGGTCGAGAAGTACGGTTGCAACGCCGGTGCCATTCAGTGCTGGAACGCTCTGCAGGACGAGCTGGGCATTATGCCCTGCGCCGCCAACGCCATCCTCAACGAGATGGGCATTCCTATCGTATGCGAGACCGATATCCACGGCGCCATCACCGCGCTGATGGTCGAGGCCGCCGACCTGGGCCGTCACCGCGGCATGTTTGCCGACTGGACCGTGCGTCATCCCGACAACGAGAACGGCGAGCTGCTGCAGCACTGCGGCCCCTGGCCCTGCAGCTGCGCGGCCGTCAAGCCCAAGCTCACCTACCCGCTGGCGTTCGATCACCCCGGCGCGCTGACGGCCGAAGCCAAGCACGGCGACCTCACCCTTGCCCGCTTTGACGGCGACAACGGCGAGTACTCGCTGCTGCTGGGCAACGCCCGCGGCATCGACGGCCCGGCCGGCATGGGCACCTACCTGTGGGTCGAGGTCGAAAACCTCAAGCGCCTCGAGGCCAAGATCGTCGAGGGTCCCTACATCCACCACTGTGTCGCCATCCACGCCAACGTGGTGCCGGTGCTCTACGAGGCGTGCAAGTACATCGGCATTGTCCCCGACCTGTACGATCCCATCGAAGAAGACGTCAAAGCTTACCTGCGAGGAGAGTAGAAATGGCAACTATCGAAGAGCTTGAATCCCTGCGTTGGGACCTTCGCCGCGATTGCGTCGATATCATCATGGCTGGCGCCGGCGGGCACATCGGCGGCGACATGTCGGTCATCGATGCCCTCATGACCCTCTACGCCAACCACCTCAACATTTCTCCCGAGACCGTCGACGATCCCAACCGCGATCGCTTCGTGCTCTCCAAGGGCCACGCCATGGAGGCCTACTACGCGGTGCTCTGCCACGAGGGCTATCTTGACCTCGATGACGTCAAGGCCCGCTTCTCCAAGTTCGGCAGCCCCTACATCGGCCACCCCAACAACAAGCTCAAGGGCATCGAGATGAACTCGGGCTCGCTGGGTCACGGCCTGCCCGTGGCCGTCGGGATGGCGCTTGCCGGCAAGATGGATGGCCGCGACTACCGCGTCTACACCATCATGGGCGACGGCGAGCTTGCCGAGGGCTCGGTCTGGGAGGGCGCCATGAGCGGCGGCAACTACCAGCTCGATAACCTGTGCGCGCTCGTGGACCGCAACCGCCTGCAGATCAGCGGCAGCACCGAGGACGTCATGAAGCAGGATTCGCAGGAGGAGCGCTGGGCCGCCTTCGGTTGGAACGTGCTGTCCATTCCGGGCAACGACGTCCAGGCCATCGACGCCGCGCTGACGCTGGCCGCCGAGACCAAGGGTAAGCCCACGGTCATCATCCTCAACACGGTGAAGGGCTACGGCTCGCCGGTTATGGAGGACAAGGCCGCCTGGCATCATCACCTGCCCAACGATGAGGAATATGCCCAGATCATCGCCGATTTCGCTGCCCATAAGGAGGCTATCAATGGCTAACAAGATCGCCAACCGCAAGGTTATCTGCGACACGCTGCTCGAGGCCGCCGCAACCGATAAAGACATCGTCGTCCTGTGCTCCGACTCCCGCGGCTCCGCGTCGCTCACGCCGTTCTTCGATCAGTATCCCCAGCAGTCCATTGAGGTCGGCATTGCCGAGCAGGACCTGGTGGGCATCGCTGCCGGCATGGCCTCGTGCGGTAAGAAGGCCTGGGCCGCCTCGCCGGCGTCCTTTGTGACCACGCGCTCGTATGAGCAGTGCAAGGTCGACGTTTCGTACTCCAACACCAACGTCAAGCTCATCGGCATCTCGGGCGGCGTGTCCTATGGCGCCCTGGGTATGAGCCACCATTCTGCGCAGGATATCGCCGCTATGAGCGCGATTCCCAACATGCGCGTGTATCTGCCGAGTGACCGCTTCCAGACCGCCGAGCTTGTGCGCGCCCTGGTAGCCGACAACAAGCCGGCCTACATCCGCGTGGGGCGCAACCCGGTCGAGGACGTGTACACCGAGGACGAGTGTCCGTTCCAGATGGATCGCGCCACCTGGGTGCGTCGCGGCACCGATGTGACGCTCGTCGCCACCGGCGAGATGGTCCGCCACGCCGTGGACGCCGCCGATCTGCTGGCCGAGCAGGGAATCTCGGCAACGGTGCTCGACATGTACTGCGTCAAGCCGCTCGACGCCGAGGCCGTGATCGAGGCCGCCGGCGCCACGCGCGCCGTCGTGACCGTCGAGGAGCACAGCCCCTTCGGCGGCCTGGGTTCCATGGTCGCGCAGGTCGTGGGCGAGCATTGCCCGCGTCCGGTCAAGTGCCTCTCCCTGCCCGACGCGCCGGTCATCACCGGTACGAGCCCCGAGGTCTTTGCGCACTACGGCCTGACGGGTGCCGGAATCGCGCAGACCGTCGCCGAGTTCTTGCCCGCAGAGTAACTGGAATGTGACAAAGGGACCGCCCCTTTGTCACATTCGTTTTGAAAGGGGTGGCCATGGGCCGCTACATCATCGGAATCGATCAATCCACGCAGGGCACCAAGGCGCTGCTGGTGGACGAGGGCGGCCATTTGATTCATCGTGCCGATCGCTCGCATCGCCAGATTGTCAACGAGGCCGGCTGGGTGAGCCATGATCCAGCCGAGATCGCCGCCAACGTGCTGGCCGTGGCGCGCGCCGTGGTGGAGGAGACCGGGGTCGATCCGGCTGACGTCGCCGGCATCGGCATCTCCAACCAGCGCGAGACTACCGTTGCCTGGAACCGCACGACGGGCGAGCCGCTGTGCGACGCCGTGGTGTGGCAGTGCGCCCGCGCCCGCGAGCTGTGCGACGAGCTGGCCGCGCGCGAGGGCGTGGCCGAGCTGGTGCGCGACACGACGGGTCTAGTGCTCTCGCCCTACTACCCGGCGGGCAAGATGGCCTGGATCCTCGCGAACGTTCCCGCGGCTGCCGAGGCCGCTGCAGCGGGCGAGCTGTGCCTGGGCACCATCGATGCCTGGGTGGTCTGGACGCTCACGGGCGGCGCGGAGTTCCGCTGCGACTGGTCCAACGCCAGCCGCACGCAACTCTTTGACCTGCGCCGTGGCTGCTGGAGCGAGCCGGTGTGCGAGGTCTTTGGCGTTGACGTGGCCTGCCTGCCACAGGTGACCGATTCCGATGGCCTGTTCGGCATGACGGACCTGGGCGGCTTTTTGCCGGCACCCGTGCCCATTCACGGCGTGCTCGGCGACAGCCATGCCGCCTTGTTTGCGCAGGGCTGCCATAGCCGCGGCATGGCCAAGGCGACCTATGGCACCGGCAGCTCGGTCATGATGAACGTCGGCGACGAGTTCGTCGCCAGCTCGCACGGGCTTTCGAGCTCGCTCGCATGGCGCATGGACGGCGTGACCGAGTACGTGCTCGAGGGCAACGTGAGCTACGCCGGCGCCGTCAAGACGTGGCTGCGCGACGATCTGGAGCTCATCAATAACCCCGAGGAAGTTACCGACCTGTGCTACGCCGCCAATCCGGCGAGCCGCGTCTACTTTGTGCCAGCGTTTACCGGTCTGGGCGCGCCGCACTGGGCGAGTGACGCCGAGGGCTGCGTCTTTGGCATGACGCGCACCACGGGTCGCGCGGAGTTCGTGAAGGCCGCCGACGAGTCGATCGCCTATCAGATCTTTGACGTGATTGATGCGATGGTCGAGGATTCGGGCGCGGCGCTGGCCGAACTTCGTGTTGACGGCGGTCCCACGCGCGATGCGTACCTGATGCAGTTTGAGAGCGACCTGGTCGGCTCGCCCATCCGCATCGCGAGCAACGACGAGATGAGCGGCCTGGGTGCGGCCTGGGCCTGCGGCATTGCGCTGGGCATGTACACGCGCGACGTCGTTGACGTCTACGGCGCCCGCGGCATCGTGGAGCCCGCCATGTCTGCCGACGAACGAGCCAAAAAGATCGCCGGCTGGCGCCATGCTGTCGACGCCACAATTGCATACACTGCCTAGGCGGCTGCGCGGCGCTCAAGGATTATTCTGGGACGGGGATAAAAAACTCATTGATCCCCGTCCTTGGCAGCTCATTTGGGACGGGGCTTTTTTGACTGGTATGATTGGTGCGACCATTCCAACCAGCTAAAAGAGCCCCGTCCCAATTTAACTACCGAGAGGAACTGCCATGGAGCGTATCGCGAGTTTTTCCGTTGACCATCTGCTGCTCGAGCCCGGCGTGTATGTGAGCCGCATCGACTGCGATCCGGCGACCGGCGCCACCGTCACCACCTTTGACCTGCGCCTGACCACGCCCAATAAGGAGCCGGTCATGAACACGGCCGAGTGCCACACCATCGAACACCTGGGTGCCACGTTCCTTCGCAATCATGCCGAGTGGTCGAGCCGCATTGTCTACTTTGGTCCCATGGGCTGCCGCACGGGCTTTTACCTGGTTGTTTTTGGTGAGCTGACGAGCGAGGAGATTCTGCCGCTCGTGCGTGAGCTGTTCGAGTTTGTCGCCAGCTTTGAGGGCGATGTCCCCGGAGCCGCTCCCGAAGAGTGCGGCAACTACCTGGACCAGAACCTTCCCATGGCTAACTGGCTCGCGCGTCGCTATCTCGACCGTGACCTGGCCGATATCGACGAGAAGCACCTGCACTATCAGCAGGCATAAGGGCCGCCCTCTGCCTCCAAACCGTTCACACGGAGATATCGACCGTTTAACTGTTTAGAAGTGTTTATTCGAGGTCATTAGCACTAGCTCGCTTAAACTAGTTCTCAGAGTGATATTCAGGCAAGGCTCCTGAAGCAGCATCTGTTGACATTGATTGTCGGATTCTGCTTCGGGAGCCTTGTTCTGTTTAGGGGGGCACATGGAAATTGTTAAACGAATTAATACCAGCGCTGTCCTCTGCGTCGATGGAAATGGCAGACAGTTGGTTGCATTCGGCCGTGGTCTGGGGTTTAAGAATGTCGGAGACGAGGTCCCTCTTTCGGAGATTCAACGAACGTTTTATAACGTTAGCTCTCGCTACATCGCTCTCGTTGACGAGGTCCCCGACGAGCTTCTCGAGCTTACCTCGGATGTTATTGATATGTCGACAGGTTTGCTGCCTTATGAGGTGAGCCCTAATTTGCCGTTTATCCTTGCGGACCATATCGCGTATGCGGTTAAGCGCAAAGAGCAAAATATCGTTGTCCGCATGCCTTTATCGTTTGATGTCCGCCAACAATATCCCGTCGAATTTAAAATCGGCGAGTATGCACTTAGGATAATCAGGAAACGTCTTAACGTTAGGCTTCCAGCTCATGAGGCAGTTGGAATTGCCATGGCGTTTATCAATAACATGGCCGATTCGGACTCATGTGAAGTAGTTAAAGAGTTTAGCGCGGATATCTACGATCGTGTTCTGGAGGAGTCAACCGTTGCTGTTGAAAATCGGCTTGGCATTCAAGTTGATCGGGAAGGTTTCGATTACGCAAGGTTCGCAACCCATCTTCAGTACTTATTCAATAGGTTGAACTCTGGCGAAAGCATCGTGAGCGACAACCGCAAGATGTACCTCTCGCTCAAAAAAGAATATCCGGTGGCATCAATGTGCGTCGATGATATTGCTTCTGTTCTCAGCCGACTGACGGGGCGGGAACTTATAGACGAAGAAAGACTCTACCTCATGATGCACATCAATCGAATTGCATCGAAAACAAGGTAATTAGTTGGCAAAGGCGCGAGCTTTGCTGATGGTTACATATAAAACTCAACATGGGAGAAATGGTATTTATGGCAGATACAACCAAGCTCGCTGCCGAGATTCTCGAGATGGTGGGCGGCGCAGACAACGTTACATTTGTAGCTCACTGCATGACTCGTTTAAGGTTCAACCTTAAGGACGAAAGCATCGTAGACGATGCAAAAGTCAAGGCGATTGATGGCGTGATCGACATTCGCCATTCCGCGGGGCAATATCAGGTGATTGTGGGACCTAAGGTCGATAAGGTCTATGAAATCGTTGCCAAGGAAACCGGGATTGATGCCGGAGATTCCGAGGCAAGCGAAGGAGAGACTAAGGGCTTTCTGGGAAAGCTAATGAAGTTCATCAGCGGCATCATGATGCCCGTTCTTCCTGCCTTGATCGCATGCGGAATGATAAACGCCATCCTTAGTATTCTGACGACGGCGGGTGCTGTTTCCGCCGAGAGCGGAATATACACTCTGCTGTACGGCATGGGAAATGCCTGCATGTATTTCATGCCCGTTCTTGTCGGATCATCTGCTGCTCAGTTCTTTGGAACCGATCGATATATCGGTGCGGTACTCGGCGCAATCCTGGTTTATCCGACTTTCGTTGCTGCGGCCGGAGCGGGCGATGCGCTGGATCTGCTCGGCATGAAGTTCACAATGGTGAGCTATTCCTCCACGGTGTTTCCTGCTATCGTGGCGGCTTGGTTCGCATCCGTTCTTAATAAGTGGCTGCGGGCGGTTCTTCCCGATGTTGTGGCATTTGCGCTCGTCCCGTTCCTGACGGTTGCTGTTGCCGCCCCCGTCTCGCTCCTTGTGATCGGTCCCGTTATTCAGCAGGCGAGCTCTTTGCTTGCGTCTGCAGTGCTGGCGGTCTATCAGCTCAGCCCCGTTCTTTGCGGCGTTATTCTCGGGCCGATATTCGGTCTCGTTATGATCCCCCTTGGACTCCATTGGGCCCTGATCGTGCTTTCCATCAACAATATTATGACCGTCGGCTCCGATCCTATCCTTGGACTTCTCTGCTGCAGCATGGGTGTTGTCGGCGCTTGTTTGGCGTTTGCTCTCCGCTCGAAGGACCCGAGTGAAAAGAGTCTTGGGTTCAGCTGTGCCATTACGGGCTTTTTCGGGATTACGGAACCGGCGCTGTACGGCATCATCTTGGAGCACAAGAAGATCATTATCGCTTCCATGGTCGCCGGAGCAATCAGTGCTGTTATTCCGGCGATTTTCAACACCTGTACGTTCGTTATGACGTCGAGCGGCATTTTTAGCTTTCCCGGTTATATGGATCCTTCTGGTGATATGAGCAGCCTCATCGGCGCAATTCTTTGCAATGTCGTCGGTTTAATTCTTAACTTCGTTCTCGTTTACATCCTGTATCGCCCTGATGAAGAGGCAGTAGTGGAGTAGACAATTATTCGGGATGTAAGCTGCCGAAAACCCCGCGGCAGATTGCATGTGGTGGGCTTGCCGTTGATTCACGCGAGCCCACCCTCATTTTTGGAGTGACTAGCTATGACAATTACTGCCGATATGACGTTTGGCGAAATCGCGCTCCTTCCTGAGTTCGCTGGCTTTGGCGAGCACCTTATGCTTTGCCGGCCTTCAACTTGGGAGCGCATGTGGAATAAACCCATTGTGTCTCATATGAATTCTGATGCTAATCCATATGAAACTGCTCGTGTTTTGCGTGGATTGAATCGAATTGTCGAGCTCGTGGATGACGGGAGGCAGGTTGCCTACGATATTTGGGATGAAGCCGACTGCATCCGTGATCCGACTCGGCGCAATACGAAACTGTTCTTCTTTCCCGGGAGACCTAGGGCTCCCTTTATCATTGCGGTTTCGGGCGGAGGTTATCAGAGCGTTTGTCATCAAGTGGAAGGCTTTCCCGTTGCCCCCGAGCTCAACGATGCGGGCTATAACGTGTTCGTGCTGTCATACAGGGTGAGGGTCGAGCCTTTGATGCCGCGCCCAATCGACGATTTAAATCGAGCCGTCCGTTTTGTCCTGGAGAATTCGGCGAAATTTAATGTCGCAAAAAGTTATGCAGTTATCGGCTTTTCTGCTGGTGCGCATTTAACTGCCGAGTGGGGGACGGACAACAAGGGATTTGCGTCCTACGGATGCGAGGCGCCAAAAGCCTTGGCCCTGTGTTATGCACCGATTGATCTTCATGGCTTTGAGAACGCATCAGACAATAGATTTCTTGATTCGGTGTGCGGCGGGGCTGGTCGCGACTCGCTCGATGATTTCTGTATTAATCAGCATGTGTGGGAGCAGTATCCTCCGACATATCTTTGGCAATGCGCTGACGATGATATTGTATCGCCCGACAATTATGAAAAGATGGTCGATGCTCTGGATGCAGCTGGAGTACACCATGAGGGAGTCATGTATTCAGAAGGGGGGCACGCATTGATGAAGCCCCATGCGCCGGAGACCGACTACTGGTGTATGAGCGTTATTGAGTTTCTTAAAGATTATCTCGACTAGGAAGCTGCATGTCGCTTTTTGAGCGGGTGATTTCGTCATGCAATGTTTTCGGTATTGATCGTGGTCGTGGATGAATGATGTTCTAGAATGTTCATACTGTCACATAAACGAACAGGAGCGAACATGCATATCTACTCTGTATCAGATCCCGAGTTCAAATCCTATGGTCGCGTGTGGGATGACGTGCCGTCCAACCTGACCGCCCCGCTTGTCGAGGCGCTTGCGGCCACGCCCATCCCCGAGGGCAGCAAGTACGTGGCAAGCGCGTCAGAGCTCGAGGGCGTCAAGGGTGCCGATAAACTGGGCTTTCTCATGTTTGGCGGCCGTCCTTTCCAGCTGGGCTGGTGTAACGGCCACAACACGCAGCTCAACTGTCTGGAGTATCACCGCGCCAGCGAGTTTAACCTGGGCGCCCGCGACTTTATCCTGCTCGTGGCGCATCGCTGGGAGATCGAGGACGGCAAGCTCGACACCGCGTGCGTCAAGGCGTTCCGCGTGCCGGCGGGTACGGTCGTCGAAGTCTTCAACACCACGCTCCACTACACGCCCTGCATGGTCGACGACGGCGGCTTCCAGGTGATGGTGGCGCTGCCGGCAGGCACCAATGGCCCGCGCCCCGAGGCTGCGGCCGACATGCCTGCCGCCGGCGACAGCTACTGCTACTGGAAGGCCGACAAGTGGGTCCTCTGCCACGCCGACAGCCCCAAGGCAGCCGAAGGCGGCTACGTGGGCCTCGTCGGCAAGAACCTCGACATCGCCTGTGACTAGCATCTTCCGTCTCGATTTGTAACATCTAGCGGGCTAAATCGTCTCTACCTGTTACAGATCGAGACAAACTGCAGGGGGCTGCCTGAAGATCTCGATCTGTAACACCAGGCCCGGTTTTGCCTGCCTAAATGTTACAGATCGAGTCAAACTTGCCCAAACCACCACAAAGGTGCCTGTCCCCTTTGTGGTGGTTTGGGGCGGCGGTATCAGAAAGTGTCAGGCAGGGGCGGCTGCCGGGCGTCTGTGCGCGAAAAGAAGTGTCGACCTGCGCCGTTGCCGTTGAGTAGCGCGCTGCTTACGGGGATACTGAAGCCACGACAAGCAGCGTGTGAAAGGATTGATGCATGGCTTTCCGTAAAGACTTCCTGTGGGGCGGCGCGACGGCTGCCAACCAGTGCGAGGGCGCTTACGATGTGGATGGCCGCGGCCTGGCCAACGTGGACGTGGTCCCGCACGGCAAGGACCGCTTCCCGGTCTGCCTCGGTGACCTCAAGATGCTCGAATGCGATGCCGACCATTATTATCCGGCGCACGGAGCCATCGACTTCTATCACCACTACAAGGAGGACATCGCCCTCTTTGCCGAGATGGGCTTTAAGACCTTCCGCATGAGCCTGGCCTGGACCCGTATTTTCCCCAACGGTGACGAGGTCGAGCCCAACGAGGCCGGTCTGGCCTTCTACGAGGACGTGTTCCGCGAGTGCAAGAAGTATGGCATCGAGCCGCTCGTGACCATCACGCACTTCGACTGCCCGATCCACCTCATCAAGGAGTACGGCGGCTGGCGCAACCGCAAGCTCATCGACTTCTACAAGAACCTCGCGACGGTGCTCTTCACCCGCTACAAGGGCCTGGTCAAGTATTGGCTCACCTTCAACGAGATCAATATGATTCTGCACCTGCCGTTTATGGGCGCCGGTCTGGTCTTTGAGGAGGGCGAGAACCGCGAGGAGGCCAAGTTCATCGCTGCGCACAACGAGCTCGTGGCGAGCGCCTGGGCCACCAAGATCGCCCGCGAGATCGACCCCGACGCGATGATCGGCTGCATGCTTGCCGCCGGCACCTACTACCCCTACAGCTGCCGTCCGGGCGACGTACGCGCCGCACAGCTCGATAACCAGCAGAACTACTTCTTTGTGGACGTTCAGAGCCGTGGCTACTATCCGGCGTGGGCACTCAAGAAGTTTGAGCGCGAGGGCATCGACGTGGGGATGACCGACGAGGACAAACAGATCCTTGCCGAGAACACGGTCGACTTTATCAGCTTTAGCTACTACAGCACCCGCTGCTCCGCCGGTGTCGACAACCCCGATGTCGAGAGGACCCAGGGCAACGCCTTCGCCGGTGCCAAGAACCCCTACCTGCAGGAGAGCCAGTGGGGCTGGGCAATCGACCCCATGGGCTTCCGCATCACGCTCAACGACATGTACGACCGCTATCAAAAGCCGCTGTTTGTGGTCGAGAATGGCTTGGGCGCCAAGGACGTTGTCGAAGAGGACGGCTCCATCAACGACGACTACCGCATCGATTACCTGCGCCAGCACATCCAGGCCATGCGTGATGCCGTGACCGAGGACGGCGTGGACCTGATGGGCTACACATCCTGGGGCTGCATCGACCTGGTGAGTGCCTCGACGGGCGAGATGTCCAAGCGCTACGGCTTCATCTACGTCGACCGCGACGATGCAGGCAACGGCACCCTCAAGCGTTCCAAGAAGAAGAGCTTCGATTGGTACAAGAAGGTTATTGCTTCTAATGGTGAGGACCTTTCCTAAGGAAGCTGAGACACTCGACTTCAGAGTCTCCTGATCAAGGCGCCCGGCGAGCAGTTAATGCTTGCCGGGCGCCTTGCCGTCGGCGGATTTTGGGACATGTGGCCCGCTTTTTGGGCCCGCCTGTCGGTACACTAAAAGCACTATGGGTACCCGCGAGCGACATATCGGCCACGCGGCCGCCCGATCCGCACCCGTGGCGGATCCCAGGGGCGGCAGGCTCTTCGCCATGCCGCGATTCCTTGTTGGTATAACACATCAGGTGTACCGTCACCGCGTCTTTGCTATCGCCGGCGCCATCACCGTGCTGTTCCTCATGCTTTTGGCAGTCTTGCCGGCGCTGTTTGCCTCCGACCCCAAGCTTTCCAACGCCGTGCCCGCCTATAGCGAGGTGTCCGAAGAGGTCGTGGATGCGCTCGTCCACTCGAGCTCTCTCCCGTTGCTTGTCGCCGCAATTATATTTTCGATCTGGGGTGTATCGGTCTATCTACGCTGTTTGGACTATGTGTTGCGCCGCCGCCTTGTTGCCGTCGCCACCATCTGCGCCCTCTGGATGATTGAGGTCATCCTCAAATACAAGTCGTTCACACCGTTCTATGCCACCGTGTTGTGGTACCTGTACTACGTGCCCATGACGATCATTCCGCTGCTCTACCAGCTGTGCGGCCTGCGCCTTGCGGGGCTGGAACAACACCGTGCGGGCCGTCGCTATCGCAGCATCCTGTGGGTCGTGGCCATCCTACTTATCGGTTTTGTGCTCACCAACGATTTCCACCGGCAGGTATTCCACTTTGACCGTACAAGCGACACCTGGAGCAACGATTACACGTACGGCTGGGGCTATTTCGCCGTCTTGGTGTGGACGGCCTTTAACTTCGTGGCCTTTTTTATCCTGGTGGGCCGGTCCTCGTCCTTTCGCATCCAACGTTTCTCGGGCACGGCGGCGCTTGTTTTGTTGGGCGGTGCGTTCTTTGCCATCTCGTATGCCCTGCGTGCGCCCTGGGCATGGAGGCTTAACTTCTCGCTCGTCTATTGCGTCTTGTGCGTGGTGGCGATGGAAATCTGTCTCGATTGCGGTGTCATTCCGTCATATCACGACATTGCTGGCATCTTCGATACCTTGCCGCTCGACCTCAAAGTTCTAACGCGCGACCTGCAGGAAGTCTATGCCACACCGGTGTCGAAGCCAATGCCGGCGGGCGTGTGCGAAGAGCTGCGGGCCCAGGAACACGGGCATGCCCATGCCTTTGCCGTGGCGTCCGATCCCGATGTGATGTACCGAGCCTTTCCACTGCTGGGCGGATCGGCCCTGCTTGCCCAAGACGTGTCGGAGCTCAACGAGCTTAACCGTGAACTGGCACATCGTCGCATGGAGCTGCAGCGCCAAAATGAGCTGCTCACGGCCGACTACGATCTTAAGACGCATCTGGCAGATCAAGAGGCCGAGACCTTGCTAGTCCAAGACGTGGACCAGGCGCTTGCCCGCGCGTTCGAAGAGATGTACGACCTGCTGAGCTCGCTGCCACCGTTGACCGACGAGGCGTCTTCACACGAGCGTTACCGCATGCTGCAGCGCGCCAAGATGCTCGTCGCCTATTGCAAGCGCAAAGGGTCGCTCACGTTGGCGCAGCACGGGGAGAGCGGTTTTGATCGCGACCGCATTCAACTCATTGCCAATGAGCTCGCAAGCGACCTGCGCACCATCGATGTCGATTGCGCTTCGATTATCGCCATACGGCGCCCGATGCACGCCAGTACGGTAAGCGCCCTGTACGACTGCGTGTATGACTTTGCGTTTTTTGCCTACACCACCGACCATCCGGCGCTTATGTATCACTTGGGCGACCATGACCGGTGCAGTGTCGAGTTGCGCGCCACGCTTTTTTCCAACGATGATGAAGATCTTTCGCAGACGCCCGCTGCGCAAGAGCTCGAAAGCGCTCTGCAAGGGCGCAACGTGGCATACCGCCTTGAGGGCGAGTCCGGCCAGCTGCGCATGATCGTCTTGATGCCGAGGGCGGGTGAGTGACGATGCAGATTTCGTTCATCCTTCCCCAAATCGTTGCGCTCGATGTTGTCTTTGCCCTGGCTGCGTGTCTGCAGATGATCCACGTCCCGCTCATCGCATCGCGCCGCTCGTCCTATAACCGTAAGGTGATTTGCGCCTACGAGACGAGCCTTGTGCTTCACCTGATGATTTCGGCGCTCATCTTATTCGCGTCGTCTGGCTCGTATCTGGTGGCGCCGCTTGACGTTTGCGCCAGGGCAATGGGCGGAGTGCTGTGGCTCAATGCCGCGATCTTTGCCTATGGCGTGGTCCTCATAGTGCACTATCGTCGCCCTGTCATGCTGGCCGAGCTGCTGCTTGTTGGCGCCGTGACACCGCCGGTGGTTTTTGCCATGGGCTCGGTGTGGGCCGTTGTCCTTATCGCAGAGGGAGCGTTCTTCCTGTTCCGTTCCGTCGCGGCGCTCTTGATGGACGTCCGTAACCGCCAGGAGGATATCACCGCGTTCTCGACGATCGAAACCATCAACGTGATTCCCGTGGGCATCCTGTATCTGGACTCGAGGGGCCGTCCACTGCTCATGAACCGCTGCATGCGCAAAAACCTGGTGGAGCTTCATATGCCCACCGACCTAGGCGATATGAGCGGTACATGGAACGACCTGCGCAAGCTCAGCATGCAAACGCCCGAAAGCAGCCAGAGCCGCGTGCGCATCAATTTGGACCGCTTTGGTGAGGCGCGCGTTGTGGTCGAGGTTTCTCCCGCCGAGATTCGCTTGTTTGTGCACGATGACGTTATGGTTTCTGGCCGCCTCTTCGAGCGCATTATCGGTTTGGATGTAACAGAGTACGCGCATGCTCACGATCGTTTGGCGCAAGCCAACCACCTGCTTGAGCTCGCGGGTCAAGAGCTCCAGGCCCAGATCGAGGAAGTCAAAAAAGTTGCCGACAATGCGGCCTATCTGCGTATGCGCGCTCGCGTGCACGACGTGATCGGGCAGCGCCTGTCCATCCTCCATCGCTATCTGGAGGAGGGGCGCCTGGATGACGAGTCACTCGAGCAGATCGACCCGCTGCTGCGCTCAATCGCTGCCGATCTGCGCAGCGGGGGCGACACCGAACCGGCGGAGCAACTGGGCGATATCGTCCATGCCTTTGGCCTGGTGAGCGTGCAGATCGATGTGGAGGGCGAGCTGCCAAGCGACGTGCGTGTCGCGGCAGCCTTTTTGCAGATTATCCGCGAAGCCTCGACCAATGCCACCAAGCATGCGCAGGCGCATCGGGTCCATGTGCGCTTGTGGCAGGAGGGGACGGATGCTGACGCCGTCGCGCACATGACGATTTCTAACGACGGGTCCCCGGCCCCCGTATCGTATCGCGAGGGAACGGGTATCCCAGGTATGAGGCATGTCGCGCAAGATCTGGGTGGCAGCCTAGAGGTCCACGCCACCCCGCCCTTTACGCTTACGGTATCCATTCCGCTTAACGCCAACGACACGTCCCAAAGGAGAAACTCATGATCCGCGTGTTAATTGTCGAAGATCAGGCCATCCTGCGCGAGAGCCTGGCGCGCTCCGTTGGCGACCAGCCCGATATGACCGTCGTTGCCGCGATCGCCGATGCCTCCGAGGCCTTGGGTGTCGCGCTCAAGGAGCGCCCGGACATGATACTGATGGACGTGTGCACCGAACACGATTCAAACGGCATCGTGGCGGCGGCACGCATCAAGGAGCAGCTGCCCGAGTGTCGCATCATTATCATGACAGGCATGCCCGAGATCACCTTTGTCGATCAGGCCCGCGAGGCGGGCGTCGATAGCTTTGTGTACAAGAACGTCGGTATCGACGAGCTGTTCGCCGTGATGCGCTCCACGTTGGCTGGCCACTGCACGTTTCCCAAGCCGCCCGAGAGCATTTTTTCGGGCACGGCAGCCCTCGACGATGTCGAGCTATCGATTTTGCGCCTTGCCTGCGAGGGTAAAAGTCGTCGCGAGATCGCGGCCGAGCTGTTTATGAGTGAGGGCACCATCAAGCGCCGCATCTCGGAGATCCTGAGCAAGACCGGCTACGACAACATCATGCGCCTGGCCGTGCATGCGGTGACCGAGGGCAGCATCGTTCCCAACATGGAGCGCCCGTAATCGATGCGCTCACCCGTGTTCCGGCGCCGCAAAGATAGGCCGCCCACCGTTTCGCATCTAAAAACGGCGGGCGGCCTGCTTGTATGGGCAGTGCTGTCGGCATAAAGCGGCGGGGCCGCAGGATCATCTCCTGCGGCCCCGTCTGGTGTGCGCGGATGTGTCCGCCAATCCGCGGCTGTCGTGGTCTACCGCTACGCGATGGTTGCGCTGTAGGAGGCGACGTCCTCGTAGGAATCGGTCAGGTAGGCGTCGATGCCGATGGTCGTGTTGACCAGGTCGTCAAGGCTGTCAAGCTCGCCGCTCGAGAACGTGAATTCCTCGGTGGCGTTGGTGCCGGGCATCAGGTGAGCCGAGAACCAGGGTTCCTTCATGGTGCCGTTGATGTTGGTCTTGCCGGAAGGAGCGTAGAAGGTCAGGTCCTTGTCGCTCTTGTTGGTGATGTTGACGACAAAACCGATGTCGCCCCACTCGTCCTTGAATTTCTCGGTGATGGTGATGGTGCACAGGTCGTCATCGGCAACGGTGACGGCGGGGGAGATTTCAATCTTCTGGACGTCGTCGTCTTCGACGGCCTCGTCGATCTCTTCTTCCTTCTCGGCCGCCTCGCGATCCTTCTTCACCGTGCCGGACAGGTCCTTGTCGGACTTGGTAAAGACAAGATTGCCGTCATCCTCTTCGATGATGAGCTTGCCGTCCTTGAGCTTCATGTCATGTGACTCGTCTTCGGCGGTGATGGTTACGGTGGTGGCGTCCTTTGCCTCCCATTTAAGGTCGACGACTTCAAGGAACAGGTCGAGGGCACCTGTACCGTCCTCATCGAGAATCAGGACGCAGTGCACACCCCAATCCTCGAGCATCTTCATGTACTCATCGGTCAGTTCTTCGCCCTCCAGGGTTCCACCCGAGAGTTCCCAGCTGCCGACGAAGTTGGCCTTGGGGTCTTTGCCGCCGCCGCTGCAGCCCGTCAGGGCAAAGGCGAGCGCCAGGACGCATGTCAGAAATGCGAGTACGGACTTTTTGAACGTTGTCTTCATGGTGTCCTCCTTTATCGAACGAAACCCATAGAAGCAAATGCGGGGGTGGCGGATCCCCCGCCAATTACCAGATAGAGGGGCTAGGGCCTGGGCGTTCCGCAGTTGCTGCAGAACTTGCCGCCGTTTTCGCTGCCGCAGTTGGGGCAGAACCACTTGGCCGGTGCCGGGGCGGGTGCGGGACTGCCACACTCGGAGCAGAACTTGCCGGTGTTGGTGGCGCCGCAGCTGCAGGTCCATGTGCCGGCCGCGGGAGCAGCGGCGGGAGCCGGTGCGGGAGCGGGTGCCGGAGCCGGCTGCGGGGCGGCCTGCTGCTGTGCCTGGCCGGCGGCGAACAGCTGGCTGGCGTTCATGCCGCCCATGCCACCTGCCATGCCCATGCCCATAAAGCCTGCCATCGCGCCGTTGGGATTGGCGGCTGCCGCGCGCATTGCGTCGCTCTGGGCGCTGGCAATGTTGGCTGCCGCCATGGTGGGATCGCGCATGACTGCGGCCTTCTGCAGGTCCTTGATCATCTGCTCGTCTTCTTGCGAGGCTGCGATGGAGTTGACGCCAAAGCTCACGATCTCGACGCCGCGCAGGTCACGCCAATCGGCAGAGAGGACCTCATTGAGCGCGCGGGCGAGCTCGGTGGTGTGGCCGGGGATGGCGCTGTAGCGGATGCCCATTTCCGAGATCTTGGCAAAGGCGGGCTGCAGGGCGGTGAGCAGCTCGGACTTAAGCTGGCTGTCGATCTTGTCGCGCGTGTAGCTATCGGTCACGTTGCCGCACACGTTGGTGTAGAACAGCAGCGGGTTGGTGATGCGGTACGAGTACTCGCCGTTGCAGCGCACGGAGATGTCAACGTCCAGGCCAATGTTGTTATCGACCACGCGGAAGGGCACGGGCGAGGCGGTGCCGTACTTGTTGCCGATGATCTCCTTGGTGTTGATGAAGTAGACGCGCTGGTCCTTGCCCGCGTCGCCGCCAAAGGTAAAGCGGCTGCCGATATTGGCGAAGGTCTCCTTGATGGAATCGCCCAGGTTGCCGCTAAAGACGCTCGGCTCGCTGCCGGTATCGAAGACGAACTCACCGGGCTCCAGTGCGACTTCGATGATCTTGCCGTTTTGCACCACGAGCATGCCCTGGCCGTCGTTGACGGCGATGACGGAGCCGTTGGAGATGACGTTGTCCTCGCCGCGCGTGTTGGAGCTGCGGCCACCGGTGCGTTTGCTGCCCTTGCAGGCCAAGACGTCAGCAGGCATCGATTCGCAGTAGATAAATTCCTTCCACTGGTCGGCCATGACGCCGCCGGCAGCTTCCAATCCAGCTTTCAAGAGTCCCATGGTGATCTTCCTTTCTCGTCAAAGGCCGGGTGGTATTGGTTGGATTGCTTAGTCGTCCTTGTCGTCTTTCATGACAACGGTGGTCTCGGTGTGGCTGAAGGTGTCGTGCTTCTCGGTCAGGTCGAGCTCGCCGCAGTACTCGTCGGCGTGGGTGGCCTCGTTGGCCGTCTTGAGCTGGCCTACCAGTAGCACGTCTCCGATAATCACGATGATCAGCGGCGCGATGATGTTGATGAGGATGCCCTCGATATCAAAGGCGAGGTAATCCGGATCGAAGGCGTTCTCGCCCATAAAGAGAATCTGGGAGAGGACAAATCCGATCACAAAGAACAGCACCGAGGCGATGGCGAGCTTGGGCTTTGAACAGGGGAGCTCGCCGACCAAGCGGCCGGTCTGGCCGTTCATGGCAAACAGGTAGCTCTTGCCGTTCCACGAGGTGGAGAGCATCCAGACGGGGAACAGGGCGTAGTCGCTGTCTTCCCAGGTGTAGTCGAGCTGCTTGCTTTCGACCGTGGCGTCGTCGTATTCGTCGATGACGGTTTCGCGCAGGGCCGAGATCGTGCTCTCCTCCATGCGGCGCTCGGCGCGTGCCTTGCAGGTCTCGCAGTCCTCGTCGTAACGGTTGGCGATGTAGCCGGGCATATATGCGACCGAGAACGGACGCAGCGCGTCGTAGTCAAACGGCTCGATGGCGTCCATGTGGCCGTCGGGCATCTTGGACGATCCGTCGACGGGCACGCGCTTAAACGAGATATTGCCCTTGCGATAGGCATCGTAGTGGTCGGTGGTCGTGACGGTGCGGTCGGATTCCTCGGTCACGGTCTCGTTGGTCGCGTCAAAGTACACTTCGCCGTCAACGCGGGCGCCGTAGAGCCAAAACGGCACGTAGACACCTTGGACCTCGTCGATGTGGTTGCCGGTGACAAAGCTCTTGGGCAGCAAGATTTTGCCCTTGTAGTGTTCCTTGAGTGCGGCCGTGACGTCGTCGCGCCCGAGCTTAAACGGAATCACCAGGTCGGGCGAGAAGTCGCCAGAGAGCTGGCCGGGCGCCACGGCGGAGTTGCCGCAGTACGGGCAGGTGGTGACGGCGACAGTGCCGTCGGACACGAGCTCGGCGCCGCACGACGAGCAGATGTAGCCGGCGTTTTGGGCGAGCTCCTGCACCGCGTCGTCGGCGACGGACTTGGGCGTTGCGGCTGCCGCATCGGCTTTGGCGTCGGCCTTGTCCTGGCGCTCGCGATAGAGGGCCTCGACTTCTTCGACTTCAAAGCGTGAGTCACAGTAGTCGCAGACAAGCTTTTGCTCGGCGCTGGCAAAATGCAGGGGACCACCGCAGGCAGGACACTGATAGTTAACGCTCTCGAAGGCCATGATCGGTCCTTTCCGTGCCGGAGACTATGCGCCGATGGCGCCGCCGCAGTATTCGCAGCGCCCACTGGCATCGGGAATGGTGGTGGCTCCGCAGAAGGGGCAGGTCACCGCGGTCTTGGGGGCCTTGGCGGCCACAACGCTGTCGCGCGTCTCCTGACGCAGCTGCACCAGCGCGTCGCGGACCTCGGTTGCCTGGCGCTTGGCCTCGCGGTATTCGATGGAGCCGCGCTGATCGATGGTGGAGTCGTTTACGCGCAGGTTGATCTCGGTAAAGTACGGCGTGTTGACGTGGATGGTCAGATTAAAGTCGTAATCCAGGTCGTAGCGCGGCGGGTTGTAGCTCTCGCGCTCGCCGTCCTTGGTCTCGTGATAGATTTCGGTGCGATGCTCGTCGATATCCATATCGCAGCCGAGTACCTGCGAGAACTCGATGATGTCGGGATTGGCGTCGCGCCAGCGGCTCTGCGAGGTAATGATCAGCAGGCCCGCGTCCTCGTCGAGCATGATGTTGGTGCGCCCGGCAGAAAGCGTGCGCGTGGGGTTGAACGACGCCAGGCGCTCGGCATTGGCCTCGCGGTAGGCGAGCTGCTCGCGGATATCGTCCGCGGTGCTGGAGCGATAGCCGTGAAAGTAGGGGGAGAGCTTGCCGGCGCACTCTTTGCACAGGTAGCCTTCATTGATTTTTGTCTTACCTAGAAGTCCCAGCTCGGTACCGCAAATCGCGCACTCTTTCTTCTCGAACATCTTGTCAAAGAAGCCCATGGCTGCCTCCCATCAACTGGTAGCGTGTGTCACTTTTGATGATGGGGGAGTGCGCAGCCTTTCACGATACCCAGACGGCTCAACGAGTCTCCACAACTGGGACACATGGCCCATTTTTGACTAGTCATTGGGGACGTACTTAAATGAGTGAAACTACTCATTTAAGTACGTCCCCAATGAGTACCCGTAGAATGAGAGTGGATAATCTCCCGTTTTTGGCCTGTTTGTGGGCTCAAAGTGGGAGATTATCCACTCTCGTCATTTGGGTGTCCAAAAATCCTCGCTCGTTTGGCGCCTGGGGACACTCTTTGTCGAATGTGGGCGTTGCCCTTGCTACGCCACGGTCAGGGCGACCTGGGCGTAGCGGGTACAGGGGCGCTCGGCGTGCGTCTGCACGGTGAGGGTGAGCACGAAGCGGTCGCCGGGTCGTGCGTCGGCGGGCACGATGAAAGCGGTGTCTACCGTGCATTCTTGCCACATCGACAGATCCTGGGCACCTGCATAGCTCGACGGGTCTACGGCGACATCCCAATGCGCATCGAAGCCCCTGCCGTCGGGGTCGACGATGGTCGCTGTAAGGTCGACGCGCTCGCCGGCTGCGGCGCTGCGGTCAGCCGTGACCTCGACAACATGCGCCGGATGCGAGCAGATGGCCGGATCATGGCCGCACCATTGCGCGCGGGCGGCAAAGTCTTCCTGATAGGCGCGCAGGTAGGGATTGAGATTGTCGTCTGAGGGCGTGCCGATGGCGGCAAAACCGTCAGGTGCACTCGCGTCGGGGTGTCCATCAAGAAACATGCGGCCCAGCAGCGTATCGAAGTCGCGGTCGTCGATACCGCGCAGGCCAAACGGAAGCAGTGGAATATAGGTCATGCTGTCGCCTTCGGCCATAAAATCGCCGCGCTCAAACTGCACCGCGGGCATGCCTTCCAGGCCCCAATCCAGACGGGCATGCTTGCCAAACTGAAAGCGCTCGGGCTCGTTTTCGTAGACTTTACCATCGCCATAGAGCATATAGCGTGCCATGAGGGGTCCGTTGCCCTGCGTGAGATTCCGCTCAGGCCAAGGAGCCTTAAACAGCGGGAGCGTATCGGGCTGAGCTGTTTTGGCGTCGAAATAGTTGCCATACATATAGGGCGTACGCCAAAAGATGAGCTCGGGAAAGAGCTCACGTCCATGGTCGAGCCACGAGTTGTCCTGCCCCACGCCATCGGCAACGCCCATAACGCGCACCTTCTGATAGACCCGCTGCTGTACGGTGGGCCACTCGGGCGTGGCGCGATAACGCTCGGCAATACTCGTCAGGGCGCGAACGATGGTGTTCATGCCACCCCAGCTGAGCAGCCATAACGTACACGGATCATCATCCAAAATCGCCTGCGCAATTACGCGAGACCCCTCAGTTTCCTCAGTCACATCACCCTCAAAGGCAACATTTCCTACAAACGTACGCTCGATCATCTGGGCAGGCGTGGGAAATGGCGGTTCACCGGCAGCGGCCGCATTTGCCTGCAACTGCGGCCAAGCCTGGGCATATTCATTACTCCAGAGACTCTCAATCCAATGCTCGGGAAACGGCCGATACTCACGAAGCTCGCCGGCTAGCGGATCGGGCCCATGAGGCACAACAGCCCACTCATAAGAGCGCCGCCCTTTGGTCCGCCAATGCGAATTCACCTCGCCGAGCGTATGAACCCCATCCCCAAGAAAGTGATACTGCGAAGCCGTATACACCACAGCCTCAACATCAAGCAAATTAAGATACAGAGCCAAATGAACAAGCGAGTTCATATCATCGACTTCCATATCAGTGGTAACAATCACCCGAGTCAACTTCTGGGACATAGGAACAGCTCCAATCAAAATCAATTCAGCCAGTTACGCGCAAGGCAAGACGGGACCCACGCCCCCATCGCCCGCGACCCGGCGGCCCGCCGGAAGCGGCCGACCAGCGTTTCGAACAACGTTAACTTAGGGGGCTCTGACCTTTAGTTTTGTAAACATTCCGCAGCGCGAGCTCCGCTTATCCGATGCTCCGAAGGAGCAGGATAAGCGGGGCTCATGCGCGAGGACGTTTACAAAACTAAAGGTCAGAGCCCCCGATGGGATAGTTACCTCGAAACCCTGGCCGACCACTCCCAGCAGCCCACCGGCTCGCCGTCGATGAGTACGTTGCCCCCGTCGAAGTCTTGATAACACAGGTCGTTGAATTGGTGGATCCACACGCCGTGGTTGAACGTCTTTTTGGCCGAGCCGTCGGCTTCGCGATACACGCCGGTCAGGTCTTCGACATGGCTAAAGTAGGTGAGGTGCACGTTGGCGCCGGCATCGCGCAGGCGCGCCGTGAGCGGCAGCACGGTCTGTTGCGGTGACACAAGCTCGTCGCCCTTGGAGTGCGTAAACCACAGCGGCGTCTTGGCGAGCGCGGCCACGTCCTTGTCCGTGGCGTTGTACCACGGGGCGCAGCAGGGAAGGCCCGCGGCGAAGAAATCGGGGTAGTCGGCGCACAGGCGCAGGGTCATAAAGCCGCCGTTGGAAAGACCGGCGACCACGATGCGGTCGGTGTCGATGCGGTCGGCATGCTCGGTGACAAACTCGTCGATAAGCGCCTTGAGCACGGAGGAGTAGATGCTCTGGTTGGAGCGACCGAGTTGCTCGACGCCGTTGTCCATCCAAAACGTGGGCGACTGCGGCACGAGCACCCAGGCAAAGCCGCCAAAGTAGCGCTGGATCTGCGCCTGGCTAATGGCCGTCACGCGGTTGCCGATATAGGCGCGCGTAGCGCCTTCGCCTTGCGTGGCGCCCTTGCCCTCGCCGGCGCCGTGCAGATACACCACGAGCGGTGCCTTTTGGGGCACGACCGT
Organism: uncultured Collinsella sp.; assembly: GCA_902494555.1. Taxonomy (GTDB): domain Bacteria; phylum Actinomycetota; class Coriobacteriia; order Coriobacteriales; family Coriobacteriaceae; genus Collinsella. The sequence continues at coordinate 42,847 of CABUTR010000013.1, forward strand.
CGCCTCGGGCGCAAAGGGGTTGAAGCATGCCGAGTCTTCGGCCTTAAAGCTGGGCTCAAAGAAGCCGTATTCGAGCGCGATGCCGTCGACGGCGGTCTTTTGCGTGGCGTTGCTCCAGCCTTTGAGCGCGGGGCAGATATCGCCACGGCAGGTGTCGAAGACCAGGCCGCAGGTGGGATCGTCGCCGTCGTTGCCGGGAAGAGCTGTGAGCTGCGTGATGCGCAGCTGGTCATCGAGCATGCGCGAGCCCATGACGCCGCCTTCGATCTTTTTGGTCAGGCGCTGCTCGGCGACCTCGAGTGCCACATGGGTGCCCACGGCAAGCTCATGGCCGTTCTTGTCGCATGGATGCGCGGCGAGAACGTTGATGTAACCCACGGAGGGTGCGGCATGGTCGGCGCCGCGCTCCTTGCGCATCAGGACCTCGCCCGTGCGCTCATGACGTTCTACATATATATGGAAGGTGTTCGTGTCGATGTCGTTGGCGCGTACGGTGCAGGGCAGGTCGAGTACGACCTTGCTGATCCAGGGGCCAAAGTCGCCCAAGGTGGTGACGGTTGCGTAGGTACACGATTTGAGTTCCATGAGCTGCCTCCCTTGTGCCGCGAATGCCTGGCATCTGCGGCAATACAAACTAAACATGTTTAGTGTAATCTAGAATTGAAGAATAACCAGATGAACTCGGTAAACGGCAAAATTGAACACGTCGTGAACTACTAAACATATGTTTACTGGCTTCTAGCAGGGATTCTGTTGATGAGTTAACAGATCAGTGAGGTGTGCATCAAAATAAAATCCCACGTAAATGGCTATATATCAATAGAGGGTTAAAGAGACCATCTCCCGCCATTCAAATACGTTCACCCCCGATTTCCTACCGTTCACCGGACTGTAGACGGCAAAATTGCCATAAATTCGGCGCTCCGTGTAAACTAAAGCCTGTAAACGTTCAGTAAACACCTTGTTTACAAAAGCGTATCCAAGGGTCCGGCAGCCGTAAGGGGTTATAGTCGCCGGGCCAAAGGCGTGCCTAAGCCCAAGGGGGCTGGCACACGAAGATATGGGGAGGGGTCCCATGGCAGTAGATAACAAGCAGATTGCCACCGATGTCCTCGAGCTCGTGGGCGGCGCGGAGAATGTTTCCGTTGCCACCAACTGCATGACGCGCCTGCGTCTGACGCTCAAGGATAACAGCAAGGCCGACGTGGAGAAGATCAAGAAGGTCAAGGGTGTTCTGGGTTGCCAGTTCGCCGGCAGCCAGCTCCAGGTCATCATCGGACAGAACGTGCCCAAGGTGCTCGCCGAGTTCGTCGCCATGTCCGGCGTCAAGCAGGGTGCCGCGGTCGACGAGAACCTCGACGCTCCTAAGGAGAAGTTCGAGCTCAAGAACCTGCCCAACATCATCCTCGACTACCTGTCGGGTTCCATGACTCAGCTGATCCCGCTGCTCATGGCCGGCGGTCTGTTCCGCACCATCGCTGCGGTCCTCGGTCCCACCATGCTCGGCGTTCTCTCCGATACCGATCCGACCTACACGTTCCTCTACACCACCCTGTACGAGGCCACGTTCACCTTTATCCCCATCTACCTGGGCTATGCCGCCGCTAAGAAGCTCGGCGCCTCTCCGGTTCTGGGCATGCTCCTCGGCGGCGCTCTCATGGCCCCGTCCGTCGTGAGTGTCGCGACTCAGGAGGGTGGCGGAATCATCTCCGTCTACGGCATCCAGATCGCCGCTGCCAACTATCAGCAGTCCGTCCTGCCGATCATCCTTTCGGTGCCCGTCCTGTACTTTGTTGAGAAGTTCTTTAAGAAGGTCATGCCCGACGTGCTCTCCACGGTCTTCACGCCGTTCTGCACCATGATCGTCACCATCCCCATCGCCTTCATCGTCCTCGCCCCGATCGGCAACGAGATCGGCACGCTGATCGCTAACGCCCTCTTCGGCCTTGCTGACCTTGGCGGCATCGGTATCCTGATCGTCATGGCCGTCCTCGGTGCCTTCTGGCAGCTCTTCGTGGTCTGCGGCATGCACATGCCCGTCATCCTGCTCGCTCAGGTTCAGATCATCGCCGCCGGCTACGATCCCTTCGTCTTCGTTTCCACCAACTGCGCTATGGCCGCTGTCTGGGGCTGCGCCTTCGGTGCCTTCCTCAAGATGAAGAACCCCGACGAGAAGTCCCTTGCCATCGGTTACGTCATCTCCGCCATCGCCGGCGGCGTTACCGAGCCCGCGCTCTTCGGTATCCTCATGCGCTTCCGTCGCACCATGCTCGGCATGTTCATCGGCGGTGCCATCGGCGCTGTGTTCTCCGGCCTCATGGGTGTTACCTACTACCTCGCAGGCGGTGCGTGCAACTTCCTGGTCTTCACCAACTACCTGCAGGGTGGCCAGATGAACACCGTCTGGGCTATCGTTGGTATGGCAATCTCCTTTGTCATCGCCGCTGCCGTCGTCTTTGCCTGCGGCTTCTCCAAGGAGGAACTCGCCGAGATGGAGGCCTAAGGCCAAACCGTTCGGTCACATATGACCTCACCTACACGACAGGGCCCCGTCAGGCGTAAGCCCGGCGGGGCCCTTCTTGTAAGGTAGACTGATGGGGCGGACGGGATTCGCCCGCGAGGGTTTGCCAAGCGGCGGGGGGGTTAACACCGGGGTTAAACGAAAGCCCCCCGCGGGTAGGAAA
>CABUTR010000014.1 GCA_902494555.1 uncultured Collinsella sp.
AGGTATGGATTACCGTTAGCGATCGCAACTGGACAGGCGGCAAACTGCCTAGAAAGGACCTCCGCTTCACTCCGTCATTTGAGATAGTCCCGACGCCAAAGGGCTCGTCGGCAAAGCCCCATATCAGAGTGCTCGCCGACGGCAATCCGCTCGTCGAGATTAACGCCATGAGCACCGAGACTTACAAGCAAATCTCCGCAAACAGGGAAAGACCGTGCCGCGCCATCTATATGTGGGACTACTACCAAGACGGCACCGACCAGACAAAGCTCTATCTGGTATTTGACTAGACGAGAAGGGCTGAAAGCGGATCAAGTAAGGTCCGCGTAGGCCGCGTTATTCAATTCATTTATGTGAAGGAGTGATAACCATGTCTCAATCATTAGCGGAGACGCACGTGGAGGATCTCATCTATGAGTGCGACTGCATCACTGCGGGAGATTACGGTGAAAGCACCCAAGAACACATCGACGACCTCATGCTGCAGATGGAAGGGTTTTCCTTCTCGCTCATGCGCACGGGATCGTCAGCAATTCCCAGAGACAAGACTTTGGATGGCGTAAAGCGCGCAAAGGGATGGCTCGTGGCAAACATGGCGGCGCTCACGAACAGCGGAAACGGTACGACGGTTAGCTCCAGCAGCGTCTCACAGGCCACGGCGACGGCGGACGTTTCGGTAGAGGTAAGCCAGGCGGTGGCTGAAATCGGCAACGACCCCGTTCTCGACAACGAGACGAAAGCGGCACTCGAGCTGGCGCTGTCACGGGTGCGCATGGCAGCCGAGGCGAAGAACAAGACTGGATTCGCCGAACACGCTGCAAGGGTCATCGACCTTGCAACGAAGAGCGTGGATCTCGTACCCAAGGCGTTGGTGGCCCTCGGTGTGCTCGCGAAGCTCTTCGGCGCCTAGGTTTTTCAGGTTTTTCCGGAAAAACCTCCAACGGGCACACCAAAACACCAGTTACTCCCCCATTTTCGTAACCCCCCGAAAATGGGCAGGTGGCTGATTAAATTGTTGCAGAAAGCGCAACGACTGCTGCTAAACAAAGAAGCCCCGGGCGGCGATCTTGGCGGATCCGCTTGGGCAGCATCAAAACTATAAATACTTGCTATTTTACTTGATTGATAACTATCAATTGTTTATAATTTAATTGTCGAAAGGAGGAGAGATGCCCAAGGAGCAGGAGCCCGCGCAGGTGCTCAAGCGGTTCAAGAAGGAGGGTTGGACGCTCTACACCGGCAAGGGCAGCCATGTGGTCGCGCGAAAGGACGGGGTCCAGATCAGCGTGCCCACCTCCAAGAAGGAGATACCGATAGGGACGTACCGAAAAATAGCTAAGACGGCGGGGTGGCTTTAGCCCCGCCCCCTTGGGGGTCGAAAGATATGAAGACATACGTTTACCAGGCGGTGCTCACACCCGACGAGGACGGCGGCTACGACGTGGAGTTTCCCTCACTGCCGGGATGCTTCACCTACGGCGATACGATTGCCGAGGCCGCCGAGCAGTCCGTGGACGCGGCGAGCACCTACGTGGCCGCGCTCATAAAGGACGGTCTTGCCGTGCCTGAGCCCGAGTTCATCGAGCCCGCAGACGGCGGGCTCTCCATGATGGTCGCCTTCTCCACGGACGAGGGGTACATCGTGGAGGGCGAGACGGTCTCGGCGGCCGAAGCCGCGCGCAGGCTCTCCGTCTCCCCCGGCAGGATCACCCACATGCTCGACTCGGGGATCCTTACGGGCTACCGCAAGGGCCGCCGCACCTACGTAACCGTGGAGAGCATAGCGGCCCGCCTGATCGACACGCCACGCTCGGGCAGGCCCAAGCGCCGCACAATCGCGTAGCCGTTAGTCCGTCATAAAAGATGGACTAACGGCAGCAAAAAAGAAACCCCACCGCGCACGGCTGGAACCTTGGCGCGGTGGGGTGACAACAAGGATGCCGGAGTAACACGGAGATAGCTCTGGGCAACCTAGGGACATTATATGACACGCAAGCAGAGGCGCCGCGCGTGGGGCTCAATCACCGAAGCCAAGCGTGGCAAGAAATACATCCTCCGATGGCAAGAGAACACGCCGTGTGGACGCAAGCGCAAAACCAAGACGGTATACGGCACCTATCGCGAGGCATGCACCGAACTCGACCGCATCCACGTCGAGCGTGCCGATGACAAGCCGGTGCCAACTGTCGCCCAGGCATACGGCACATGGCTCGAACCGACCATGGCGGCGCAGGTGGCCGCCGGTACGCTCGCGCCGAACACCCGCAACCTCGTCACAAGGTCGTGGGCGAACTACGTCGGCCCCACATGGGGCTCAATGCCGGTCGACCAGCTGCGCCCCGTGCATCTGCAGGAATGGCTTCTGACTCTCCCCGCGGCGACGGCGGACACCGCCCTACTCACCCTGCGCAAGATTTACGGCACTGTGTCGGGCTTTGTCGTGCTGCCCATCGACCCGTTTGCCGCCACCGTGAAATACACCATGCCCACGCGCAAGACGCGCAAGCGCTCCAAGCGCCTGTACACGCTCGACGAAGCCAAGGACATCCTGGGGCGCCTGCGCGGGACCTCGCTCGAGGCGCCGTTCATCATGGCGTGCTTTGGCTCATGCCGGTCAGGTGAGTCGCTGGGCATCCGCACCGACGAGGTTCTGCCGTTCGCGACGGAATCCACAACGCTCGCAACGGTCGACCTCGTGCGCCAGATGGAGCAAGCGGGCATCGAGCCCACGGCGGACGGCGTACTCAAGACGCGGAAGTCCATACGCACAGTCGTGGTGCTGCCGGATGCCGCCGGGCGCCTGCTCGAAATTGCAGGCGAGCGCCGTGCGGCAGGCTCCGAGTGGCTAGCAGATCGCGGGGACGGACTGCCCATGAACCGAGGGATGTGCAATCATAGATGGAAGAAGTGGTGCGCAGCCGAGGGCATCGAGCACATCCCGTGGTCGAACCTCCGCAACTCATGGCGTACCATCTGCGAGATGGAGCTGCACATGCCCTGGGACCTCATGGAGATGCTCATGGGCCACTCCCTGCCGGGCGTGTCCGGGCGGCATTATATTCGCCCCTCCCGCGAGCAGGTGGCGCGTTCCGTTTGCGACGCACTTGGGATAAATTGGGATATTTCCCAACAAACTAGCAGGTAAAACGGGCGCTGTTAATAGTGGCAGTATTAAGATTCGCAGCCCAAACCACCGCAAAGGGGACAGGCACCTTTGCGGTGGTTTGGGGTCGCGCTACTCACCGAGCATCTCTTGGAGCTTGGCTGCCACGGCGTGACCCAGGCTCTCATGGCTTTCGGGCATCATATGCAGATAGTCGATATCGCCCGGCTCGGCAAAGTCGGCGGCATTCAAAAAGTCGCAGCCAAACTGCTCAGCCACATGTGCGTAGTACTCACCAAAATGCTCCGAGGCCTCGACGGAACGCTCGTCAAAATCGGTCATATATACATCGGCGATTTGCGGCTTGATCTTGATAGGTGCCATCAGCAGAATACGCGGGCAGGGTGCGGCATTGGTCCAGGGAAATGCACGCACCGCACGAATCAGCGCCATGGCGCCACGGGCAATATCGGAGGCCGTCACACCAAAGACCGTCTTGCAATCGTTAGTTCCCAGCATAATAACGATCGCATCCAGCGGCTTATGGGCCTCGAGCAACATCGGAAGTGCGCGGATGCCGTTAAGATTGGTGTCCAAATGGCACATGTCGTCGCGTACCGTCGTGCGGCCGTTGAGGCCTTCTTCAATTACATGCCAGCCCTCGCCTAAGTCACGTTGGGCCACGCCACACCAGCGCACATCCCGCGCATAGCGCACCGCGGTGCCGTCGCGCATGCCCGCCGGATCGTAACCATAGGTGTTGCTGTCGCCAAAGCATAGAACGTTTTTCATCGTAAGCCCTTCCTTTAGTAAAAAGCCGACGGGAGCAGCCTCTCCCGCCGGCTCGACCTATCTGTCAGCACGTACCGATTACAGGTACTTGCGCCAATCGTCCTCGTCCTCATCATCCTCGGTAGCAGCCTGGGCCTGCTCGGCGGCGCGAGCTGCCGCAGCGCGAGCGGCAACCTGGGCATAGGACTCCTCGTTGCGCTCGGGGAAGTTTGCCAGCACGTGCTCGAACTTGGCAAAATCCTCATCCCAGCGCGTAGAAGGCACGGCAAAGAAGACTTGCTTGACCTTAAAGTCGCCCGACGCGAGCTCCTTGCGGAAGAGCTCGGCCACGGCCTCTGCGTCAAAGCCGTTGTTGTCGCAACCCCATGCGCCCAGCACGAGCTTCTCGCGACCCAACTCGTCGCAGATGGCGAGCACAAAGCGGATGCGGTCGCGCAGGGCATCCAGCAGAGCATCGTCGCTCACGCGATACTCCTGGCGGGCGCGCTTAACGTTGGGCGCGGCGGCCACGATCACGTCGGCGTATGCATGCACGTGGTTGCGGTCGAAGCGCACCGCAGGCACCACTAGGGCGCGGTTACGATAGAGCTCGCAGTTGATGTTGCGGCGACGGTTCTCGCCGTACCATTTGCGCTGCTTATCGAGAACGTTGTACAGATACGAATCGGCGCACAGCGTGGCCTCCTGGCCCAGATAACCCTGAATATAGCCACCGCCCGGGTTGGTGAACGAGGCAAAGGCGAGCACGGCCATGTCGCAGAACTGCGCATAGCCACGACCGTTGTCCAGGATAGCCTGCGTGGCGGAGGCATCGAGCACGGTGACCTCGGGCAGAACCGGAGCGGGCTCCTCAGCAGGCGCGGACTCAGCTTCAGCGATTTCCTCGGCAGGCTCCTCGACGGGCTCAGGCGCTGCCTCGGTCTCGGACGCTGCCTCGGTCTCGGCAGCCTCCGCACCCTCGACGTCCTCGGCAACCTGTTCTTCGGTGGCCGCAGCACTCTGAACCTTGGCCTTCATCGCCGCGACAAAGCCGGCAGGCATACCGTCAAACTCGCGAACACCGGCAAGCGAACGCTCGATATCCTTGGCGCACGCTTCGGACACAGTTGCCACGTGACGCTCGGCGGCCTTGGCACGGGCCTCGCGCTTGGGATTGGGCTGACCCGCGCGATTAGACCTGCGGTTACGGTTCCTGTTGTCGACGTCTGCCATAAGTGGTCACCTTTCTCGGTCTCTGCCGCTATCGGCTTTTTCCATCCATGATACCCCGCCGCGTACAAAAAAGACGGCCCCGAAGGACCGCCTTTCGCATCGATTTACACGCACGGCAAGCACCGCCGCAATTCGCCACTAGTCGCGACGGCCAAGGATGTTCAGGATGCGCAGGAACACGTTGATAATATCCACGAACAGGTTAGAGGCCATAAGCACGGCGTTGGGCGGCGTGGGCGGCACCGTCGTTGCCACATAGGTGTCGTAGCCGATGAAGCCAGCGAACACCACGATCACGATCAGGTCGGTGATGGTCTGCGAGACGCCCATGAACATCAGCACGATCTCAACCAGAATAGTGGCGAGCAGAATGCCAAAACCGATGCCATATACGCGCTGGAAAAACTTGGGGAACGTCACGCCCAAGGCGCCAAAGACAAAGGTGATGGCGGCCGTGGCGATAAAGGCAGTGTTGATGGTGGGCAGGTCGTAGTTGGCAAGGCCAAACGACGCGGTCAGGCCAAAGGTACTCGCAAAGATTACGTAGCCCACAAGGGACAGGCCCACGGACTGCTTGCTGGCGGCGGCCGACATCATGACCATGCCGACGATGGTCAAAATAAACGAGCCAAAGACCAGCGGCAAGGCGGCTCCGCTCATCATCATGCGCGCAAACGACATGGTGCTCGTAAAGTAGGCGCCGGCGCCCATGGCGCAAAAGCCCAAGAAGATCAGGGCAGACATGGCGAGATTGTACGCGCGCGGCGACATCTCCTTGGCGCGGCTTGCGCCGCTCTCGACGGGGCCGTTCTGATAGCCCTGGATATCGTTCATAGGTTCGTCCTTTCAAAAAGCGCCACAAATAACGGCGCAGTAGCTGACAAGATTCCTGTCATTGTACCCGAACGCCGTGCGTCCTTACCTACGGCGCTCGCCCTCGAGCGTACGATCAAAGGCCCAGACCCACCAACGCATCACGTGCGCCTGCGAGCCATCTGGTCGTTCACGCGTCTGGTCCTCCAGATACAACTCGGTCGCGTGCCCGCCAAAACGCACCTTATAGGTTGCCGTACGAATGCCGTGAACCGTCAGGCCAAACCCAGTGGTCGAGACAATCTCGTCAATCGTAAAGCAACGACCGTCGACCCAGCAGACGGTGACCGGCACGACCTGTCCGCCCGCGAGGATGCGAGCCACGACGTCCACATACTGCTTGTGCACGCGCCGAGTTTTGCCATCTGTCTGTCGATATTCCATGTCTCCTATTATCGAACGCATGTTTGTATATTGTAAAGCGAACAGACTGTGGTTTTGGAGTGTCGGAGCAATCGCACGTGTCCGCATGGCGTGTTAGCAAAAAGAATACCCGCGGTCAACAGGACTAATATTCAATTTTAGTGCCAAAAAATCCACTTCTCACGTCAGAACTCCGTTAAGAAACCCACAGGAGGTGATACGATTTATCATGTTTTTGTAACGTGCCTGCAAACTTCGAGAAAGCCCATATATGGACGTAACGTTCTCAACCTTCCTCGGCCAAATTGTGTCGAACCCAGTCCTTGCCGTCACCGTGATCCTCGCGCTCGGCGCCATCTTCGTCAATGGATGGACCGACGCGCCCAACGCCATCGCGACCTGCGTCACTACGCGTTGCATGCCCGCCCGCGCCGCCATTCTCATGAGCGCCGCATTCAACTTCCTCGGCGTGCTCATCATGACGCACTTTAATGCGAGCGTCGCCAACACCATCTCACATATCGTCGACTTTGGCGGAAACAGCACCATGGCGCTCGCGTGCCTCTGCGCGGCGCTGTTCTCCATCGTCGTCTACGGCGCCACAGCGTCGCGTTTTGGCATCCCCACCTCGCAAAGCCACAGCCTTATCGCCGGCCTGACCGGTGCCGCTATCGCCCTCGGCGGCGCGAGCAGCGTCAACGTCCACGAGTGGATGAAGGTCATCTACGGCCTGGCGCTCTCCATCGGCCTGGGCTTTGTCATGGGCTGGGTCCTGTGCAAACTCGTCTCGATTCTTTTCGCCGCCGCCAACAGGCGACGTGCCAATGTCTTCTTTAAATACGCTCAGATCGCGAGCGCTGCGGCCATGAGCTTTATGCACGGCGCGCAGGATGGACAGAAGTTCATCGGCGTGCTCTTTTTAGGCGTGGCCTTCGCAAACGGCCAGACCAGCGTCGGCGATGCCGGCATCCCCATCTGGATCATGCTGCTGTGCTCGGCCACCATGGGTATCGGCACCAGCGTGGGCGGTGAGCGCATCATCAAGTCCGTCGGCCAGAGCATGGTTAAGCTCGAAAAGTATCAGGGCTTCTCCGCCGACCTCGCGGGCGCCGCGAACCTGTTGCTTGCCACCCTTACCGGCATCCCCGTGTCCTCCACACACATCAAGACCTGCGCCATCATGGGCGTCGGTGCCGTCAAGCGCCTCTCGGCAATCAACTTCGGCGTCGTCAAAGACATGATGTTCACCTGGTTCTTCACCTTCCCCGCCTGCGGACTCATCAGCTTTGTCATGGCCAAGCTGTTCATGATGTTCCTCTAGTCAAACCGAACGTCCATCTGGACCGCAACACTTCGCCCACCCGTCTTCGCCTCGAAAGGACCCACCCATGGCTAAGAAACCCGATTCGTTCTACTTTGACAACTACGTCGCCTGCGCCGACCTCGCCGTCCAGGCCGCCGAGCTGCTTACCCAGATTTTTGAGAACTTCGATCCCGCGCAGATTCACGACATGCTCAATAAGATGCATGCGATTGAGCATGCGGCAGACAAGAAGCACCACGAGCTCGAAGACGCCCTGCTCACCGCCTTTATCACCCCGCTCGAGCGCGAGGATCTGGATCTGATGAGCTGCGCGCTCGACACCGTGCTCGACCGCATCGAGGGCGTCGTGCAGCGCGTCTACTTCACCAACATTCAGAGCATCCATCCCGACGCCATCGTCATCGCCCACAAGGTGACTGACGCCTGCCGCGCCATGAAGGACCTGATGGTCGAGCTTCCCAACTACCGCAAGTCCAAAACGCTGCGCGAGCTGGTCATCCAGATCAACACCATCGAGTCCGAGGCCGACGAGCTCTACATCAACGCCATGCGCAACCTGCACGTCAACGGCAAGGACCCGCTCGAGGTCATCGCTTGGCGTGACGTGTACGCCTTCCTGGAGTACTGCGCCGACTGCTGCGAAAATGTGGCCGATGTCGTGGATTCGATTGTCATGAAGAACAGTTAATTGGGGGTACGTGTCCCGGCGGTCGCGGGCCCGGCCACTCATAACCTTTTTCACTCCGGCTGCAAGCAGAGTCGTTCAAAAGCGGTTAATTAGTGGTACGCGTCCCACCGGCGAAGGCCCGGCACCTATTCGCTTTCTCACTCCGGCTGCGTGGCAGAGTCGTTCGAAAGTAAATAGGTGTCGGGCCTTCGCCTTACGTATCACCATTGGGAACCTGGGCTAATAGGCGGAATGCATGGTGGCTTTGGTTGAAAGCGTCTTTGGCATCAGTCATGACTTTGGGCAGCGCTGAGCGTTTGGCTGAATGTTGCTCTGGGTACCCTTTGGTTGTCTTTTATTTCGTTATTAAATTGTTGGAGGGCTTGTATGTCTTATTTGGATCTGGCTCGGGGTCGGTATTCTTGTCGTGAGTTTGAAGATCGGGCTGTGGAGCAGGCTGTGGTGGATGCCATTGTTGAGACTGGGCGTATTGCTCCTTCTGCTTGCAATAATCATCCAACCCGTGTGATGGTGTTGGATACGCCTGAGCTTCTGGAGAAGGCTGCTGCTTGTCAGCCTCGGTTTGCTCGTGATGGATCTATCTTTGGCGCTCCGCTCATCTTCCTTATTTGTAGCGTTACCGAAGACGCTTGGGTGCGCCCGTATGACCAGATGAATTCCAGTGAAATCGATACGTCCATCGTGTGCGATCAGATGATGATGGAGGCCACCGAGCAGGGCCTGGGAACGTGCTGGGTTGCCATTTTAAGCCTGAGGTGGCACAGGAGCAGTTCAACCTGCCCGAGGGCGTCTATCCCTATCACATGCTCGTCTGTGGCTATCCTGCCGACCACATCGCCGATCCCGAGCATCGCGAGGCCCGCACCATTCCCCTCCCCGACTTCCTCCTCAAGTAGATTTTTAGGACATGCCTCAAAACCTACCTTTTACCGCTCACCTGTTCGCCGAGCTCCGCGCCACTATGTGCAGGGCTCGGTTTTTTATGTTGCGCGCCCCGGTACAGTCATAAAAAAGGACCCGCAAGCTGCGGGTCCTTTCTAGGCACTAAATTGTAGGCCGAATGTTAGTCCAGGTCGTCAGCGGCAAAGTTGTCGATCGGGGCGAAGGGATCGGCCACAGGGACAACCGGGTCAGCGACGGGCAGCGGCTCGGCGGGAACAGTCACCGCAGGAGAAGCGGCAGAACCGACCGGCGTGGAGGCCATGAGGTCGGCCGGGAAGGAGTTCTGGGCATCGTCCATAAAGTGCTGGATGAGCTTGAGGTACTCGGCCTTGAACTCCTCACGGGAAGCCTTCAGACGGTCGATTTCCTCGAGCTCGGCCTGCTTTTCAGTCAGAGCCTGGCGGATAACCTCGCGTGCCTTGGCGTCAGCCTCGTTGCGGATACGCTCAGCGTTCTCATTGGCATCGTTGACGATGGTCTCAGCGGTCTGCTGGGCAGCGATCAGGGCAGCGGAAATCTGGCGCTCCTGAGCGGAGAAGTCAGGGGCGGGAGCAGCCACGGGGGCGGCAGGAACGGCCTGGTCGGCGGTATCCTGAGCCTGGGCAAGCTGAGCCTGCGCATCGGCAAGCTGCTGCTCGGTAGCAGTCAGACGACCCTTAAGGTCGACGATCTTAGCGAGCATAGCGTCAACCTCGGAAGACAGCGTCTCCAAGAAGACGTCGACCTCGGCAGGATCGTAGCCACGCTTGGCCTCAGAGAAAGTCTGAGCCTGGATGTCTGCGGGGGTAATAGCCATAACAAGTCTCCTTTTTCATCGCCTCGGCGCTACACGCCCGACGTAAGTTACTAAGTCAGTTCTATACGAGTATACCTATAAGAAGCTGCAGAACCAGCCTCTGCACCAACTGCAACGCAATAATCGCAACGACCGGCGAAAAATCGATACCGCCCATCGGCGGGATGAAACGACGGAACAGGTTGAGCCACGGACCGCACACGCTATCCAGCACCGCAGCAATATCCTGAAGCAAACCACCCTGCTTCATGGGAATCCACGTCATAAAGCAGTAGACGACAATGAGTGTGGAATAGAAGTTGAACAGTGTGTTGACCAGCTGGACGATAGTGTAGATGTTGATGGGAATCTCCTCGTCTTGTCTTTACTTAAGGTAGCCGTCGGCACGAAGCTTCTTGAGATCGGAATCTTTGACCTCGCAACCGGCGGGCAGCACCATGAACACGCGGTCGCCCACCTCCTTGACCGTGGCACCCAGACCGCAGGCAAAGCCGTAAGAAAAGTCCAAGACGCGCTTGGCGACTTCGGTGCGTACGCCCACAAAAATCAGTGCGACAGGCTGCTTGGTGCGAACGCGGCGCACCACAGTCTCCACGTCGTCATAGCTCTCGGGGCGCAGGACATAGGCCGGCAGCTGCGGTGTGGCGTTGATGATATTGCTCGCATAGGCCGAGGCATCGCTCGGTGCAGGCGCGGGCGCAGCGGCGGCACGGGCGCGGGTGTTCTCGGCGTAGCTAGACGGCGTGTCATAGGCACCAGGACGATAACCGCTCGCAACACTGTCCTGCGAGCGCGAAGGCGGGTTATACGTCGTGGCATGGCGGGAGTCATCGCCGACCAGCTGACCGGAGCGCGTATACACGGCAACCGACTCAGCTTCACCGCGGCGCGTCTGACCAAGCAAGCCGTTGCTCGGCTCGTCTTGGGTGTAGAAGCCCTCGCCCGAAGCACCGCTGTAGCCGTTGCCCTGATAACTATCGTCATAGCCGTCATCGTAGCCGTAGTCGTCGTCCTGGCCATAACCCTGGTCGTAACCCTGCTGGCCGCCCAGGTGCATCTTATTTTTAATCTCGTCAAGGAAGCCCATGGTTGTGTCCTCTCGCGGTTTAGTGCAGGCGCCCCGATAATCAGTGCGCACTTCAGAGCCTTATTTTACTGCAAACTCCGGGCTAAATACTACCCTGCCCAGGCGAACGAGCGTAGAGCCCTCCTCAAGGGCAGGCTCAAAGTCCTCGCTCATACCGCAGGAAAGCTCGGGCAGGTTCAAATCGGGATGCGCCGCCTCCAGCTCATCCCTCAGCTCACGAAGCCCCGCAAAGGTGCGGCGTGCCACATCCTTATTCCCCCGGGGCGCCATAGTCATAAGCCCCTGTACGCAAATTCCCTCAAGTTCCGCAAGCTCACCCGCGGCAGCGCGAATCTCATCGGGCGAAAAGCCTCCCTTCGACTCCTCACCACTCACATTGACCTCAATGAGCACACGCTGGGGGCCGGCGAGCTCGCCTGCCTCAATCTTGCGAACAGCACGGCTCGAGATCGCCTGCGCCAGATGCAGCGAACCCACCGAGTGAATCAGCTCGGCTGAGCCCAGCACCGCATTGATCTTATTGGTCTGCAGGTTGCCGATCATATCGAAGCGCACCTCGGGCAGCTCCGGATGCTCCGCCAGACCCGTGAGCTTGCGAACCAGCTCCTGCGGGCGATTCTCAGCAAAATGGCGATACCCCGCCTGGATGGCGGCAACGGTCTCATCGACACCAACGGTCTTGGACACGGCAATGAGGCGCGCGGCGTCGTGGGGACGGCCTGCACGATCGAGCGCCGCATAAAAACGTTCCAGAATCTGCTCGCGGCGAGCGCGCATCAAGTCCAAATAGTTATCCATTGCCAATCGCCTCCGCTGACAGCCAAACAAGTAGTCCCATGCTATCGCAAGAGCGCGGCCCCGCATGTGCAAGGCCGCGCTCACTTAGGTATTTACAATCTTTCGACGAACGGAATTACTTACTCCTCGTCGTCCTCGCCATCGTCCTCGTCCTCAAGATGATCGAGCAGGTAGCGAAGACCCTCGCTGACCTCGTTAGTGGGCACCTTGGCAACGTAGCGAGCGTCGACGGCGGGCCTCATGATAACACCCTCGCCCGAAGGCACGCGCATGCTCTCGAGCTCATCCTCATCAGTGCAGGCGATATCACCGGCGGTCATACGCTGTCCGGTCAACAGGAAGGTCAGACGGCAGGCGGCATCGATGGAAATCGAGGCGATGCGATCGAGATAGCGCGATACCATGATGGCGCGGCGCAGGTCGTCATAGTTGCTGTCGTCGTCCATAAAATCGCCCGTGTCCATGCGGTTAAAGGTGCGGAAGAACTTCTCGTAGGCGGCGTGCACTGGCTCGTCCTCGACGGCCAAGTTGCAGATGATGGACATGTCGTTGGTGACGAGCGCAGAAAGCGAAGAGCCCAGCACCTGGTAGACGGCCTCAGCCTCGGCCTCGACCGTGCCGACAAGCTCCTTGGGCAGCGAGATGTCGGCCTTGATCATATGACGCGTGGCGCGGCAAATCTGGCGAACCTTATCGGTCATGCGCTGCAGGTTAAAGTCGACGTAGATGATCGTCTGCAGCAAGCGGAAGTCGGAGGCGACCGGTGACTGCGTGGCAATCAGGTTGTAGCAGACGGCCTCCAGGTTGGCGCAGCGTGCGTCAATCGAAAGCGTGCGCTTCTTGGTCTTGGTGGCGAGCTTGCGGTCGTCGGTCACATAGGCCTTCACGGCATCGTGGAGGGCCAGATCGACGGCCTCGTAGATGCTCAGCATCTCGTGACGGGCCTCGATGAGCTGACGGGAAAACAGTTTGCGCATGGTTCACTCCAATCAGTTGGGTGCGGTCATGCCGCCCGCACAGTGAATACGCACCGGACCAGATCCGATCGGCTTGGGACTAGTCGCACCGATCAGCCAAAGCGGCCGGTGATATAGTCTTCCGTCCGCGAGTCCACCGGGCTGGTGAAGATCGCGTCGGTTTGACCATACTCGATGAGCGTAGCGGGCTCGCCGGCAACTTCCTGCAAGAAGAATGCAGTGTAGTCGCTAATGCGAGCTGCCTGCTGCATTGAATGCGTGACGATGATGATCGTCATCTCGGGCGCCAGCTCGGCCATCAGATCCTCAACCTTAGAGACGGACGTGGGGTCGATGGCGGAGCATGGCTCGTCCATCAGAAGGACATCGGGCTGCACCGCAAGCACGCGCGCGATGCACAGACGCTGCTGCTGACCGCCCGAGAGCGCCAAACCATCCTTGTTGAGCTGTTTGGATACCTCTTTCCTGAGGTTGGCGCGTTTGAGCGATTCTTCCACGATGTCATCGAGGTCGCTTTTGCTAGTCACGCCCTGCAGACGAGGGCCAAAGGCGACATTCTCGTAGATGGATTTGGGAAACGGGTTGGGCTGCTGAAAGATCATGCCCACACGACGACGGAGGTCGACCGGGTCGACACCCTCGGCATAGATATCATTGCCGTCGAGCGTCATGGTGCCCGCGACGCGCGTACCCTCGATCAGATCATTCATGCGGTTGATGCAGCGCAAAAACGTCGACTTGCCGCAGCCCGAAGGGCCAATGAAGGAGGTGATGGCGTTTTTGGCGATGTTGAGGTCAAGCCCCGTCAGCGCATGAAAGTCACCGTACCAAAAGTTGAAATCCTTGGCCGTAATGGCCGCTTGCTCCAGCGTGGGAGCGGACTGATAAACGGACATGGGACTCCTTAACTAGCGACGCTTGCGCGACAGGAAGCGCGCAAACAGGTTGAAGGCCAGAATGATCACCATCAGCAAGAGCGCGGTGCCATAGGCTGCGTTCATGTTGATGCCGTCGTTGGCAAGCAGGTACAGGTGAACCGTCATGGGGCGGCCGGAATCGAGCGGCGAAATAGGTAGATTGATGGCCTGGCCCATGGTGTAGAGCACCACCGCGGTCTCGCCAATGGCACGGCCGATGGCGAGGACGATACCCGTGGCAATACGGCCAAAGGCAGAAGGAAGCACGATCTTGGAGACGACCTGCCACTTGGTGGCGCCCAGGCCGTACGCACCCCACCGGATATAGCGCGGAACGGCGCGAATGGCCTCTTCGGTGGTGCGCATGACGATGGGAAGCATCAAGAGCGCGAGCGCCAGGGCGGCCGAGACCATCGAAAGGCCCAGACCCATAGCCTCGACAAACAAGGCGTAGCCAAACAGGCCCATAACGATGGAGGGCACCGAGGCCAAAGCGTCAGCAGCGTAGCGAATGAGCTCGACGACCTTGCCCTGCTTGGCGTACTCGGCCAGATAGACGGCTGCCAGCACAGCGATCGGCGTGCAGATAAGCATGGCGAGTGCCGTCACATAGACGGTCGAGACGATTGTGGGCCAAATTCCGCCCTCGGCGTTGACGCCCTGGGGCCAACCGAAGATAAAGTCGAGTGAGATATGCGGCAGGCCGTTAATGACCACGTAGGCGATGATAGCGACCAGCACCAGCGTGGTGATGTATGCCGCGGCACGGAACACGCCAAGCATGATCTTGTTGGACAGGTCCTTGTTGATGCGGCCCTTCTTGCCGTGGAAAAGGGCACGCTTGATGCGCTCGCGCGACGAGGTCGTATCGACCGTCGTGTCAACGGAATCGGACATAGCCTACCCCCTCTTCTTCTTGGAAATCAGACGGACGATGCCCACCAGCGTGGCGGAGATGATAAACAGGACCACGCCCATGCCGAACAGCGCCGAGCGGTGCAGACCCGAGGAATAGCTCATGTCGAGTGCGATCTGGCTCGTGAGCGTCGAGATAGGGCTCGCAATGCTGTCGGGAATAACCGGGGCATTACCCACGACCATGAGCACGGCCATGGTCTCTCCGATGGCACGGCCCATACCCAGCACGATGGCATCCACGATACCCAGCTTAGCGGCAGGTAGCACGACCTTATAGATGGTCTGCCACTTGGTGGCGCCCATGGCATACGATGCCTCGCGAATGCCCATGGGAATGGAATTGAGGGCATCGATGGTGAGTGTGGTGATGGTAGGAACGATCATGATGGCAAGCACGAACCACGCCGTCAGCGCACCAAAACCAAGACCACCGGTCAGTTGCGCGATAAACGGACGGATGATGATCATTCCAAAGAAGCCATAGATGATAGAAGGGATGCCGGCCAACAGGTCAACGGCGGGGCTGATAAGCTTGCGCACGCGCTTGCCGGCGATCTCGACCAGGTACACGGCCGTGCCCACACCTAGCGGCACGCCCATGGCGAGCGCACCGACGGTCACCAGACCTGAGCCGGCAAGCAGCGACATGATGCCGTAGTGGCCCTCAGAGGGCGCCCACGTAAAGCTAAAGAAGTCCGCCAGACCGATGTCGGTAAAGACGGGCAGCGCCGAGTATGTGGTAAAGACAAAAATCAGGATGACGGTAACGACCGCCAAGAACGCGCAGGCAAAGAAGATCCACTGCAGCGCCTTCTCCTTGATATAGGTACTGCGCGATACGAGCGCCAGCTCGCGCTTCTTGGGTGCCTGAGCATTCTGCTCAGTCTGGGAGTTTTCCTGTGCTTCCATGCTACTCACTCCCCTTCTCGTCGTTGGTGACGGGAATAAAGCCCGCCTCGCGAATCTGCTTGTCCATCTTTTCGGACGTCACGTAGTCGATGTAATCCTGCGCCTGCTGCGAAGGAGCACCCTTCACAAAGAAGTAAAGGTCGCGCGAGATGGGATAGCCGCCGCTCGCGACCGTCTTCTCGGACGCCTCAACATGATTGACCGAGACGGCCCTGACCGAGGTCTTGGCGTTGAGGCTATCGACGAAGCCCAGCGAAATGTAGCCAATGGCACCGCGCGAACGAGATACCACGTCGCGCACCTGGCCCGTGCCCGAAAGAACGGCCGAGCGGCGATCGAACGGCGTGCCGTCCATCACGATGGTACGGAAGGCCTCACGCGTGCCGGACGCCTCATCTCGGTTGATAACCTGAATCCTCAGGTCCTCGCCACCGACTTCTTTCCAGTTGGTGATCTTGCCGGCGTAAATATCGCGGAGCTGCTCGGTCGAGAGGTTATCGACCGGGTTATCGTCGTTCACGATGACCGCGATACCGTCGTGGGCAATGACGATGGGAGTCAGGCCCAGATCCTGTTCGTCGGCATTGAGTCCACGGGAGGAGCTGGCGATATCGGCCGTGCCGGCGCTGACGGCCTCGATGCCAGCAGAAGAACCCAAACCGGAAACGAGCACGTCGATGCCGGTCTCCTCCTTAAAGCCCTCGGCCGCAATCTCGGCGATAGGAAGGCAGGTCGTGGAGCCAGCGACGGTAATGGAAGAGGTAGAAGATCCCGAAGAACAGGCGCACAGCGTAAGCGTAAGCACAGCGGCGCTCAGGACCGATACGATCTTTCTCATAGCATCACGCCGATCGCAGCATGGCGCCCACAGGTGCCGCCCTCGTTACGGTAGGAATAAAAGCGGTCGTTCTGACGCACGGTCGAAAGCTGGGTATCCACGATATTATCCGCGTCGACACCGACATCTACCAGCGCCTCGCGAATGGCAGCGGAAAGATCGAGCATGCGAGAGGTACTCGCATCGATGCAAGAGAACTCGGCGGCAAAGCGATCCATGAGTTCCTGGGATACCTCATATTCGTCACCCAAGATATGGGGGCCGATATAGGCGGAAACGCCGCTCGCATCGCAACCGGCAGCATCGCAAAGCGCCTGGCACGCCTTGGCGGAAATGCGTGCAATCGTGCCCTTCCAACCGGAGTGCACCACGGCAAATCCGCCAGGGGCCACCAGCACCACGGGAACGCAGTCGGCAAAGCAGAGCAGCACGGGTACGTTATGCGCCGTACAGACGATGGCATCGCAGCCCTCGGCAATCTGCTCGCGGACGTCCTCAAGGTCATCGGCGCCGTTCGAGGTCACCGCAACGATATGGTCACCATGGACCTGATTGGGAACGAGCAGGTTGTGCTCGCACTCGGCGGCACCCATAGCCTCGAGCGCGCGACGACGATTTTCTTGAACAGCAAAGGGATCATCGCCAACATGCGAGCCCAAGTTGAGTGAGGAGTACGCATCTTCGGAAACACCACCGGCGCGCTCGGTGAAGGCAAAGCGAACATCGGATGTCGCGCCTTCCACCAACGTAACTCCATCATGGTCGACACGCGAAACTTTGTCCGCACGTGCTGCCATACTAAAGCCTCCTAATAACACAAGTACCGCGGCATCGCCGCTACAGCCAGCGTTTATACGGCTGTCATACTTCTCTAAAAGGATACCTGCTGCGCTGGAGGCAATCGTAAAGGGAACGTAAAGAGATTGGAGGTTCTAGTTTACAAAGTCGAAATAAAAAGGGCGCGTCCATACGGACACGCCCCTGTGCACAACAATGCAAAGAACGACTTAGAAGCTGCCGCGCTTCAGGAAGTCGGGAAGCTCGAACTGATCGTTGCCGAAGTTAGGAAGCTCGGTGCCACCGACGTTGCGGGTCGGAGCGGCCTGAGCCGGGCTGGTGGCCGGAGCGGTGCGCTGCGGCTCAGCGGAGGCAGCGGCCTTGCTCTGAGACTGCTGAGCAGCAAAGAGCTCGTCCTGACGGTTGACGTTGGAGTCGGAGAAGCCCGTAGCGATGACGGTGATACGCACCTGATCGCCCAGGGACTCGTCGACAACGGTACCGAAGATGATGTTGGCCTCGGGGTCGACGGCGTTGGCGACAACGTCGGCGGCGTCGCTGATCTCCTGGATGCCCAGGTCCTTGGAACCGGCGATGGAGAGCAGCACGCGTGTGGCACCATCGATGGAGCTCTCGAGCAGCGGGCTGGAGATGGCCTGCTGGGCAGCGTCGACGGCACGGGTGTCCCCAGAAGAGGTACCGATACCCATCATGGCGGTACCGGCCTGCTTCATGATGGTCTTAACATCGGCGAAGTCCAGGTTGATGATACCGGGGACGGTGATGAGGTCGGTGATGCCCTGGGTGCCCTGGGAAAGGACGCCATCGGCAATCGCGAAGGCCTCGAGCATGGTGGTCTTCTTCTCGGCGATGTCGAGCAGCTTATCGTTAGGGATGACGATCATGGTATCGACGCAATCGGAGAGGGTCTTAATGCCCTCCTCGGCGCTCTTCTTGCGCTTGCGGCCCTCGAAGGTGAAGGGCTTGGTCACGACGGCGACGGTCAGCGCACCGACCTCGTTCATCGCGATATCGGCAACGATGGGAGCAGCGCCGGTACCGGTGCCACCGCCCTCGCCGCAGGTGATGAACACCATGTCGGCACCAGCGAGCGCCTCGGCAATGTCGTCGCGGGACTCATCGGCAGCCTTGCGGCCAACCTCGGGGTTGGCGCCGGCGCCCAGGCCGCGGGTAAGGTCGGTGCCGATGTGCACCTTGATATCGGCATCAGAGATCGCGAGTGCCTGAGCATCGGTGTTGATGGCAACAAACTCGAC
Organism: uncultured Collinsella sp.; assembly: GCA_902494555.1. Taxonomy (GTDB): domain Bacteria; phylum Actinomycetota; class Coriobacteriia; order Coriobacteriales; family Coriobacteriaceae; genus Collinsella. Next base: position 18,592 of record CABUTR010000014.1, read on the forward strand.
GCCGCGGATGCCCTCTTCGATCATTCGATTGACCGCGTTGGTACCGCCGCCGCCGACGCCGACCACCTTAATGACGGCAAGGTAGTTGTTGATCTCTGTCTCGTGCATGTCGGTCCTCCGAACAAAGGTTATAGCCATAGCATGGGTCGACCCCTGCGCACATTAACCTTCAGGTTGAAAGTAAATGCAAAGGTAAACCGTATTATGGTTGCACATTATGAACGTATCAGTCAAATAATTGACCGTGAAAACCAAACAAACCAGATAAACGGCGTGGTATGGCCCCTCAACAAAGCATCAACCAGCGCTACGAGGTCGGAGCATTCCTAAATGTGTAGTTGCCCGGAGAGCGCACATTGATATACGTTACGCCCTCTACCTGCGAAAGCAACTTGGTGACTACGCGCTCCTTCTTGACGATATCGTTCGAATCGCCCAGCGACACCTCAATGCCGTTATTGAGGTTTGCCGAGACGGCTTCGACCGAAGGCGTGGAAATATCCTTGACTTGTCCCAAGAACTCGCTCGAAAAACCACGCACATAATCCAAGCCAGCCTTAACGGCCTTGGAGCTCACCGCCTGGCCGGAAACCGGAGCGACATCCGCCGAGACATCAGTCAACAACACAGCGCCATAATGCTTAGCGAGCGCCAGCGCGGCATCGATTCCGGTCAGGGTATTTGAGCCCTGCCCCGTCGTGATGACGTTGCCCTGGTCATCCACTTCGACCGACGTCGACAGCGGGGCGATCCAGGTGTCATCATCGCCGATGGCCCAGGCAAGGTCATCGGAGCTGATATAGGCAATTGCGATGACCTTGCGCTCCATCGGCGTAATAATGAGCGTATGCGGGAACTGACGCTGGACATCCACGCCCGAGACCCACGGGTTCTGCTTGAGGTCCTCGGTAATCTGGCCGGGATCGACGTTAAAAAGCGACGTTCCCTCGGGCAAATCGATCAGCTGGATAGCATCGTGCTTCGTCACATGCTCGCTGCCTTGAATCTGAATATCAGTGGCGGTAAACAATCCAGAGTTGATCACCACGATGGCAACGACGACGAGCACGGCCAAGACGGCCAGAACGCCGCCCACGATTTTGCCTTTGCCTGAAACGACAGAAGCGGCGTCTGATGTTTTGTTTGCCATCGCCCCAAGTGAAGACAACGGGTTGACGCCTTTTTTACCCGAAGGCTTCTTGGCGGTAGCCGGCACCGATGTCAGCGAGCGCGGTTTCGATGCGCCCAGTGTGCGACCTGGACGCGCCGCTTTAGTTCCCGTCGAGGGCTTAGGAGTTGCCATGGGGCGGGCAGGCTTGGCGCCCATAACAGGCTTTGACGTCACCGAGGGACGCGAGGACTTTTTTGCGGCCGGACGATTACCGAGCTGCGAGCCGACGACCGGACGACCGGTCTGTCGAGCATGCCCGACAGACTTAGAGTGCGCGACGGCATTGCGTTGAGGTTTGGCAGGCGCGCCGGAACGCCCTCCGGCGCGGCGGAAGGTGGGTTTCGATGCTCTAGAAGCCGAGGAATTTAACTTCCGGTCTGAGCTCGATGCCATACGCCTCCCTCACCTTTCCGTGCACATGTCTGATAACCGCGGCAACGTCATCGGCCGAGGCAGTTCCGTTATTAACGATAAAATTAGCGTGAACGGGCGAAACTTCCGCGCCGCCAATCGAAAAACCCTTTAATCCACAATCCTCGATAAGCTTGCCCACGCTCGCATCGGGCGGATTGCGAAAGACCGACCCGCAGGATGCGCGACCCATGGGCTGCGTACGCTTACGCCTCGTCAGGTACCGTTCCATGCGCTCGCGGATGTCGGCCTTGGGCGCCGATTTAAGCTTGAGCACGCACTCGAGGATGATCTCATTGCGGGGAAGGCTACATTCGCGGTAGCCCCAAGTGATCTCGGACCCCGCATAATGCTTGATACCGGATGCCGGGTCAAACGTTACGACATCCTCAACCAGCGAGCCAATCCACTCGGTCCGTGTGCCGGCATTCATAGATATCGCACCGCCGACCGAGCCAGGGATGCCAACGGCAAACTCAAGGCCCGAGAGGCTACGCGACAGGGCATCGTTAACCAGGCGCGCAAACATCACGCCCGCACCGACCGTCAGCGTACAGCCGTCATCGGCAACAACCGTGCGCTGAAACTCACGTCCGAGCGAAATGACGGCACCGCGATAACCGCCATCGGCAACCAGCAGATTGGAGCCCTTGCCGATGATGACCCACGGCACCTGCTCGCGATCGAGCACCGCCACGGCGCGGCGGAGGGCATGATAGCTATGGCACGTCACAAAGAGGTCGGCCTTGCCGCCGATACGATAGCTCGTATGACGCGCAAGGCGCTCGTCCTCGATCACATCCGTGTCGATCATGCCCGAGAGCGCCATGACGGCGTTAAACAGACCCATTAGACTTAAGCGTCTTTCTTAGCAGTCAGATACTCGATAAACTCGGGACCGACGGTCGTAACGTCACCGGCACCCATGGTGAGCAGCAGGTCGCCCTCGCCCACCATCTGCTCGAGCTCCTGATTGAGCTCAAGACGGCTGGAGCAATACACGACCTCTTTGCCAGGATGCTTGGCGCGCACGGTATCGGCGAGCATCTTAGAGGTGACACCCGGAATGGGCATCTCGCCAGCCGAGAACACATCAATCAGCAGCAGTTTATCGGCATTGGCAAATGCATCGGCAAAGTCGTCGCACAGGGCCTGCAGGCGCGAATAGCGGTGCGGCTGGAACACGACGTCGACGTGCTTGTAGCCCAGCGACGAAGCAGCAGCAAGCGTCGCCTTGATCTCGGTGGGGTGATGGCCGTAATCATCGACCACGGTGATGCCATCGATATCGCCCACGTGGGTAAAGCGACGGCGGACGCCCTCAAAGCTCGAGAGCGCCTTGGCGGCGGCGTCGATGTCAAGGCCCAGGACATGGGCGACGGTGAGCACCGCCGTGGCGTTGAGCATGTTGTGGCGACCGGGATTGCTCTTGATCTCCACAGCATGCTCAGTGCCGTCCTCAAAGCGAACGATAAAGTCACTCTGGATGCCCTTGACATCCGGGTGCATGCAGACGATGTCGTTGCTCTCGGCAAAGCCGTAGGAAAGCACGTGACGGCCCGTCGACTTGGCGAGCTCGACCAGATGCGGGTCCTCGCCGCACACGATGACGGTGCCGTCCTCGCCCACCAGGCTCATGAATTTGGCGAAAGTCGCCTCGATCTCCTCGATACCCGAGTAGTGATCGAGGTGGTCGGCCTCGACGTTGGTCACAATGACTACGTTGGGGGTCAGGAACAGGAAGGAACTGTCGGACTCGTCGGCCTCGGCGACAAAGTAGTCGCCCGAGCCGTTCTTGCCGTTCGTGTCATAGCCCTCGACGATGCCACCGATCAAGAAGCTCGGATCCAGACCCATGCGGTCGAGCATGGTGGCGCACATCGAAGACGTGGTGGTCTTGCCATGCGTGCCGGCAACAGCGACCGTGGTGTAGCCGTGGCCCAAGGCAGAGAGCATCTTGGCACGGGGCCACACGGGAATGCCCAGCTCGCGAGCGCGCACGAGTTCAGGATTGGACTCCGGAATAGCGGTGGAGACAACAACCACGTCGGGCTTGACCTCGTCAATCGTGGCGGCCTCATGGCCCACATGCACCTTCACACCAGCGCGGGTAAGCTGGCGGATATAGCGTGACGTCTTAAGGTCGGAGCCGGTAACGGCATAACCGCGCTCGTGCAGAACGAGGGCGATGCCGCTCATGCCGGCGCCGCCGATACCGATAAAGTGGGCGCTCTTAAACTCGGGCGCGGAGGTTGCAGTCTGGGAATCAGCCATGTGCTCGTGTACTCCTTGCGTAAACACTGCCTGTAACCCGTTAACTGTACCGCACCTACCGCATCAGCGCGAGGGCGACCGACGATATCCCGTCTAACTAACGCAAACCCTCTACCGCATCGGCCAGAAGAGCGGCGGCCCTGTCCTGAGCCAGACCACGCGCCGCCTGTCGCATGGTGTCGCGCGCCGCCGCGTTATCGACCAGGTGCAACAGCTCATCAGCAAAGGCAGAACCGTCGATATCGGCATCGGCGCAGAGCACGCCGGCCCCGGCGTCGACCAGATACCGGGCATTGGTGGTTTGGTGGTCGGCCGTCGCATGCGGATACGGCACGAGCACCGAGGGCACGGCGAGCGCAGCGATCTCGGCCACGCTCGATGCGCCCGAACGCGAGAGCACCAAATCGGCAGCAGCCAGCATATCGCCCATGTTGTCGATGTAAGGCTGGACGCGGTAACGCTTCGCCTCCTCGGGCGTCAGCGCCAAAGCGCGCTCGGTCTCCTCAAAGCCGTCGGCACCCGTCGAATGCAACACATAGAGGTTCTTGCGTGAAAGCAGCTCGTTTTTGAGCGAGACCACGCGCTCGTTGAGGTGCTGGGCGCCAAGTGAACCGCCAAAGACGAGTAGCAGCGTAGCGTCCTCGGGAACGCCAAGTGCCTTGCGGCCGCGAGCGCGATCGCCCTCGATTACCGAGCGACGTACGGGGTTGCCGGTCATGAGCACGTGGTCAGGGTCACCTTCGCGCTCAAAGACCGAACGCGCTGCCGGCACCGAGATGCACACGCGGGCAGCGTGGGAGTTCATCATCTTGTTGGCCAGGCCCGGAACAGAGTTCTGCTCATGCAGCAGATACGGAACGCCTGCGCCCTTGCACCACCCCAGCAGCGGAACCTCGACATAGGCACCAAAACCGACGGCAGCATCGGGCTTGCCGACCTTTGAGAAATGACTGGCGAGCGCACGCTTGGCCTTGTTGACACGCCACAGCGAGGTCAGCGCCGTCCAAGGACGGGAGCGGTCGAAGCCCGTGACCGTAATGGGCACAAAATCAAACCCAGCCTCGGGGACCAGACGACCCTCGAGCTTGCGCGACTGGCCCACGAACACAACGTGGTGGCCACGATCACGCAGCTCTTCGGCCAAGGCGAGTGCGGGGTTGATGTGCCCTGCCGTGCCGCCGGCTGCAATAGCAACGGTCATTTTATCGGTCATGGTAGTCCCTTCGTACACGCGGTCCCTGGTCGTCGGTACGCAGACGCGCCGACGGGTCCGAGTTCAAATCGATTCGATTATATCCGCCGCCCGCATTGCGAGGAGTGGAGCGCTGAGGACGACCTTGCGGCGCCGTTCGCTGACGCGGGCGGGCTGCCGGCTCAGTCGCAGAGCCATCCAGGACGGTAAAACCGTTACGCGAAGATCGCTCGCCGCGCACGTGGGGCACGCCGGCGGTACTCTCATCCATAACGGCAAAGCTCTCACGGCGGCGGTCATACTCATCGCGGCGGGCGCTCTCGTACGAAACGCGCAGGATCAACCCGGCAAGCATGAGCGACACAATAATCGACGAACCGCCGTAGCTAATAAACGGCAACGGTTTGCCCGTCATGGGAAACACGTTGAGGATGCCCAGCGCGTTAATCAAAAACTGCACCGCGAGAATGACCGCGGAGCCAGACGCCATGAGCGCGCCCCGACGATCGGTCGCCTGCTCGGCAATGCGAAACGCCGAGTAGATCAGCATCGCAAACACCAAGAAGAACAGCACGGTTCCGACAAAACCGACTTCCTCGCCAATGATGGCCAAGATGTAGTCGTTGTGTGCCTCGGGCAGATACGAGTACTTCATGGTTGAGTTGCCGATGCCACGGCCGAACAGACCGCCCGAGGCAAAGGCCATGATGGCAAGCGTGGCCTGATAGCCGTCACCATACTCGTCGGCCCAAGGGTTCAAGGCAACCTGAATACGCACCATACGGTACGGCTCTGCGACAAGCGCAATCACGATCACGAGAATGCCGAAGATTAGCACGCCGATGATAAATCTGGGGTCGAGACCCGCAAACAACGCCATGCACATGAGGGTCAACAGGATGATCAGGACAGTACCGAAATCGGGCTGGATAAAGATCAGAAAGAGCGAAATGCCCAGGTAGATGCCCATCTTGCGAAGGAATTCGTTGATGTTGCCACCGGGCGAAAAAAAGCGATCAAGCATGATGGCCGAATACGCAATGGCAAATGGCTTTAAAAACTCGGAAGGCTGGAACTGAATGCCGGCGATGTTGAGCCAGCGCGTGGCGCCACGGCTGCCGCTGCCCACCAAGAACACCAGAAGCAGTAGCCCCATCATGCCTATGAGGAAGATCCTGAGCACATCCTCCCCAAACCAGCTGTCCGGCAAAAAGCGCACGATGGCAATCAACGCCAGAACACCGACCACGGCAAACGCGGCCTGTCGACCCAGAAAAAACGTCGCCGAGCCATTCTCGTGCAGCGCCTCGACCGAAGACGCCGAGTACACCATCAGCAGGCCAAAGCATACCAAGGTAAACAAGCAGGCCATGAATATCAAACGGGGGCGCATGATACGGGCGGGAACGCCGGCAATATAGCGTTCGCTAAACGACTGCCCGCCGCGGCCGGAACGCGATGTGCTGCGACGTGAGGAAGCACGGTCCGAGTCGGGCCTCCTCATACCTTGTCGGGGGCTCTCCTCTCTCACCGCAACCCCTATTCCATTTGTGATTTCGCCGTAGCGGCAAGCTGGGCCACGTAGTCCTTAAACACGCGGCCGCGCTCCTCATAGCCCGAAAACTCATCGAACGAAGAGCAGGCAGGTGAAAGTAAGATCACGTCACCACGGCTCGACAGCGAACGGGCAACGTCCACGGCGTCGCGTAGGTCATCCGCCTGGGCGATATCCACATCGCCATCGACATCGGCCTCATCCATGGCGGCGGTGAAGCGCTCGCGCGCATCGCCAAAGCAGACGACCGAGCGCACGTTGTCCATAACGACGCGCGCGAAGTCCGTGAGCGGCGTGCCCTTATCATGGCCGCCGAGCAGCAAGATCACGTCGTCATCGGGAAATGCCGTCAGCGCCTTCTCGACCGCATCGGTGTTGGTCGCCTTGGAATCGTTGACGTAGCGCACGCCGTCAATCTCGCCACACGACTCCACGCGGTGCTCGAGCGGCTGGAACGAGGCCAGACCGCGGCAGACACCATCGACATCGGCACCGACTGCCAAGGCAGCCGTGGCAGCACACAGGGCATTGATAACATTGTGATGGCCCGAGATCTTGAGCTCGGATGTAGCGATGAGCGGGGTCTCGACGCCCTTCAGACGCACGATCATCTTGCCATCGCGCACAAAGGCGGCATCTTCGCCCTCAGGCTCGTCAAAGGCAACCTTGCAGATGCGACGACCCGGCGTGTAGATGTACTCATCGAACTCGTGAATGCCGGCGTCTTCGACGTCGACAACCGCCAGATCGTCATCGACCATATTGTCAAACAGTTTGACCTTGGCAAGCGCATAGTTCTTATGGCTCTTATGCCAGCCCAAGTGGTCGGGAGTGATGTTGAGCAGCACCGCCACGCGAGGGTGGAGCTCGGTGGTCGTAGCAATCTGATAGCTCGAGAGCTCAGCCACAAACCACTCGTTGTGGGCTCGGCCGTCAATCTCGTTGACCGGCGGCTCGCCGATGTTACCGACAGCAACGCTGGCCTCGCCGGCAGCCTTGAGCAGATAATCAGTCAGCGACGTAGTGGTAGTCTTGCCGTTGGTGCCCGTGATGGCAATCCAGTTATCGGGCGACAGGCGATAGGCAAACTCGGGCTCACCCATAATCTGGGCGGCATGCTCGCGCCCGGCCTTAAAGAAGCCCGAGAATTCCGAGATGCCCGGGCACGTCACGCATACGTCATAGGCGCCCTCGACCTGTTCGGTCCCATAGACAAACGACGCACCAGCAGCCTCGAGCGCACGCGTGGCGTCATTGGGCTCAGAGGTGCCGCCGCCATACACGGTAACGGCGCTTACGCGCTCGGGATGTGCCAGCGCCCAGCGGGCGACATCGAGACCGGATTTGCCCTGACCCAAAACGAGCAGGCTAAAGACATCAGCAAGAGGCATGAAAGACCACTATCCCAACTGGAAGAACAGGGCAAGGCCAACGGCACCAAAGGCAGCAGCGATAATCCAAAAACGGATGACGACCTTGGTCTCGGCCCAGCCCTTCTTTTCGAAATGATGATGGATGGGCGCCATAAGGAAGACGCGCTTGTGCGTAAAGTGGAAGTAGACAACCTGAATCATGACCGACAGGGTCTCAACGATAAACAGGCCGCCGATGATGAGGGAGACGACCTCGGTGTTGGTCATGATGGACGTGCAGGCAAACGCTGCGCCCAGGGCAAGCGAGCCGGTATCGCCCATAAAGATGCTCGCCGGATAGCAGTTGAACCACAGAAAGCCCAAGCAGGCACCGGCACACGCGGTGCAGAAGATGGACAGGTTCACGTCTCCGTGCAAAAACGCCATGGCGGCCATGGCGAGCATGGCGATCATGGAGGTGCCGCCAGCAAGACCGTCAAGGCCATCAGTCAGGTTCACAGCATTAGAAAGACCGGCGATCATCAGCCAGCAAAAGACAATATAGAGCCACGGGAACGAAAGGCCGCAGATAGTGGTCGAAAGCACGCCAAGGTCAATCGTCAGGCCGCCGGGAAAACGAATCTCGGGGGCGACGCCGCACCAGTTGACGGCAAGCACCGTAAAGGTGACACAGATAATGGTTAGGCCGATCATCTTGGCATGGGGCGTCAGACCGAGCGAGCGCCCATGCGTAACGGAGGTCAGGTCGTCGATCAGGCCCAGCACGCCGGTCGCCAGCGTGGCGAGCAGCACGAGCACGAGTTCGGTGGTGAGCTTGCCCATCAGCAGGCAGGTCAGCGAGATCGCGACGAGGATGACAACACCACCCATGGTGGGCGTTCCCTGCTTAACCAAATGACGCTTGGGGCCGTCGGCACGAACCTGCTGGCCGATACCCTCGACCTTGAGTAGCTTGATCCACCACGGCATGAGCAGCAGCGCAATGGCGGCGGCGATGCCAAGCCCCAAAAAAGCCTGATACGTTGGATACGAGGGATTGCCGAACATGGGCTAGCACACACCTTCCACAAAGCGGTCGAGCTCAACAAAGCGGGAACCCTTGACCAGTACAACATCATGTTTTTCAAGCGCGCCGCCCATGCGGTCGAGCACCTGCTGATAATCGGAGAACACCTGGATGCGGTCCTCGTCCATGCCCATCATGCGCGCGGCGTCAGCCATAAGCTGGGCTAGCTCACCACCCACGCACGCCAGCATGTCGAGCTTCTTGGCGGCGGCATAGGCGCCCACGAGCTCATGCATGCGAGGAGCCTCATCGCCCATCTCGCCCATCTCGCCCAGGATCGCCATACGAGACCCCGTGCACGAAAGCGAGCACAGCAGATCGAGACCAGCAGCCATGGATTCGGCGCTGGCGTTGTAGGAATCGTCAATGACGCGGGCACCGCTCTTGGCGCGCTTGATCTCCTGGCGGTGACCGGTGATCGTGAGGCCCCTAAAGGCAGCATCGATCTGCTTGGGCGTCACGCCCAAGCGATAGGCAACCGCGGCGGCCTTAACGGCATTTGGAACGGACTGCACGCCGGGGATGGCAAGCATGGTATCGATCGTCTCGCCCTGGCCAAAATCGAGCGTAAAGACCGGACGGCCCTCGTCATCAACACGAATGTCGCGGGCACGGACCTCATCATCGTCCGAGACGCCGGCCAGCATCACATCGATACCAGCAGGCTGGGCGAACGTATCGCGAATGAACGGCGTAAAGTCGTCCTCGCCGCCTAAAACCAGCAGCGGCAAGAAGTCGCCAGCGGCGCACATACCCTGGACAATCTCGGCCTTAGCGCGGGCGATGTTCTCGCGGCTGCCCAAAATGCCGATATGAGAGGTGCCGATCTTGCTCACGATGGCAAGGTTGGGATTGGCGGACTGGGACAGGCGCTCGATCTCGTGGAAATGGTTCATGCCCATCTCGAGCACCAGGACCTCGGTATCGGCCGGAGCGGAAAGCACCGTGAGCGGCATGCCGATCAGGTTATTGAAATTGCCCTTGGTGGCCCAGACACGATAGCGCTTGGCGAGCACAGCGGCAAGCACGTCCTTGGTCGTCGTCTTGCCGATGGAACCGGTAATACCAACGACCAGGCAGCCAAGCTCCAGACGGTACGTGTGCGCCAAACGCAGCAGAAACTCCTCGGGATCATCGGTCAGCAAGATGGCACAGCCCTTGTCCTGCGCCAGCGAGACCAGCTCGGCCTCGGGCTCACGCGTCATCACGACGGCGCCGGCACCCGACTGGACGGCACGGGAAGCAAAATCATTGCCGTCGACGTTTTCACCGGGAAAGGCGACGAAAATCGTCCCTTCCTCGACCTGGCGCGAGTCGATAACGCACCCGCCGCATACCCGATCGGCTTCTCCCGTCACGGTTCGGGCCCCTGTTGCGGCCGCGAGGTTGTTGACGGCGATCTCTATCATTGCAGCTCCCCTGTAAACCTAATAATGCTATCGGCGTATTGTATCCCAGCGCCGCGCATGCGTGGTGCAGGGCATGTGAACACCCCTCATATGGGACAACAAACCACGCCCCAAAGATTGTAACCCCCTACCTCGTGTGCGGGATACCCAACACGTCGAGCGCGTTGGCCATAATGGACTGGAACGGCACCGCAGCGGCATCTGAGCCGCTCGGCGTTCCGTCGAGCGTGATATAGCACAGCACCTTGGGCGATTGTGCCGGCGCAAAGCCCATAAAGGACGACATGTAGTTCTCCTTAAGGTAGCCGCCGTTCTCGTCGGCACGTTCGGCCGTGCCGGTCTTGCCCGCCACGTCATAGCCGTCAACCGCGCCGCCAACGCCCGTGCCTTCGGACACGACCGTCTGCATGCACGATGTCACCTGGGATGCGGCATCCTCAGAAATCGCGCGCTCGCCTTCGCCCCAGTCCTTCTCGTCGCCTTTGCTGGACTTATAGAAGTGCGGTGTCATCATCACGCCGCCGTTGGCGATGCCGCCCACGGCACGTGCGATCTCAATCGGCGAGACGGACAGCGCCTGTCCAAAGCTCATCGATCCCAGCGTGGCGCCGTCATACTGGTCACGCTCCTTGACGATGCCCAGGCTCTCGCCCGGAAAATCGACACCGGAGCTGTGACCTATGCCCCACTTGTCCACATAGGCGGCAAAGTCGTCCGCACCGATCTTGCGCCCCACCAGGACAAAGCCCACGTTGGACGAACGGCGCATCATCTCGCGCACATCCATGGTCATGGCATAGTCGCGCTTGTCGGCATCGGTGACGGTATCGTCACCCACCTTGATGCTCGCCGGCACCTCAAACGACGTACTCGATCGCACGACGCCCAAGTCGAAGCCGGCGCCCGCCACGAGCGTCTTAAAGACCGAGCCGGGCTCGTAGGCGTCGGTGACCAGGCGCAAGTTCATATCCTCGGTCTTGGCGTTTTCCAGATCGGTCTGGTCGTAAGTCGGATACGAGCAGGCTGCCAAGATCTCGCCTGTCGTAGGATCGGTGACCAGCGCCGAGCCGTTCTTGGCCTTAGTCTTCTCAACTGCCTCTGCCAGGGCATCCTCGGCCGCACGCTGGATATTGACGTCGAGCGTCGTCACGATATCAACGCCGTCGACCGCAGCCACCTTTTTATAGGCACCGCCCGCGATATAGCTGCCGTCCCTCGCGCGCTCGCGCACAAGAGAACCGTTCGTACCGGTCAGAAGCTTGTTGTATTGCTTCTCGAGACCCGTCAAGCCGTCGTTGTCTACATTCACTACACCCAGCACCTGCGATGCCAGATTGCCGTATGGATATACGCGCTTCATGGCCTGCTCAAAAAGCACGCCGGGCAGGTTCTTCTTCTCCAGCGCCGCAGCATCGTCTTCGTCCACCTGGCGCTTGATATACACCCAGGTGCCATCGGACTCGACGAGCTTGCGGCAGGTCTTTTTATCGATCCCAGTTGCCTTGACCAGCGCCGACACCGTCTTGTCAACATCCTCGACAAGCTGCGGGTTCACGGCGATGTTGCGACATTCGACCGACGACGCTAGCACGTTACCGTTGCGGTCGTAGATGGTGCCGCGTTTGGCATAGAGGGTCTGCGCAAGCAGGCGGCGCGCATCGGCACGCTCGCGCAGTTTATCGGCTTCGACAATTTGATAGTCGGCAAGGCGAAAGACGCCCAAGCCCAAGCCAAACCCAATGAATCCCATGACGGCTTTGCGGCGAGGCAGAGGCGCGCCTGTGAGCCATTCGGTCGACGAACTCTTGCGCGACCTGTTGTTATGCACTTGAGGGCCGCCCGAGCCGCGAAGTCGCGACGCCGGGTCGTTGCCACGGGACTGCCCGGCGTTGTAAGATTGCCGACCCGTTCCTTGATAACCAGAACGTCCCCGCGACGAGGGACGTCCAGAACCGCGGCCCCCATCGGAACCGCGGCGATAGTCATTTGTCATACTCAGCTACCGTCTTGCTACTGAGCGGTCGCGGTCGCGTTGGCGCCCGCGGCTGCATCCTGCGAAAAGTCAAGTGTAACGCTCTCGCTGGGCTCCACCATGCCATAAGCGCCCGCAAGGTCGCGAATGCGCGTGTCGGCGCCATAGACCGAATGCATGACCTCCAGGTCGGAGCTCTCATCGGTCGCCTTTTCGAGCGTGTTGGTAAGCTCGGCGTTGCTGTTGAGCACCTGGGCCGTAACGCCGGCGAGCGCCACGCGGGCGACGCCGATCGTCATGAAGATAGCCGCAATGATGCAAAACGTTTTAAGAACGCTCATGAAAACCGGGCTTACCGCCTGGTTTGCCTGACGGCCCGCGCCCGTGTAGACATCAAAGCGCGGCGTGCGCTGCTCACGGGGAGCAACGGGGGCCTGCGGCGTCTCACGATAGGCGGGCATGGCGTTCATATCATAGGCGAGTGCTGCGCTTGAAGTGTTGTAGCCCATGATATGCCGCCTCCCATCCCGAGTACGTTGGTAGTGTGTTTAAGCTTCGTTTATGGTGCGAGCGGGAGGTCCAATATCGCGCGGTCGCGCCTACAGACGCTGCGCCACGCGGATTTTGGCTGATCTCGCCCGAGGGTTGCGCTCAACCTCATCAGGCTGGGCAACCAAGGGTTTGCGGGTGATGACCTTGAGTATCGGCACGTTGCCGCACACGCACACCGGAATCTCCGGCGGACACGTGCACCCCTGGCTCATCTCCTTAAAGTGGTTCTTTACGATACGGTCCTCGAGCGAGTGATACGAGATGACGCAGATACGTCCGCCCGGGTTGAGCCACCTGGTGGCGGCATCAAGCCCTCGTTCGAGCACATCGAGCTCGTGATTGACCTCGATGCGAATGGCCTGGAAACTTTTCTTGGCCGGGTGTCCGCCATGCCGACGAGCGGCAGCCGGGATACCCGCCTTGATGATCTCGACAAATTGGCCGGTGGTTTCGATCGGTTCTTGCTCGCGGCGGCGCACGATCTCGCGCGCGATCTGCGAGGCGAACTTCTCTTCGCCGTAGACGCGTAGAATCCGGGCGAGGTCGTGTTCGTTATAGGTGTTGATGACCTCAGCTGCGTTTAAGGTGTTATTACCCGGATCCATCCGCATGTCCAATGGGGCGTCCTCGTTATACGAAAAGCCCCTGCCAGGGATATCGAGTTGCGGTGACGAAACGCCCAAATCGAACAGGAAGCCATCGACCCCGGGCACCTCGGCCGAGCAAAGCAGCTCGTCCAAGTCGCCGAAGTTGCCCTTCAGCAGCTGGTGCGGAACGCCGGGAACCTCGCGGTCCAGACGGGCGCCAGCGGCCTCGAGGGCCATGTCGTCCTGATCGACGCCGAGCAAAAGGCCCGTCTCCCCCACCTGCGCGGCCATCTTTACCGAATGGCCGGCACCGCCAAGGGTGCAATCGCAGACAACGGAGCCGCTCTTTAGCCGCAGCGACTCAAGCACTTCGCCGAGCATGACAGGTTCATGCCGATATTCTTGTGTCAAGATCCCACGCTCCATCCGTTACCCGTGCCTTGCCCTTACGAGAAGAAGAGGTCCAGCAGGGCCTCATCGTCATCGTCCTCATCGGCCGCGGCGCGATCCCAAACCTCAAGGTGGTCGTAGTTGCCCACAACCGTGACCTCGCGGTCGAGGTTCGCCTGCTTGCGGAGAGACTCGGAAAGACCGATACGACCGGCGCTGTCCACGTCCGTCGACGTGGTGCGCTTGTTGATCGCCCTCATGAGCTTCTGGTCGTTAATGTCACGCGGGTTAAAACCCTCGTGGCCCTCACGACCCGCGAAGAGTCCTTCGACCCACTTATCGAAGGCCTCGGCAGAGAACACGTACAGAGCATCGACATCCAGGGCTTTAAACACGCGAACGTGCTCTCCAAGCTCCTCGCGAAGGGGTGCAGGCAGGGATAGACGACCTTTTGCATCGAGATTGCGCTCGTATGCACCAGTCATTCCCATGTGCGCCCTCCCCTCGGTTACTCAGATGGCACGTACGCGGGGAACCACCCCGCCTGTCGACGTCATCAATAATATGGGGAACCGCCCCATTTTTCAACACCTTTCCCCACCCCTTCCCCCACCCCGCCCCACCATTCCACCCCCAATATGTTGTAAAACACCCCCGAGCATATGTTCGAAAACACAATATGTTGTGTTTACAGCAAAGGCGGGATGCCACCTGTGGCACCCCGCCTTTCAACCTCAACCTTCAAGTTGACCTTGAGGCGATTTTTGCGTCCCTTTACATGGCGTTCACATCGCCCCCAAACTCCCCCACCCAAGGCACGTGCGGCCCACCACCGCGACGACAAGTGGCGAAAAATGGGACGGGCCCCAGATTGCCCATGCGCGCGCAAAAGCACGCCGCAGCAATCTGGGGCCCGTCCCCAAATACCTATAAATATGCAGGCCAGCGATGTGTTAACGATGCGCCAGCGGATGCGCCGCCAGATAGACCTCGGTCAGTTGCGTGCGGTCGACATGCGTGTAGACCTGCGTGGTCGAAATATCGGCATGGCCCAAAATCTCCTGCAGCACACGCAGGTCGGCACCGCCCGCGAGCATGTGGGTGGCAAAGGAGTGGCGCAAGGTATGGGGATGGAGCCCCACCAGCCCCACCTGACGCCCATACCGCTCGCATATCGCATGCACGGCCTGGCGCGACAGGCGACGTCCGTTCTTATTTAAAAAGACCGCCGAGGTCTCGGTTCCGCGGGCATGGGCCGCCAAGCGAGAACGTCCCTCAGTTACATAGAGCATCAGAGCTCGCGCCGCGCTTCCCACCAGCGGGGACAGGCGTTCCTTTGAGCCCTTACCGCGAACGAGTACAAAGCCATCGTCAATATGGATATCGCCCACATCGAGCCCCACCAACTCGCTCACACGCAAACCGCATCCGTAGAGCACTTCCAAGATGGCATGGTCGCGCAAGCCCATCTCGCCCTCGGGGAAGTCTTGATCGAGCAGAGCCGAGACATCCTCCACCGATAGATACTCCGGCAAACGCTCAGCCTTTTTAGGCAGGCGCAACGCCGCCGTTGGATTTTGGGCTACAGCCCCATCGCGCACCAAAAAGGCATGCAGGCCCTTCACGGCTGCAAGCGCACGCTCCACCGAGGCATCGGAATAGCCCCCATCGCGACGGTCGGCGACAAAGCCCTCCACGACCTGACGAGTCACCTCTTCAAAAGACACAATACCCGCCCGCTCCAGATAGGCGCAGTACGTCGTCAGGTCACGACGATAGGCCGCAATCGTGTTGCGCGCCAAACCCCGCTCGACCGCGAGGTAATCGAGATACTCCCCCGCCGCCACGGCGAGCGACGAGGGAGTAGCTTCGGTATGTTCCTTATTCGCCGGCACCCTTAGTCCGTAGCGAGGTTCATGGGCGTCACCTGCAGACGGTCGACACCCTCGTGCTGGCCGATCGAAGCGCGTACGAACTCGCGGAACAGCGGCTGCGGGTTGGTCGGGCGGCTCTTGAACTCGGGATGAGCCTGGGTTGCCACATACCACGGATGCACGTCGCGCGGCAGCTCGACCATCTCGACCAGGCGCTCGTCAGGCGACAGACCCGAGATAACCAAACCGGCGTCCTCGAGCTGGTCGCGGAAGGCGTTGTTGAACTCAAAGCGGTGACGGTGACGCTCGTAGACGAGTTCCTCGCCATATGCCTCGCGAGCAAGGGTATCGGCGGCGAGCTTGCACGGATAGGCGCCCAGGCGCATGGTGCCGCCCTTCTCGGTCACGTCCTCCTGCGAGCTCATCAGATCGATGACACTATACGGGCCATCCGGATCGAACTCAGAGGAGCTGGCGCCGGCAAGGCCGACGACATTGCGCGCAAATTCGCACACGGCCACCTGCATACCCAGGCAAATGCCCAGATACGGAATCTTGTGCTCACGGGCAAACTCGGCCGCGAGGATCTTGCCCTCCAGGCCGCGCTTGCCAAAGCCGCCGGGGACCAGGATGCCCGAGGCGTCGCCCAGAACCTCGGAGACATTCTGCTCGTCGAGGCTCTCGCCGTCGACCAGCTGGACGTCCACATGGCGATCGTAGAAGACGCCCGCATGGTGCAGGGCCTCGATAACCGACAGGTACGCATCGGGCAGCTGCGTGTACTTGCCCACGACGGCGATCTTCACCTCGTCGGCGTGATGGTTGGCGTGATTCTGTTTGCGCAGGAACTCGTTCCACTCGCTCATGTCGCGCTCACGCGGGTCCAGACCCAGGCGCTCGCAAATGCGCAGGTCAAAGTCCTGCTCGGCAAGCAGCTGCGGAACATCGTAAATGCTCGCGCAGTCCTCGTTGGTAAAGACGCAATCGGTGTCGACGTCGCAGAAGCTTGCGATCTTTCCGCGGATAGCGTCATCGATATGGTGGTCGGAGCGCAGCACGATAATATCGGGCTGGATGCCAAAGCTGCGGAGCTCCTTGACGGAATGCTGTGTGGGCTTGGTCTTGACCTCGTGGGCGGCGGCGATATAGGGAACGAGCGACACGTGGATGTAGCAGACGTTCTCGGGGCCGGCCTCCTTGCGGTACTGACGGATGGCCTCGACAAACGGCTGGGACTCGATGTCGCCAATCGTGCCGCCCAGCTCGGTGATGACTACATCGGAGCCGGTCTGCTCCTCGATGCGGCGGAACTTGTCCTTAATGGCATTGGTGACGTGGGGAATCACCTGCACGGTACCGCCCAAAAAGTCGCCGCGACGCTCGCGGGCGATTAGGCTTTTGTAGATGGCACCGGTCGTAAAGTTGGAATCGCGGGTCAGGTTCTCATCAATAAAGCGCTCGTAATGACCCAGGTCCAGGTCGGACTCGTAACCATCCTCGGTAACGAAGACCTCACCATGCTGGAACGGGCTCATGGTACCGGGGTCGACGTTCAGATACGGGTCGGCCTTCTGCATCGTTACTTTGTAGCCACGCGACTTGAGCAGACGGCCCAGCGAGGCCGCGGTGATACCCTTGCCCAGGGACGAAACCACGCCACCGGTTACGAACACATGCTTGGTCATATTGAGTTACCTGCGCTTCCCGTAGAAGTTGTTTATCCACATCTTACGGGTCTTCATTGTAATACTCGCGCCGCGGACCGTTCGCAATTTTTCTCGCGTGCGATTGCATTTCTCAATCTTGAAACAAAACGCCGCCCGGTTTCCCAGGCGGCGTCGCTATGGCAAGGGTTACATGCTGCTATCGATCAGCAACCTCGTCCTCAAGCATTTCTTGAACGAGCATGCCAGTACGGACGCCCTCAAGATACCACTCGCCACGTTCGGTGAGGCAAATGCCATTTGCAAGCTGACCGCCGTCGTCGCTATAACGCGAGACGACATCAATCATGCCTTCGGAATCCAAGCGATCGATTGCGGCGCGGGCACGATACGGCGAAACCCCCACGCGTTCGGCAAGCGTTTTGCGCGAGAAACCATACGGCCCGCCATTGTCTTCGGTTTGCTGGTCGATCTCCATCAACACCAGCACCTCGACACGCTTCATATCGTTGACACTCGCACGACCCTTGCCCGCCATAGCAGCCTCCTCAAACCGAGCACGAGCATCTAACGCGCCGTGCGCGACCGACACACCTCACGATGGCAGGTAATATCCATCATGCGGCATCCCGCCAAGGATGAAACAGTTACGGTTATTGTATACCGCTCTAATTGTTTCTAGGCAGGTAAACGGCTATTTTTCGCCGAAATAGGCGCTTTATTGATCAAAAAGCCGTACCGGGCGCTAACCCGATACGGCCAAAATGCAATGCAATTACCGCGATGCTTCAAACTTAGCGATGGAAGAAACCACGGCGCTCAAACTTGGGCTCGCAGCACACGTTGATACCCAGTTTGCGCAGTACCGTCTCGTCCGTCGGCGAGATGATAACGCTAAAGAAAGCATCGCAACCGCGCAACTGCTCCAGGCCCGAAAGGACGCGAGCGGCCGTCTCACTCGTGGCCGAGGTGATCGACAGCGCCATAAGCGTCTCGTCGGTGTGGAGGCGCGGGTTTTTGCTGCCCAGGAAATGCGTCTTGAGCTTGCTGATGGGCTCGATCGCTTCATCGCTAATGACCTCGAGCTCAAGGTCGACGCCCGAGACATGCTTGAGGGCGTTCATAATGAGCGAACTTGCGGCGCCCAGGCGCGTGGAGGTCTTACCGGTCACCACGGAGCCATCGGGCATGACCATGGCACCCACGGGACCGCCCGTCAGCTGCTCCCTGGTGAGGGCCGCCGAGCGCGCCGGTGAGTAGTTCTTATCGATGCCGGCTTTCTTCATAATAATCTTGAGACGGTCGACTTGCTCATCGCCCACGCCGGTACGGCGCACATTTTCGACCGCGGTAAAGTAGCGGCGGACGATCTCCATCTTGGAAGCGTCGCGGCAGGCATCGTCATCGGTGATGGCAAAGCCAACCATATTGACGCCCATGTCCGTAGGGCTCTGGTAGGGGCTCTTGCCCAGGATCTTTTCCATCAGGGCACGGACTACCGGGAAGGCCTCGACGTCGCGGTTGTAGTTGACCGTGGTCTTGTTGTAGGCCTCAAGGTGGAAGGAGTCGATGATGTTGGCGTCATCGAGGTCTGCCGTGGCGGCCTCGTAGGCAATGTTGACCGGATGCGTAAGGGGCAGATTCCAAACCGGGAAGGTCTCGAATTTGGCATAGCCGGCGGCCGTGCCATGCTTGTGCTCGTGATAGAGCTGAGACAGGCAGGTGGCAAGCTTGCCCGAGCCAGGACCGGGGGCAGTGACCACGACGAGCGGTCGGGTGGTCTCGACAAACTCATTCTTGCCGTAGCCATCGTCGGACACGATCAGATCGACATCGTGCGGATACCCCTCGATGGGATAGTGCAGCTTGGCGGGAATACCGAGCGCGTTCAGACGGTTGCGGAACACATCGGCAGCAGGCTGGCCGGCGTACTGGGTGATGACCACAGCCGCGACAGCAAAGCCGTTGCCGCGGAACAGGTCAACCAGGCGCAGCACATCCTCGTCATAGGTAATGCCGAGGTCACCACGAGCCTTGTTTTTCTCGATGTGGTTCGCGTTGATCGCGATGATAACCTCGACATCGTCGGCGATGCTCTTGAGCATGCGGAACTTGCTGTCCGGTTCAAAACCCGGCAGCACGCGGCTCGCATGATAGTCATCGAACAGCTTACCACCAAACTCCAAATAGAGCTTGCCACCAAACTGCGAGATGCGCTCCTTAATGTGAGCAGCCTGCAGCTCGATATACTTCGCGTTGTCGAAACCCTGGCGCATATATGGCTCCCGTCCCGTTTCCATTTAATGTTCTAGGCGATTATAACGGAGCCCGCCCTCCCCGATACCCAGACCATCAACAGGCACCAACCAAACACGCCCACCGCAACCACCGGGGACCCGGGGTAGATCATTTGGGACGGGAAACAAGGCACTCAGCACCAACAATGAAAACGTCACAGGCAAAGCCAAAGCCAGCGAACGGGCACCAGAGCGAGCAAGCTACCCCCTGCACCAACAATGGCAGCGCCGCAGGTGGAGCAAAAGTCAGCGAAAGCCCGCCAGAGCGAGCAAGGTGACGTGAAAGAGGAGGGCATAGGCCTTTTGGCCATGCCCGACGATTGAACGTCAGATTGCCGCTCTGGCGGGCTTGCAGCGTCGAGTGGTTCCGGCGTTTGGTAAAACGCCGGAACACAAGAGCGCCCCCTCCCGCGCACGGAACGGAAGGGGGCTAAAGGTAGGAGTCTACCGGTGGGTTTACCCCACCGGACAGACGATGACCAGGTGATCCTTTACAGGATCGTCAAGGTTTCCGTGGGGTACCCGTTGGGTACTTAGAGCAGCACGCAAGCGACGGTCAGGATGACGGCGCAGACGACAGAGAGAGCGACGATGAGCTTAAGGGCAAACTTGAGCCAGGTCGTCCACTCGATCTTGGCCAGGGCGAGACCGCCCATGATGGCGCCGGAGGTCGGGGTGAACAGGTTCACGACACCGATGGCGGCGGAGAAGATCATGACCATGACCTCGGGCGAGAAGCCGAGCTTAACAGCCAGCGGTCCCATGATGGGCATGGAGACGGTGGCCATACCGGAGGTCGAGGGGATCAGGAAGGACAGGCCGAAGTAGACCAGGAAGCTCATGGGAGCGAAGATCACGCCGGACAGGCCAGCCAGGGCATTGGCGGCAGCGTCGAGGACGAAGACATCGAGGCCGGTGTTAGCCATGAGGACGGAGATACCACGGGCGAGGGCGATGACGAGAACAACGGACATCATGTCGGCAGCGCCGGTGATGAAGGTGTTAACGATCTGCTTCTCGGACAGGCCACCGATGATACCGATCAGGACGGCCATGAGGAAGAACCAGGTGGAAGCCTCGTCGAAGTACCACTGGCCAATGGGCAGGCCGGTGATCAGGGCAGACCAGCCCTGGACGACGGCGTTACCGTCGGCGTCGTAGACAGCGCCAGCGTCAAAGAAGTTGGCGACGCCCTCGTTGAGGTCGGCCAGCGGAATGAAGCCGACGATCATGACGACGAAGGTGAAGGCGAAGGCGATCAGAACACCCTTCTGACGACCGGTGAGCTTGACCTCCTTGTGGACCTCGGAAGCAGCCTTGCCATGTGCCTCTTCGGCGGCCTTGAGCTCCTGCATCGAAAGGATGGTGGAACCCTTGTCAGCCTTGACCTTCTTGGCATAGTTCACCACGAAGACGATGGACATAGCAGTAGTGACAATCCACAGAACGGCACCGAGGCCGATGATGATGGACTGGTTCACGGCAATGTCAACGCCGGTCAGAGCGTCGACGGCAGCGCCGACGGCGAACGGGTTAACCGTGGAGCCGAGGCAGCCGCAGCCAGCGCCGAGCAGGACGGTAGCGGCGCCGACCATCGGGTCGAAGCCGGCAGCCATCATAGTAGCGGCGAGCAGGGCGTAGAAGGGAACGGTCTCCTCGCACATACCATAGGTGGTACCACCGAGGGAGAAGATGAGCATCAGCACGGGAATGAGCATGATCTCGTTGCCCTTAAGCTTCTGCACCAGAACGGCAATGCCATTGTCCAGGGCGCCGGTCTCGGTCATCATGCCGAGGAAGCCGCCCAGGATCATAACGAAGAGGCAGACGGGCAGAGCGTCAGCGAAGCCCTTAATCGGGGCGGTGCAGAAATCGCTCAGACGGGCGGCAGTAACCGCGCCGCCGGACGTGCCGGAGACGATAACGGTAATCACTGCAACAATTGCCAGCAGAGCAAGAAGAATGGTGAACGATGAAGGCATACCGCGCTTTTTCTTAGCGGTCTCAGTCATAGTTCTCATCCCCCCTTCATAAATCATTTACCGATCTCGCTCGAAGCGACTCTTCCGTGCCGTGCCTGCCGCTTGATGCGAGATTTTTACCAGATAAAACCGCTCGGGGTGTGCAGTAATACACCCCGAGCGAGATGCTAGATGCCCTTACTTGAGCGTGGCGTACATGACAGCCTTAATGGTGTGCATGCGGTTCTCGGCCTCGTCGAAGACCTTGGAAGCGGGGCTCTCGAAGACCTCGTCGGTGACCTCCTGCTCGGTGATGCCAAACTGCTCGCACTTCTCGGCGCCAATGGTGGTGTTGGTGTCGTGGAAGCTGGGCAGGCAGTGCAGGAAGATAGCACCCGGGTTGGCCATAGCCATGACCTCGGAGGTAACACGATACGGGGTGAGCTGAGCGATGCGCTCGGCCCAGACCTCGTCGGGCTCGCCCATGGAGACCCACACGTCGGTGTAGATAACGTCGGCACCGGTGACGCCGTCCTTGACGTCGGTGGTCAGCTTGATGGTGCAGCCGTTAGCCTCGGCGATGGGCTTGCAGGCCTCGATGACGTCGTCAGCGGGCATGCACTCCTCGGGGCCGCAGGCCACGAAGTTCATGCCGAGCTTGGAGCAGACGACCATGAGGGAGCGAGCGACATTGTTCTTGCAGTCGCCCATGAAGACGAGGGTCTTGCCCTTGATGTCGTAGTTGAAGTTCTCCTGGACGGTCAGGATGTCGGCGAGCATCTGGGTGGGGTGCCACTCGGTGGTCAGGCCGTTCCACACGGGCACGCCGGACTTAGCAGCGAGCTCCTCGACGTCGTCCTGGGCAAAGCCACGGAACTCGATGCCGTCATACATGCGGCCGAGAACGCGGGCGGTGTCCTCGATGGACTCCTTCTTGCCCATCTGCGACGAACCGGGATCGAGATAGGTCACGCCCATGCCCAGGTCCATGCCGCCGACCTCGAAGGCGCAGCGGGTACGAGTGGAGGTCTTCTGGAAGAGCAGAACGATGTTCTTGCCCTCGAGATAGCGATGCGGAACGCCAGCGCGCTTCATATCCTTGAAGTTCTTGG
The DNA here is from genome assembly GCA_902494555.1 of uncultured Collinsella sp. Lineage (GTDB taxonomy): Bacteria > Actinomycetota > Coriobacteriia > Coriobacteriales > Coriobacteriaceae > Collinsella. The sequence goes on from CABUTR010000014.1 coordinate 41,452, forward strand.
AGAGCTTGAGCAGGTACTCGATCTCCTCGGTGGTGAGGTCGAGAAGCTTGAGGAAGCTACGGCCGGAGAGGTTAACACCCATGGTTCGATTCCTTTCGAAGAAATGAATTACGTAAGTATCAGTGTTGCCCGTTTAACGGGCGAAGCCGGTGCGGTTGTAGGGGGACCGCACCGGGAACGGAAAGACTTAGAGGTCCTCGCGCCAGAAGGGCATGCTCATGCAGCGCGGGCCGCCGCGGCCGCGGGAGAGCTCGGCGGAGGGCACGACGAGAAGGTCCAGGCCCTCCTTGTACAGCACGTCGTTG
>CABUTR010000015.1 GCA_902494555.1 uncultured Collinsella sp.
CGGTCCCGTTCCGAACCCGGAAGCTAAGCCCCATCGCGCCGAGAGTACTGCGGGGTCAGCCCGTGGGAGGCCAGGGCGCCGCTGACCGGTGGACGGCACCGAGCCGTACGCTTGAACTGAAGAAGGGGGAGGCCTCGCGGCCTCCCCCTTTTTTTGCGTTTACGGGTTTTGTCTCACATAGTAGCTGTGTTTTATAACCCTCGTTTGTCGCATCTTCTGTGAACGGGCTACAATAACTTAGTCTGTGCGATATGGAGGTGAACATGGCTGAAGCTGGTATCGGCGTTGATATCGTCGAGATTTCCCGCATGAAATCAATTCTTGAAAAGACGCCGTCGTTTGCTCGGCGTGTGTTTACCGAAGAAGAGCGTGCGTATTGCGATGCATCATCGCGTCCCGCTGCTCACTATGCGAGCCGCTTTGCCTCGCGTGAGGCGGTGCTTAAAGCTCTCGGCACGGGTTTTAGTCAAGGCGTGGGTCGCAAGGATGTTTCGGTAACGCGTGATAAACTCGGCAAACCGAAGGCTCTGCTTTCTGGTCGTGCTCTCGAAATCGCCCAGGATTTGGGTGTTGTCGAGGTCGCTCTTTCTATTACTCTTACGGGTGACTTGGCTGTCGCTAATGCCATTGCAATCACCGAGGATGCTCGACCTAAGCCTAAGGAAGAAATAGTGAGCAACAAGAAACGCGTTGCGCAGACATTTAAAGAGGCTCGCTCTGTTTTAGATGAGCTTGAGCAGCTGCAGAATTCAGCATTGACGGAGCACCTGGGCGATGCTTCGCAAGATACGCTAGGAGCATAGATGAAACCGGTTTTGAGTACCGAAGAAGTCGTTCGTCTCGAGGATATCATCGAACGCGAAGGGACTTCGAAGGCCGAGCTTATGGAGCTAGCGGGCGAGTTTGCCGCCAACGAGGTCTTGAAGCTCAATCCCGATCGAGTTCTCGTTCTGGTCGGTTTTGGTAATAACGGCGGCGACGGCTGGGTTGCCGCCGATATCCTGAGCCATAAGGGTGTGGACGTTGATATCGTTTCTCCGGTTGAGCCGGATGAGATTCCTGCTGCTCTGGCACGTCATGTTGCTCGCCGTACTGCCGGCCGCGATGTGCACGTTTGCGTCGGCCCCTCGCGTGACGAACTCGAGGTTTTGATCGATAAGGCGGATGTTGTTGTCGATGCCATTTTTGGTACCGGTTTCCACGGGAATCTGCGTGCGCCGTTCTCCATTTGGATTCCTACGGTCAATGAATGCGCCGATTGTGTCGTATCCATTGATGTCCCCTCGGGCCTGAATGCCGAGACGGGCGTTGTTGATGACGACTGCATTCGTGCCGAGCGCACGGTGACGATGATTGCGCCCAAGATTGGTCTGTATAGCGCTGATGGCCCTGAGTATGCTGGTGATTTGATCTGCGGCAATCTTTACGACCGTCTTGACGAGGTCATCGATGATGTCGACCACGCCGCCGAGATTGTCGAGCCCGGTGACTTAGTTGATTACTTTGCTCCGCTACCATCGAATATCGATAAGTATTCCCGTGGCTCTGTGCTTATTGTCGCTGGATCTGCGCAATATCCTGGTGCTGCCATTATGGCGGCCAAGTCTGCAGCTCGCGCGGGTGCTGGTTACGTGGCAGTCGCGGCTCCTGACGCCTGTGCCAATCTCATTCGCATGGCACTTCCTTCGATTCCGGTCTTTGCTATTCCGTCTGATTCGCGCGGCTCCTTTGGCGCCGCTGCGCGCATGACGGTGTGCGAGATCGCAAAGAAGTACAGCTGCGTGCTGTGCGGTCCCGGTATGACGACGTCTGCCGGCGCTATGCAGGTGGTTTCGGGCTTGCTCGAGCTTGATGTACCGCTTATCTTGGACGCCGATGCACTCAACTGCCTTGCTAAGATTGCCATTGACGGTATTGATAGTAACCCCGAGATGTATCGTCGCGAGCAGCCGTTGGTTATGACGCCGCACTATCGTGAGCTTTCGCGTCTGGTTGCCGGTGACGAGGTGAACGACCTTGGTACCGCGATTGCAGCCGCGCAGAAGGTTGTCTGGGCTGCAGGCTCCGACAATCTGGTGGTCATTGCCAAGGGGCCGACGACGGCTATCTGTGGCGTTGAGCGTGTGCTGCTGCCGCTCTCGGGTCCGGCTTCTCTGGCAACTGCCGGTTCGGGTGATGTTCTCGCGGGTATTTTGGCCGGCACGCTTGCCACCATGCGCGACGAGATGGATCGTTGGGAGTTGCTGTATTCGTACGCCGTCGCACTTCACAGCTATGCCGGTTTTGCCGCGGCGACGGAGTATGGTGAGAAGAGCGTTATCGCGACCGATCTTATCGACTTGATCGGTCCTGCCATGGAACTGGCGGCAAAGGATGCGCTCGAAGATCTGGGAATCATGGACGAAGGGTCGGATGACTAATCATGAATAAAGCCGATTTGACGCGCTGGTCCTGGGTCGAGATCGACCGCGGGGCGCTCCGTCGCAACACGAGGGCCTATAAGAACTTGCTGAATCCACGTCAGCGCCTGTGCTGCGTGGTCAAGGCCGATGCTTATGGTCATGGAGCTGTTGAGTGCGCCAAGATCATGTATTCGGCCGGTGCCGACATGTTTGCCGTGGCGACGGTTAACGAGGGCGTTGAGCTCCGACAGGGCGGGATTACGAAACCCATCCTCATCCTAAGCGAGCCGCCTATCGAGGCCATTCCGACGTTGCTCGAGTTTGATATCATGCCCTCGGTCTATACGTCTGACTTTGCTCTTGCGTATGGCGAATGTGCCGTCGCGGCGGGCAAAGTGGGCAAGTATCATCTCGCCATCGAGACGGGCATGAATCGTATCGGCGTTCACTACACGCAGGTGCTCGACTTTGTACGCGGCATCAGTTTCCATCGCGGTATTCAGTGCGACGGCGTATTTACGCACTTCGCCACGGCCGATGAACCTTCGGGCTGGGACTACAAGCTGCAGTGTCAGCGCTTTACCGAGGCCGTTCAGGCCATTAAGGATGCGGGTTTTGAGTGCGGTATCGTGCACTGCGCCAACACGCCGTCCTCGATGCTCGACCCCTCGATGCATTTTGATATGATCCGCGCCGGCGTTGGCTTGTATGGCATGCAGCCGTGCGAGCTGAGTGGCCGCGTGATGCAGCTTGATCCCGTCATGAGCGTCCACGCGCGTGTGACGCGCGTGGCGCATCCTGCGATGGGCGAGGGCGTGGGCTACGGCTTTACCTACCGCGTACCGCGCACGCGCGTTCAGATCTGCACCCTTCCGATCGGTTATGCCGATGGCCTTTCGCGTACGCTTTCCAATCGTATGGACGTGCTGTATCGCGGCGAGCGTGTGCGTCAGGTGGGCAATATCTGCATGGACCAGTTTATGGTCGCCATTCAGTCCAACCCGGCGCATGAGATTCCCGAGGCCGAGTATGGTGACGAGATGATCATTGTCGGCCGCAATGGAGATGCCGAGATTACCATGGACGAGATGGCGCGCCTACGCGGCACGATTAATTACGAGGTCGCTTGCGGCTTTGGTATGCGTCTCGACAAGGTCTACGTGTAGGAGTCGCTATGGGCGTCATGCACATCCCCGGCCATAGCCATCAGGCGCCGCGTGAGGTCGCACTCGAGGAGATCGAGGCCGTTCTGGGCGATTGTCACCTTTGCCAGCTTTACCAGTCGCGCCATAACATCGTGTTTGGCGTGGGAAACCCCCACGCTCGCGTGATGTTTATTGGCGAGGCGCCGGGCCGCAATGAGGATTTGCAGGGCGAGCCCTTTGTGGGGGCGGCAGGCGAGGACCTCAACGGCATTTTGTCGCTGGCGGGGCTCAAACGCGAAGACGTCTACATTGCCAACGTGCTTAAGTGCCGCCCGCCGGGAAACCGCAATCCGCGTCCCGAGGAAGTGCTGGCTTGCTCGCCGTTTTTGCGTGAGCAGATTCGAAGCATCTGGCCCGATATTATTGTGACGCTCGGCAACCCCGCGACGCACTTTGTGCTAAAGACCGAGATTGGCATTACTAAGCTGCGCGGCAGGTTCCACCAGATGGGGCATTTTGTGGTAATGCCCACGTTCCATCCGGCAGCAGCGCTGCGCAATCCGGCGTGGCAGGAGTTGCTGGAGGAAGACTTTAAGATGCTGGGTGACTATCTGGAGCGACATCCCGCGCCAGAGGACGCCTCGGAATAATAAGGAGCATATATGTCCCTGGAGCGCCTGGGGGTAGGTACTTACAAAACGACTTGCGCTGCCGATACGGAGTACTTTGGCGAGCTAATTGCACCGTGCCTTGAGGACGGCGACGTGCTCATCCTGACCGGTGGCCTGGGAGTGGGCAAAACTCACTTTACCAAGGGCGTCTCGCGCGGGCTGGGCGATGGGCATATGGTTACGAGCCCTACGTTCGCGCTCATGGCCGTTCACGATCAAGGTCGTATTCCGCTGTTTCACTTTGATCTATACCGCCTGGAGCATGCCTACGAGCTCGAGGATACGGGCATTTTCGATGTGCTGGGCTATGAGGGTGCTTGCCTGCTGGAATGGGGCGAACAATTCCAGGACGAGCTGACGGATGAGTATCTTTCGGTGACGCTCAAGCGTGATGAGGGCGACAGCGATGTGCGAACGATAACGCTTGAGGCGCACGGTGACCGCGCAATGGAGCTTTCCCATTTGATTGATAAGGCTGTACAAGATGAGCTTGCATAACGACAACGCGCTGGTGGTGGCGCTCGATACCTCGACCGACATGCTTGCCTGCGCGGCAAGCTGGATTGATGGGCAGACGGGCGAGACGAAGCTCGTGAGTGGCGACCACATGTGTCGCCGTCACGCCAACGTTGAGCTCGTGAATACCGTTGATGGCGTGCTGGCTCAAGCCGGTCTGGATCGCAGCGATGTTGGTTGCTATGTGGTCGGCCGCGGCCCGGGGTCCTTTACGGGTGTGCGCATCGGCATCTCCACTGCCAAGGGCCTCGCGCGTGGTGCCAATGTTCCGCTGCTGGGCGTGTCGACGCTCGACGCTTACGCTTGGACGGCGTGGAAGGCTGGCGTGCGCGGCAAGCTTGGTATCTTGGCCGATGCTATGCGCGGTGAGGTATATCCGGCGCTGTATATGCTGGTCGATGAGGGTCCCGAGCGTCAATTTGAGCGCGAACACGTGGTCAAGGCCGCCGTGGCGCTCGATGAGTGGCGCCGAGCAGCGGACTGGGACCAGGTTCAGCTGACCGGTGACGGTCTCGTGCGCTATGGCAAGCTGCTGGGTGAGGACGAGACCGCCCGCTGCGTGGAGCGCGACCTGTGGTGGCCTTCGGGCGAGGGCTTGCTGCTCGCGCACGCTGCGGGTGACGGCGATCCGGCCCGCGTCCTGCCGATTTACACGCGCCTTTCGGATGCCGAGGAAAACGAGCGCAAGCGTCTTGGTCTTGCCGAGAGTGCGCAGAGCGAAATTACGGGCGTTGCCGATGAGCTCGCCGGTCGTCATCTGCAGTTCCGTCCCATGGGCGCGGCGGATGCCGAGGGCGCGAGCGCGCTGGAGGCTACTTGCTTTGAAGGTGCCGGACACGAGGCGTGGACGCCGGGCATGTTCCTGTCCGAACTGGGCGAGGACGTCGCTGCGCCGCGTAGTTGGTGGGTAGCACACGACGACGGCAAGCTGCTGGGCCTTGCCGGCGGTATGGTCGTGGACGGTGATGTGCAGATTCTGGATGTCGCCGTCGACCCGGCACATCGCCGTGAGGGCATTGCCCGCAAGCTGCTGTCGCATGTGAGCTATGATGCCCAGATGCTCGGCTGCACCACGGCTTCGCTCGAGGTCGAGGACGGCAACGAGGGAGCGATCGCGCTTTATAACGCTCTGGGCTTTACCGAGGCAGGACGGCGCCGCGGCTACTATGGTGCCGGCAAGGATGCCATCGTCATGACAGCTCCGCTGCCCCTGGTGCTTCCGGTCGACAATGCTTCGCCCGAGCCGACGGCGGCAGAGCAGCGCGTATGGCCGCTGCCTGCGCCTGGGCGCTCCGAGGGGGAGCGTGCCGAAATTGAACGCCGCCGCCTAGTGCTCGCTATCGAGAGTTCCTGCGACGAGACGGCCGTGGCGATTATCGATGCGGATGGCAATATGCTGGCCAACCAGGTGTCGACACAGATTGATTTTCACGCCCGCTTTGGCGGCGTGGTGCCCGAGATCGCCTCGCGCAAACACGTTGAGGTGATTGTGAGTGTCGTGGATGCGGCGCTCGAGGATGCCGCAGTATCGCTTGGTCTTGAGGGTGGAGCCATTGCTCCCAGCGAGCTTGCCGCCGTGGGCGTGACACAGGGTCCGGGCCTGGTGGGCGCCCTCGTGGTGGGCGTTGCCTTTGCCAAAGGCTTTGCCTACGCTGCCGGTAAGCCGCTCGTATGCGTCAACCATCTGGAGGGGCACCTGTTTGCCAACTTGCTGGCGCAGCCCGACCTCAAGCCGCCGTTCATCTTCACGCTTGTCTCGGGCGGGCACACCATGCTCGTGCACGTGAAGGCATGGGGCGACTACGAGGTGCTTGGTGAGACACTCGACGATGCTGTGGGCGAGGCCTTCGACAAGGTAGCCAAGGCGTTGGGTCTGGGCTATCCCGGTGGCCCCATCATTTCCAAGCTGGCCGAGACGGGCAACCCCAAGGCGATCGATTTCCCCCGTGCGCTTAACAGCAGGGGAGACTATCGTTTCTCGCTTTCGGGTCTCAAGACGGCGGTGACGCTCTACATCGAGCAGGAGACCAAGGCCGGGCGCACGATTCACCTGCCCGATCTGGCGGCTTCGTTTGAGGCAGCTGTCTTTGACGTGCAGTACAAGAAGGCCAAAAACGCACTGCACGCTACCGGATGCAAGGAATACTGCATCGGTGGCGGCGTCTCGGCCAACCCGCATCTGCGTGAGATGATGATCAAGAAGCTTGGGCGTCAGGGGATCCGCGTAACGGTGCCGCCCTTGTCTGCCTGTACCGATAACGCAGCCATGATCGCGGAGGTCGCCCGCCGTAAATTCGACCGAGGAGAAATCTCGCCGTTCGACGTCGATGCCGATCCGAACATGACGCTGTAGTCGTACGGGTGCGGTCCCCGGCGCTGCCCGGGCGCCAACGGCCGCATATGAACTTTCCTGCTCTACAGTCCTGCTCACGACGGAGGCCACATTAAGTGGCCTCCTGTTCGTGCGGAACTCGCGATAAAGTTCATATGCGGCCGTTGGCGCCCGGGCAGCGCCGGGGACCTTTCTGTATTGATATAGCTTCTGAGCTGGTTTGGCGTCGACAACGTCCAGCAAGGTTAACAAGCCAGTGTCGAATTTCCGGCGTTCTTTAGCTGAAAGAAAAAGTTGGTGTGCGGAGCTTTGCTCCGCACATTTGGGATGGGAGCCCCCGCGGCCCTCAGGGTCATCTCTCATGCAAAAACTGTCGTGGGGTAAAGTCCGAGGTCAGTGGCCTTTTATACCGAGAAATTCAAAAAAGTTGAAAATTCATTACATATTTGCGTTGACTTTAGGTAACTAAAGTTTCATACTCCTTTTCAACCACTGGGGGATGTGAACACGCACGGATCGTTCACATCATGATTGAAGAGGATTTCTTAGACATGTTCACGCATCAGCTAAACATTATCAGCGTAGTAATTATCTGATGCGGGTTAGCACATACAGCTAGCCCGTACGATAACGGGCGGCTGATGAAGATGAGGGCCGTCGAGCGCAACCGACGGCCCTCATTTTTTATGTCTAGGAAGTTCTTTTTAGAGGAGGAAATGTAATGAACGGAGTTTTGCTCATGGTTGTGGCCGCGGCGGTGCTCGCCTGCGGCTATCTGGGCTACGGCCGCTGGCTGGCCAACAAGTGGGGCGTTGACAAGGATGCCCTCACGCCGGCCAAGCGCATGAAGGACGGCAACAGCTTCTCGCCCGTCTCCGCCTTTACCGCGTTCTCGCACCAGTTCAGCTCGATCTGCGGTGCCGGCCCTGTCACGGGTACGATCGTCGCCATGGCCTTTGGCTGGCTGCCCGTCGTGCTCTGGGTCCTCGTCGGCGGCATCTTCTTTGGCGCCGTCCACGACTTTGGTGCTCTGTACGCTTCGATGAAGAACAACGGCAAGTCGCTCGCTCAGCTCATCGAGAAGTACATCGGCAAGACCGGCCGTCGCCTGTTCCTGCTGTTCTGCTGGCTGTTCTGCATCATCGTCATCGCCGCTTTCACCGACATGGTCTGCAAGACGTTCATGTTCACCCCGGCCGTTGACGCTTCTGGTGCTGCTACCGGTGCTATCGACTTCACCAAGTCCTATGCCGCTGGCTGCGCTGGCACCATCTCCATCCTGTTCACCTTCGTCGCTATCGCCTTTGGTTGGGCCCAGAAGAAGTTCAACCTCACCGGTGCCGCCGAGTTCGTCACCGGCGTGGTCCTCATGGTTCTCATGTTCGCCGTCGGTATGCAGTTCCCGGTCTACCTGGATAAGTTCCAGTGGTTCGCCGTCGTCATGGTCTACCTGGTCTTCGCTGGCGCTATGCCCATCCAGATGCTCAAGACCCCGCGTGACTACCTCACTTCCATCATGATGATCGTCATGATCGTTTGCGCTGTCCTCGGCATCGTCGTCCTGGGCGTCAACGGTCAGGCCACCATCACCGCTCCGGTCTTCACCGGCTTCTCCACTGCCTCCGGCATGATGTTCCCGGTCCTGTTCGTTTCCGTCGCCTGCGGTGCTCTCTCCGGTTTCCACAGCCTCGTTTCTTCTGGTACCTCCTCCAAGCAGGTCGAGAAGGAGCAGGACGCCGTCAAGGTCGGTTATGGCGCCATGATCGTCGAGTCTTTCGTCGGCATCCTTGCCATCATTGTCGCCGGCATCATGTTCTCCGATATGAACACCGCCGGTACTGGCGCCCTCAACGCCGGCGTCGCTTCCACCCCGTTCCAGATCTTCGCCGCTGGCATCTCCCGCGGTATGCAGGCCTTCGGTGTTGACGGCACGCTCGCTACCGTCTTTATGACCATGAACGTTTCCGCTCTGGCCCTGACCTCGCTCGATGCCGTCGCCCGGATCGCCCGCACCTCGTTCTCCGAGTTCTTTGCCCAGACCAACGACGCCCTGGCCATCGAGTCCAAGGCCGGCTACATGAAGGTTCTCGGCAACCCCTGGTTCGCCACGGTCGTCACCCTGCTTCCCGGTCTCGCCCTTGCCTTTGGTGGCTATGCCAACATCTGGCCGCTCTTTGGTGCTTCCAACCAGCTGCTCGGCGGTATGACCATGATCACCCTCGCCGTGTTCTGCAAGTGCACCGGCCGCAAGGGCTGGATGCTCTACGTGCCCGTCGCCTTCCTGCTCTGCTGCACCTTCACCTCGCTGGTCCAGAGCGCCATGGGCTGCATGGCCGCTGTCCAGGCTTACGGCTTCTTCGGCACCATCCCGGCTACCGCCACCACGGCCGCCGTCTCCGTCGCCGCCACCAAGGGCCTGCAGCTCGTTTTCGCCGTCCTGCTGATGGTCCTGGGCCTCATCGTCGCCGTCAACTGCCTCAAGGAGTTCTTCGGCAAGGAGGCCGGCTCCATGCCTGACGAGGAGCCCGAGTGGTCCGAGATGGGCAAGGCCGAGTACGGTCGCGCCGCTGCCGCTGAAGCTCCTGCCGACGCCGAGGCCGCCAAGGCCTAGTCGGTCGGACGGGTTGAATCTCCCATCTATTTGACTCGGAAAGACCGGGTCCGCAATCAAGCGGACCCGGTCTTTTTTCTTGTGAGAACAGGTGGTACAAGGGCGTTCTCGCAGATGTTTTGCGTGGATAGGCTCGTGCGTTGTACCATATGGACGTATATGTGTGCATATGAAAGGGGCCCCGTGGCCAAGACGGTATATTCCGATAATCAAAACAATGTCGATGCTCTGGCTGAGCGCCTGAGCAGCCAGACGTCGCTTTCTGCTGAGCGTGCCAAGCTGGTTGCCTACGATCTGCTTTGCCGCAAGGCGCTCAAGATTAAGTCGAGTGCGCTGGCGCAGATTTTCCGCTCCGTCGATAAGGAATGCGACACCAAGGCGATGCGCGATGAGCTTATCGAGGCAAATATCGTGACCAAGATCGAGGGTAGCGGCATTAACGGGCGCCCGGCGTTCTATACCATCAATGTCGAGATCCGCGATGCCCAGGAGCAGCCTGCCGAGTCCGTCGAAGATTTTGTCGTCGAGGATTCCGCTGACGTGCCTGCTGTGGAAGAAGTTGCTCCGCGTGAGCATGTCGATACCGATGAGTTGCTCGATGAGAACGTCGTGCGCGCCTTTACGGCCAAGGCAGGACGCGGCGGTTTTGGCGGGGGTGGCAAGCGCGATGCGCAGCGCCGCGCCCAGCAGGAGCGCTTCCGTCGCGCCGTTGCTCAAAAGGGTGAGACGGATGCCGAGGCTGTTGAGAACGAGGTTGCTGCCGAGTCGCAGAAGCCCGCGAAGGAGCAAAAGCCCGTGGAGGCCCAGGAGCACCAGCGTCGCCGTGGTGCCCACTTTAAGGCTGCGCAGCAGGATGTCGCGCATGAGGTCGAAGAGCCTTCCGAGGCTGCAGACGATGTTGAGGAGTCTGCCAAGAAGGCTCCGGGTTCATGCCGTCCCGGACGTGGTTTTGCGAGGCGCGCGTATCCCGTAAGGCGTCAGGAGAAGGGCGAGCCGGCTTCGACCACTCAGGACAAGAAGGCCGAACAAACCGAGAAAACCGTTGAGCCGGCGGCTCGCGAACAGAAGCCTGTTGAGCCGCAGTTTGAGGTTGATGCCGAGGCCAAGGGCGAGCAGCCTACTGATGAGCAGACGGAGCAGGGCGCGTCGAGCAAGCCTCGCCGCCGTCGCCATCGCGGGGGCCGCAGTTCCCATGCCGAGACTGCAGCCGAGAAGACCACGCCGCAGGACGAGGATGCGAAGGCCGAGGTTTCTTCGGGGCAGCCTAAGCGCCAGCCGGCGAAGGAGAGCAAGTCCGATCGTCCGCAGAAGCAGGCGTCTATGCCGAAGCGCGAGCGCAATTCCCAAGGCGATTCTAAGCGCAAGTCTCAGAAGAAGCCGGAGTCTGCCGCAGCAGATGCTGCTGCCCAGCAGCCCGAGTCGGCCGTCCGCGGCGAGGTATCGGCGTTTGCCCTTGCCCGCGTTTTAGGCAGGCAGCTGCTCAAAGTTGTCCCTACGCCTACGGCGCTCTCTAAGATCAAGGAGCAGCAGACACAGATCGTAAAGGTCGAGGGCAAGGACGGCAAAAAGGCTCCGCAGCGCACTCAGCACAACGAGATGTCCAACCGCAAGATTGCCGAAGAGATTGCAATCATCCAGGCTTGGATCGAGCAGAACCGAGGTGCCGATACGCCGGTTGCCTCGCGCCGCCAGCGTGCCTACCAGATTTTTAACGACGAGAAGGCTTTTGACGGCAAGCACGGCGAGCGCCTAATTCGGCGTATGACCGAAAAGGGCATCAGCATGCAGGCGATTAAGGTCGCCCCCAACCGCCCCGTGCACTTTACGGGTTTCTTTACGCTGGGCGCCGACAAGCCGTTCATTATGGTCGAGAACCTGGATACCTACGACGAGATCGTCAAGCTGCTGCGTGGCCGCAAGCACGCCAAGCTCTTTGGCATCAAGGTGGGCGGCGTGATTTTTGGCGGCGGATGCAAGGCGAGCGTCTCGCATGCCCTGGACGATTATCTGGCCGAGATCGGCTATCGCTTTAACTACGTCTACTACGTGGGCGATATCGACCGCGAGGGCGCGCGCATCGTCGAGCAGGCTCGCAATGCCAATGTGGTTGAGATTCGCCTGCATGCCGGCATGTACCGCGCCATGCTCGCCGAGCACAAGCGTCGCGTGAAGGCCGGCGGAGAGTGCGAGCCCGCGGCTGCCAACCAGGGCGTGCCGCAGAACTTGGCGGCGACGATCAAGGATCTGCCCATGGTCACGCGTGTGCAGTTCCGCAATGTGCTGCGCGAGGGCGGGCGCATTCCGCAGGAGATTCTGATGACCGCCGACTATCGGGATGGCGACTCGGGAAGCTTCGACCGCATGCTGAACAACTAAATTCCGCCGGCCCCGGGAGAGCGGGGACACCGGCTTAGGTTTCCTGCTCTACAGTCCTGCTCACGACGGAGGCCACATTAAGTGGCCTCCTGTTCGTGCGGAACTCGCGATAAACCTAAGCCGGTGTCCCCGCTCTCCCGGGGCCTGTCGTGGCTTGGTTGTTGCATGCGGCTCGCTTTTCGGAACTGGGCTGATAGGCGTGCCTCAAAAAATCTACCCCAGTCGCTGTGTAAGGTGTCTATAAAGAGCCGTGGCCAAAAAACATCAAATATGAGTACTGATATTCTTTTAGTAGCAGTAATTTTGACCACATTTAAGGTGATTTGACGTGTCGATCGAGCAGATAAGCTGCCGTATCTCCTCAAGTGTTCATTAAAGGAAGACCTTGATGCGAATAAATCTCATTAAGATATTCTTTTATTAACGAAAATAATGTAGCTACAACGGTAACAGTACTCATATTTGCCGTTTTTTGGCCACAGTCCTTCGGAGGGTCCTCGAAAATAGTCCCGAGCCGGCACTTTAGGAACGTCCCCAAGTGCCGACACCGCGTCTGCCTGCGGCGGCCGCGCGCCGCTGCGTCGCTCCGCATCCTTGCGGGTTCGGATCCCTCCGCTTGGCGGCGTTGGCTCGATTTGCTTGACGTGAGGGGCTCTTGGCTGGTGTGGGACGGAGGGATTCCGCGTCCGTCTGGTCGGCGGCCGCGCCCCGCTGCGTCGCTTCGCTCCTTGCGTGCTGCGCTGGAAAACGCTTCGCGTTTCCTCAGCTCCGCACCCTTGCGGGTTCGAATCCCTCCGCTTGCCCACAAGAAAGCGCTCTGGGCCGTTATGAGCTCAGGGCGCTCAGTTTTAATGGCTGGGACGGAGGGATTCGAACCCCCAACAGCCGGCACCAAAAACCGGAGTTCTACCGTTGAACTACGTCCCAATGTGTGGTGTTGCCCAAAAGCAACTCGTCTAGTTTACCTAATCTGCGAGGGCATCGCAAACGCCGTCGAGTAGGCGTACGGCGAGCGTCTGCGCGTCGCTGGCCGTGAAGGTGCCGTTGTAGCGTGTCATGCCCATGAGCTCAATGCGAATGCGAGCCGGCTTCTGCTGCGCGGCGACATTGGCGGTGCGGATGCGCTGGGCCAGGTTGTGGCACTCGGCGAGGGCAATCGTGGCGCGTGGCGCGGCGTCGGCGGGCAGCTCGTCGCTTGCGATCTCGAGCACCAGGTCAACGTCGGTTGGGACCTCGGAGTCGCAGAGCATCATGCCGCTGTTGTCGGTCGTTGCCGTGGCGATATTCCACATGCGCGACGCAACACTGCGCGCGATGGGGTCCTCGCCGATAACGGCAATCTGGAAGCGCTCGAGCACGTTGGCGGCGCGAGCAAAACCGATGCGGGACTCGGCTTCGGTGACCGAGGGCTTGCCCTCCCACACATGGTGCAGGCGGTTGATGTAGGCGTAGGTGTCCTGGAAGGCCATGCCGTCGGCAAACAGGCCGACATTTTCCTGGAACTGCTGCAGGGCGGCCTCGGTATGCGGACCAAAGTAGCCGTCGTCCTCGCCGCAGGCAAAGCCCAAAACGTTGAGAGCGCGCTGCAGGGCCTGCACATCGGCGCCATGGAAATTGGGCATGCGCAGATACAGAGTGCGGTCGCCCAGCTTATACGAGGCGTCGACCAGGGCGCTCCAACAGGGGATATCGACGGCATGACCGGCAGCAAGGCCGCTGTCGAGCCTGAAGGTGCTGACGGCCTGCTCGGTGGTGGTGCCAAAGCGCTTGTCGGCAACCTCGGTGTCATCGATTGTATAGTCGAGCTGCAGAAGGCGGGACTGGACGTCCTCGACGGCTGCTCCCTGCATGCCCGTTGTAATAGGTTCCATGAACGAACCCCTTTCGGCGTACCATTCGTACTATTTGAGCGTGTGTCGGATAGACAACGCAAAGGGATGCATAAACATGCACTCAACAGTGTAGCAAGTTGTACCCAAATACGCTGCTGACAGGTTTTATAACCCCCGCTAGTTAAGGCGCTCCACAAAGAAATCTGCCATGGAGAGGAACAGTTCACGTGCATGCGGGTCGAGCGAAACGTCCTCGATGGCCGCTTTGGCCTTGGTGGTCAGGTCGAGCGCATAAGTGTGGGCGTAATCGATAGAGCCGGTCTCCTGGAAGATCTCCACGGCGCGTGCGAGTTGCGCGGGGTCCTCGGTGCCCGAGGAAAGGATCGCTTCAATCTCGTCGTGATAGCGCTCATCAGACAGGGCGTGCACGGCAACGAGCGTGCGCTTACCCTCGGTGATGTCGGTGCGGAAGTCCTTGTTGGCGGCCTCCTTGGTGCCGATCAAGTTGAGCAGGTCGTCTTGAATCTGGAAGGCAAGGCCCGTGTGCAGCCCAAAGGCGCGCAGTGCCTCAACCTGCTCTTCGCTGCCGCCGCCGATAATGGCTCCGGCGGCAAGCGGCGTCGCTCCGCTGTAGTACGCGGTCTTGTGCGTCGCCATGTCCAGATAATCGTCGACCGAAATGTCAAAGCGCCCGTCGCGGACCCAGCCCAGGTCGAGCGCCTGGCCCTCGATGGTACGGACGATCATCTCGGTAAGCTCGTGGAGCACGCGAAGCTTCACGTCTGCGTTGAGCGTAGGGTCGTCGAGAACCGTCTTGGTGACCATGGTGAGCGCCAGGTCACCGCAGTTGATGGCAAGACCGGTGCCCTCGGTAAGGTGCATGCAGGGCTTGCCGCGACGAATCTGCCCGTTGTCGGCGATGTCGTCGTGGATGAGTGCGCCCGACTGAAAGTGCTCGATGGCCGCCGCGGCGCTGCGGGCGCTCTCAAAGCTGCCGCCTACCGCGGTGGCAGCGAGCATGCAGATGAGCGGGCGGTGGCGCTTGCCAGCGTTTGCCGTAAATGCCGAGAGCGGGGTATACAGGTAGCGCTCGATATCGGCGGAAGTCGCCTGTCCGTCAAAGAACGTGGCCAGATAGTCGTTGATCTGGTCAAAGTGCTGGGCTAAAAAGCTGGTAAACGGACTGGACACGGGTTCTCGCATTCTTTGATAGGTTGCATCGTTGCATTATGCAGACAACATATTGCCACATTAGGGCGTCGAGCGCGGCGGTTGAAGACGATTGGTCCATGCGGCCGCAAGTGCGGTAGGGGCTTGGCTAGATAAGCCCAAAGTGTTCGAGCGCGGTGACGACGCCGTCGTGGTCGATGCTGTCGGTGACATAGTCGGCCTTTTCCTTGAGGAAGTCCGGTGCGTTGCCCATGGCGATGCCAACGTCGACCGTCTCCATGAGGGTGATGTCGTTACTCGCGTCGCCAATGCCATACACGGTGCCGTGGTCGGGCCCCAAGGCGCCGAGCACGGCCTGGATTCCGGCGCGTTTGGTGCACTCGCGAGGCGAAATTTCCGTCACCTCAAGCTCGAGCTCGTTAAAGCAGAGCAGCGGCTCAAACGCTTGATCCTGAGCGATGCGGTTGGCAAGCGACGTGGACATTAAGATCTTGTAGGCGCTGTAATGTTGCAGCTGCGTAATTGCATCGCCCACGGTGCGGGCATATCCGGGGGCGTCGGGCGCATCGGCACTCATGCGAACGACGCCATTGAGTCCCTCAAAACGAATCACTTCGTCCGATTGCTCAAGAATGGGAGCAAGGCGCTGCAGCATGCCGGGCGTCATCGCCAAATCGCGAATCACGTGTCCCTCAAGTTCGACATAGCCACCCGCGAGGCAGACGATGCCGGTCCAGGGCAGCTCGAGCAGCTTTGGATGGATGCAGCTGAGGGTGCGCCCTGTGCAGATAAAGGCCATGTTGCCGTTTGCAACGAAATCGCGGATGGCCTGCGCAACCGCCTCGTTGGGATAGGGGGACAGGTCTCGCTCGCCCTCGGGAAGCTCTTGTGCCACTCGAGGGTCTTGCCAGGCGAGTGTTCCGTCGATATCGAAGAAGCAGATATCGCCGCGCTTATGGGCTGCGCTGGCGGCAGGGGAGGCCGAGGTGGTGGGCACAAATCCCGGCTCGAGGCCCATGATCTGGTCAAAATGCTCTTTAACGCGGGGAACGGAGATGCCGATAATCACCTGGGCGGTCTTGCCCGTAATGATGAGGCCCTTGGCGCCCGCCGCGACGAAGGCTGCGTTGTCTGCGACAACGGAAGGTTCTGCGACCTCAACGCGCAGACGCGTGGCGCAATTGGTCGCTCCTACAATATTGCTAACGCCACCCAAGAGCGCAACGACTTGCTCAGCAAGCAGATGATCTTGGGATGATTGGTTGTCGGTGCCGTTTTGGGCCGTGCCTTCTTTGGCAGAGCTTTTTCCCGTCAGACGTGCGAGCGCCGCATCGCTGGCGATATGATCCTCGCGGCCTGGGGTTTTTAAGTCGAAAGCCAGAATGAGGCCCCGGAAGACCAGAAAAAAGACAGCGCTAAACATCAGACCGATACCGAGCGCCAAAAGGTAGGAGCCGGCATGCATTCGCATGAGTGGGATGAAGTTGAAGGCCGTCATTTCCATGAGACCGCCCGAGAAGATGCCGACGATGCCAAAGAAGTTCATGGTCATGGCAAGGCAGGAGGATAGGACGGCGTAGAGCAAAAAGAGTCCAGGATAGGTGAACATAAAGAGAAACTCGAGCGGTTCGGTGACGCCGCAGACCACCGAGGCGACGATGGCGGGCAAAAGGATGACCTTAAGGCCGGTGCGGCGTTCGGGTTTGGCGGTGAAATAGAATGCTGCCGCGATGGCGGGAAGGCCAAAGAGCTTGCCCCAGCCGGTGGCGGTAAAACCTGCCCAGGGCGCAAGTTCATTTAAAGGGCGCGTGCTATGGGAGAGAATGGGGAGCAGGTTGGTCCACGTGGCGTAAATACCGTCGTGAATGACCAGATTGTCGTAATAGATGGGCATATAGAGCAGGTGGTGCAGCCCCATGGGCTCGAGCGCTCGCTCTAAAAACACAAAGATGCCTACGCCGAAGGGGCCGACGCCCGTAAGCGCGTGGCGCAGCGTTTCGGTCGCCGTGTATGCGAAGGGCAAGATGGCGGCCGAGATAACGGCAAGGGCGAGCACGGCAAAAAAGCTGATGAGGTAGACGAGCGAGGAACCCGAGAACGTGCCGAGCCAATCGGGAACCTTGGCATCGTAGAAGCGGTCATGGATGGCAACGACGGTTGCCGACACCGCCAGCGGGCCGATAATGCCGGTGTCGAGCGTCTTGATGCCGTCGATGACGGTGATGCCGCTGGCGGGGGTTAAAGACGACGGGTACTTAAGTCCAAGGTTGTCGCCGCTCAGCTTAATGATTTCGCTCAAAAAGAAACAGTAGGCAAAATAGGCTACGAGCGCCTCGAGGCAGCAGCGTGCCGGTTGCTTTTGGGCAAGGCCGATAGGCAGCGCTACGGCAAAAAGGAGTGGAAGGCGCTTAAAGACCGTCCACGAGCCGCGCTGAATGATAGTCCAGAAAACGTACCAGGGGGTTCCGTATACGGCGAGGTCGCCGACGATATCCACGGTCGTTGCGAGGGCGGAGATGCCGACCATGAGGCCTGATATAGAAAACAGCATGGCGGGCGCGAACATGGCTCCGCCAAAACGTTGGATTTTCTGCAGCATAATATGCCTTTCGGATACAACATGCTGTGCGAGCAAGAACGTTTAAACAATGAACTCATTGTAGAGGACTGGCTGCTTGCCGCATTGACGGTTTTGATTCGGTCCGATTTGGGTTTCGGGGGAACCGTCGACGGTAAATAATCCGTGCTTTACCGATAATCGGTTTAAACAACTTTAAGAAATGCTATCGTGCTTAGCCATACATATTCATTAGAGGTGAAATCATGCCAAAAGCGATTTACGAAGGGATCTACCGCGAGATCCGTTCGCGCATCATCAACGGGACCTATGCGTTTCAGGAGATGCTGCCAACCGAAGCCGAGCTGACCGCGGAGTTTGGCTGCACGCGCAATACCGTCCGTCGCGCCTTGGGTATGCTGGCCGACGGGATGTTTGTGCAGCCCATACACGGCAAGGGCGTGCGCGTTATTTGGCTTAAGGGCGAAACCGACATGTTGGGCGCACTCGAAGAGGTTGAGTCGTTTGGCGAGTTCGCAAAACGCAACAATGCCGTCGCATCGACCGAGGTCAAGTCTTTTGAACATTTGATTTGCACGGAGCAACTTTCTCGTCGCCTAGGCTTTAAGGTGGGCGAGGAGCTGATTCGTGTAGTGCGTGTCCGAAGCCTCAACGGCAGCGCGCGCCAGGTGGACCATGGCTACTTTTTGGAGTCGATCGCCAAGGGCCTGACCCCCGAGATTGCGGCAAGCTCTATCTACGACTATCTGGAGCACAAGCGTGGCGTCAAAGTGATGGCGAGCCGCCGTACGGTGAGCGTCGAGCTTGCCAACGATGAGGACTGCAGCTACTTGGACCTTGGCAAGTACAACTGCGTCGCCGTTATGGAGAGCCAGTCGTACACCTCGGACGGCATCTTGTTCGAGGTCACGCATGCCCGCACGCATCCCGAGATCTTCCACTACCGCGTCAACTCCAAGCGATAGCCGGCTAGCTCGCAGCCTGACGAGACTCATGCCCTCAAAGCGAAAACGCCCGGTCAAACCGACGATGCATCGGCTTGACCGGGCGTTTTCTCTGCATTCGATAACAAATAATTGTTTATACAAAACTTGTCAAGTATCAAGTTGAAATTACCGTTCACCGAAGTTTTTCTACCGCTCTAGTAATACTTGTTCAAACAACTAGCCAAATAGCGTATTGTATAAATCAGCAAAAGGGGCAAAGTCCCCGAGCCAATCTCCGAAGGCGGCGGCAAAGGGTGCCGCCACGGTGTGAAAGGGTGGATTGTAATGAAGAACGAAATGAGCAGAAGGCAGTTCCTGGGCTTTGCTGGTTCCGCGGCTGCGGTTCTTGGTCTGGGCCTCGTGGGCTGCGGTGGTTCTGCCGGCTCTGGCTCCTCTGCTTCTGGTGACGCTGCCGAGGTCTACTTCCTCCAGTTCAAGCCCGAGGTCGACAAGGAGTGGAAGGAGATCGCCAAGGCGTACAAGAAGGAGAAGGGCGTCGAGGTCAAGATCGTGACCGCCGCCTCCAACACCTACGAGGAGAAGCTCAAGTCCGAGATGTCCAAGAGCTCCGCTCCGACGCTGTTCCAGGTCAACGGCCCCACCGGCCTTAAGAACTGGAAGGACTACTGCGCCGATCTGTCCGACACCAAGCTCCGCGGCGAGCTCATCGACGACTCCCTGGCTCTGCAGTCCGACGGCAAGGATCTGGGTATCGACTGGGTTCAGGAGAGCTACGGCATCATCTACAACAAGGAGCTCCTCGAGAAGGCCGGCTACAAGGCCGAGGACATCAACTCCTTCGACAAGCTGAAGGCTTGCGCCGATGACATCCAGGCCCGCAAGGACGAGCTCGGCGTTGACGGTGCCTTCACTTCCGCCGGCATGGATGACTCCTCCAGCTGGCGCTACACCACCCACCTCGCCAACCTCCCGCTCTACTACGAGTTCGAGAAGGAGCACAACCAGGAGGACGACGAGATCAAGGGCGAGTATCTCGACAACTTTAAGCAGATCTTCGACCTGTACATCACCGACTCCACCTGCGATCCTTCGCAGCTCGCCTCCAAGACCGGTGACGACGCCACCAACGAGTTCGCAACCGGCAAGGCCGTCTTCTACCAGAACGGCTCTTGGGCCTACGCCGACCTCACCAAGGCCGGTATGACCGACGACCAGCTCGGCATGCTGCCGATCTACATCGGCGTCGACGGCGAGGAGAACCAGGGTCTGTGCTCCGGCGGCGAGAACTACTGGTGCGTCAGCTCCCAGGCTTCCGAGGATGCCCAGAAGGCCACCGAGGACTTCATGTATTGGTGCGTCACTTCTGACACCGCCACCAGCATCATCGCTGACAAGATGGGTCTGACCGCCCCGTTCAAGAGCGCTAAGGAGACCAGCAACGTCTTCTCTCAGCAGGCCGTTGCCATGGCCAAGGACGGCAAGAAGACCGTCGCTTGGGACTTCGTTTACATCCCCTCCGAGGAGTGGAAGAAGAACCTCAAGCAGGCTCTCATCGCTTATGCTGCCGACAACACCAAGTGGGACGGCGTCAAGAACGCCTTCGTCGATGGCTGGAAGACCGAGAAGGCTGCTTCCGAGTAAGCAGTTGCTGCCCAAGCTATCTGATTAGCGACAGGGGGCGGGCAGACGTAGGTTTGCCCGCCCCCTGCATATTGAAAGGACCCTTCTATGGGCAAAGCACTCAAGCGCTGGTGGCCGCTCTTTATGCTGCCCACGTGCCTGGCGTTTATGATCGGGTTCGTGATTCCCTTTATCCAGGGTTTCTATCTCTCGTTCTGCCAGTTTATTACCATCAATAACGCGCACTTTGTCGGTATCGAGAACTACGTGCGCGCACTGACCGACCCGCAGTTCTCCACGTCGTTCTTCTTTACCGTGGCGTTTGCCTTCCTGTCGACGGTGCTCATCAACGTGATCGCGCTGGCCATTGCGCAGGCGCTCACTCGCAAGGCGCTCAAGGGCACCAACATCTTCCGTACGATTTTCTTTATGCCTAACCTGATTGGCGGCATTGTACTGGGTTACATTTGGCAGATTCTGATCAACTGCCTGCTCTCCAACGTGGGTGCCCAGCTTATCGCCCTCAACTCCGCCGCTGGCTTCTGGGGCCTTATCATCCTGACCCTGTGGCAACAGGTCGGCTACATGATGATCATCTACATCGCCGGTCTGCAGTCCATTCCGTCTGATTACATCGAGGCCGCCAAGGTCGACGGCGCTACGGCATGGCAGACGTTTTGGAAGGTTAAGATCCCCAACCTGATGCCGACCATCACCATCTGCCTGTTCCTGTCCATCACCAACGGCTTTAAGCTGTTCGACCAGAACCTCGCCCTTACCGGTGGTGCCCCGGCGCACTCCACCGAGATGCTCGCCCTGAACATCTACAACACGTTCTATTCGCGTGCTGGCATCGCATGGCAGGGCATCGGTCAGGCCAAGGCAGTTATCTTCTGCATCCTGGTTGTCGCTATTTCTATGATCCAGCTTAAGGCCACGAGGTCCAAGGAGGTGCAGCAGTAATGAAACGCGATAAGGTTATCAACCGCGCGCTCTCGATTTTCTTTACGATTCTGTCGCTCGCGTGGATCTATCCCGTGTTCATGATTGCGCTCAATTCCTTTAAAAAGGCAACTGCAATCAGCACCACCACGGCGTTCGATCTGCTCACGCCCGAGACGTTCAACGGCCTCGCAAACTACGTGCACGCCCTTAACGAGCAGGGCTTTGCCTCGGCATTTATGTACTCGCTCATCATCACGGTCACGTCGGTCGTGCTGATTCTGGTGTGCTGCTCCATGTGTGCTTGGTACGTAGTGCGCGTCAACAGCAAGATCTCGAACTTCTTCTATTACCTGTTCGTCTTCTCGATGGTCGTGCCCTTCCAGATGCTCATGTTCACGCTGTCCAATTTGGCGGACCGCATCGGCTTCAACACGCCGTTTAACATCTGCTTCATCTACCTTGGTTTTGGCGCGGGCCTCGCGGTCTTTATGTTCGCCGGCTTCGTCAAGAACATCCCGCTCGAGATTGAGGAAGCGGCCATGATTGATGGCTGCAACCCGGTCCAGGTGTTCTTTAAGATCGTCCTTCCCATTATGAAGCCCACCTATCTTTCGGTCGGTATCCTTGAGACCATGTGGGTCTGGAACGACTATCTGCTGCCCTACCTTACGCTCGACTCCACCAAGTACAAGACCATTCCTATCTTGATCCAGTACTTCCGCGGCGGCTACGGCCACGTCGAGCTCGGCCCCATGATGGCATGCATCATGATGGTCGTCATCCCCATCGTCATCATGTACATCTTCTGCCAGAAGTACATCATTGACGGCGTTGTGGCAGGTGCCGTCAAGGGCTGATGCCGTAACTGTTTTGCAAGTTTTGGCGGCGCCCCTCAGCGCGGCGCCGCGTATCGAAAGGTAAAGACATGGCCGAGATCGTTCTCAAACATGTTCAGAAGGTGTATCCCAACAACGAGTCAAAAAAGAAGGGCTTCTTTGGCAAAAAGAAGAAGACCGAGGAGAAGAAGCACAACCTTAAGGTTACCGAGGACGGTGTGCTCGCTGTAGAGGACTTCAACCTCACCGTTCACGACCAGGAGTTCATCGTCCTCGTTGGCCCCTCTGGCTGCGGTAAGTCCACGACGATGCGCATGATCGCCGGCCTGGAGGACATCACCTCGGGCGATGTGCTCATCGATGGCAAGCGCGTCAACGACGTCGCTCCTAAGGACCGCGACATCGCCATGGTGTTCCAGAGCTATGCTCTGTATCCCAATATGACGGTGTACGAGAACATGGCGTTTACGCTCGAGCTCAAGAAGGTCCCCAAGGACGAGATCGACCGTAAGGTTCGCTCCGCTGCTGAGATCCTGGGTATTACCGAGTACCTCGACCGTAAGCCCAAGGCGCTTTCGGGCGGCCAGCGCCAGCGCGTCGCCATCGGCCGCGCCATCGTGCGTGACCCCAAGGTCTTCCTGATGGATGAGCCGCTGTCCAACCTGGATGCCAAGCTTCGTAACCAGATGCGTGCCGAGCTCATTAAGCTGCGCCACGAGATCAAGGGCACGTTCATCTACGTTACCCACGACCAGACCGAGGCTATGACCCTCGGCGATCGCATCGTGGTCATGAAGGACGGCGTCGTCCAGCAGATCGCCACCCCGCAGGAGGTCTTCAACCATCCCGCGAACATCTTCGTCGCCGGCTTTATCGGCGTGCCGCAGATGAACTTCTTCGATGCCCAGCTGGTGCGCTCGGGCAACGGCTTTACCGTCAAGACCGACGACATGAATGTCGCGCTGGCCCCCGAGACCTGCGCTCAGCTTGCTCTCAACTGGGACGGCGGCGACGTGAAGGAGATCACGGCCGGCGTGCGCCCCGAGCAGATCCTGCTTGCCGACAAGGGCGAGGAGGGTGCGCTCCAGGGCACCGTCGAGGTGACCGAGCTCATGGGTTCGACCGAGCATGTCCACGTGACTGCTCCCGATGGCCAGTTCGTCCTGATCATTCCCGTTGTCGACCTTGAGGCCAAGGGTGCGCTCAAGGCGGGCGACCCCATCTGGTTCAAGTTCGAGAAGAACGCGACTCATCTCTTCGATAAGGTCTCTGGCAAGAACCTTATCTAGGCCCGATCCAATCAGGCCCTCCTTTTGGGCGACTGCGGCTTTGCCATCCTTTTGCCGTGGTCACATATAAGGCTCCCCTCCCGTCCACTGGGCGAGAGGGGAGCCTTTCTTTGTGTTGGGGCTTTCCGTCAGTCAGTTTGTCTTGATCTGTAACAGGTGGGGCCGATTTCGGACGTTAGATGTTACAGATCGAGACGGTTCCGCTGTGCCAACCATTTCATCTAAATCTGTAACACCAAAGGCGAATTACACCTGCTAGATGTTACAGATTGAGATAAACCCAAGGGGAGGGGCCGGTATGTCTCAATCTGTAACGGCTGGGACCGTTTTGGTTGAGTAATTGCTACGGATCGAGATTGTTTGGCCGAGTCGGATCACAGGGTAACGTGCGGGCACAAAAAACGGAGCCGTGTTGCCACGACTCCGTTTCTCAAGAGGATGGGTAAGGGGAATGAGCTAGCTCAGGTGCCAGATCTCGTCGTTGTATTGGGAGATGGTGCGGTCGGACGAGAAGGTACCGGCGTTGGCGATATTGATGAGCGCCTTGCGCATCCAAGCGTCCTGGTCCTCGTAGTCGGCCAGCACGCGCTCCTTGGTCTGGATGTACTCCTCAATGTCGAGCAGGGCCATAAACCAGTCCTTGCCCTTAATGTCGTCGTGCAGGCGCTGCAGGCGCTCGGCGTTGCCGGTTGCCATAAAGGCCGGGTTGGTGATGAAGTCCACCAGCAGTTTAATTCCAGGCTTGCGGTAGAGCGCACCGGCGTTGTAGGTGCCGTCGGCGTAGAGCTGCTCGACCTGTTTGGACGAGGCGCCAAAGGTATAGATGTTCTCGTCGCCCACGAGCTCGGCAATCTCCACGTTGGCACCGTCGAGCGTGCACAGGGTTAGGGCGCCGTTGAGCATGAACTTCATGTTGGAGGTGCCGCTCGCCTCCTTGGAGGCCAGGCTGATCTGCTCGGAGATGTCAGCGGCGGGAATCACGCGCTCGGCGGCGGTGACGTTGTAGTTCTCGATCATGACAACCTGCAGGTAGGGAGCCACGTCGGGGTCGTTTGCAATCCACTGCGACAGCGTCAGGATCAGATGGATGATGTCCTGCGCGATGGTGTAGGCAGGCGCCGCCTTGCCGCCAAAGATGATGGTGACGGGGTGCTTAGGTCTGTTGCCGTTCTTGATATCGAGGTACTTCCAGATGATGTAGAGCGCGAGCATCTGCTGGCGCTTGTACTCGTGGATGCGCTTGACCTGGACGTCGATGATGGCGTTGGAGGGAATGGTCACGCCCTGCTCGAGCGCCATGAACTGGCGCATGATGGCCTTGGCCTCGGTCTTGGTGGCGGCCAGGCGCTCAAGAACATCCTTGTCGTCGGCGAACTTGGCGAGTTTGCTCAGATCGCCGGTGCTGCGCCAGTCGGTGCCGATCACATCGTCGAGCAGGCTGGCGAGCGCGGGGTTGGCCCCATGGATCCAGCGGCGGAAGGTGATGCCGTTGGTCTTGTTGGAGAACTTCTCGGGATAGATCTCGTAGAACGGATGAAGCTCGGTGTCCTCCAGGATCTTGGTGTGGAGGGCGGCTACGCCGTTGATGGAGAAGCCAAAGTGGATGTCCATGTGGGCCATGTGGACGGTGTCGTATTCGTCGATGATGGCGACGCGCGGGTCATCGTGCTCGGCCTTCGCGATCTCATCGAGCTTGACGATAATGTCGGCGATGGCAGGGGAGACCTTCTGCAGGCTGGCGAGCGGCCACTTCTCGAGCGCCTCGGCAAGAATCGTGTGGTTAGTGTAGGCGACCATGGAGCGTACGATGGTCACGGCCTCATCAAACTCGATGCCATGCTCAGTGGTGAGCAAGCGAACGAGCTCAGGGATGACCATGGTGGGGTGCGTGTCGTTAATTTGGACCACGGCGTAGTCGGCCAGATCGTGCAGGTTGCTGCCGCGCTCGATGGCCTCGTCGATCAGGAGCTGGGCGGCGTTGCTCACCATGAAGTATTCCTGGTAGATGCGAAGCAGGCGGCCCTGCTCGTCGGAATCGTCGGGGTAGAGGAACAAGGTGAGGTTCTTGGCGATCTCGGTCTTGTCGAAGTCGATGGAGCTGCCGGGGACCAGGCCGTCGTCGACGCTCGCCAAGTCGAACAGGCGCAGACGGTTCTTGGTGGGCTGGTCGTAACCGGGCACATCGATGTTGACGAGCTTGGAGGTAACGGCAAAATCGCCGAACTCGACGGTGTAGGAGCGGTCATCGTCGACTAGGATGTCCTGCTCACCGAGCCACTCGTCGGGGACGGCCTTCTGCTGGTTGTCGACAAAGCGCTGACGGAACAGACCGTAGTGATAGTTGAGGCCCACGCCATCGCCGGTCAAGCCCAGCGTGGCGATGGAATCCAGGAAGCACGCGGCCAGGCGGCCCAGGCCGCCGTTGCCGAGCGACGGCTCGACCTCGAATTCCTCGATCTTGTTGAGGTCGTGGCCTGCGGCGGTGAGCTGGTCCTTAACCTCGTCGTAGATGCCGAGGTCGATCATGTTGTTGATGAGCAGCTTGCCGATCAAAAATTCGGCGGAAATGTAATAGAGCTTTTTCTTGCCGTTGTTGAGCGGGCAGGCGGCGGAGCGCTCCTGCACGAGTTTGACCAGCAGCTTGTAAATGCGACGGTCGTCGAGCTGCTCGAGCGAGGTGCCAAAAGACTGCTCGGCGAGTTCCATGAGGTTAATTTGGGGCATGTTTTCTCCTGTGATGGGTTGTTTCATGTCTGCAATTCATAAGAAGCCCGCGCGAGGGGATTGGGGTGGCCTCGCGCGGGAAAAGCAAGCGCGTCCGCACGGTGGGGAGGGGTTGGGCGCGGTAGCTCCTATTGAGGAAGCTCGATTTCGGCTTCCGACGGGATGCGGAAGTAGGTCTCGGTCCAGTCGGTGAGTTTGTGCTCGAGCTCGCGGGTGATGGCGCCGTCGAGCATGCGCCAGGTCCAGTTGCCGCCCAGCGTGGCAGGGGTGTTGATGCGCGCCTCGTTGTCCAAGTTGAGCAGGTCCTGCATGGTGTAGATGCACGTGTCGCTCACGCTGGCGGCGATGGTGCGATTGAGTGCATCTGCCATGGGTTCGCCGGCCTGCTGATGGGTGTACAGGGCTGCCTGCTCGCGCTGACGCGGGGTGGCCGTTCCCTCAAACCAACCGCGCGCCGTCTCGTTATCGTGGGTGCCCACATAGGCGACGGTGTTGGCGATGTAGTTATGCGGCAGGTAGTACGAGTTGGTGCCCTCAAAGGCAAACTGCAGGATCTTCATGCCGGGGAAGCCCGAGTTGTCGCGCATGTCGATGACGCCGGGGGTGAGGAAGCCCAGGTCCTCGGCGATGATGGGCAGCGTGCCGAGCTTTTCCTCGAGCGTCTTGAAGAACTTGAGGCCGGGACCCTGCGTCCACGAACCGTAGGACGAATCGGGCGAGGAGAACGGCACCTCCCAATAGGCCTCGAAGCCGCGGAAGTGATCCAGGCGGATGACGTCGTACATGTCGAGGGCGGCGCGAATGCGGCCCTCCCACCAGGAGAAGCCGTCGGACTCCATGGCGTCCCAGTCGTAGATGGGGTTGCCCCAGTACTGGCCGGTGGCCGAGAACTGGTCGGGCGGCGTGCCAGCGACGCTCACGGGATTGCCGGCGGCGTCGATCTTAAAGAGCTCAGGCGTCGCCCACATCTCGACGGAGTCACGCGAGACATAGATGGGCAGGTCGCCGATGATGAGAATGTCGCGCTCGTTGGCATAGGCCTTGAGGCGGCTCCACTGGCGATCGAAGAAGTACTGCGTCATCTGGTGGTAGAGCATACGCGCCGGATGGTCGGCGCAGACCTTGGCGGAAGCCTCGCCGCGGGTGCGGAGCTCCGCGGGCCACTCCCAAAACGCCTTGAGACCGCACTCCTCTTTGACGGTCATGAACTCACAGTAGGGGATGAGCCAGTCCTCGTTGGCCTGGATAAAGTCATCGAAATCGGCCGGCTTGTCGGCAGCAAAGCGCTCGGCGGCGCGGTCGAGAATCTGACGGCGGCCGCCAAAGATGGCACCGTAGTCGACATTGCTGGGGTCGGATCCCAGATACACGCCATCGATATCGCGCTGCTCCAGATACCCTGCCTCGATAAGCTCGGCAAAGTCGATAAAGTTGGGGTTGCCTGCGCGGGCCGAGAACGACTGATAGGGCGAATCGCCATAGCTGGTCGTCGTAAGGGGCAGAATTTGCCAGTAATGTTGTTTGCACGAGGCGAGAAAATCGACGAAGTCGTAGGCATTCCAGCCAAAGCCGCCGATTCCGTATGGTCCGGGCAGAGATGAGACGGGCATGAGGACGCCGCTTGCACGCTCCATGAATGCGCTCACCAACCTTCTTGTAGTGGGGTCGGCCTGCCGATGGGTATGCAGTCCGCCTCCGATGTTCTGATTCGATACGCCTATTGTAAAACATGTTGTTTAAACATGTACAGGCAAGATAAAAAAGTTGGTCGATTTTCGGCGAATGGCTACATGCCATGAAAAAGCCCCGACCTCACAACGTGAGATCGGGGCAAGAACGGTATGTAGGTTTTTGCTACTCGGCGTCGGCGAAGCCGTTGGGGTTGTGGCTCTGCCAGTTCCAGCTATCGCGGCACATGTCCGCGATGTCGTACTGGGCCTTCCAGCCCATCATGCGCTCGGCCTTGGAGGCATCGCACCAGTTGGCAGCGATGTCGCCGGCGCGGCGCTCGCGGATCACGTAGGGCAGCTCCTTGCCACAAGCCTTGGAGAAGGCGGCGACGACCTCGAGTACCGAGGTGCCGGTGCCGGTGCCCAGGTTGAAGATCTCGACGCCGGTCTTGCCGTTCATCCAGTTAAGGGCGGCAACGTGACCAGAGGCCAGATCGCACACGTGGATGTAGTCGCGCACGCCGGTGCCGTCGGGGGTGGGGTAGTCGTTGCCAAAGACCTGAACGGCCTCGAGCTTGCCCACGGCGACCTGGGCGACATAGGGTACCAGGTTGTTGGGGATGCCCTTGGGGTCCTCGCCGATCAGGCCCGACGGATGAGCGCCGATGGGGTTGAAGTAACGGAGCAGCACGACGTCCCACTCGGGGTCGGCGGTGTGGACGTCCATAAGGATCTGCTCGATCATCCACTTGGTCCAGCCATAGGGGTTGGTTGCGGGCTTCTTAGGATCCTCCTCGGTGACGGGCGGGTTGTCCGGGTCGCCGTAGACGGTCGAGGAGCTCGAGAAGATGATGGACTTGCAGCCATGGTTGCGCATGACGTCGATGAGCACCAGGGTGTTCTCGATGTTGTTGTGGTAGTACTCGACGGGCTTACTCACCGACTCGCCGACGGCCTTAAAGCCGGCAAAGTGGATGACGCGGTCGATCTGATGGGTATCGAAGATCTTGTTCATCGCATCGCGGTCGAGCACGTTGGCCTCGTAGAAGGTGAGGTTCTTGGCGGCCTCGTCGCCCACGATGGTCTTGACGCGGTCGACGGCGACGGCGCTGGAGTTGGAGAGATCATCGACGATGACGACCTGGTAGCCACCCTCGAGCAGCTGAACGACGGTGTGCGAGCCGATAAAGCCGGCGCCACCGGTAACGAGGACGCAGGTGTCTTTGGGGTCGAGTGCTTTGGACATGTAGTCTCCTATCGAATCAGGAACACTTCTAGAGGGGAGTATAGCGCAGGCGGGGACGCCCAAATCGTGCGCTGAGGAAAAGCAGAGGATTATGTTAACGTACTCATATAAGAGCTTGCTCAATTGTTACCTCAAATTTGACAATTGCTTACGAGCCGCCGACCTTGCAGTTTCCTGCCGTTCGTGGAAATCGTTGGGACGCGCCATATGTACGCTAATATGTATGAGTTGAGCGACATATAAATAAGCATGTAACGGAGTACATATGTCACCAAACAGCGATTCCATCCTTTCCCAGGAGCTCTCGCGCCGCACTGCCCTCAAGGCCCTGTTCGGCGCCGCTTCTGCGGCAGTTCTTTTTGGCCTGCCCACTCGCGCCCATGCGGCGGAGGCTTCCAAAGAAACCACCGATAAATTGAATGCCGCCCAGGCCCAGCTCGACGAGGTTCAGGCCCAGCTCGACAGCATCGCAAATGAGTATGCGGCGCTGGCCAACAAGAATGCCCAGACCCTCAACGACATCGAGAATGTCCAGGGCAAGATTGACGACACGCAGGCCCAGATCGATGAAAAGAAGGCCGAGCTCAAGAAGAAGCGCAACGACCTTTCCGATCGCGTGGCCGCCAGCTACAAGTCCGGCGGCACGAACATCCTGTCGCTGCTGCTGGCCTCTGGCTCGTTTGAGGAACTCGTCGCCAACGCGCATTACGTTGAGAAGATCAACAAGAGCGACCGCGATGCCATCGAGGATATCCAGACGATTCAGGCTGAGCTCGACGCACAGAAGACCGAGCTCGAATCACAAAAGGCCGACCTGGAGAAACTCAAGGACCAGCAGACGGCTCAGATGCAGGATATGCAGGCCAAGCAGCAAGAAGTCCAGACCGTGCTGAACGGTCTTTCCGACGACGTCAAGGAGCTCATGGCTCAGCGCGATTCCGAGATCCTCGCTGCCGCCCAGGCCGAGGAGGCCGCTAGGAAGGCGGCTGCGGCAGCCGCGGCCTCTGCGAACACGGGCTCTTCTTCGGGTGGCTCGAGCTCGGGTGGCGGCTCGTATGCCGGCGGCACCCCGCAACAGACGGGCGGTTCGGGCAAGCAGCAGGCCGTCGTCAATGCGTGCTACTCGACGCCTTCTCCCGGCCAGGGCTGGTGTGCTGCCTGGGTTACCAACGTCTTCCGCAATGCCGGCGTAGGCTATTTTGGCGGCAACGCGTGTGACATGTTCAACGCCTGGTGCTATAGCTCCGACCGCTCGGCGCTGCAGGTGGGCATGATCGTGGCCGATTCCTCGCACAGCGGCACGGGTGCTCCGGGCCTTATCTACGGTCATGTGGGTATCTACGTTGGCGGCGGCATCGTTATGAGCAACGAGGGTGCCATTACGTCTAAGTCGCTTGATTCGTTTATTAGCTTCTATGGTACTGGCTCTGGCGTGCGTTGGGGCTGGCTCGGCGGTATCGCGCTGTCGTAGCTGCGGCTTGAAGCTGGTTGGTCCGGGACTGCGGGCGAGGCATAAGGTTGCCTGCTCTACAGTCCTGCGCAAGACGAAGGCCACATTAAGTGACCTTCTTTGCGTGCGGAACTCGCGATCAACCTTATGCCTCGCCCACAGTCCCGGACCTTCCGGGTTCAAAGCGCGACACACCGGACTGGTTGTCTGATATAAAGATGGCGAAGGCCCCTTTCGGGGCCTTCTTTTTTATTAGAGGAATTCGCCTACTCGGTGGACTTCGGGTTCTAGGTCTACGTCGAATTGGTCTTTGACGGTTGTTTGGATGTGGCGGATGAGTTCGTCGACATCGGCGGCGGTGGCGTGGTCGGCGTTGACGATGAAGCCGCAGTGCTTTTCGCTCACCTGCGCGCCGCCGATGGCGTGTCCTCGCAGGCCGGCGTCCATGATGAGCTTGCCGGCAAAGTAGCCCTCGGGGCGCTTGAAGGTGGAGCCGGCGCTCGGCATGTCGAGCGGCTGCTTGTCCTCGCGGCGCTGGCGGTAGTCATCCATGTCGGCCTTGATCATCGCGGCGTTGCCCGGGGCGAGATTGAAAGTGGCCGAAAGCACGATGAAGCCGTCGTCGGCGATGCGGCTCTTGCGATAACCCAGGTTGAGCTCATCGACATCGAACTCAATGATATTGCCGCTGCCGCGGGTGCCGTCGTCGAGCTGGCGAGCAGGTTTGTAGACGCGCACGGACTCCAGTACATCGGCCATGCAGGCACCGTAGGCACCGGCGTTCATGTAGCAGGCGCCGCCGACCGATCCGGGAATGCCCGAGATGGGCTCCATGCCGGTGAGACCGGCCTCGGCTGCCGCCGCGGCGACATCGGAAAGCAAGGCGCCGGCTGCCGCCGTGACGTGCGTGCCGTTGACCGTAATGTCGGAGAGGCCCTCGCCCAGCGCTACGACGACGCCGCGGATGCCCTTGTCGCCGACGAGCAAGTCGGAGCCGTTGCCCACGATGGTGAGTGGCAGGTCGCAGCGATAGCAGGTATCGAGCGTGGCGACGAGGCCCTGCTCGGTATCGGGCGTGACAAAGACGTCGGCCGGGCCGCCGATCTTAAACGTGGTGTGCTCGCGCATGGGCTCGCTCATCAGCACGTTGTCCTCGCCGGCAACGCCAGCGAGCGCGCACAGCAGGTCCTCGTTAAAAAAGTCGTTCTCGTGCATACGAATATCCGCCTTTTGGTGGTCGTTGTCATCAATCGATTGCAATATACCCCACCCGGACGGATTTGGTGCGCTGGCGGCGATAAAACAGCCGTCCACCGGATTGGTAAAGTGTTTATCACCGAGGTAGAGGGGTAGTCGCTATACTTTCAAGAGATTGCGCGTAAACCCGGAAGGAGCGAGATGGCCAACAAAGTCACCCTCAAGCAGATCGCCCAGGAGGTGGGGCTTTCCCCCTCGTCGGTCTCGCTTGTTCTCAATAATCGGCCCTGTCGCATCTCGGAAGAAAACCGCAAGCTCATCAAAGAGGTCGCGGCGCGCAACCACTATGTTCCCAACCAGATTGCGCGCAGCCTGGTCATGCGCGAGTCGCGCACGCTGGGACTTATCGTCCCTAACATCGAGAGCCGCTTTTTTGCCTCGCTCGCCGGTAGCCTGGAAAAGCGCTGCCGCGAGGACGGCTATGCGCTCTTCATTACCAGCTCGGGCGGAAGCGCCGATGACGATCTGGAGCTGCTGCGCCAGCTGGTGACGCGCGGCGTTGATGGCGTCTTCCTGGTGGTGGGTGACGAGTTCTCCGATGACCGCGCTCTGCGCGAAGAAGTCAGCCACCTGCCCATCCCGGCCGTAATGGTCGACCGTGCCATTGAGGGGCTCGAGTGCGACAAGGTGATGTTCGACCACGAGATGGGCGGCTATATGGCCACCCGCTATCTGATCGAGCAAGGCCACCGCCGTATTGCCTGCCTGGTTAATGCCCGCCGTTCCAATACGGGTCGCAAGCGACTTGCCGGCTATGAGCGCGCGCTGCGCGAGGTTGGCCTGCCGATCGACGCGCGTTTGGAGTTTGAGAGCGAGTACTACATTCCGAGCGCATACGAGGCCTCGGAGGCAGTGCTCGCAACTGACGCCACTGCCGTGTTCGCAAGCTCGGATAACATTGCCCTCGGTTTGCTCAAGCGCTTGCACGAGATGGGGAAGAGCATCCCGGGCGATATCTCGGTGGTGAGCTATGACAACTCGGCGGCCGACGTTCTCTTTGAGCCGGCGCTGACCGCGATTGAGCAGGACCCTGGTGTCCTTGCGGAGCATGCTTTTGGCTGCATGTCCAAGCGTCTTGCCGGTAGGGGCGGCAGGCGTGCCGAAGAGGTCGTTCTGGAGCCGGAGCTTATCGTTAAGGACAGCGTGCTCGAGCTTACTAAACACAACTAAACACGTTTATCAATTTGCAGAGACCGAATGTGGAGCACCTGTGACGGGCAATGCCGCAGGTGAATGTCGCGTTTTGCTAATCGATGGGATTGATAAGGGTGGTAAAACGTTTTTTCACCATGATAAAACGTTTTAGCAAATATACTAGTCCCAACGAAAGGTTGCCGTATCGGAGGGCGACCGCACAGCGAAGGGACATAAACAATGGCTAAAACACTGGGGACGCCGTGGCAAAAGCTGGGCCACGAGGTGCCGGCTTCCGAGCTCGAGGGCGTCGACCTGTATTGGCGCGCATCGAACTATCTGTCCGTCGGTCAGATCTACCTTCGCTCTAACCCGCTAATGCGCCCCGACTTTGTCGACGAGAAAACCGGTGAGGTGCGCGACTTCGGTCGTCCGGACGTTAAGCACCGCCTGGTTGGCCACTGGGGCACCACGCCCGGCATCAACTTCCTGTTCGGTCACGTCAACCGTCTGATCGCCGACCACAACCAGAATGCTATCTTCTTGATGGGCCCTGGTCACGGTGGCCCCGCCGGTACTGCTCAGTCGCTGCTCGACGGCACCTACCGTGAGATCCGCCCCGACATCACCAATGACGAGGCCGGCCTGCAGAAGTTCTTCCGCCAGTTCTCCTATCCCGGCGGCATCCCGAGCCACTTTGCGCCCGAGACGCCCGGTTCCATCCACGAGGGCGGCGAGCTCGGCTACACGCTCAGCCACGCCTACGGCGCCGTTATGGACAACCCGAGCCTGCTGGCCGTGGCCGTGGTGGGCGATGGCGAGTCCGAGACCGGTCCGCTCGCGACCTCTTGGCAGTCCAACAAGCTCGTGAACCCGGCAACCGACGGCATCGTCCTGCCGATCCTGCACCTCAACGGCTACAAGATCGCCAACCCCACCATCCTTGCCCGCGTGTCCGATGAGGAGCTCACCAAGTTCTTTGAGGGCATGGGCTATAAGCCGCACTTCTTTGTCGCCGGCTTTGACGACGAGAGCCACGCAAGCATTCATGCGCGTTTCGCTGCCCTGTTTGAGCAGGTCTTCGATGAGATCTGTGACATCAAGGCCACCGCGCAGGCCCAGGCCGCCGCAGGCGAGACCGTGGTCCGCCCGGCCTATCCCATGATCGTGTTCCGTACGCCCAAGGGCTGGACTTGCCCCAAGCACATCGACGGCAAGAAGACCGAGGACTCCTGGCGCGCGCATCAGGTGCCGTTGGCGAGCGCCAAGGACACCCACGAGCACTTCCGCGTGCTGCGCGAGTGGCTGCGTTCCTACAAGCCCGAGGAGCTCTTTACGCCCGAGGGCCAGGTGCGCCCCGAGGTGACGGCCTTTATGCCGACCGGCGAGCTGCGCATCGGCGCCAACCCCAACGCGAACGGCGGTAAGGTGCGTCGCGAGCTCGAGCTGCCCGATATTCATGCCCACGAGGTCCCCGTCGCAACTAAGGGTCATGGCTGGGGCTCCACCGAGGCCGCCCGCGTCTTTGGTGAGTACACTGCCGACGTTCTGGCCAAGAACATGGATGACTTCCGCATCTTTGGTCCCGACGAGACCGCGTCCAACCGCCTGCAGGCTGCCTACAAGGTGACCAAGAAGCAGTGGGACGCCGGCTTCTACGAGGACGAGGCCAACGACGAGCTGCTGGCAGGCTCCGGTAAGGTCGTCGAGCAGCTGTCCGAGCACCAATGCGAGGGCTTCCTCGAGGCCTACGTGCTCACTGGCCGTTCCGGCGTGTGGAGCTCCTACGAGAGCTTTGTCCATGTGGTCGACTCCATGGTCAACCAGCACTGCAAGTGGCTCGAGGCTACCAAGCGCGAGATTCCGTGGCGTGCCCCCATCAGCGGCCTTAACATTTTGCTGTCGAGCCACGTCTGGCGTCAGGACCACAACGGCTTCTCGCATCAGGACCCCGGCTTTATCGACCTGCTGCTCAACAAGGCCAACGACACGCACATCGTAAACGCCTACTATCCGGCCGACGCCAACATGGCTCTCGCCGTGGCCGAGCGCGTCTACCAGTCCACCGACTGCGTCAACGCCATCTTCTGCGGCAAGCAGCCTGCCCCGACCTTCCAGACGGTCGACGAGGCCAAGGCGGAGCTCGCCGAGGGCGTTGCGACCTGGGAGTGGGCATCGACCGCTGACTCGCTCGCCGAGGCCGACGTCGTGGTCGCCACCTGCGGCGACGTGCCGACGCTTGAGGCTCTGGCTGCAACCGACATGCTGCGCGAGCTGGGCATCAAGGTGTGGTTCGTCAACGTGGTCGATCTGCTCAAGATTCAGAACGTCTGCGAGAACGACCAGGCTCTCAGTGACGAGCGCTGGGCTGAGCTGTTCGGCTGCGGCGAGAAGCCCGTCCTCTTCGCGTTCCACGCCTATGCCGGCACGATTCGCCGCCTGATCTGGAGTCGCCCCGGCCACGACGCGTTCCGTGTCCACGGCTACGAGGAGAAGGGCTCCACGACCACGCCGTTCGACATGCTGCGCCTGAACAACATGGACCGCTGGGCACTGGCCGCCGATGTGCTGCGCATGGTCGACGCCGATAAGTTTGCCGAGCAGATTGATGAGTGGGAGGCATTCCGCACCGAGGCCTTTGAGTTCGCGTGCGATGAGGGCTACGATCACCCGGCCTTCACCGACTGGGTCTGGCCCGACGCCGCAGCCGCAACCGCTGCCGACGGCGCACTCTCCGCAACGCAAATGACCGCAGGCGACAACGAGTAGGTAGGCATCCGGGACGGTCTCGCACTGGGGCCTTGCCCGGCGGGGTGGCTTTGTCTGGGGAAGTGGGCTTCGCGAACTTCCCGGAGCAAGGCCGCCCAGCCGGGCAAGGCCCTCTCGACCGTTTCAATATGCGGAGGCTGATACTTTTTAAAGTAATGGGGACTTTGCTGACGCTACCTTGGATACTGTGCATATAACTATGGTCAGCCAGTGATATATCGCCGGGGCCGGGGCGCCTGTCTTGTTTTGAGAAGTTCGCGAAGCCCACTTCTCAAAACAAGACAGGCGCCCCGGCCCTCGTGGAACAGATAAAGGGGTAGCATGAGCTTTACGAGTGTGGCGCTTCAGATGTTGACGGTTTCGTTGCCTATTTTGTTGGGGTGGTGTATCGCCAAGCTGGGGTTTATGAAAGCGGAGTTCGAGCGCGAGCTGTCGCATCTGCTGTTGCAGGTGGCGCTACCGTGCTTGGTGCTTTCGTCAGCGTTGGGCGATGATGTGAAGCTTCCGAGCATTGCCGATACGTTTTCGCTCATGGGTCTGTCCTTTGTGATGTATGTGGTGGCGATCGTTATTGCGTTTGCCGTCACCGCTGCTCTTCGCGTTCCCAAAGGGACGGAATGCTCGTATCGCTTCGCCGTGCTTTTCGGTAATGCCGGGTTTATCGGTTTTCCGGTTATTTCGGCGGTGTTGGGAAAACAAGCGCTGTTGTATGCATCGATTGCGCTTATCCCCCTAAACCTTCTTATGTTTACCGTCGGTGCCATGTTATTTAGCGGAATGGATGGTGGCCTTAAAAAGCAGATGCGCAATATTGCCGCCTGCTGCAAGAGCCCTGGTCTCATTGCAAGTGCTGTTGTGCTTGGGATTGTGCTAACCGGATGGACCGATTGGGGCGTGTTGGGCGACTCGATTTCCATCGTTGGCACCATGACCACTCCAGCGGCATTGTTGCTCATGGGGTCGTCTATCGCCAAGTACCGTCCGCTCGAGATGCTTACCAACTGGCGTGCCTATGTCGCCGTGGCGTTTCGCCTGGTTGTCGTGCCGGTGGCATGTCTTGCCGTCGCGCGCTTGTGGCCCGGCATGACGCCCATGTTTATCGCGACGCTTGTGCTCGAGATGGCAATGCCGGTGGGCAGCAACGGTACGCTGTACTGCCTACAATACGGTAAGGATGCACGCCCCATGATGCAGTGCACGTTTTTGTCGATTATCTGCTCCATTCTGACTATCCCACTCGTAACCACGCTGTGTGGGTAGGCATCCGGGACGGTCTCGCGCTGGGGCCTTGCCCGGCGGGGCCCTCTCGACCGTTTCGATATGCGGGGGCTGATATTTTTTAATGTAATGGGGACTTTGCTGATGCTGCCCCGAAGACTGTGCATCTAACTTTGGCCAGCCAAGCACCCCTCCCCGGCCCTCGTCCGTATGTTCTTCCGCTGAGCGAGCCATAGACGCCGCGCACCGATACGGTAAAGTGACGGCTTGAAATTGGTGCTATATTCGGCTTGAGTTGTTTAATGCTAGTACGGGAGGCTGATATGGGGCTGTTCAAGAAGAAAAACCCGCAGGATGCCTTTGATCCCGATGTGTTTACCATCACGGATACGATTTTGGATCCGCCGCGGTTTACGTTTTTGCCGGCCATTTACCAGGACGCCACGCGTCGCAAGTGGGCCGTGCATCAGCGCGGTGCAGAGCCAAAGATTTTTGACTACAGCGATGTGCTGCAGTGCGAGGTGGCAGAAGCGGGCGATCCGGAGGCCGAGGAAGCGGTCTCAAAACAGGAATTTGCCCAGCGTATTCTGGCAAATCCCGCTAAGGCGGCAAAAATGAACGCTGCCAAGCGTAATATGTGTCTTGGTATGGGTGTTATTGTGGCGGTTCAGACGGGAAAAGACGAGGTTTCTAAATTGGAGATTCCCGTTATGACCGATGAAGTCAAACGCGATTCAAGCCTGTATAAGTCATATCGGAATGTCGCCGAGAAGATTAAGGCCAAATTCGACGCCATGGGAGGCCTGGCCTAGTTCTGCCGGCGTACATATTGAATGAGGAGTCTGTACAATGGCAGGCGAATCTTATGCAATTCCCCCCAAAGATCGTGCTGTTGAGGGGATTCTTTGGTATATCCAGCACTATCAGCTCGGCGGCGGCGATCGCCTGCCGGCCGAGCGCGTGCTGTGCGAAGAGATTGGCGTTTCGCGTACGGCGTTGCGCGCCGGTATCACGCGGCTCATCTCGTGTGGAACGCTCGAGAGCCGTCGTGGATCGGGTACGTATGTGTGTCCTCCCAAGCCGCTCAATATCTTTCAGGAAACATATAACTTCTCCGATGCTGTGCGGACTGCCGGCCTGCACCCCTCTTCTCGTCTGGTTTCCACCGGGACCATCGAGGCGGATGGGGCGCTTGCCGACAAGCTTGGGGTGGCTGTAGGCGCTCCTTTGCTCCGCATGCAGCGCGTTCGACTTATTGAGGGCGAGCCGGCGTCAATTGAGACCGCTCACGTTAACCTGTCCCTGTGCCCATCGCTTCCCGAGCACGATTTTGAGTGTGAGAGCCTTTACGATGTCTTGCTCAAAGAAGGTGGCGTGCGTGTTGAGCATGGACGTGAGCATATCTCCATCTCGCGTTTGAACGCCGAAGAGGCCGAACTGCTCCAGCAAAAAGAGGGAACGCCGGTGTTCTATGAGAGCACGATCGAATTTGATAAGGACATGCGTTTTGTGGAGCATTGCAAATCGGTGATTTTGCCCACGAAGTTCCGCTTTGCCGACAACGGCGAAAAGAACGGCATGAGGAGCGTGGCAGGTGAACAATGGCTGAAACAGTAGATGCCACCCCGGTTTATATGCGCATACGACGTCGCATTGAAGAGCGCATCGAGCGCGGTATATATCCCACAGGTTCCATGATTCCGTCCGAAAAAGACCTCGCCGAGGAATTTGGTACGACACGCTTGACCATCCGAAGTGCTGTCGATGAGTTGGTTCGGCGTGGGCAGATTCGACGCGTCCGCGGAAAGGGCGCGTTTGTGGCACAGAAAGTGCCCGTTGCGTACGAGCGAACAGGAGGCTTTCGCGAATCGGTTCGTGCTTCGGGTGGCGAGCCGTCCGTCCGCATCCTCGCGCGTTCCAAGCGTTATGCGGGCCCATATTATGCCAACCTGTTTGGCATTGCCGAGGACGATTTGCTGTATTCGATTCGGCGTTTGAACTGCGTCAACGGCGACCCCGTATCGATTGAGACGGCGTTCATCCCGTGCCTGCTGTTTCCCACAATCGAAGATATTGACGTGTCGGTCTTCAGTTTGTACGAGACCTATGAGATGTTGGGCCGAAAGCCGGTCATGGCACAGGAAAAGCTCGATATCGAAGCACTGGGCGCGCGAGATGCCGGCCTGCTTGGACTGGAGCAGGGCGATCTTGCCTTGACGCTTGAGTGCGTGAGCTTCGATGCGAGCGGCCAGGCGATCGAGTACGTCAAGTCGTTTAACCGCGGTGATGCGGGTGGATATACCTATACGTACTAGCTGGTTTTTTTGCATAACGGGCTGAAAAGCTGACGGAATTTTGATCGTTGGGTCAGCTGTATATACAACCTTACAGGGCTCAAAATCGACCGTTCGCCGAAGGGAATAAATTAATCGACAAAGAGGTATCAAAAAGCCGTAACCTGTAATCGTGATTGGTATCAAATACTAATGATTTGTTGCGAGGTGAGACGATGAAGATGCTCGATTACGTTCAACTCGCCCATGTGCGTATGGGAGAGAACCTCGAGCGTTCGTCTGAGCTGGTAGCGCAGCTCGTTGATATTTTCCAATCCGGTTCTTTTGACGCGCTGCGCATTGTTGCTTCGGGTTCGTCGCGCCATGCCGCCGATTGCGCCCGCGATTACCTGCAAGATGCGCTGCAGATGCAGGTGTCCGTTGTGACGCCCGAGGCCTTCGTCGATTTTGAACACACCTATCCGCAGCATGCGCTCAACATTGCCGTTTCGCAGAGCGGCTATTCGACCAATACGATTGCGGCGCTCGATTACATGCGCGCACACGATATGGCTGCAGTTGCGCTCACGGCAAACGTCGAGGCACCCATCAAGGAGCACACTGACATCGTTCTTGACTACGGTGTGGGCGTCGAGTCGGTGGACTTTGTGACTCTGGGCGTCGAGGTTCTCGTTGAGTACCTGGTGCTCTTTGGTATTTACGGCGGTCAGGCGCGCGGAACGATTGACGCCAAGGGCGTTGCCCAGCGTCTTGACGACCTGCGCGAGGCTATCCAGGCCAATGCCGTGATGTGCAAGACCGCCGAGGCATATGTCCAAGGCCACATGCTCGAGCTTTCTGAGCACATGCCCGCCATGGTCGTCGGCAACGGCCCCAACTACGGTGTTGCCGAAGAGGCGGCCCTCAAGCTGAGCGAGACCATCAAGATTCCTGCCATGCATCACGAGGGCGAGGAGTTCGTTCACGGTCCCGAGATGCAGATCGTTCCGGGCTATCTGGTGTTTATCGTCGACGATCCACAGGGGTCGGAGCGTCTTGCAAATATCGCCGATGCGCTATCGAACGTTACGACAAAAACGGTGCTGCTCACGGCCCATCCCAAGGGTAGGGCTCACGAGGTTGCGGTGCCTCAGGTGGCTCCGCTGCTCAGCGCAATTCCCAACCTTGTGTTCTTCCAGACGATTGCGGCCATGATCGCCGAACGTCTGAAGTCATGGGACGTGCACCCGTATCTCGATGCCGTCTCCAAGCAAATGGAGGTCAAGGCAGAGGGCTACGAAGAGTCAGTCAATGCGCTTAAGGCCAAAGCGGCTGAGTGTTACGGAATGTAAGCGGGTTTTGATGCCCGTTGGCATGGGGATGTGGAAACAACCCCAGAAAGGAGAGACAAATGAAGGAAACCGAGAAGATCGAGATCATGCATTTCGACCAGGAGGGCTATCTCGAGGACGGTAAGGCGCTCTACGAGACCGGCAAGAAGATGACCGCGCTCGCCGACAAGGTCGCCGACGAGGGCTACGACGCCGTGTTCCTGATGGGCGTCGGCGGCACCTGGGACGAGCTCATGCAGCTCGAGTACCTCATGAAC
>CABUTR010000016.1 GCA_902494555.1 uncultured Collinsella sp.
ACCAAACCGCGTAACCAGCCGACGCTACAAACCCGCCAGAGCGGCAATCTGCCTTTCAACTTCGGTGGCATGACCAGAAGGTCAATGCCGCCTTGTTTCAAGGCACCTTGCTCGCTCTGGCGGGTTTTCGCTGACTTCGCCAAAGCATCGGCGTTGCCGCTGCTGTTGCCTGTCAGTTGTAGTCGTCGGGGACGTTCTTTAATGACTAGTCGTTTAAGAACGTCCCCGATGACTACACTCAAAA
Organism: uncultured Collinsella sp.; assembly: GCA_902494555.1. Lineage (GTDB taxonomy): Bacteria > Actinomycetota > Coriobacteriia > Coriobacteriales > Coriobacteriaceae > Collinsella. The sequence goes on from CABUTR010000016.1 coordinate 245, forward strand.
ACGGCGCCCGTCGGCGATGTTGCCGGCGGGCGCCGTTGTCGTGTGGGCGGTTATGTCGTGGTCGCTGATGAGGCTCGAACCCGTATGCTATAGCGAGTCGATAAAGCGCTGCTGGGCGGCGCGGCCGGCTTCGTCCCATTTAAAGACGCCGGCGTTGTCGAGCACGTGGCCAAACACCACGCCGACCTCCTCGTGCAGGATATCGATGGCGTTATCCGCCGTAAGCTCGTCGGCGCGGCGGGCAAAAACATCCTCGGCCCACGCGGCATGGCTGCGGCAAAGATCATCGCCCTCGAGCGCGCTGGCAAGGTCGTAGCTGGCGTCGACCTTGGCTGCTAGCAGATGCTCGCGGACAGCGCCGAGCTCGGGAACCAGGCGCGGCGGAAGAATGGCCAGGCCCATGACCTCGATCAGGCCGATGTTCTCCTTCTTAATGTGGTGATACTCGGCATGCGGGTGGAACACGCCCAGCGGATGCTCGTCGGTCGTGATGTTGCAGCGAAGCGCCAGGTAGGCCTCGTAAATCTCGCCGCCGGCGTTGCCGCGGGAGTCAACGCGGCGGATGACGGGCGTCACGGTGTTGTGCGCCACGCCGTCGGCTGTGTGCGCGATAACGCCCACGGACTCATCGGTCCACTCGCGCCATGCCAGGATAATCTTTTCGGCGGCATCGAGCAGCGCGCCGCGGTCATGCGAGCGCAGGCGCAGCACCGAGAGCGGCCACTGCAGCACGGTACCGCTGACCTGGTCAAAACCGGGCACGCTAAACTGCGATACCTCGGCGGCATGCATCATGGGGAACTCGTGTGCGCCGCCCTGGAAGTGGTCGTGCGACAAGATCGAGCCGCCCACGATGGACAGGTCGGCGTTGGAGCCGATGAAGTAATGCGGGAACAGGTCCACAAAGTCGAGCAGGCAGGTCAGGCCCTTGCGGTCGACGTGCATCGGGCGATGCTCGGAGCTCATAGCAATGCAGTGCTCGTTAAAGTACGCGTACGGGCTGTACTGGAAGCCCCAGCGCTCGCCGTCGAGCTGGATGGGGATTACGCGCAGATTCTGGCGGGCGGGGTGAGCGCCGCCGTCGGCTGCGGCGGAGCGTCCGGGATACCCCTCGTTTTCGATGCAGAGCTGGCAGGCGGGATACTTCTCGCCCGTGTTCTTGGCTGCACCTGCCGCGGCGATATCGCGCGGGTCCTTCTCGGGCTTGGACAGGTTGATGGTGATCTCCAGGTCACCCCAGTTGGTGGAAGTGCTCCATTTGATGTTGCGCGCGATAGCGGCGCGGCGCACGTAGCCGGCGTCGCAGCACAGGCCGTAGAACCAGTCGGTCGCGGCGCGGGGCTCGTTGACGCCCATACGTCCGTTGAACTCTTCGTTTACAACCGAAGGCCTCGGCATGAGCGCGCCCATGATGCGCATGGCAATGCGGTCGCGGCCCGACGCCGTGTCCTCGGCGGCGCCGTTGGCAACGGCGGCCTCGGCAAGCGCGGCAAGCGTGCCTTCAAGGTCAAAGTCGGGCAGGGTATCGGGGTGCAAGAGCGAGAGTTTCTCAACCTGGAGCGCCCAGGCCATATCGAGCGCCGGCCCCGTGGCGCCAATGCACTCCAAAATGGTGTTGTATGCCCAGATGCGATCGTCCTGGCCGATCATCGATCGGTGGATGGCATATTCGATGAGGCCCTGCGCGGCCTCGCGCACATCAGTCATTACAGCCATGCCGCGTAAGCCCCCTTGTCAGAAATCGCGTAGTGGCGGGCAGAGCCCTCGCCAAGCCAGCCGTTCATCTTGGCAATGAAGGTGTCGACCAGCTCGAGCGGCACGAAGGCCTGGATGGTACCGCCAAAGCCGCCGCCGTGGATACGAACGGCGCCACGGCCGTCGAGCACATGCTCGGCAAGAGCAAGCGCGTACATGGAAGGCTGCTCGGCACCCAGTTTGGCAACAACATTCTGCAGGTACATGGCGGAGCTGGCGCCGGACTCACGCGTCAGGACCAGGAACTGGTCAATGTCGCCGGCGTTCAGGGCCGCCCAGCGCTTATCGACCAGGCCGTTCTCGTACCAGTAATGAACGGCGCGCAGGCAGGCGCGGTCGCCCAGCTTGGCGCGCAGCTCGGGGAGCTTGGCGTCAAAGTCCGCCACGTTTACCTCGCACAGGCGTGCCTTGCCAAACTCGGCGGCGACGTCCTGCATCTCGCGCGGAACAGCGGCGTAGTCGTCGGTGGCTGCCACATGGTCGGCGCCAACTTTAACGAGCACGAGCGCATAGCCGTGATCCTCAAAGTTGAGCTCGAGCTTCTGGGTCTTAGGCTGAGCCTGGTCCTCAAAGTCCATGTAGGCGAGGCCGCCCAGGCACACGGCAGCTTGGTCCATCAGACCGCAGGGCTTGCCGTAGTAGTTGTTCTCGGTGCGCTGGCTCATCTGGGCGAGTGCGACGGGTTCAATGGCGGGCGCGCCCCAGAGCGTCTCCATGGCACGGCCGTACGCGGCCTCGACGGCAGCAGAGCTGGAAAGGCCACCGCCCGAGGGGACGGAGCAGGTGAAGGCGAAGTCGAAGCCCTTGGGCTCAACACCAAGCGCTGCGACCTCATGGGCCATACCGCGCACGAGGCTTGCGGACGTGCCCTTCTCGGACTCCTGAATATCCAGCGTGTTGAGCGTGATCTCAAACGTAGGATAGCCCTCGTCGGCGACGCGAATCTTGTTGGAATCGGTTGCCACGGCGATGCCGTCAACGGCGACATCGAGCGAGCCGGCGATAACGTGACCGCCCTCGTGATCGGTGTGATTGCCGCTGATCTCGGAGCGGCCGGGCGCGTGCACATAGAGCACCTGGCGGTCGCCGATGGGGCCAAACTCCTCCTCAAACAGCTTGGTGAGCGTGGCGAATGTCTTTTCGTCGGGGGTGGTCATGGGAGTCCTTTCCTTGGCGCGCACGGGTGAGTTTTGCGTCGTTATGAGTACGTTAACAACTTGAAGCGGCATGAATCACGTGTTCACGATGCCGCACGTTACGGGCTATGTTAACGTACTCATAACACATCGCTTGTCACTTTTTGAGAATCTGGTAATCGGTAGAAATGCAGCCGTGAACGGTACTGCCGTATGGACTTATAAAGCAGAAGAGATGCAGATAGAAAAAGTAGAGTACGTTAACATGCGTCCGACGATAGCGGGCTTCGGCGCGGGGTGTATTTCTGCCCGGGCCGGCATGCACGCTATTCAGATCTCGCAAGGGTGAAGGTGATCCTGTGGCAAGGCTCCCGTCCAACGATACCAGTTCGCGTCCGGTCTCCATGGCCGACGTCGCCCGCGCTGCTGGCGTTTCGCAGCAGACGGTTTCGCGCGTCGCCAACGGCTTGCCCAACGTTAACGAGCAGACACGTCAGCGCGTGCAGGCCACTATGCAAGAACTCGGCTTCCGTCCGAGTTATGCCGGTCGCTCGCTGCGCGACGGCCGTTACCATTCGGTCGGTCTGTGCGTCAACGATGTCACCAAGTTTGGCAACCTTTCAATGATCGACGGCATCGCCAGTGCTGCTCGCGAGCATAATTGCGCCATCACGCTGGTCGAGATGTCCAAGACCGAGGAATTCTCGCTTGCCGAGGCCACGCGTCGTATGGCCGCGCTGCCCGTGGACGGCATCATTATCGGCATGAGTCGCATGGCACCCGATTTTGAGACGTTTGATCCACTGCCGGGCATTGGCACGGTCATCGTTACCATGTACGCGCATCCGCGCGTGACCACGGTCGATTCCGACCATTACGGCTGCTCGCTGTTGCTCATGGATCATCTGTTTGAGCTGGGACACGAGCAGATTCGCTATATTGGCGGCCCGTCGTTCTCGGTCGACGAACAATTTCGTCGCGCCGGTTGGCAGGATGCACTCGAGCGTAAGCACATTAAGCCGCAGGCGCCGCTCAAGGGCGATTGGTCTGCCAACAGCGGTTACGAGGCCGGCAGATATCTGGCCGAGCACGACCGCACCATGACGGCGATTTACGCGGCAAACGACCAAATGGCAAACGGTGCCATCGCCGCGCTGCGCGATAGCGGCTTGCGCGTGCCCGAGGACGTGAGCGTGGTGGGCGTCGATGACTCGCTCGACGACTTTGTCGCACATAACGAGCTCACGACCGTGCGATTCGATCTGCATCAGCGTGGGCGCGAGGTGTTCGAGCATGCGGTTCCCGAGGCGGGTACGGCGGGCAAAACCGTTGCCATTCGTATTCCCGGCCAGCTCATCATTCGACATAGCACGGCGATACCGCGCTCATAGTTTGTGCTGGTAAACGGCGATTTATCGCATTTCAATAACAATCGGTAAGGATGCCGGCAGATAACAGTTGGAATGCTGCCGAGTGCTATGATAGACGGGTTATTTTGTCTATCTAGGAGGCTTTGCCTGATGGAGATCACCAAGGATATCCGCTACGTTGGCGTCGACGATCACGACATTGACCTGTTCGAGGGCCAGTACGATGTGTCCGAGAACGGTATGGCATACAACAGCTACGTTATCTTGGGCGAAAAGATCGCCGTCGCCGATTCAGTCGACGGCGGTTTTGTCGACGAGTGGCTCGGCAACCTCGAGGCCGCGCTCGATGGACGTACGCCCGACTACCTGGTTATCCATCACATGGAGCCTGATCACTCTGCTGGCATCGCCGCCTTTATGGAGCGCTACCCCCAGGCACAGATAGTGGCCAGCATGGGCGCCTTCCGCATGATGGTCAACTACTTTGGCACCGACTACCCCGAGCGCAAGATGGTCGTCAAAGAGGGCGACGTGCTCGACCTGGGTGGCCACAGCCTAACGTTTATCGGCGCCCCCAACGTGCACTGGCCCGAGGTGATCTTCTCCTACGAGTCCACCGACAAGGTGCTCTTTAGTGCCGACGGCTTTGGCAAGTTCGGCGCCAACGACATCGAGGACCCGGAAGGCTGGGCTTGCGAAGCGCGCCGCTACTACTTTGGCATCGTCGGTAAGTTCGGCAAATTCGTGCAGACCGTGCTCAAGAAGGCCGCCGATCTGGATATCCAGATCATCTGTCCGCTCCATGGTCCTGTTCTTACCGAGAATCTGGGCTATTACCTCGACACCTACAACACCTGGTCGAGCTATCAGCCCGAGGACGAGGGCATCACGATTGCCTATGCGAGCGTGTACGGCCATCTGAAGGCCGCCGTTGAGGAGCTTGCATCTGCGCTCGAGGCCCGCGGCCAGAAGGTTTCCGTCTTTGACTTGGCTCGCGACGACATGGCCGAGGCCGTTGAGGATGCGTTCCGCTATGACCGTCTGGTGCTCGCCTCCATCACCTATCAGGGTGAGATCTTCCCGTTCATGAGCACCTTTATCCACACGCTTGCCGAGCACGCCTATCAGAACCGTACGGTGGCGCTCGTTGAGGCCGGCTCCTGGGCGCCCACCGCTGCCAAGGTTATGACCAAGGAGCTCGAGGGCATGAAGGACATCACCCTGGCGCAGAACAAGGTGACCGTGCTGGGTTCGCTCAACGACGCCTCGCGCGCTCAGATCGAGGTTCTCGCCGACGAGCTGTCCAAGTAGCGACACATTCACTTCTGATGCTCAACCACCACAAAGGAGACCTTTGTGGTGGTTTTTGTTTAAGCGCCGGCGATGAGGAGATTTGGGCGGGCGTTGTCGACGATCTCGGCGATTGAGGTGGCGACGGCATTATCGGGGTCGCTGTCCATCACGATGGAGTCGACGTCGGCGAGTTCGGCAAAGCGGTACATGCCGCGTCCGTTAACCTTGCTGGCGTCCATGAGGGCGACGCTTTGACGGGCGGCACCGACCATAGCCGCTTTGGTCTCGGCCATCTGGGGAAAGTCGGTCGTAAAGCCGCAGCTGGGGACAAAGGCGCCGGGGCACATGACGGCCAGATCGGCATGGACCATTTGGAGCGCCTGCATAGTGAGCGGTCCGTACAAATAACGATGGCCTTTGCGCAGCGCCCCGCCCAGCATGACGACATCGACTGAGGGCATGCTCTCGTCGATGTAATCGGCAATGGTAATGTCGGCCGTGATGACGGTGATGCCGTCGCGCTGGTCGAGCAGGCGGACAAATTCGAGCGCCGTGGTGCCCGAGTCGACGAGCAACGTGTCGCCGTCATTGACGAGCTCGATGGCGCTTTGTGCGATGGCCTGCTTGGCGGCGACATTGACGTTGATGCGGCGATCCTGCGTGGAAACGGTCAGGCGTTTGTGGAGCGATACGGCACCGCCATGCGTGCGGCGCAGCTTGCCTGCTTCGGCGAGCGCGTCCAGGTCGGCGCGGGCGGTGACGGAGGACACGCCAAAGGTCTGGGCGATTTCTGCTACCTGCACCGAGGCATTATGATCGAGCATCTCCATGATGGCGGAACGACGCTCGTCGGCGAAAGCTCGGGTTGTTGCGTGGGCCATATCTGCTCCATCATCGTCTGAAATTTGCAGGAATTGTGTTGACTCTATTTTCGTTCATTTTCTTTTTGAGTAAGAAAACACCTTTCGATTACTTATCTTTTCTATAAAAGAAAGACGCTGAACGCCCAAAATTCAATATCGAACATGTTCACTCGGCTCAAATTTCTTCCGTTTGCTTTTCAAAAATGACTGTATTGACCTGCATGGGCTCAATATCTCGCACGTGCAAAGCTGCTGAATTTCATACAATGAGCGCAGCAAAATGCAAGGTAAAACGCCTTGTGAACAACTACGCCCGATGTCCAGATGCGGGCGAGGGAGAGGAGCAAACGCTCATGGCACTTGTTACCACCGAAAAGATGCTCAAGGACGCTCAGGCCGGCCACTACGCCGTCGGCGCTTTCAACGTCGAGAACCTCGAGTTTGTTATGGCCGTTCTGGCCGCTGCCGAGGAGACCAAGTCCCCCGTCATCATGCAGACCACCCCGGGCACCATCAAGACCGCTGGTCTGGACTACTTCTACGGCATGGTCAAGGCTGCCGCCGAGCGCGCTTCCGTGCCCGTTGCCCTGCACCTCGATCACGGCGATGGCTATGACCGCTGCATGCAGGCTTTCCGCACGGGCTACACCTCTGTCATGATCGACGGTTCGCACGAGTCCTTCGAGGACAACATCGCCCTGACCAAGTCCGTCGCCGACGCTGGCCGCGCCATGGGCGTGCCCGTCGAGGCCGAGCTCGGTAAGGTTGGCGGCAAGGAGGACGACGGTCCCGCGGTTGAGGGCGAGAGCCCCTACACCGATCCTGCCGAGGCCAAGGAGTTCGTCGAGCGCACTGGCTGCACCTCGCTGGCTATCGGCGTTGGTACCAGCCACGGCGTGTACACGAGCGATCCGCACATCGAGCAGTCCGTGGTCAAGGCCATCCGCGATGCCGTCGACGTGCCGCTGGTCCTGCACGGCACCTCCGGTGTGCCCGATGAGCAGGTTGCCGAGGCTGTGAAGAACGGCATCTGCAAGGTTAACTACGCCACCGAGCTGCGTCAGGCCTACACCAAGGGCTTCATGGCCTACATGGCCGAGAACCCTGCCTGCTTCGATCCCAAGAAGCCGGCCAAGGAGGGCATGCGTGAGATCACCGAGCTGGTTAAGATCCGCATGACCAACCTCAACTCTGTGGGCAAAGCAGAGTAACAGCAAGGGTACTCCGACTCGCTACATATCCCGGGGAGGGACGAGGGCTTAGTTCCCCAATCGTCCTCGGGCATGCAAAAAGCCTCGCTGCGCACTTCGTGCGGCGAGGCTTTTTGCCCCCTGCGGAAAGATTGGAGAACTAAGCCCTCGTCCCTCCCAGGTTGATCTACTCGAGGTCGTCGCCCTTGTGGCGTTAGGTCTGAAAATAATAAGAAGCCTTCGCGCTGCGGAATGATTTTGGAAACTAAGTACGGGGACCCGCCCAAACCGTCCTGCTCAATCGCCCTTGTGGTGTTGGGGCTGAAAGGGTGGGACGCGTGGGTTATTTGGTTGTTAGGGTTAGTAGGTCGTTGGGGGTTTTGAGGTTGTAGGTGGCATTTGGGATATCTTGGTGTGATCCCCATGCTGCTCTGGCAAAACTGACCCCTGCTGAAGTTGCGCATTGTTCGTCGTAGACGGTGTCGCCAACGTAGACGACGTTGCCAGGATTCGCGCCCGTACGCCGGAGATATTCGAGCATGGGAGCGGGTGCGGGTTTATGTTCGGTTGTGTCTTCGACAAGGATGATGTGCTCAAAATACTTATCGAAGCCAAGGGGTGCAATTTCTTCTGCGTATTCATTGCGCGCACGTGAGGAGACGATGCCAAGTTTGCAGCCGTTGTCGGAGAGTGTTGCGATAACTTCGTGCAAGCCGGGAAACACGCTGATGGTGCTTTTAAAGCTGGCGGCAACTTGGCACCAGCGATCCAGCGTTGCCTGTGAGTAGATCCCAAGTTTCTCAAGGGCGTTCTTGCCGGGTATGCCGAGGGCAAATTCAAGCTCGTGTCGGGGGAGCGTTTTGCCGGTTTCTTCTTGGATAATCTGGCCAAGCGATGACAGCACGCTTTCTTCTGTATCTGCCAATGTCCCATCAACGTCAAACACGATATAGTCAAAGTACTTCATATAGTAGCTCCTATCCGTTGTTTGCCTGCAAGTTTGATGCAGTGACAGAAGAAGGGCTAGCGGGATTTCTGCCTGGTACTATCGAGATTCTGCCTCGCTGCTCGATAGCTCGAAGGAGTGCATCCCATTTGTTCTTTAAATACCTGGCCAAGATGGCTTGCTGTCGCAAAGCCGCATTGGTGCGCGACTGTCTGGACCGTTCGCGTGGTGTGTGCCAAAAGTTCGCAAGCACGGTTTACGCGGTATGCGCGCAGATATGCCGCCGGGGTCGTTCCTGCGCAAGCTTCGATAATGCGGTAACACTCTCTTTCGCTTACGCCGGCTGCAGATGCCATCTGGGGCACATCTATAGCGGCTGCATAGTTTGCGCGGATATAGTCCAGGATTGCCTTGAACTGTACGTCGCGGTTGGTCATCCAAGAGGCGTTGTCGGAGGAAAAGAGCGGTTCGGCCTTGGCGTAAATCTGAATCCAGAGCTCTGACAAGCTATTCCGAAGCGCCATCTCGTTCTGCGGCCGTTGAAGGTCGTGGTTAAAGGAACTCTTTAGCAAATCGATAAAGGGCATATCGTCGGGGTTGGTGGGCGACCATTTGAGCACATCGACGCCTCGACATTGCAGCAAAGGATTGATATAGCGCTTTTGAAGGCGTCCCGCGGGATCGCCGAGCATCGACGGCTGAAAGATATGCAACATTTGAATGGCTGGTGCCGAATTGGGTGATTGCAGCGTGCTGTGCAAAACGCCGCCGTTGATAAAGCCGGCGGACCCTTCCTCAAAGCGCACGTGTTCATGAGCCGCGCGCGTTCGATAGTCAATCGCTCCCTGCTCCATGTAGAAAAGCTCAACTTCGGAATGCCAGTGCCAGGGGACGGAATTGCCCGGATAGCGAGCGAATTCTGCGCGTTCGGCAATATAGGGCCAGTCTTCGGCGGTCTCGGGAAACGCTTCCTCGCGTCCTCCGCGGTGCAATTCTATGTGATCCATGTTTCGCATGGCATCAGTATAAAGCGCAATGGGCTTAGATTGCTCTTGCCTGTTCGGGGAACGCCTTGTCTAGGGATGCTTGGAGCTTTTCGAAGGATGCTCGTAAGTTGAGGCTCTGATCGGCTGAGCGCTTGGTTTTTGTGGTGGGGGAGTCGAGGAGACCGTCTCTCTGTGTCGGGGGGAAGGAGAAAAGGTTTGCATGTTTTAGGGATGGCTGCTGTGCTGCGTCATTGGAAGAATGCATGCTTATGCGGCCTCCTCGATGTCCACCAAAAGATTGCGCTCGGGGTATGCTGCTAGGTCCCGTGCGCTGGCAGTATTATGCCGCGGCTGCTGCAAAGAAGCGCTAAAGAAAGGCTTAATGAGGTTTGACGTTGCGATGAAACCGCAGGTAAAAGCTATCGAGTAACACTCTTGAAAGGTTTTGAGCTTAAGGGCTTTCTAAGGTTTGTGACGTGGATGTGGCGCGGACGTGCGGAGCGTGTGAATGCTTGCTGTTAGCGCTGCGGCTCTGCGGCGCGCACCTGCTCGATGACCTTTTCCATCGTGGCGTCGACGCGGTCTTTTTTGAGCTCGCATTCCCAGATGGTTATGGGTGTCCAGCCCATTTGAGTGAGTGCCGCCACGGCAGCGCGGTCGCGCTCGACGTTGCGACGGAACTTTGCCTCCCAAAACTCAACGTTGCGCTTGGGCTGGCTAGGGTTGCACTTGGGGCAGCGGTGCCAAAAGCAGCCGTTGACGAAGATGGCGATCTTGCGCCCGGGAAAGGCGATGTCGGGCTTGCCGGGGACCTTCCATTCCAAGCGATAGCCCGTAAGGCCCGCTGCCCGCAGGCGCTGGCGAACGAGCAGCTCGGGCTTGGTGTTGGCGCGCTTGTTGCCCTTCATGGACTTTTTGATGGCGGCACGACGGCGTACGAGCTCACGCTCGTCGGCGGAAAGGTCCGAGGTATCGATGCCGTCGAGCAGGCCGGGCTTGGGACGCTTCTTGCTGCGGCGCTTAGGTGCGCGCTTGGGCTTGGTAGCAGGTTCGTCGATCGTGGCGGCCTCGGCGTCGTTGGTGCTGCCGTTGGCCTCAAGCCGGTCTTCCTTTAGCTCAATCAGAGCATCGATAAGCCCCTTGTCGGCGGGCATCCACTCAACGGTGGCAAGCGAGGTGCGCGGAATCCAACGGATATCGAGCTGACGGTCGTGCTTCTGGGGCTCGTCGGACTCTTTAGCCAGCGAGCAGTAGTAGCACTCCATGGAGAGATGGAAATCGGGGTAGTCGTACTCAACGGTGTAGAAATCGCGTAGGTTGGTGACTTTTACCTGCAGCTCTTCCATGAGCTCGCGGCGCACGGCGTCTTCGGGTGTCTCGCCGCGCATGAGCTTGCCACCGGGGAACTCCCAAAGTCCCTGCATGTCGCCATAGCCGCGCTGCACGGCAAGTAGCTCGTCGGATCCTTCCTTGCGAATGATCCCGGCGGCAACATGAACAGTTTTCAACAGGAGTCCTCTCTCAACATCAACACGTGACAGGCTAGCTACCCGTACTACACAACGGTAAGGCAAGCGTAAGCCATATCGATGGTAGCCGACTCGGCTTCTTGCGACTATAGATGCCGTAGACTAATCGCAAGAAAGGACTCGGTATGCAAACCACGCACATGGCGACCCCGGTACTGGAGGTCGCGCATCTCGAAAAGGTATATGGAGCGCTGGGCAATGTGACCCGCGCGCTCAACGACGTCAGCTTTACCGTCAACCGCGGCGAATTCGTTGGCATCATGGGCGCCTCGGGCTCGGGCAAGTCGACGTTGCTCAACTGCGTGTCGACCATCGATAGCGCCACGAGTGGCACCATTCGCATCAACGGCCAGGACGTGACGCGCATGAAGCAGGCCAAGCTTTCGCAGTTCCGCCGCGAGGAGCTCGGCTTTATCTTCCAGGACTCCAACCTGCTCGATACGCTCACGGCACGCGAGAACATCGCCCTGCCGCTCACCATCGCCCGCACAAACTCGGCAGAAATCTCGACCCGCGTGCAGGATGTGGCAGCGCGCCTGTCTATTAGCCAGGTGCTCGACAAGTACCCCTACCAGATGTCCGGCGGTCAGCAGCAGCGCGTTGCCGCGGCTCGCGCGCTCGTCACCGACCCCACCATGATCATGGCTGACGAGCCCACCGGCGCCCTCGATTCCAAGAGCGCCCGTCTGCTGCTCGAGAGCCTGGAGGCCCTTAACCGCCGCCTGCGCGCCACCGTGCTCATGGTCACGCACGACAGCTTTGCTGCCAGCTACACGAGTCGCGTGCTGTTTATTCGCGACGGCAAGATCTTCACCGAGCTGCGCCGCGGCGACACCGACCGCCGAGAGTTCTTCGACCGCATTATGGAGGTCGTTGCCATGATGGGCGGTGAGGGCTCCGATGCTCTGTAAACTCGCTTGGGGCAACGTCCGCCGCGCCGGCCGCGACTACCTCGTCTACCTTTTGACGCTCACCCTGGGCGTCACGGTCTTCTATGCCTTTAACACCATCTCGATGCAGGTCGACATCGCCGGAATCGATGAAGAGGGCTTGGCGCAGGTTATGGGCAGCATACTCGGCGACCTGACGTACTTTTTGGCCGGTGTCATGGCCTTTTTGATGGTGTACGCCAATAACTTCATCATGAAACGCCGCAAGAAAGAGTTTGGCCTGTACCAGGTGCTCGGCATGGGGCGCGGGCGCGTCGCCACGATCATGGCGCTCGAGACCGTGATAGTATCGGTCGTGGCCTTTGTCGCCGGCATTGTGCTGGGTGTGGGACTCTCCCAGCTCATGACGTTCTTTACGGCCTCGCTCTTTAAGACACAGATCGCCAATTTCCACTTCTTTTTCTCGGTGCATGCGTTCAATCTGACCCTTGCCTGCATGCTCGTGATGTTCGTACTCACGCTACTGCTGAACCTTCGCGCCGTGCGTCGTACCAAACTCATCGAGCTTATGGGTGCCGAGCGTCGCAACGAGAGCATCAAGACACGCAACCCCTGGATCGCGATTGCCATCTTTGCCGTGGGCGTGGTGCTGGTGGGCGTGGCCTATTACCGTCTGCTACGTGATGGGTTCCCGCTAACCGCGACGGACAGCAAGCTGCAAGAGGCCATGAACCAGTTTGGTATTACGACCGCTATGGTTACCGTGGGCACCTTTGCCCTGTTCTGGGGACTCTCGGGCATACTCATCAAGCTGCTGCAGAGTCTGCGCAGCGTGTATTGGCGCGGCCTCAATATGTTTACCGTGCGTCAGCTTTCGGCCAAGGTCAATACGGTGTGCTTTTCGATGGGCGTCATCGCGATGATTCTGTTCCTCGCCATCACCTCGGTGACCTGCGGTATGTCGATTGCCAATGTGATGAACGAGAATCTGGAGCGCTATAACCCTGTTGACGTGTCTCAGACGTATATCTATTACACGCCCGAAACGCTCGACTACTACAAGGAGTATGTCAATCCGTCTGAGGCCGATCGCATGGTGCTGGCCGATGCAACGGTCGATTTGTACGCTGCATGGCACGGTGAGCGCAAGTCGGCGGACAACAACGACGAGACCGGCAAGAAGGTGGACATCGCCGATGTTGCCGGTGAGCATGTGCAGATCGATTCGTATCTGAGTTACCCGCTTGGCGGCTCGGGCCCCTCGGTGGTGGCGGGTGAGATGTGCAAGGCCATGGGCGAAAAGCTTCCCAAGGCGCTCGAGGGAAGCAACGCCGATGCGATGGGTCTGTTTGTGACGCCGGCGAGCCAGTACAACAAATTGCGCCAGATGATGGGCGAGGAGCCGGTGAGCATTGGCCGGGACCAGTACTTGCTTACGTGTGATATGGGCGGTGAGCTGGGCGACCTGTACACCAAATACATGGCCGGCGGCCATGCCCTCACCTTGGGCGGACATGAACTCAAGCCCGCAACCGATAAGTCGGACGAGGATACGGCGGCCATCGCCAACTCGGCGATGGGCAGCAATCCCGGTACCGTGGTCGTAGCCGATGAGCTGTTGTCCCAACTTAATCTGCAGCCGTATTCCAGTAATCTGCTCGTTAACTACAAGCAGGGGATGGATGTGACCAAGGCAGACGAGAGCATTAAATACACCATGCTCGACATTCTGCTCGTTGACGGCAAGGAGCCGGGGGGATGGGGAGTCTTCATCACGCGTTCCGAGATGTACACGCAAGCAGCGCAGATGAACGGCATGATTAGCTATCTAGCCATCTACATTGGCTTTGTGCTGGTCGTTGCATGTGCGGCGATTCTGTCGATCCAGCAGCTCTCCAATGTGGCCGACGGCAGCCGCAGCTATCGTGTGCTGGCACAAATCGGCTGTGACGACCGTCAGATCCGGCATTCGGTGATGGCGCAGCAAGCGGTGTTCTTCCTGTTCCCGCTGGCAGTGGGCTTGGCGCACTCCTTTGTGGCGCTCAAGGTGATCATCGAGCTGGTGAGCGTATTCGGCGATATGAGCATCGCCGGCACCGTGGGCCTCACCTGTGCAATCTTCCTGGCAGCATACGGTGGCTACTTCCTGGTGACCTATCTCATGAGCGCCGGCATGGTACAAGCTGCCATCGCCACCCGTTACAGCGAGTAACCTGCCTAGCGAAAAGTAAAATCATCACAGGTTGAGCATAAGTCAGCGAAAGCGCCCCTAGGCGAGCAAGGTGACGTGAAAGAGGAGGGAAGCGTACTTTTGGTACGCGACCGACGATTGAACGTCAGATTGCCGCTTAGGGGCGTTTGCAGCGTCGAGCCGTTACGCGGTTTGTCAAAACCGCGTAACTTCATCGTTTCCAAAAATGCAGGATGAGCGTGGTGCGGTTTTGCTGCTCGGTTTTGACCAGGATGTTGTGGATGTGGGTCTTGACGGTGCCCACGGCAAGGAATAGCTCGTCAGCGATCTCTTGGTTCGACTTGCCCAGCACAACCAAGCGCATGACTTCGGTCTCGCGGTTGGAGAGCTTGTAGGCGTTGCGATAGAAAGGCATCTGCTCTTCGATATGCCGGTCAAGATCGCTGACGTTCTTTTCCTCGGGCGCTTCCTGCATGCGGATCGAAAGCACGTGGTAGGAGTAGATGATCAGCAGAATTGCATAGTAGCACGCAAAGACGTTTTCGCTAAAGTTGCGCTCGGACAGATATAGCTGCAGCCAAGAGGGCGCCAGGCTCATGGGGACCACCAGTATGTTGTAGAAGTCCTCGGCAACGATGCACCCGACCAGAATAGCGCCGATAATCAGGTGCTTTCGTTGGTTGTTAACGCGTGCCTTCAACTCAACTTTCGTGCTTTTATGCGCCGTCCAAAAGATATACAGTCCCACAAAGACAAGGAATACCTGACGCATCGTGTAGTAGAGCCACTGATGCATGGGGCCGGAGGGGACAGCGACGATAATCAGCGACTCGCACAGCAAAAACGTCAAGACGGGGATAGCGAACTGCTTTTTAGAATGCTTATCGAGCAGGTCCATGGCAATCAGCCAAATAAAAGCCTGTGAAGCGGTCGCCACAAGGGTCCGCATTACAGGCATGGTAATTGAGTAATAGTCACTGGCCGGAAAACTCTGGTTTTGCAGCGTGTATTCAAAAAAGAAGATCTCGGTCATCTCGATGGCATAGCAAATAAAAACGCCGCTGCCATAGATAAAGAAGCGTCGACGAGACGAGGCATAGGCGGCAAGCGAAAGCACTGCCGCCACAATACAGATTACGAGTATTGCTAGGGTATAGAAGAACATCAGAGTGTTCATCTGTCACCGTCCCATCTCATTTAATCTATGGCCGAACCCTGTATATCCTGTGGGGTATAGACGTCTCGACCCTTCGTTCCATTGCGGATTAGGCGCCAAGATACAGGATAGCTGTATACCGTTCGCGGTTCTAGATAGTAAACCCCCTGCAAGCCAGCTACCTGCGGGTTTATATTGGTTTAGAGGGGGTGTAACTCCGTGAACGGTCTTTAATCCCGAATAAACTAGGTAAAAATTGCATACGGGTGAATGATGGTCTTGTCAACACGAGGCGTGATGTTCGAGCGCCTCATAGTAATAGTCGGCAAGACCGACGGAAAGGAAATCGACATGGCACTGCCTAAGGATTTCATCGACACCAACGAGTTCACCAAAGAGCAGATCCTGGCTATCGAGGATCTTGGCCTGGCAATGAAGAAGGCCATCAAGGTTGACGGTTATTATCCGCACCTGCTCCGCAACAAGAGCCTTGGCATGATCTTCCAGCAGGTCTCCACCCGCACCCGTCTTTCCTTCGAGACTGCTATGACCGACCTTGGCGGCCATGCTCAGTTCTATGGCCCTGGCACCATCCAGCTCGGCGGTCACGAGTCCCTGGGCGACACCGCTCGCGTTATGGGCTCCCTGCTCGACATCATGATGGCTCGTGTTGACCGTCACAAGGACGTCGTCGGCCTCGCCGAGGGCTCCGCTGTGCCCGTCATCAACGGCATGTCCGAGTTCAACCATCCCACGCAGGAGATGGGCGACCTCATGACCATGCTCGAGAACCTCCCCGAGGGCAAGAAGATCGAGGACTGCACCCTGGCCTTCATCGGCGACGCCACCCAGGTCTGCGTCTCCCTCATGTTCATCGCCTCCAAGGTCGGCATGAAGTTCGTCCAGTTTGGACCTAAGGGCCACCAGATCCCCGACGGCGGCCTGCATGTCGGCACCGTCGAGGAGCGCGCCGAGTTCGGCAAGCAGATGATGGCCATTGCCGAGGAGAACTGCAAGGTCTCCGGCGGCTCGGTCGTCATCTCCGACGACATCGAGTGCATCAAGGGCGCCGACTTCATCTACACCGACGTGTGGTATGGCCTGTACGACGAGGAGGTCTCGGGCGAGAACTACATGGACGTGTTCTATCCCAAGTATCAGGTCACCATGGACATGATGAACTTCGCCGGCCCCAACTCCAAGTTCATGCACTGCCTGCCGGCCACCCGCAACGAGGAGGTCGTCGACGAGGTCATGGACGATCCCGAGCGCTCCCTGTGCTGGGTCGAGGCCGAGAACCGCAAGCACTCCATCCGTGCTCTCCTTGCCGCCCTGGGCAAGCGCACCCCGCTCAACGACGAGGGCGTCGAGTACTCCGCCAAGGCTGAGCTCCACGCCGCTCTCGAGGCTCTCGAGCAGCTCTAAGCCTCAAGGCTGCTAAACGCACGTTTGCGGGCGGCGGATGCTCGTCTCCTGTCGCCCGCTCACCGAGGCCCAAGCAATTGCCTTAGTCCTTGGGGCCTCGGATCTGTCCAAGACTGAGCGAAGGAGCTCATCATGAGCGACGGAAAGAAAAAGCTTTCCTTCTTGACGGTCATTTCGACCATCATCTGCGTCGTCTTCGTTTGCGAGGCCGCCGCACCTGCTGCCGCCATTGGCAACCAGCAGTTCTTCTGGTGGATCTTCCTGATCCTGACCTTCCTGCTCCCTTACGGCATGGTTGTCGCCGAGCTCGGCACCACCTATGACGGCGAGGGCGGCATTTACGACTGGGTGCGCGATGGCCTGGGCGACAAGTGGGGCGCCCGCATTTCGTACTACTACTGGGTTAACTACCCGCTGTGGATCGCCTCGCTGGCTACCATGTTCCCCGATATTCTGGGCATGGTCTTTGGCGTCGAGTTCAATCTGATCGCCAAGATGGGTATCGATCTTGCTTTTGTGTGGATCGTCTACCTCATGGGCCGCTCCAAGGCGGCTGACTCCGAGTGGGTCCTTAACGGTGGCGCCATCATCAAGGTCGCCGTTGCCGTTATCGTCGGCGCTCTGGGCATTTGGTATGCCATGGAGAACGGTTTTGCGAACGACATGTCCGCTGCCACCTTCCTGCCCGAGCTCACCAACACTAACGCTCTCGGCTACCTGTCCATCATTATCTTTAACTTCATGGGCTTCGAGGTCATCTGCACCATGACCGACGACATGGCCGATCCCGCTCGCGATATTCCCAAGGCTATCATCGTTGGCGGCCTGTCCATCGCCGTGATCTACCTGTTCGCTGGCTTTGGCATCGGCGCTGCTGTGCCGGCCGACTCCATCGATCCCGACTACGGCATGATCGTCGCAGTCCAGACCATGGTGGGCGACTCCATGATCTTTAAGGTCATCTGCATCGCCTTCCTGATCACCCTGTTCGCCAACATGGCCGCTTGGTCCTTCGGCGTTAACTCCGTCGCTCGCTACGCTGCCGAGCACGGCAACATGCCCAAGGTCTTCGCCTCGATGATCTCGGATGACGACATGCCCAACGGCGCCAACCTGGTCAACGCCGTCGTTGCCTCCCTGGTGCTGTGCCTGCAGCTCGTTCCCATCGACGCCATCTCCAACGGTGTCTTCTGGATGCTCTTCGGCACCTCCGTCGTCTTCCTGCTGCTGACCTACATTCCGATGTTCCCGGCGTTCCTCAACCTTCGCAAGAACGACCCCGACCGCGAGCGCATCTTCACGTTCCCGTTTAAGGGCGCCATGATGAAGGTCATGCTGGCCATCCCCTGCATCGAGCTGGTCCTGGCCATCGTTGCAACGCTGGTGCCGTTCTCCGTCGCTGAAATTGGCGACAAGCTCCCGATGATCGTTATCTTCATCGTGCTCGTGCTCATCGGCGAGGTCGTCCGCGTCGTCAGCGCTAAGGGCCGCAAGGAAGAGTACAAGGGTCTGACCCCTGAGCTCGCAGCCCAGCGTCTCGCTGAGGAGGCCGCCGAGGCCGAGGAGGACTAGAGCACCCGGTTCTGGGGCTCCAACCCTCCTCGCGTACCAACGCGCGCTTCGTCGGGCTTGTCGCTCCCGACTCCGGGCACTCTAGCCTCTTCGGAGGCGTGCCCAAGCGACAGGTTTGCTAACCATTCCCCGGGGTGGGTGTGAGCGATAGCTCCGGTAACCACCGCCCACCCCAATCTCTCTCCCGTATCCTTCGTGCGTTTTGTCTCCGCGCACTTGGTTACGTCGTCGCTTGCCGGTGCGATTCCGTGAAAACCGGCGCCGGGCGCCCCGACCTTTGCCGGGGAACGGGCGCCTACCATCTCTTGGTTTTAGGCTGCGGGTAACCCGCCCGCAGCAAGCGATCGTTCGATTTGGAGGAAATCTTATGCGTACGATCACCGAGTCCGAGTCCACCCCCAAGGCCGACGGCTTCTTTATGCCCGCCGAGTTCGCCCCGCAGGATCGCGTGTGGATGGGCTGGCCCCACCGCACCGACACCTGGGCCCACGGCGCCAAGCCGGCTCAGAAGCAGTATGCCGCCATCGCCCGCGCCATCTCCGAGTTCACCCCGGTCTATATGTGCGCCAACCAGGTCGACTACGCCAACTGCAAGGCCGTCTTCGAGAACGACGAGAACGTCACCGTCATCGAGATGACCACCGACGACGCCTGGTTCCGCGACACCGCCGCCACCTACGTCATCAACGGCAAGGGCGAGAAGCGCGCCAACCACTGGCACTTCAACGCCTACGGCGGCCTCGTCGACGGCCTGTACTTCCCGTGGGACAAGGACGAGCAGATCGCCCTCAAGATGGCTGAGCTCTCCGGCTGCCGCCGCTATCGTCCCGACGACATGATCCTCGAGGGCGGCTCCATCACCGTCGACGGCGAGGGCACCCTTGTCGTGACCGACCAGTGCCTGCTTTCCCCGGGCCGCACCTGCTCTGCGGTGCTCGAGGAGGAAGAGGATCCCGAGTCCATCTGGCCCAAGTACCACAAGAAGTTTGAGCCCTGGAGCGAGGAGCTTCGCGCCTACATGGACGAGCACCTCAAGGATTACCTGGGTGTCGAGAAGGTCATCTGGGTCAAGGAGGGCATCGACCCCGAGGAGACCAACGGCCACATCGACGACGTCGCCACGTTCATCGCCCCGAGCGTCATGGCCTGCATCTGGACCGACGATCCCGAGTATCCGTTCTACGAGCAGTGCCACGCTGCCTACGAGACCCTCTCCAACGCCGTTGACGCCAAGGGCCGCAAGATGAAGGTCTACAAGCTCTGCATGCCCGTGAACCCGCTGTTCATGGACCAGGCTTCCTGCGACACCATCGACGCCGACGAGAACGCCGAGCCGCGCGTCCCCGACGAGCCGCTGATCGCCTCTTACATGAACTACCTGGTCACCAACCACGGCGTTATCGTCCCGCAGTACGGCGACGAGAACGACCAGCTGGCCGTTGACACGCTCCAGAAGATCTACGACGAGGTCTGGGGCGAGGGCGTCTACAAGTGCGTCGGCGTTCAGTCCGAGCAGGTCGTCTTCGGCGGCGGCAATATCCACTGCATTACCCAGCAGGAGCCGTCCGCGTAATTGTCTGTCTTCCCGAGGCACGGCACCTTCCCGTTCATTCGTCGCTTGCGTACCAAAGTACGCGGCGCTCCTCTTTCACGGGAATCTGCCGCACCTCAGAAACCCAGCCGATCAATCGGACAGTCGGTGAATCGCACCGTGACCATCTCGGGGCATTGATAGTCTGGTCACTTGATGTCTTGGTCGGTTGGGTTTTTCTTTGGGCACTCCGTTGCCTCCACTTCGGAGTGCCCGCCTCTTTGATTGAGCACGCGTCTGATCTGGGATTTATTGCGGGTTAGGCCAATTGTTCGCTTGAATTTCCAAGGTCAGACGCGTGCCCAATTGCCGAAAGTTTCCGGTCGCAAACGCGACCGTTTTGATCGGAGTATCTATGTACCAGCGTATCGTTATCTACACGCGCCTGTTCCGCGAGCGTTGGTCCAACAATTGCATCCTCTCTTCTCTTTGGGATGGCACCTGCACCGGTGACGCGGCCTGCAACCCTACCTTGGGCTGCGCCTTCGGTACAGATGCCATCCTTTTTGCTGTAGGGGGAGCGTGTCGTGGCAGGTAAAAAGTTCTCCCTGTTCGAGGTCATCCTCTCGGTTATCTGCGTTGTCTTTACCATCGAGGCGGCCGCTCCGGCATCTGCCATGGGTAACGTGCAGTTCTTCTGGTGGATCTTCCTCATCATTACGTTTTTGCTTCCCTATGGCCTGGTGGTGGCCGAGCTCGGTACGGCGTTCGATTCCGAGGGCGGCCTGTACGATTGGGTTCGCCTGGGCTTGGGCGACCGTTGGGGCGCCCGCTGCTCCTGGTGCTATTGGGTCAACTTTCCACTGTGGGTAGCAAGTATCGCCTGCATGTTTCCCAGTGTCATCAATGCGGTATGGGGCATCGAATTTTCGCTTGGGGTCCGAATTGCCATCGAGCTTGCCTTTGTGTGGGGCGTCACGGTCATGGCAATGCAGCCGGTGGCCGAGGCCGATTGGGTCATGGATGGCGGCGCCGTCATCAAGGTGCTCATTACCGCCGTGGTGGGAATCGTCGGCATCTGGTTTGCCTGCAACAACGGCTTTGCCAACGATATGTCGTTTAAGACCTTTATCCCCGATCTGGGAGACACTAACTCACTGACGTATCTTTCGATCATCCTATTCAACTTAATGGGCTTCGAAGTGGTCGCGACCTTTGCCAGCACAATGAAAAACCCGTCGCGTGATATTCCCAAGGCGGTTATCGCCGGCGGCGTTGCCATTGCGGCAATTTACATCATTTGCGGCATCGGCATTGGGGCTGCGGTCCCCACCGAGCAGCTTTCGCTCGATTCGGGCATTGTGGACGCGGTTGCCGCCATGGTAGGGCGCAGCCATCCGCTGACGATGATTGTGGGCATGGCCTTTTTGGTGACGCTGTTCGCTAACATGATTTGCTGGAGTTTTGGCGTCAACAACGTTGCGAGCTATGCCGCGCGCCATGGCAACATGCCGCGTCCCTTTGCGCTGGTGTCCAAGAAGACCGGCATGCCCAACGGCTCGGCACTCATTAACGGTTGTTTTGCCAGCTTGGTGCTGCTACTTCAGATTCCGCTGGGCGAAGGTTCCGACGTCTTTTGGGTCTTCTTCTCGATGAACGTCGTCTTTCTGCTCATGAGCTATATCCCGATGTTCCCGGCGTTTTGGCGCCTGCGTAAATACGACGACCGCCCGCGTGTGTTTCGCGCGCCCTTCGAGGGCAAGGTGCTTGCGGTAGCGCTTGCGGTGCCGGTGGTAGAACTCGTGCTTTCGATTGTTGCGACAATCGTGCCGCTTAACAGCTCGCCCGCCGAGATGTCAAAGTTGCCGATCCTCATGGGTGTGGTGATCGGCGTGTTGCTGGGCGAGGTTTCGCGCCTCATATCGCGCCGCGGCCGCAGTGTCGACAATCCCGGCGTCGGTGCAAGGGAGTCAGGTTACTTTGCATCAAAATAGTAGCGCCGCGAGTTGCGCGGCGCTTGATGCATCTTGGATTACTGTTCGCGGTGCTCGGGATCAGAAGCGAGCTTAGGCGCAAAGTAGGGGACGTGGCCCAGGTAAGGGCAGCTGTCCGTGCGTTCGTCGACAACACAGGGGATATCGTCGTAGGTGAGTGAGTCGCTCAGGCGGGCGATGGCCTTGGCTGCAGGAGCGACGAGCATCTTGAGCGGTGCGATAGGCGCCATGGCATCTCCTTTTCTTCATGCGACCCGTGTTTTGGCGTGAATGTATATGCCGCAAGTCTAGCATCCCGCCGCGGAGAGCTTCAAACCACCACAAAGGTGATGAGCAGATGCAAGTGAGTAGACTTTTTTGAACTTACCGAGCACATCGCAACAAATACTCAATAAAACCGCAGGTCAGAGCTGTGGCGTTTTGGGCGTGCTTGGTCTCCTACAAAAAGCCTACTCACTTGGTTTTTCTGCTAGAAGACCGCCGCGATGGAAGGCGGCTCCCTCGTGGCGGCAGACATTTGCCCAGATAAAACCTGCCAAAATAAACCTGTCTACTCTTTGAGCCAGAGCCGACAATAATTCAAATGGCGAAACCAAAGGGCGTTCTCCGCATGGAGGGCGCCCTTTTTATCGCGGGATGTTTTGCGTGGCAGTCATGAGGCCCAGGCGGTTGCTGACGCCGAGCTTGCGATAGATGGCGTTGACGTGCTTCTTGACGGTTGACTCGCTTATGAATAGCTCGTTTGCCATCTGTTTGTTCGTTTTGCCGTCGAGCATGAGCCGCATGACTTCGGCTTCGCGCGGTTGGATATTGTGTTCTGTAATGAAGGCGTTCAGATGGTTTGTGTCTTCGGTCTGGGTGAGTTTAATGCCCCGAGGATAGAGGTTGGCGAGCGCGAGGCTCGCGTGCCGAGCGATTTCGAGCAGGATTGCGAGCTCGGTGTCGGTGAAGTCCCCGGCCGTGCGTTCGCGAAACAGGGTGATGCTTCCCAGCGGGCTGTCGTTGTGCGCGAGTGTGGCCGTGCAGCCAAAGTAGACGCCCTGCGGTTCCATCCATTTGCGATAGATGGGCGTGGCGTCGCGTCGCTCGACGTCGACGAGGTCGAGGTCGCGGTAGACGCCGACCTTATGTAGGTCAAAGCTCCATGTTGTATAGTCCATCGCGGCGTAGCGGTTGTAGTAGTCGCTCAGTGCGCGGTCGTCCATTCCGCTGCTTGCGGGGTGGACGTAGCGTGGCGCATCACTGCTTGCCGCTTCGATCAGGTCGAACATGGCGATCCGATGAGGCACGAGTCCTGTCGTTCCCTCGAGGGTCTCCTTTTGCAGCATATCGACACCGTGTGATGCGTGGATTGCGAGTGCGAGCTCGTTGAGGGCGGTCCAGGTCGTACTGTCCAGCTCAATAGTTTGCTGTTTATTGCATGGGGGCATAGGGCGTCCTTTCCATTGTGGAACCCAGTATGTCATGTTCTCGGCCTGAATAGAACTTTAGGTCAGCGAATGGTATACCGTCGGTCGCTGAAAGGGGCTCGAGGGACCATTGAGAACATCTCGGTGCGGCCGCATCATGGTCTCGTCAAGCAAAAGCACCGAAATTTAGGAGCTTGAAATGAAGACCATCTACGAGAGTGAGTCCACACCTAAGAAGGACGGGTTCTATATGCCCGGCGAGTATGAGGAGCAGGAGCGTACCTGGATTCTGTGGCCGCATCGCTCCGACGTGTGGCGCTGCGGTGCCAAGCCGGCGCAGAAGGTCTTCACCGAGATCATCAAGACCGTTGCACGTTTTCAGCCCATCACCGTTGGTGTCAATGCCGAGGATTTCCCTGCGGTGTGCGAGATTTTCGATGGCGTTGAGAACGTGCGCGTGATTCATATGGAGTACAACGACTCCTGGATCCGCGACCCCGGCCCGGCGTTTCTTGTCAACGACAAGGGCGACGTGGCACTCTCGCACTTCCACTTTAACGCGTATGGCGGCTTTATCGACGGTCTGTATTTCCCGTGGGACAAGGATGCGAGCATCGGCTTGCAGGTGGCGCAGCTCGAGCAGGTCAACCGCTATCGTCCCGAGGACTACATCCTCGAGGGCGGCTCGTTTAACTGCGACGGCCAGGGCACCGTGGTGACCACCGAGATGTGCCTGCTCAATGAGGACCGCAACCCCCAGTACACCAAGGAGCAGATCGAGGAGAAGCTTGCCGAGTACCTGGGCATCGAGAAGGTCGTTTGGATCAAGGACGGCATCGACCCGTTTGAGACCAACGGGCACGTGGACGACGTCGCATGCTTTAGTGCGCCCGGCGAGGTCTGCTGCATGTGGACCGATGATCCCAACCATAAGTTCTACAAGGAGTGCCAAGAGGCGTATAAGACGCTTTCCGAGACGACGGATGCCCGTGGCCGCAAGCTCAAGATCCACAAGGTGATTATGCCTGCGACCTCGGTATATATGACCGAGGAGGAGGCATCGACCATCGATCCGGTCGAGGGTGTGCTGCCGCGTACCCCCGAGGACGCTTTCGAGCCGAGCTACCTCAACTTCCTGCCCATCAACGGTGCGGTGCTTGTACCGCAGTTCGGCGATCCCAATGACGCCCAGGCGCTCAAGGATATCCAGGCTGCTTATCCGGACCGTGAAGTCATCGGTATCATGACTCGCGAGGTTATTTACGGCGGCGGCAACATTCACTGCATCACCCAGCAGCAGCCCAAGGCGCGCTGCAAGTAGATGCGGTTGCAGGCACACGGGGTAGTGTCGATATGACCTGGGGCCCGCTGGCGCACACGCTGGCGGGCCCTTTTGCGTGCGGCGGGCAGCGTTGCACGCGGGCACTCGGGTCTAAGCGAGGATACCAGGGGCCTTGCTTATCGTCGATAGTTGGTCTAGAATCGTCGATAGTCGATGATAGGGGGTAGCATGCAGCTTGTTGAAAGTGAGACCGTGGAGTTCAAGTGCACATTTACCCCTAAGCTGCTCAAAGCTGTGGTGGCGTTTGCCAATTCGAATGGCGGTACCTTGTATATCGGAATCGACGATTTTGGCAGCATCGTCGGCGTGGACGATATCGATGCCACCATGCTTCAATGCTCTAATGCAATAACCGATGGCGTGTATCCCGACGTTTCTGAAATCACGACGGTCTCCGCATTGGACATCGATGGCGCAGCGTTGGTGAAAATCGAGGTGGAAGCGGGTCCTCACAAGCCGTACTGCCTGTGCTCGAAGGGATTTGTTCCCGCCGGGGTATATCGGCGCCTAGGTCCTGCCAACGTTCCTATCGAGATGGCCCAGATCCGCTCGATGATCAAGCGCACCGACGGCGATTATTTTGAGACCGCGCGCTCTCATGAACAGAGCTTGACGTTTTTTGAAGCCGAGCGGGTCTTTAGGCGCGCGGAGATTACGTTTGACCAAACCTCTCAAAAGAATCTCGGCCTTATCGATGAGTTGGGCTTTTACACCAATTTGGCACTGCTGGTCTCTGACCAAAACCCCTTTGCAGTCCGCGCTGGCCTCTTCAACGACGATGCGTATACCGAGTTTATCGACCGTCAGGATGGCGAGGGCTCGATCTTCAGGCAGATAGAGGATATCGAACGGTTCCTCAATATATCGAACGCAACGCGTATGTACTTTGTGCCGGGAAGGCTCGATCGCATAGATAAGGACGACTATCCCCGCGAGGCTGTTCGAGAGGGAATTCTGAACCTGTTTATCCATCGCGACTACGAATCTTCGGTGGCGTCTCTTATCAAGATGAGCCGTACGGCGCTTGAATTTACCAATGCGGGAGGGCCGCAGCACATCAGCGTCGAGGAGGCGCTTGCGGGCGGCTCGGACGCTCGGAATCCAAAGCTGCAACTGCTCTTTTTGCGTCTGGGGATGGTTGAGGCGTTTGGAACGGGCCTCAAGGGGATTCGTGCGCTCTATGAGGCGGAAGGGTTGGAACCCGAAGTCTGCGCCTACCCTGCAATGTTTAGGTTGTCGCTGCCCAACGTCAACGCCGTGCGCAATTCCTATCTGACGCCTCGTGGCAATAGCGGTCCCAACTTGCGTGGGGATTACAGCGATTATGAGCAGCTCGAGCGGGAAGGGGCGCTGCCGCCCGATGTTTCGCAGGCGTTTGCATCCGTGCGAGCGCAGCGAGAGGGGCACGTGTCGATGAATGGCGACTGCGGCCACGAGGTGCGTGCCAAGCTCGTGGAGGAGCTTGGCTTTGATGTTGCGTGCAAGGCGTCCGCGATGCTACAGGATGTCTCGGACGAGCGACGTGGTGGATACGCTCGCGCCTTGATTCGCTTTGCCCTTGAGCGGCCCCGCGGTTTTACGCGCCAGGATGCTTCGGACGCTCTGGGAACTGGGCGCGACGTGACGCTGCGGGTTATCAACGGTTTGCTTGAGGAAGGCGCACTCGTTAAAGAGGGGCGCGCTCGGGCGACGAGATATCGCGCTGTCGGGCAGGTTTAGGGACGGGCGGTCCGGCCCCCTGGGTTATTCCTGGGCAGAGGCCAAGGGCCGGGTGCCCGGCGCACCTTGATTGAAGGGGTACTTAGAGCGTGCCTCCGTACATATAGACGATAAATCCGCCACCGGTGTCTTGGCTGTGGTCCTCTAGGATGCGCTTCATGTTGAGGTGCTCGTAAAACTGCCAGTCGGAGTTGCAGTCGCTCATCAGAAAGAATTTGGTGCAGCCTGCCTTGGCGAGCTCGGCGCGCGCAAGGTCGATGAGCTCGCGGCCGAGTCCCTTGCCCTGCCATTCAGGAACAATGATAATCAAGTTGAGCTGACCCTGGGCATATTCGTTGCCTGTGGCGGCAAAGCGATCCGCTGTGGCCTTTTCGCGGCTGTCTCCAAAGAGCGAGCCCTCGAGCTTGGCATCGGCGGTCTTTGCCATCTCGGTTGCCTGGGCGAACATCTCGTTATAGCAGGGCTCCCACGTGGGATTGGTGCGCGGCTTGCCGTCCTCGAAGATGCCGATGCAGCAGGCGGCGATAATGCGGCCCTCGGTCTCGGCGACGAGTGCGATGGGGGAGCGCTGCAGCTGCATGGCGATGTTAAAGCGCGCGCAGAAATCGGCAGCTTCGACGTCGCCGCGGTTGCGCAGCGTGTTGCACCACAGCTGGTTGTAGATGGCGGCGATGCCGGCCAGGTCATCGAGCGTGGCGGCGCGCAGGGTTACGTTGTCAAGGCTCATGGAGGCTCCTTCCAAGTTGGGTCAGGCCACCTCTGAGTGTGACATGGCCGCAGAGCGCCCGCATCAATCATTCGGCAGACGAGCCTCGAATCCTCGGGGACGGAGGGTCCTAAGAAGGAATGAGGGCGGATTTTCGGACACTTGCTCGATGAGAGTGGATAATCTCCCACTTTTAGCGCTGGTATAGGCCAAAAACGGGAGATTATCCACTCTCATTCTGGGTAGTCGTTGGGGACGTTCTTAAACGACCAGTCATTAAAGAACGTCCCCAACGACTACCCCAAAAGGAGCGTCCCCAAGTGCCAGCTTTGGTAACGATGCTGGTATAAAAACGTCAGCGAAAACCCGTCAGAGCGAGCAAGGTGCCTTGAAGCGAGGCGGCATTGACCTTTTGGTCATGCCGTCGAAGCTGAAAGGCAGATTGCCGCTCTGGCGGGTTTGCAGCGTCGGCCGGTTACGGCGTTTGGTAAAACGCCGTAACCTACACCCGCTCCGCGATCTCGTGGATGAGGTAGTCGGTCTTTTCCCAGCCCAGGCACGGGTCGGTGATGGACTTGCCAAAGACGCCGCCGTCGACAGGCTGGTTGCCGTCCTCCAGGTAGGATTCGATCATAAAGCCCTTGACCAGCTTGGAGATGGACTCGTTGCGGCGGCAGCTGTCGAGCACCTCCTTGCAAATGCGGTACTGCTCCAGCGGGCGCTTGCCCGAGTTGTCGTGGTTGCAGTCGATGACCGCCGCCGGGTTGGCGTAGCCGGCATGCTCGGTATAGCGCTCGGCCAGGCGTTCCAGGTGTTCGTAGTGGTAATTGGGGTAGGTGCGACCGTCGAGACCGATGTAGCCACGCATGACGGCGTGTGCGAGCGGGTTGCCGTCGCACTCAACCTCCCAGTTGCGGAAGATAAAGCTCTGATGTGCCTGGGCGGCGTAGATGGAGTTGAGCATGACGGTGGTGGAACCGGCGGTGGGGTTCTTCATGCCGACGGGCACCGAAATGCCGCTCGACACCAGGCGATGCTCCTGGTTTTCGACCGAGCGCGCGCCCACGGCAACGTAGCTCAGCAAGTCGACGAGGTACTGGTAGTTGGACGGGTAGAGCATCTCGTCGGCGGTAAAGAAACCGGTCTCCTCGATGACGCGCAGGTGCATGTGGCGGATGGCCTTGACGCCTTCGAGCAGGTCATCGGGCGCCTCGGGGTCGGGGTTGTGCAGCAGGCCTTTGTAGCCAGTGCCCTTGGTGCGCGGCTTGTTGGTGTAGACGCGCGGAATGATGATGAGTTTGTCCTTGACCTCTTCGGCGACCTTGGCCAGTCGGTTCATGTACTCAAGCACCGAGTCCTCGCGGTCGGCAGAGCACGGGCCGATGATGAGCGCTTTGCGTGCGTCCTCGCCGGTAAAGACCTTGGCGACCTCGGCGTCGAATGCCTGCTTTTTGGCGGTAAGCTCGGCGGAAAGCGGCATTTCCTCGCGGATCTCCATGGGGATCGGCAACCTGCGCTTGAATTCCATGGCCATATGGGGCCTCCTTTATCAATTAACGGCAACAATTGGCGAATTCTCGAATGCTCGGCATTATCCGCTGTCGCACGCTAAAGTGCAAGTGAAACCTGCCGAAAAGGGACAGGTTTATTTTGGTCGGTTTTATCTGGGGAAATGTCGGCGCTTGCTGGAAGGGGAGGGCCAGCGTACGGCACGCTGGAGCAAGTTGGATCTTCTGCGGCATACCCTGTGGACAAAAAATGGCAAATATGAGTACTGTTGCTAGCGTAGTATCATATTGATCTTACAAGATAATAGATACAACAGTAAATATGTTCATTAACGTTGGCACACAGAAGCATGCACCGGGCATTTTGATCAATTTGAAGGCATATCTAGGCCGCAAAGAGGTCGTTTGGGGCAGTTTTGGCTGTTACTAAAAAGGTGACAGTACTCATATTTGCCATTTTTTGTCCACGGGGCCTTGAGGGAGGCCGTTAATCAGGTCCCGGGGGAGGCGGTTCGAGGGCCGCAGAACAAAAAACGGGGGCACAGTTCATTCTGCGCCCCCGTTTTTGGGTATTGCGGTTGTTTGCCGCCGGTTTTACGCCGCCTCGTCGAACTGCGAGTTGTACAGGTCGGCGTAGAAGCCGCCTTGGGCGAGCAGCTCGTCGTGCGTGCCCTTCTCGACGATGTCGCCGTCGCGGATCACCAAGATTACGTCGGCGTTGCGGATCGTGGATAGGCGGTGCGCGATGACAAAGCTCGTGCGGCCCTGCATCAGCGCATCCATGGCGCGCTGAATAAGCTCCTCGGTGCGGGTATCGACGTTGGAGGTCGCCTCGTCCAAAATCAGCGCCGGGCGGTCGGCCAAAATGGCGCGGGCGATGGTCACGAGTTGGCGCTGGCCCTGTGAGAGGTTGGTGCCCTCCTCATTGATCATAAAGTCGTAGCCGCCGGCGAGCGTATGGATAAAGTGGTCGCAGCGTGCGGCGCGCGCGGCGGCCTCGACCTCGGCGTCAGTCGCATCGGGACGTCCGTAGCGGATGTTCTCGCGGATGGTGCCGTTAAACAGCCAGGTATCCTGCAGCACCATGGCAAACTCGCCGCGCAGTGCCGCGCGGTCCCAGTCGCGCACGTCGACGCCCTCGACGCGCAGCGAACCGCCGTCCACGTCGTAGAAGCGCTGCAGCAGCTTAATGAGCGTGGTCTTGCCGGCGCCGGTGGGGCCGACGATGGCGATGGTCTGACCGGGCTGTGCCTCGCAGCTAAAGTCGTGGATGATGGTCTTGTCGGGCGTGTAGCCAAACTTGACGTGGTCGAACTCAACGTGGCCGGGGCGCTTCTCGGGAATCTGGGCGTCGGCCTTCTGCTCCTCCTCGGGCGCGGCCAAGAACTCAAAGACGCGTTCGGTTGCGGCGGCCATCGACTGCATCGTGTTGCTCACGTTGCCCAGCTGCTGCACGGGCTGCGTAAAGTTGCGAACGTACTGGATAAAGCTCTGGATGTCGCCGGGCGTGGCATTGCCGGTCAGCGCGAGCTGTGCGCCCACCACGACGACGCCCACGTAGCCCATGTTGCCCACCAGGCTCGTAAGCGGCATCATCAGGCCCGACAGGAACTGCGAGCGCCAGCCACTAATAAAGAGACGGTCGTTTTGACGGTCGAACTCTTCGATCGAGGCCTCGGCGCGGTCGAACACCTGAATGACGTTCTGGCCGGCAAAGTCCTCCTCGATAATGCCGTTGACGGCGCCCAGAACCTGCTGTTGCTCGCGGAAGTACGGCTGCGAGAAGTGAATCATCACAGTCAGGATAATCGCGGCTGCCGGCAGCGTGAGCACGGTGACGCCGGTAAGCGGCAGGCTGATCGAAAGCATCATGACGAGCACGCCGATAATCTGCGTCACCGACGTGATGAGCTGCGTCACGCTCTGGTTGAGCGACTGACCCAGCGTATCGACGTCGTTGGTGATGCGGCTGAGTACGTCTCCCTTGCTGTGGCCGTTGAAGTAACTCATCGGCACGACGGCAATCTTGGCGGCGATCTCCTTGCGCATGCGATAGCAAATCTTTTGCGTGACGCCGGTCATGAGCCAGCCTTGGATCAGGCTGCAGACAGAGCTCGCCAGATACAGGCAGAGCAAAAAGCCGAGCGTCTTGGCGATCCAGTCAAAGTCAACGTCGCCGGTGCCGTTGACCTTGGCAACCAGGCCTTCGAACAGCTTGGTCGTAACCTGGCCGAGCACCTTGGGTCCCACAATGTTAAAGATGACCGAGCACACGGCAAAGGCGACGGCGGCAAACACGGCAATCTTGTGCTGGCCGATATAGCCGAGCAGCTGCCTCATGGTGCCCTTAAAGTCCTTGGCCTTTTCGCCGCGACGCATGCCGCCCATGCGGCCCATGGGACCACGCTGGCGGGTGGGCTTGGGAATCTGAGTCTTGGTCTCGTCTGCCATTAGCGCTCGCCTCCTTCCATGACGGCTGAAATTTCTTCTTGGGTAAGCCCCAGCTCCTCGGCGGAAAGCTGCGACTGTGCGATCTCCAGGTACGCCGGGCAGCTGCGCAGCAGCTCCTCGTGCGTGCCGGTGCCCACTACGTGGCCGTCGTCGAGCACGATGATCTGGTCGGCGTGCATGATGGTCGCGATACGCTGCGCCACGACCACGAGCGCGGCGTCGGTGACGTTTTTGGCGAGCTCCTCGCGCAGGCGCGCGTCGGTCTTGTAGTCGAGGGCGCTAAACGAGTCATCGAACACCACGACCTCGGGCTTTTTGGCCAACGCGCGGGCGATGGCCAGGCGTTGGCGCTGACCGCCCGAGACATTGGAGCCGCCCTGGCTGATGGGGGAGTCGTAGCCGCCCTCGCGCTCGGCGATAAAGTCTTCCGCCTGGGCGACGCGTGCTGCCTGGCGCATATCCTCGTCACTCACCATGTCGCCGGCAAACTTGAGGTTGCTCTCGACGGTACCCGAGAACAGACGACCCTGCTGCGGAATATAACCGATGCGGCGGCGCAGCTCAGAGAGGGTCATGTCGCGCACGTCGATGCCGTCGAGCGAAATGCTGCCGCCTGTGACGTCGTACAGGCGCGGAATCAACTGTACAAGCGTGGACTTGCCCGAGCCCGTGGAACCAATGATGCCGAGCATCTGGCCGGCGTGCGTGGTGAAGTTTACGCCGCTAATGACGTCGGCGCGGGCATCGGGATACTGGAAGCTCACGTCACGGAAGGTGAGCTCGCCGCGCGGCGCGCTGGCAGCGGGCAGTTTGGGCGAGGCGGGGTCGTTGATGCTCGTGGGGCAGGTGATGACCTCTTCCACGCGCTCGGCTGCGACCTCGGCGCGGGGCAGGATGACCGAAACCATGGTGAGGATCATAAACGCCATGACGATCTGCATGGTGTAGGAGATAAACGCCATCATGTTGCCGACCTGCATCACGCCGTCGGACACGCCCTGCGCGCCAAACCAGACGATAAGCACGGTGATGCAGTTCATGACGAGCATCATGAGCGGCATCATAAAGCTCATGGCGCGGTTGGTGTAGAGCTGCGTGGTCATCAGGTCGAGTGACGCCTTGTCAAAACGTTCGAGCTCATGCTCCTCGCGGTTGAACGAGCGGATGGGCATAAGGCCGTCGAGCAGCTCACGGGCGGTAAGGTTCACGCGGTCAACAAAGCTCTGCATCTTTTTGAACTTGGGCATGGTGAGGCCCATGAGCACGCCGACGACAGCCGAAACCGCGATGATGGCCACAGCGATGGTCCACTCCAGGCCGGTATGGTTGGCCAGGACGCGCATGACGGCGACGATGCCCATGACGGGAGCCATCAGGCACATGCGGATAAACAGGGTTGCGGCCATCTGAATCTGCTGAATGTCGTTGGTGCAGCGGGTGATGAGCGAGGCCTGGCTAAACTTGCCCACCTCGGCCGGCGAGAAGTGCATAACCTTGTTGAAGGTCTCGCGGCGCAGGTCGCGGGCGATGGAGCAGGCGGTGCGCGAAGCCACGGCGCCGGTCAGGATGGTGGCGACCAGCGACACCAGACACAGACCAAACATCGTGGTCGCCATGCGGCCCAGGTAGGCGTTCTGCACGTCGGCGGGGTCGATGCCCTGTGCCTTGTACTCGTCCTGCACGTAGCTCACGGCGCGCTGGGTGACGATGGAGCCCGACATGGAGCCCATTTTGTCAGCCATATCGTTGGCGCCCTCGACGAGCTTGCCCTGATCGATAAGACCGCCTTCAACGCCTAGGCGCAGGCTCTTCATGGTGATCTTACCGCCGTCGGCGTCGATCTGCTTTTGCATGCTCTGCGCGGCTGCGGCCTTCTGCTGCATCTCGGCGAGCTGCTCGGGCGTCATCGCTGCCATCTGCTCGGGGGTGGGCATGCTCTGCGCGGCGCCGCCATCGCTTGCCTCGGTGGATGCGCCGGTCATGTCGCCCATGGAGTCGGCGTCAATGCCCTGGTTGAAGGCGAGCACGACGGTCTCAGGCAGGCTCATGATGTCGGCAATCTTGTCGCCGTCGCCGCGCTCCTCCTCGGTGCCCTTGTACGTTCGAATGCCGTTATTGTCCGCCTTACTAAACACGGCCTCCACAGCTTTGGCGTCCTTGGCGCTCATAAAGAGTTCGAGGTCGTCGAGCGATTCGGCGCGAATGGTGTCGGGCACGGGCGAGGCGATGCCGCCTTGCTGCACGCCCACGTCGACGATGTCGCTCATATAGGTAGGCAGCGCCAGATCGGCGTTGCAGCTGATTACGATAAGTACGATAGCTGCGAGCAGTGCCAGGACATGCTTTTTAAAGAGCTTGAGAATCCTCACTCGGCATCTCTCCTTTCTTGATTGTGGTCGATAATTTCGTTGGCACGCCTTAGAAGACGCACCATCTCTTGGGTATCTGTTTCGCCGAGCTGTTCGAGGAAAGCCGCGGTGCGGTCCTCGAATTCCCGGCGTTTGATTTCGAGATCCTGGAATCCCTTGTCGGTCACCGTGACGTGTACGCGACGACGGTCGGTCTTTGAGTGCTCGCGCTCGACCCAGCCCTTGGCTTCGAGAGCGCGTAGGATATTGGCGATGCGGGCGCTCGAGACCCAGGCGCGATCGGCGAGTTCGCTCGGCGTGAGCGAACCGCCGGCGAGTATGAGGGCGCGCATGACGGCCATCTCGCCGCTGAGGGCTTTGTCCGCAAAGCGCGAAATGCGCTGATGCATGCTGCCAAACTCGGTAAGGAGCTGACGCCCAAGTTCACGGAAATCGGTATCTTCCACCGAAAACTCCTAACAATAGAAACTATTTCCGGTGGAAGATGATACCCCCGCTCAACCATCCCATTCGGTGGATTTCTAGGCATGTCCCAAAAATCTACTTGGCCGCTAGGCAATATTAAGAGTGCATTAAGACTTAAAATCATTCAATTGTTGAAGCGTTTCAAAGAACTATTATGCACGCGGTTAGGCGAGGGGTTGTCACCACCATGACGACTGGGACTCATATAATCGCCACGTGCGATGCTCCAACTTCCCGCAAGGAGACACCTTACATAAAGGGGGATGGAGTCATGGCATTTGACTTCACGGGCAAGACCGCGATTGTCACGGGCGGCACTCAGGGCATTGGCCTCGAGATCGCCAAGGGCATCGTCGCGGGCGGCGGACATGTCGCGCTCATCGCAAGGAACGCTGCTAAGGGCGAGGCCGCGGTGGCCGAACTCGGCGAGGGCAACAAGTTCTATCAGCTCGATGTTGCCGATGCGCCCAAGGCGCGCGAGACCGTCGAGCAGATTTTTACGGACCTGCCGCAAACCAACATCCTGATCAACTGCGCTGGCGTCATCAGCACCAAGAAGTTCGACGAGATCGACGACACCGAGTGGCGTCGCACCATCGACATCAACCTCAACGGTACCTTTACCATGATGAACGCCGTGTACCCGCACTTTAAGGCGGCCCATGCCGGCACTATCGTCAACGTAAGCTCTGTTGCTGGCAAGATCGGCGGCGGCCTGCTCGGCACCGCGGCCTACGCGAGCTCCAAGGCCGGTGTCAATGGCCTTACCAAGGCGGTCGCCAAGGAGGGCGGCAAGTTTGGCGTCCGCTGCAACGCTGTGTGCCCGTCGCTCACGTTGACCGATATGACCTCGATTCTCTCTGACGAGAACTCTCAGCGCATCATCAACGGTATTCCTCTGGGCCGCGCCGCCCAGGCCAGCGAGCCTGCACAGATGGTGCTGTTCTTCGCATCCGACCTCGCCAGCTTCGTGAACGGCGAGATCGGTGACTGCGACGGCGGCATCGTCCTGGACGGGTAATACCCCGCGGTGATCGTTTGGCGGCGACCCTGGCGACTCGGGGTTGTCGCCTTCTTTCTAACATAGGCGCGTGCGGCTACGATTCGCATGCATCCAAAGGAGATATATATGAGTGAATCGACTGCGGTGGAGGCGCCGGCGGCAAAGGAGCCGTTCTTTAAGATGTCCTCCATTCCGGGTGCCAATATTTTGGTGCCGCTTTTGCTGGGCTGCCTGCTCAACACGCTATTCCCCGACCTATTCAAAACGCTCGGCAGCTTTACGCTCGGCATGACCCAGCAGGGCGCAGGCCCGCTTGTTGGCGCTTTTTTGCTCATCGTCGGTACGACGATTTCGTTTAAGAGCGCTCCCGCCGCTGCTGCCCGCGGCGCCATCATCATTGCCGTCAAGCAAATCGTGGTCGTTGCCGTGTCGCTGCTCATCCTTTATGTGTTCAACGACAACCTGTTTGGCATCTCGGCCATGGTGATGCTGGCCGCTTGCACGGGTGCCAACAACGCTATGTACGCTGGACTGATGGGCACCATGGGTAACGAGGCCGAGCGTGGCGCCGTCGCCATCACTACGCTGGTTGTCGGCCCTCCGGTCACGATGATCGTGCTCGGCGCTGCCGGTCAGGCTCCGATCGGTTGGTCGCTCGTGGGCGCCATCCTGCCGATCGTCGTTGGCATTATCCTGGGCAACCTCTTCCCCAGCTTTAAAAAGATGATGGCTCCGGCACTTTCCGCCATCATCGTGCTCGTCTTCTTTGCCATGGGTTCGACCATGACCTTTGGCCAGCTCATTAATGGCGGTCTTCCCGGTATTCTGCTCGGCGTGATCTGCTCGGTGGTCTTTGCAATTCCCGTCATCGCGGTCGATAAGCTCACGGGCGGTACGGGTGTCGCAGGTGCGGCCATTTCGAGCTGCGCCGGAGCCAATGTGGCCACGCCTGCTGCCATGGCAAGCGTCAACGAGGCCTTGTACGGCGGTGCGGTGCTCGCGACGGCTACGGCACAGGTTGCTGCCTGCGCAATCGTGACGGCTATTTTGACCCCGCTGGTCACCAGCTGGTGCTACAAGCATTTTGAGGGCCAGGGCAACGGCGATAGCAAGGCAACGACCGACAAGGCCGCCGCAGCCGCCTAATGCCAAGCGGCAATCAAAGCTAAAAACTAGCTACGTCACAGGGCGGCCACGGGGGATCCCGTGGCCGCCCTGCAGTTTCTGTAGGGTCTCTGGGACACTTTACCCTGCTAAAGCTGGCATAACAGCTAGAGCGAACGTCGTACAAAGGCAAGGAAAAATAACATACAAATCGGTGAACGGTAGTTGTTCGCGCTCGCATTTCCTGCGGGTTTGTAAAAAACGCCTTTATGATATAAAAAAAGAAACATATAACAGCCCAGATGGAGAGGGTCGCTATGTTATCCTTCTCAAACGGGTGAAATCTTGGGTTTTGGGTTGTAGTTCCAAGGTGGACAAACGTTTTTCCTGCACCAACGTGTGGTGAAGAACGGAAGAAGCCGGTAGTGCAAGCCGATAATTCAAGAATTCAATAAGCAGCGGTGTGAGAGAGCGCCGCATTACACGTAACTAGGAGCGTGGTTACACAATGCAGGAGGCATGGGAAGGCTTCAAGGAAGGTATCTGGACGGGAGAGGTTGACGTCCGAGACTTCATCCAGAAGAACTACACCCCCTACGAGGGCGACGAGTCGTTCCTCGTAGGTCCGACCGAGCGTACCAAGGAGCTGTGGGGCGAGGTTCTCGACCTGCTGCTCAAGGAGCGCGAGCAGGGCGGTGTCCTCGATATGGACACCAAGACCGTCACGGGTATCGTGAGCCACCCCGCTGGCTACATCGATAATGCCCATCGCGACAAGGAGACCATTGTTGGCCTCCAGACCGACAAGCCGCTCAAGCGCGCGCTGCACGTCAACGGTGGTATCCGCATCGCTTGCCAGGCTGCCAGCCAGCACGGCTACAAGGTCGACGAGAACGTTGTCGAGCGCTACACCTTCGAGCGCAAGACCCACAACGCCGGCGTCTTCGATGTCTACACCCCCGAGATGCGCGCCTGCCGTTCGGCTCACATCATCACCGGTCTGCCCGATGGCTATGGCCGCGGCCGCATCATCGGCGACTACCGTCGTGTCGCCCTGTACGGCGTCGACTACCTGATCAAGGACAAGGAGGCCCAGAAGGCTTCCACTCCGACGGTCATGACCGCCGACAACATCCGTGATCGCGAGGAGCTGCAGGAGCAGATCCGCGCCCTCGGCGAGCTCAAGATGATGGCCGAGACCTATGGTTTCGATATTTCCAACCCTGCTACCAACACGCAGGAGGCCATCCAGTGGATGTACTTCGCCTACCTTGCTGCCGTCAAGGAGCAGAACGGCGCCGCTATGTCCATCGGCCGTACCTCTACGTTCATCGACATCTACGCTGAGCGCGACCTTGCCAACGGCACCTTCACCGAGGAGCAGATCCAGGAGTTCGTGGATCACTTCATCATGAAGCTCCGCATGGTCAAGTTTGCCCGTACCCCCGAGTACCAGGCCCTGTTCACCGGCGACCCGCAGTGGGTCACCGAGTCCATCGGCGGCATGGGTGTCGACGGCCGTACGCTCGTTACCAAGATGAGCTACCGCTATCTGCACACGCTCGAGAACATGGGTACCAGCCCCGAGCCCAACATGACCGTTCTGTGGTCGACCCGTCTGCCCGAGAACTTCAAGAAGTTCTGCGCCAAGACTTCTGTCGCCAGCTCCTCGATCCAGTACGAGAACGACGACCTCATGCGCGTTTACCACGGCGACGACTACGGCATCGCCTGCTGCGTGTCCTCCATGCGCATCGGCAAGGAGATGCAGTTCTTCGGCGCCCGCGCCAACCTGGCCAAGTGCCTGCTGTACGCACTCAACGGCGGTGTTGACGAGGTCTCCAAGAAGCAGGTCGGCCCCAAGTATCGCGCCGTCGAGGGCGATACGCTCGATTACGACGACGTTGTGGCCAAGTACAACGACATGATGAAGTGGCTCGCTGGCGTGTACGTCAACTCGCTGAACATCATCCACTACATGCACGATAAGTACTGCTACGAGCGCATTCAGATGGCTCTGCACGACAAGCACGTGCACCGCTGGTTCGCTACGGGCATCGCTGGCCTTTCCGTCGTGGCTGACTCCCTGTCCGCCATCAAGTACGCCAAGGTCCACCCCGTCCGTGACGAGAACGGCATCATCGTCGACTTCGAGACCGAGGGCGAGTTCCCCAAGTACGGTAACGACGACGACCGCGTCGACCAGATCGCTCACGACGTTGTGCACCAGTTCATGGAGTACATCCGCATGAACGACACCTATCGCAACTCCGTGCCCACGACCTCGGTTCTGACCATTACCTCCAACGTCGTATACGGTAAGAAGACCGGCTCCACGCCCGACGGCCGCAAGGCTGGCCAGCCGTTCGCCCCGGGTGCTAACCCCATGCACAAGCGCGATAGCCACGGCGCCATCGCTTCGCTGTCTTCGGTTTCCAAGCTCCCGTTCCGCGATGCTCAGGACGGCATCTCCAACACCTTCTCCATCATCCCGAGTGCGCTCGGCAAGGAGGATCAGGTGTTCTTTGGCGATATCGACCTTGATCAGCTGGGCGAGTAACTATTGTTAGTGCTATACTAACAATAACGATTACTGATTAGTGCGCCGGTTTCGGCCGGCGCCTATTAATCGAAGGAGACACATTATGAAGGTTTCTGAAGTTTCCGAGACCCAGGCCGATAACCTGGTCCACATGCTCGACGCTTACGCCGAGAAGGGTGGCCACCACCTGAACATCAACGTCTTCAACCGTGAGACGCTGCTCGACGCTCAGGCTCACCCCGAGAAGTACCCGCAGCTGACCATCCGCGTTTCCGGCTATGCCGTGAACTTCCACACGCTCACCAAGGAGCAGCAGGACGAGGTCATTGCGCGTACCTTCCACAACAAGTTCTAAAGGGACTCAACTCCCACCGGAGACCCGGTAAGGCCTACGCACTTTGCCTCTCAAACGTCCTCGCCGCTTCGCGGCTGCGGAATGTTTGCGAGACAAAGTGCTCCCGGCCTTGCCGGGTCTCCTGCGTTGTCGTCCTTTAGGGAACCACGCTAAATTAAATTGGTGTCCTCGGACATGCAAAGAGGCTCGCTGCGCACTTCGTGCGGCGAGCCTCTTTGCGTCCTGACGCTCCTATTTGGCAAGGTGTTTTTTAGAATCCATTTTGCGCTCGGCCTCGAAGGCCTGCCTGTCCCAATCGAGCGGAAGTCCGGCCTCGACCCATGCCTCGTAGGCCCTCCTTATGGGCTTGAGCTCCCTTTGGCCCCTCTCCAGCATCGAGATGTACTTCTCGCTGGTGCCCAGTATGGACGCCGCCCTCACCTGGCTGACCCTCGCCGCGCGCCTGGCCGCCACGAGCTCCGAGGCGTCCGCCGGCCTCCTGATCTCGTGCGGGTGCATCAGCGCCCGGTACGCCTCCCTGGCCACGTAGCGCTTGAGGCACCTCATGACCTCCCTGTCGCTCTTTCCCCGCCCCCTGGCCCTCTCGGCGTACTCGGCGGTCTCGGGGTCGCGCATGACCCTCTGCCTCGCGATCTCGTGCAGCGCGCTGTTCGCCTGCCGGTCGCCGCCCCTGTTGAGCCTGTGCCTCACGGTCTTGCCGCTCGAGGCGGGGATGGGGCAGGCCCCGCATATCGCCGCGAACGACGCCTCGGAGCGCAGCCTGCCCGGGTTGTCCCCGGCCGCGACCGCGAGCTTGGCCGCGCTCACGGGCCCGCACCCGTACATCGCCAGCAGCGCGGGGCAGTTCTCCTCCAGGGACGCCTCGATCGCGAGCTCCATGTCGAGCGCCGCGTCGCGCGCCGCCGCCCACAGGTCCGCCAGCGCGCCGAGCGCGGCGCCCGGCGCGCCCTCGGCGCGCACGGAGGGGAGCTCCTCCATCAGCCTCGGCCCTCCCATGCCGCGGAACCTCGACCTGAGCCCCTCCGGCGCGGTGGTGAGCAGCGACCTCGCGGTGTTGATCGCCGAGGTCCGCGCCTTCACCGCCCCGGAGCGCGCCGCTGTTAGCGCTAATCTAAAATTGACCACTTTCGCAAACGCATCTCGCCGAATGCGCTAACGTGCTTTCGCCGAACCCGCTAACGTACTTTCACCAACTGCGCTAACGGAACTATGCTCCG
>CABUTR010000017.1 GCA_902494555.1 uncultured Collinsella sp.
CACCGTGGAGATCGCGGTGGCCATAATACCGACGGAAAGCGAAACACGTGCACCGTAGATAACGCGGACGAGAATGTCACGGCCAAGGGCGTCGGTGCCAAACGGGTGCTCTGCACACGGAGCCAGCAGCGACGTCTCGGCCATGGTAGTCGAGTCGGAAGCCGTCGGCGAACCGAGCCAGGGCTTAGCCCACAAATCTGCGGTCAGGGCAACCAATACGACGATGATGATCCAGCAGACACCGATAACGGCGAGCTTGTTCTTGCGAAGACGCTTAAAAGCGTCGCCCCACAGCGTGCGGGACTTGGCGGGAGCAGATGCGGCCTTGGTGGCGGTAGCCTGCTCCTGAGACTGAGAATCAGTTTCCTGCATGAGACGTACCTCCCTTAGGCCTTATCCGACGGACCGCCAAGGCGGATGCGCGGGTCGAGGAATGCATAGCTAATGTCGACGAGCAGGTTGATCACCATGACGACGACGACGATGAGCGTAACGCCGCCCATAACGATGGGCCAGTCACGCATGCTAATGGCGCGATAGACCTCATAGCCGATACCGGGCCAGTTAAAGACCGTCTCGGTCAGGATGGCGCCCGAAAGCATGCCACCAAAGTCGACACCGATATAGGTAACGACGGGGATGAGTGCATTCTTAAGCGCATGCTTGACGATGATCGCGCGATTGGAGAGACCCTTGGCCTTTGCCGTACGGATGTAATCCTGGTTCATGACGTCAAGCAGCTGCGAGCGCATAATGCGGGCAGCATAAGCGGTCGAAACCGAAGCCAGCGTAATGGTCGGAAGCACATAGTGCATCCAATCCTGATACTGAGAGCTGGCACCGCCGGCACCCGAGATCGGCATGGAGAATGCACCGCCGGTGGCATCCTTGAGAATGACGCCAAAGAACAGCTGCAGCAACATACCGAGCCAGAAGGCCGGAACAGCAACGAGGATCGACGTGGTGAGCGTTACCAAAATATCCCAGAAGGAATAACGCTTAACCGCCGAAATGATACCCGCACCGATACCCATGATTGCCTCGAGCACGATGGCGCACGCGGCAAGTTTGACCGTATACGGATACTTCTGGGCAAAGATTTCCGTAACCGGCAGCTTGCGCTGGTACGAATTGCCCAGATCGCCATGAAGCAGGCCGTTCATGTAATACAAGTAACGGTCCACGAGCGACGTTTGAACGGGGTCGCCGTTCTCGTCAAGAATCGCGTTGCCGTCCTCGTCCGTCTGGACCAGGTGATAGCGCACGCGAAGCTGAAGCTCTACCTCGGGGGACAGAGCCTTGTCTCCACCGATCAGCTTGATCGGATCTCCCGGCACGATATTCTGGAGGGCGAACAGAATCAGCGTAACGCCCAAAAACACCGGGATGAACTGAAGCACACGTTTAACGATGTACTTACCCATACCACTCCCCTATCTAGGGATTAACCTAAATGGGATGCCGATCGCCAGATCGGCATCCCAAAATTACCATCAGCCAGTTTACCCCAGGTTAGGGGGAACTGTATGTTTCCCATGAGGTCTACGTAAATACTTGACCCTCACGGAAGCTGCAAACTCTTAGGCGAGTTCAGCGGTACCCAGCTCGGCGTGCTTCTGCGGATCGACATAGAGGTGCTTGATGCGATCGGAGCCGGCGATGGTGTGCGTGTAGAACATCACCGGGATGACCGGGCAGTCGGCAGCGACCATTGCGTCGGCCTCCTGCATCTTAGCGACGCGCTCTTCGTCGTCAACCGTGGTACGAGCCTCGTCGACCTTGGCGTCGAACTCGGGGTTGTTGTAACCGGAGCGGTTGTCGCCACCGAGGGAGTCGGAGTGGAACAGCGGATACAGGAAGTTGTCCATGATCGGGTAGTCGGCAATCCAGCCCAGACGACCGAACTGATAGTTGAAGTTCTGGTACTGCTCGAGCAGGGCAGACCACTCGGGGGTATCGGAGACAGCGGTAACGCCAACCTTGGCGAGGTCGCCGATGATGGACTCCATGATCTCCTTGTGGCCACCGTCCTGGTTGTAGGAAAGGGTCACGTTAATGCCACGATCGCCGTTAGCGCCAGCGGGAGCAACCTTGTCGAGGTACTCGTTAGCCTTGTCGACGTCGTAGGCGCAGAACTCCCATGCGCCCTCCTTGTAGCCATCGATGCCCGGAGGAACAATGCCGTCGGCGGGGGTACGGGTACCCTTGAAGATGGTCTTGCAGATGGCCTCACGGTTAATGGCCAGGGAGATACCCCTACGCAGGTCGGCGTTGTTGAACGGCTCGGCCGTGTTGTTGCAGGTCAGGTAGTAGGTGGAAGGCTCGGCGCCAAGCAGCATGCGCTCGCCGTCACCCATGGTGTAGCCGTCCTTGGACACGCCGCGATCCTTCTTGGCAGCGTCGATCTGAGCAACGGGAACGTCGCAGATGTCAAGGTTACCGGCCTGGAACTCCTTGTAGGCGGTCTCCATATCCTTGATGACCTGGAAGTGGATGCCATCGATCTTGGCCTTGTCACCATAGTAATCGTCGAACTTCTTGAGGTTGATCTCCTGACCATCCTCCCACTTGCCGTCCATCATGAAGGGGCCGTTACCGATCGGGGCAAGGTAGAAGCTCTTGACATCGGACTCGGCGCACTCGGGAACCGGGGACAGAGCCGGGTGAGAGGCGACGAAGGGGAAGTCGGCGTAAGCGGAAGACAGCTTGACGACGAGGGTCTCATCGTCGGGGCAAGTAACACCGCTGAGCTCGGTAGCGTTGCCGGCAAGTAGATCGTCATAGCCCTCGACCATGGAAAGGTGATAGGAGACCTCGGAAGGGCCGTACTCGGTAGCGATGGCCGACTTGGTGTTGACCAGACGCTCCCAAGCGAGCTTGAAGGACTTGGAGGTAACGTCGTCACCGTTGTGGAACTTGGCCTTCTTGATCTTGAAGGTGAACTCGGTGGCATCGTCGTTGGCCTCGAAGGACTCGCAAGCCAGCGGGACGATCTTGCCCTTCTCGGCGTCATAAGAGGTCAGAGCGTCGAACAGCTGGTAGTTGACCTGAGTGCCCTGATCTTCCTGGACGTTGTAGGGGTCGATGCAGACCGGGTTGTTGATGTAGAAGTTCAGCGTCGAACCGGACTCAGAACCGGAAGCGTCGCCGCCCTTCTTGCCGCATGCGGCAAGAAAAGCCATGGAGCTCGCAGCAAGGGTACCGCCGACAAAGGCGCGACGACCCATAACGGGCTGGTGGAACATAGAATCAGCCATGCCATCCTCCTTATGAGATAGGACAAAGAAATGTTCAGTCGGACATATGTCGAGACAATCCG
This sequence comes from uncultured Collinsella sp., assembly GCA_902494555.1. Lineage (GTDB taxonomy): Bacteria > Actinomycetota > Coriobacteriia > Coriobacteriales > Coriobacteriaceae > Collinsella. Next base: position 3,320 of record CABUTR010000017.1, read on the forward strand.
ATCCGAACCATCAAAACGCCGCCCACTGCTATGGCTGGTTATGCACAACAGGCCAACGTTTTGTAATACAGTAGCGCATTTTATTCACGATTTGGGGCTAATTCCGGTTAACGGTCGAGAATTTCTTTAGTTGGGCGAAGTATGTGGGGATATTTTGACTCTGTTACAAGTCTGTAAACAAAAAGGGCCCCGAACATGCGGGACCCTTTACAAACGTATATACGCCGATGCTTAGTAGCCAACGATGCCCTGCGGGAAGAAGAACATGCACAGAACGACACACACGGCAAAAACGACGGCCATGATGACGGTCAGGCGATCGAGGTTCTGCTCCATGACGCCCGTTGCAGAGCTGGAGTTATACAGCGAGCTAGCGATCATATCCGAAACGCCGGTACCCTTACCGGAATGCATCAGGACGAGAATCGTCAGCGCCACGGCAGAAACAGCCCAAACGACAAACAGAAGAATCTGAAACGGACCCATAGATAAGCTCCTTAATAGAACAATTCAAACTCCAGTACTGTACCACAACCCCCAACGCTCCCCCACCCGCCATTTGGGGACGGGGCAGAAATGGCAGAAACACCAAAAGGGGGTTGTCCGATTGTGGACAACCCCCTTACTAGAAAACGGTACTTGTTTTCTCTTATGCCTCGGTGGCGAGCACGCGGCCCGTCATCTCGGCGGAAGGCTCAATACCAGCCATGGTGAGCATGGTCGGAGCGATATCGGAAAGACGGCCGTCCTCGATACCGGTGAGCTGTGCCTTCTCATCAACGATGATGAACGGCACGCGGTTGGTGGTGTGGGCCGTAAACGGATGCTTGGAACCGTCGGAAGCAACGTCAAACATGTGATCGGCGTTGCCATGGTCGGCGGTAATCAGCGCAAAGCCGCCCTTAGCGAGAATCGCCGGGACAACCTTGGACAGAGCATCGTCAACAGCCTCGACGGCCTTAACGGCGGCGTCGAAGACACCAGTGTGACCAACCATGTCGCAGTTCGCGAAGTTCACGATGTAGAAATCAGCGCGACCCTCGTTAATAGCGGCGACGAGCTTCTCGGTAACCTCGGGAGCGCTCATCTCGGGCTGCAGATCGTAGGTAGCGACCTTGGGGGAAGCGACGAGCACGCGGTCCTCGCCCTCCTTGGGCTCCTCGATGCCGCCGTTGAGGAAGAACGTCACATGGGCGTACTTCTCAGTCTCGGCGGTGTGCAGCTGCTTCAGGCCATTGGCGGCGATAACGTCGGCCAGGACGTTCTCGGGGAACGTCTTGGGGAAGGCGACCTCGACGTCAAACGTCGGATCGTACTCGGTCATCGTCACAAAGTGCGAGAGCTTAATCTGCTCGCGCTCAAAGCCATCGAACTCCTTGTCCGTGAACACGCGGGTCATCTGACGAGCGCGGTCGGGACGGAAGTTGAAGAAGATGGCCGCGTCGCCCTCGTGAATGCCCTCGTTGTGGGCAGCGAAGGGCTCGACGAACTCGTCGCCGCGCGGATCCTTCTCGTAGTAGGCCTTGATACCGGCAACGGGATCGGTATCGGCATCGGACGCGTTGACCATGACGTCGTAGGCGCGCTGGATGCGCTCCCAACGGTTGTCGCGGTCCATGGCCCAATAGCGGCCCGAAACGGTGGCAACGCGAGCGTCGCAACCGGTCTCCTCGGAGATCTTAGCCAGGAAGGCGCAGAACTCGCTCATGTAGCCGGCACCGGACTGCGGGTCGACGTCGCGGCCATCCATGAAGGCGTGGACGCGAACGGTCTTGACGCCATGCTGGGCAGCCATCTTGACCAGAGCCTCGACGTGGTTCATGTGAGAATGAACACCGCCAGGGCTCATAAGGCCCATGAGGTGCAGGGTCTTGCCTTCGGCCTTGACGTCGTCCATAGCCTTGACGAAGACCTCGTTCTTGGCGATGGAGCCGTCCTTGATAGCGTTGTTGATGCGCGAAAGCTCCTGGAACACGATGCGGCCGGCACCGATGTTGAGGTGACCCACCTCAGAGTTGCCCATCTGGCCGTCGGGAAGGCCCACGTCCTCGCCCGAAGCACCGAGCGTGGTGTGAGGATACTTCTCGTACAGGCTATCAAGGAAGGGCGTCTTGGCAGCGGCGACGGCGTTCTCGCCATCGGCCGGAGCAAGGCCGCAGCCATCCATGATGATCAGGAGTGCAGGAAGATGACGCTGTGCCATATGTCCTACTCGCCTGCCTTGACGACCATAGAGGCGAAGTCGGCAGCCTTGAGCGAAGCGCCGCCCACGAGGGCGCCGTCAACGTCGGGCTTGGCGACGAGCTCGGCGATGTTGCCGGGCTTGGCAGAGCCACCATAGAGAACGCGGATGCCGTTAGCGAGCTCCTCGCCAAACATCTCCTTGAGGGTCTCACGGATAGCGCCGCAGACCTCCTGAGCGTCCTCAGCGGTAGCGGTCTTGCCGGTGCCGATGGCCCAGATGGGCTCGTAGGCGACGACGACCTGCTTGGGGCAGGTGATCTCAAGACCGGCAAGGCCAGCCTTGACCTGGTTCACGACGTGCTCGACATAGGTGCCAGCCTCGCGGACCTCGAGGGACTCGCCGCAGCAGAAGACGGGAACAAGACCGGCGGCAACGAGAGCCTTGGCCTTCTTGTTCTGATCCTCGTCGGTCTCGTGGAAGTAGTCGCGACGCTCGGAGTGACCGATGATGCAGTAGGTGCAGCCAGCGGACTTGAGCATGTCGCAAGAGGACTCACCGGTGAAGGCACCCTTGGCCTCCCAGTACACGTTCTGTGCACCGAGGGCGATGGGGGCAGCCTGAATGCGGTCATGAACCGTGGTGATGTCAATGGTCGGAGGGCAGACGAGCACCTCGACGCCAGCCGGAACCTCGGGCAGAGCCTGAGCCAGCTCGTCGGCGAGCTTGGCGGCCTCGGCGACGTCGTTGTTCATCTTCCAGTTACCAGCGATAAGAAGGGTGCGATTAGGCATCGAGAAGCGCCTCCACTCCGGGCAGGGCCTTACCCTCGACGAGCTCCATGGAAGCGCCACCACCGGTGGAGATCCAGCTCATCTTGTCGGCCAGGTTGAACTTGTTGACAGCCGCGACAGAGTCACCACCGCCGATGATCGAGGTGCAGTCGGCCTCGGCGACGGCCTCGGCGATAGCCTGGGTGCCGTGAGCGAAGTTGTCGAACTCGAAGACGCCCATGGGGCCGTTCCAGAACACGGTCTTGGCGCCCTTGACGGCCTCGGCGTAGAGCTCCTCGGTCTTGGGGCCGATGTCCATGCCCTCACGATCGTCGGGGATAGCGTCGGAAGCGACAACCTCGGGGACAGCGTCCTCGCCAAAGTGATCGGCAACGCGGTTGTCGATGGGGAGCAGGATCTTGACGCCCTTCTCCTCGGCCTTCTTGAGCATCTCGCCGGCGCGCTCGACCCAGTCCTCTTCCTTGAGGGACTGACCGACGGTCAGGCCCTGAGCCAGGAAGAAGGTGTAGGCCATGCCGCCACCGATGATCAGGGTGTCAGCGGAGTCGATGAGGTGATCGAGAACGCCGATCTTGGAGGAAACCTTGGAACCGCCGACGATAGCGACGAAGGGGCGCTCGGGCTCGGCGAAGATGCCGGTCAGCGTGTCGACCTCCTTCTCGAGCAGGAAGCCGGCAACGGCAGGCAGGTAAGCGGCGGGGCCCACGACGGAACCCTGGGCGCGGTGAGCGGTGCCGAAGGCATCGAGAACGAAGACGTCACCATAGGAAGCGAGCTTCTTGGCGATCTCGGGATCGTTCTTCTTCTCACGCTTGTCGAAACGGACGTTCTCGAGAACCAGGACCTTGCCCGGCTCGACGGCGGCAACAGCCTCAGCAGCCTTCTCGCCGTAGGTGTCGGCGACAAAGGCAACATCGAGACCAGAGAGCTCGGCGAGCTTCTTGGCGACAGGCTCAAGGGAGAGCTCAGGCTGGAAGCCGGTGCCCTCGGGACGGCCGAGGTGGCTCATGAGGATGACGCGAGCGTTGTGCTCAACGAGGTAGTTGATGGTGGGCAGGGCAGCCTTGATGCGGGTGGTGTCGCCAACGACGCCATCCTTGATAGGCACGTTGAAGTCAACGCGGACGAGAACGCGCTTGCCGTCGACATCGATGTCGCGGACGGTCTTCTTGGTAAAGGCCATGTTTGCTTCTACCTTTCGTACGTGTCTGCCTCCCATTACGGCAGACGATTTCCTATAAAAAGGGCGCGACCCTAGGGTGTAAGCCCTATGAGGCCGCGCCCTTCTTTAGACGCTCAACGAGCTATTCGCTAAAAGCTAAATTAAGCAACGAACTTCTCGAAGTACTTGATGGTGCGGACCATCTGAGAGGTGTAGGAGTTCTCGTTGTCGTACCAAGAGGTGACCTGAACGAGGGTCTGGCCGTTGCCGAGGTCAGAGCACATGGTCTGAGTGGCGTCGAAGATGGAGCCGTGGGTCTCGCCGATGATGTCGGTGGAGACGATGTCGTCCTCGTTGTAACCGAAGGTCTCGGAGATGGTGGAAGCGTAGGCCTTCATAGCGGCGTTGACCTCGTCGACGGTGACCTTCTTGTCAACAACAGCGTAGAGGTTGGTGATGGAGCCGGTCGGCGTCGGGACGCGCTGGGCGGCACCGATGAGCTTACCGTTGAGCTCGGGGAGAACCAGGCCGATAGCCTTGGCAGCACCGGTGGTGTTGGGGACGATGTTGACGGCGCAGGCGCGGCTACGACGCTTGTTGCCCTTGCGCTGCGGGCCGTCGAGCGGCATCTGGTCGCCGGTCCAGGCGTGAATGGTGGTCATGATGCCGGACACGATGGGAGCGAAGTCGTTCAGACCCTTGGCCATCGGGGCGAGGCAGTTGGTGGTGCAGGAAGCAGCGGAGATGATGTTGTCCTCAGCGGTCAGCGTCTCATGGTTGACGTTGTACACGATGGTGGGCAGATCGCTGCCGGCCGGAGCGGAGATGACGACCTTCTTGGCGCCAGCGTTGATGTGGGCCTGAGCCTTAGCCTTGCTGGTGTAGAAGCCGGTGCACTCGAGAACGACGTCGACGTCGAGGTCGCCCCAAGGCAGGTTGTTGGCGTCGGCCTCCTTGTAGATCTTGATCTCCTTGCCGTCAACGGTGATGGAATCCTCGCCAGCAACGACCTCGTGATCGCGAGCGTAGTTGCCCTGCGTGGAGTCGTACTTCAGCAGGTAAGCGAGCATATCGGGAGAGGTGAGGTCGTTGATAGCGACAATCTCGGAGCCCTCATGACCGAACATCTGACGGAAAGCCAGACGACCGATGCGACCGAAGCCGTTAATAGCAACCTTTACTGCCATTGTGTCTCCTTTCGTAAGGCCCCCGCAAGCTACAGCGCCCGCCGTTGAGGCCCACAAACTAACCACTCGCCTAATATACCTTTTTTTGGACTTGAATTTCACGAGAATAGTCGAAATTGAAAATCAAATTTACGTTAAAACGTTATAAAGAATAAAATAGCAGCTAAATCCGTATATAAGTCGATACTTTAAACTACCCGTTTGCTTCAATGAGCTTTTCAAGCCGTAAAACACGATGGTAGAGGGCCGACTTCGACAAGGGAGGGTCAGCCATCTCCCCTAAATCACGCAGCGACAGATCGGGGTAGCGCTCGCGCAGGTCGCAAAAGACCGCCAAGGCATCCGGAAGCGCATCGCGAAGGCCGCGCTGCTCGAGCTCATCGATAAGCGCAAGCTGATGTTGGGCAGCACCGGCGCTTCTGGTCTGGTTGGCGAGCTCGGCGTTCACGCGACGGTTCACATCGTTCTTAACCAACTTGACCGCGCGCGCCTCCTCAATCTCGGCAACGCTGCGCTTGGCACCAATCAGCTTTAATAAATGCTCGATTTCCTCGGCGCTCTTAATGTACACGGCATATGACCCCCGCCGTGCATTAACACGAGCATGGACCCCAATCTGCCCCAACAGGTCGCAAAGCCCCTTAGCATATTGCTCGCCCTGCACCGCGATCTCCAAATGAAAATCGCCGCGTGGATCGGCCACGAAGCCGCCCGCGATGAGCGCGCCGCGGATGTAGGCAAGCCTGCAGCAGGGGCGGGCAACGATGTGTCGGGGAACACCAGCGACGAGCCCTCCCCTGCGGTCTAGAATGCCCAGCAGCACCAGAGCCTTGTCCAGGTCTGGTTGATCGGGCAGGGTAATGAGATAGTTACGGACCTTATGCAAGACCGATTTACGAACGGTGAATTCCGTTTTGAGCTTAAGGATGCGATGCGTCAGCGTGATCATCGTGCGCGCGACGGCTCCCGTCTCAGTCGCAACTGTCAAACGATACCGCCCAGAGCCGGTAAGCGAGAGCGTACCACTCACGCGCGTGAGGGCGGCAAGTGTCGACAAATCGCAGTATTCACATTCGGGTTCGCAGCGCGCAAGCTCGTCGCGCACCTCAGCGGTAAATGACATGCAGGCCTATGCCTTCGTGTTGGCGCGCGACAGATCGCGGTGGGAGATGCTCACGTGATACTGGGCGCCTTCCAGGTAACGGGCCGTGGCCTCGGCAATGGCGACGCTACGGTGCTGTCCGCCCGTGCAGCCGATGGCGATAGAAAGCTGCGGTTTACCCTCCGCGATATAGCCCGGCATCACCGTATCGAGCAGCTGTGTCCAAGCCTTCCAAAACTCCTGCGTCTTGGGATGGTCCAGAACAAAATCGGAGACCTTTTTATCGAGACCGGTCATCGTGCGCATCTCGGGATCGTAGAACGGATTGGGCAGGAAGCGGACATCGATCATAATGTCCGCCTCGACGGGCATGCCGTGCTTAAAGCCAAACGAGAATACGTGGACGTCCATGAGCTGCTGGTCGGACAGCTCGGAAAATGCCATACGTAGCTTGTTGCGCAGCGCAGAGGTGCGCAGACGGCTCGTGTCGATAATCATATCGGCTCGGTCGCGCACGCCCTGCAGCTGAAGGCGCTCGCGCTGAATGGCATCGGCCGTAGTCTCCCCCGGCTTGGCAATGGGATGACGGCGGCGATTTTCGCTGTAGCGACGAATCAGCACCTCGTCAGAAGCCTCCAGGAACACGATGTCGCAGCTCATCTCGCGCTCTTCGAGCACGGCGACCGCATCGAGCAACTCGTCAAACAGCCCCTGGCTACGCAAATCGCAGGTGACGGCGAGATGCCTGCCCACGCCCGTATTGATGCCAACGAGCTCGGCAAGCTGGGCGATGAGACGCGGAGGCAGGTTATCAATGCAAAAATAGCCCATGTCCTCGAACACGTGCATGGCCTGCGTGCGGCCCGATCCGGACATTCCGGTGATGATGACGATATCGGGGATGCGCTCCGAGCGCTCCGCCGCATCCATGGCATCTCCCTTTTGCATGTGCTGCCTCCCAAAAACAAGCGCGGGACCCAGCAACCCAGATCCCGCGCGGTCAATTGCCTATATTGAGTATACCGCCCCGAGCGGATACGAGGCCTGTCTTACGCCTCAAGCGCAGCCTTGAACCAACTCGTAATACTCGTGGGGTGCGTGATGGCGGTGCCGACGACAACGGCCCAGGCGCCAGCATCGATCGCGGCGCGAGCCTCCTCGGGCGTGTGCACGCGGCCCTCGCAGATGATGGGAAGACCGGGGAATTCCTCAGTCGCCTGACGCAGGAGCGGCAGGTCGGGGCCATCGGCCATGGTGCAGTCGATGGCGGCGACGCCGTGAGAAAGCGTGGTGGATACAAGGTCGAAGCCCATATCAACAGCACGGCGAATATCCTCGATGGTGGCACAATCCGCCATCAGGAGCACACCTTCCTCGTGCAGCGGACGGAAGGTATCCTCGACCGTCTTGCCATCGGGGCGCGGACGATCGGTGGCGTCGATCGCCACGATATCGGCACCGGCAGCAACGCAGGCGCGAGCGTGACGCAGCGTCGGCGTGATGTAAACGCCCTCGTGCCCATCCTTCCACAGGCCGATAACAGGAACCTCACAGCGACCCTTAATGGCGGCAATGTCGGCAAGGCCCTGGCAGCGAATGGCGGCAGCGCCGCCGAGCTCGCAAGCACGAGACATTTGAGCCATGGTCTCGGGCGTACGAAGTGGCTCACCCATATACGCCTGAACGCTCACGACGAGCTTGCCCTTCAGGGATTGAATCAAAGGATCGACGGTCATAAGGCTGCAACCTTTCTCAGAACAGCCTCCCGAGGCGTGTTGTCTCGGGAGGCTCCTACAGCAGATACGTTTACTTCAACGAGGCAAGAAGATGCTCAGCGGCACCGATGAGCGGAGCATCGCCCTCCAGAGAACCGATGAGGATCGGCGTGTCCTGAAGCGGATCGAGCGCCTGGCTGGCATAGCCCTCGTGCACCGAATCCTTCCACGTCTGCGAACGCCAATCGGGGCCTTGGTGAATCACGCCGCCCGAAAGCACGATGACCTCAGGATCCAGGATGTTAGCGAGCGAGCCCAAGCTCGCACCCAGCGCAAAGCCGGCGTCATGGATGACCTCGGTCGCCTTTGCGTCGCCTGCACGGCACAGGTCGTTCACATCGCGACCGACCGAAGGACGGCTGGGGTCGACGCGGCCAAAGCGCTCATCGTACATACGACCAATGGAAGTGCCCGAAGCAACCGACTCCAGATGGCCGGAACGCCCGCAGGCGCAGGGAATGCCGGCGGCAGCCGAGCACTCGATGTGGCCCATATGGCCAGCAGCACCATGGAAGCCCTGCATCACGCGGCCGTTCTCGACATATGCGCCGCCGATACCCGTACCGATGCCAAGACACAAGACGGAGAACTTGCCCTTGCCGACACCCCAGTGGGCCTCGCCCAGAGCATGAGCCTGCACGTCGCCTACAACGGCAACGGGAAGACCGAGATCCTCGCGCAGACGCGGCCCCAACTGAACGCCGGACCAGCCGGGCATGATCTCATTGGCATACGCGATGGCGCCCGTCTTGGGGTCGACGACACCGGCGGCGCCAATACCGACGCCAAGGACCTCGACATCGGGATTCGCCTCGAGAGCAGCCTTGATGGATGCCTCGATACGCTGGAAGACGGCCTCGCCGCCCTCTTGGGCCTCTGTGGGAACCTCGGCCTCAAAAACGGGATGGGGCACACTACCGTCAGCCGGGTACTCCATGATGGCAGTCGCGATCTTAGTTCCGCCGATATCGACAGAGCAGACGTACTTGTTCTCCATGTCGCTCTCCTTCGGAGATAAAAACAACTACAGGAAATGCGCCGTCAGGCTAGCCGTCACAGCGCGGGTAAAGGTTTTCCAGGTGCCCGAGATTGCCGAGAAACCGTGTGGCCATTGACCTAATAGTCATGGCCACACGGTTGAACGACGAGGTCGGGTGCCTGGGAAAGCTTTACAGGAGGCCGTTGTCCTGGAGGACCTTCCTAATAGCCTCGACGTTCTCGCCGGTCATGGCCTTCACCGGACGCGGCATGGTCGGGCTGTCGAAGATACCCATGAGGTTCATAGCGGTCTTGAAGGCGCCGACGCCGCCGGCATAGCCCTGAACGCCCGAGGTGACATCCCAGATGTGGGAGATCTCGTTGAGGCGATCCTGCTCGGCCTTGACGGTAGCCCAGTCGCCGGCCTGAGCGGCCTTCCACTGGCGCACGTAGCCCTCGGGCTCAACGTTGGCGAGGCCCGGGACAGAGCCGTCGGCGCCACCGAGGTAAGCACCGTCGACAACAACCTCGTGACCGGTGAGGATGCTCATCGGATGACCGTTCTTCTCGTTCTCCTGAACGAGATAGCGGAACGAGATGTCATCGCCCGAGGAATCCTTGACGCCAGCAAGGACGCCCTCGGCGCCGAGCTTGGCAAGGAGCTTCCAGGGGAGCTTGGTGTGAACGCAGACGGGAATGTCATAGGCAAAGATGGGCAGGTCGAGCTCCTCGTGCAGGATGCGGAAGTGCTCCTCGACCTCGGTCATGCCCTGCAGGGCATAGAACGGGCAGGTGGCGACAAGCGCATCGGCGCCCAGCTCCTGAGCGACCTTACCGTGCTCGATCATGCGCTCGGTCTCGGTATCGATGATGCCGACCAGAACAGGCACGCGGTGGTCGACGATACGAACGGCCTCGGCGATGATCTGGCGACGACGCTCATCTGTGGAGAAAACGACCTCGCCCGAAGAGCCCAGGAAGAACAGGCCATCGACGCCGGCATCGATCATGCGGTTGATGCTGCGCTCAAAGGAGGCAACGTCGAGCTGGTGGTCTTCGGTATCGGGAACAACGACGGGAGGGATAACGCCGGTGAATTTCTGAGTTGCCACAAGAATCTCCTTAGTTGTCTGGCGGGCGGCCCTATGCCGCCCACTCTTGTTGGCAGTGTCCAGGCCGTCTAGGCCAAAGAACACGAGTAGAACGTTTGGTTAAAGAAGTCGACGACTTCGTTTTCGAACGCATTGATGCGCTCGTGAGCGTATTTGGCATAGATGATATGCCTCCGGTCACACTCAAGACCGTTGAATACGGCAAACTGGCCCTTGGGATCGCTCACGGTATCCATAAGCGATGTGCCCATGAGCACCGATCCGCGCACCCGAGACGACAGCGCCTCGAGGCCGCCAGGAAGCGGATTGGCAACCGCCGTGCAGGCGAGGCCCCGCTCGTCCAGAGCGGAAACCGCCAGCGCGACTCCGCCGCCAAGACCCTCGCCCCATGCAAAGATGCGGTCGGGGTCAATGCCGTCAAGATTGCGTGCGACCTTCGCCAACGCGCAGCCCCAACGGACGCGCCTGACAAAAGCAGGCGAGGTAATCTCCTGCCGCAGATCGCTGGGTCCAATCGCCTCATCGTCCAGTGCAAGCACGGCATACCCCATGGCCGCAAACCTCGTCATGTGATGCCATCCCCGCACGGGTCGGTCGATGTCGTGAAACATCAGACATAGCGGCACAAGCTCGGATGCCCGGGCGCGACCGGCAGGCTCGATCAAACGTGCGTGGACTACATCGCCACCAAGCTCAAAGGAAACCTCGGAGTAGCGCGCGCACGGATTGGCGAAATCAATCGCCGTAATACCCGGCCCGCAAACCTCAAGGTCCGAAGCGGCTATCTCTAATTCGGAAACATCCGCAGAAGTGTCGCCGCGCCAATCCCGGAAATCAGAGAGCCTTGACGAGACCGTCCCGGGAATCCCCACAAGGTCGGGGACAATCAGCTCGCCAACATTGCTCTCGCACTTAGACATGAGCCTCCCCTCCCTCGCAGAAAAACGGAATGATCAGATCGTCAAAATCCTGTATCTCCTCGTGGCCAAAGCCCTCAAAGAACTCATGACGCTTTTCACAGGTCAGGTTGTTATAGACCGCAAACTGCGTTGCCGGCGGACAGACGATATCCGCCGTGCCCGTACCAAACAGGACGGGGCACTTGACCATGGGGGCGAAGTTCTTGGAATCGAAGTACGCCAGTTTGGCATAGGCTTCCTCGATACGAGTCGAATCCTCGTCAAACCAACGCGACCAATAGCGCAGGCCCTCATAGGCGATATCGTCGGCATCCAAATCCCAGACCAGGCGGAAATCTGACAGGAAGGGATAGAGGATGGCGGCGCGATTGATAAGCTCGCTGTTAAGCGCACAGGTCGCAATGCCCAAACCGCCGCCCTGCGACGCGCCGTTCACAAACACACGGGCAAGATCGATGCCCTCAAGCTCGCGGACGATACGGCACAGGATGCGAATGTCCTGGTGCAGACGGACATAGTAGAGGTTGGCCGGATCGCCGTCGATACCGGCGACAATATGGCCCGCGACCGTCGTACCCTCAAATCCGCCAATATCCTCGGAGGGACCGCCCTGACCAGGACAGTCAAGCGCGATGAGCGCCATGCCCATGCCCGCAAACGACGCCTGCTCAAACCAGCTGCGGCTTGCACCCGGATACCCATGGAACTGAAGTACCAATGGCACGGGCTCGTCCGAGACGGGTTTAAGGTACTTGGCATGCAGGCGGGCGCCACACATGCCGGTATACCAGAGGTCGAAAAGCTGGCAGGTCACGGCATCGGTGACCGATGCCGTCTCGATCGCATAGTCAAGCCCGACGGCGTCGGCCTCGGCCATGCGGTCCTTCCAAAAGAGATCGAAATCTGATGGACGGGGCATGGCGCCTCGATATTCACCAAATTGATGTTGCAGCTCCTGAGCGCTTGGCATGGCTCGTGAACCCAACCTTTCGAAATCGCAACGGAGGTGCGCCCGGCATGGGAACCGGGCGCACGGGAGGGAAAGCGAGGCTACTCGCCGAGCTTGGGATGCAGCAGGGACGGCGCAGCGCCGAGCAGCATCTTGGTGTAGGGGTCCTGAGGGTGCTGGAAGACCTGCTTGGCCTCGCCCTGCTCGACGATCTTGCCGCCATTCATAACGATGATGTCGTCAGAGATATAGCGGACCGTCTGGATGTCATGGCTGATGAACACCATGGCCAGGCCGAGCTCCTTCTTAAGGTCGGTCAGCAGGTTCAGAATCTGCGCGCGGACCGAAACGTCCAGAGCCGAGGTGGGCTCGTCGGCGATGATGGCATCGGGGTTCAGCGACAGGGCACGGGCAATTGCGACGCGCTGGCGCTGACCGCCCGAAAGCTGGCCGGGAAGAACCTCGGCGGCGGAGCTGGGCAGACCGGTGAGCTCCAAGAGCTCCTTGACGCGCTTCTCCTGCTCGGCCTCGGTACCCAGGTTGTGGACGCGCATGGGGTCGAGCAGTTGCTCGCGAACGACCATGCGGGGGTTGAGCGCCGTGGCCGGGTTCTGGAACACGACCGAGATGACGCGACCCATGTGGCGACGGTCCTCGGCGGTACGTTTGGTAACGTCCTTGCCCTTAAAGTAGACCTTGCCGCTCGTGGGGGCCTGCAGGCCGCACATGACGTTGGCGGTGGTGGACTTACCGCAACCGGACTCGCCGACGATGCCGATCGTCTGACCGGGCATGAGCTTAATCGTTACACCCTGGACGGCGTGAACCAGGTTAGGGTGGAGAATCGAACCGGTACGGGTCCTAAAGGTGACGTGGACGTCATCAAGGAAGATGATCGGCTCGACGCCGTTGACTGCGGTCTCGCTCATCTACATCACCTCCGCGTGAGGGGTCAAACCATTTGCCTTGAGCACCTCGTCGGGGAGCTCGGAATAGAAGTGCTCGGTGCCAGGAACGTGCTTGAAGACCGGACGGGTGTCCAGGCCAATACGCGGATGGCTCGAGCGGGGCGCGAAGCGATCACCCTTGGGGAAATCGCGCGGGCTCGGAACGGCGCCGGGCACCTGGTGCAGGCGGCCCGAACCGCTCTCGATGGACAGAACGGAACCCAGAAGACCGCGGGTGTACTCGTGGATCGGGTTGGTGAGCAGCTCCTTGGTGGGCGCCTGCTCGATAACCTGACCGGCGTACATAACCGTGATGTTATGGGCGACCTCGGCGACCAGCGCCAGGTCGTGCGAGACGAAGATCATGGCAAAGCCGAGCTTGGCCTGAAGATCGTTGAGCAGCTTGATGACCTGCTTCTGGACGGTAACGTCCAGAGCGGTCGTGGGCTCGTCGCAGATGACCAGCTTGGGGTCGCGGGTAAGGGCCATAGCGATCAGGACACGCTGACGCTGGCCGCCGGAAAGCTCGTGCGGATAGCTCTCAAGCGTGCGCTTGGGATCGAGGCCGACGAGCTCCAGGAGCTCCTCGGCGCTGCGGGTTCCGCCGCGCTTGGTGAGCTGCTTCATCTGGGCAGAGATGAGCATGGAGGGGTTGAGCGAGGACAGGGCGTCCTGATAGACCATAGCGATATCGGTACCTCGCAGGCCGAACCACTCCTTCTTGCTCATCTTGAGCAGGTCACGGCCCTCCCAGAGGACCTCGCCGGAAAGGTGCTCGTCCTCATCGGTCAGGCCCATGATGGCCAGCGTGGTGATGGACTTACCGCAACCGGACTCGCCCACCAGACCCATGGTCTGACCAGGACGGACGTCAAAGTTGACATGGTCGACGACGTTGATATCACCGTGATGCTCAAACTGAATGCAGAAGTCACGGACCGAGAGAATCGGTTCGACAGACTCGTCGGGCACATGGCGATCGTCACGCTTGAGCTCAACATCGCGCAGGGCGCCAAGGCGAGCGGAGAGGGACTGGGCCTGCTCCTTGTAGGCGCGAACGGGGTCGGAGACCAGCAGGTCGGCCTCGCGACGCTTGGAGGAATCGGTCGGATCCAGGGCGGCGGAGGGAGCAGCGGCCATGGCGTCGGTAATGCCCTCGGAGAGGATGTTGAGCGCCAGGCAGGTGATCATGATGGCCAGACCCGGGAACAGCGCCTGCCACCAACGGCCGGCAAGCACGCCGCCGCGGGCGTCGGCGAGGATGTTGCCCCAGGTAGCGGTGGGCTCCTGAATACCAGCGCCGATGAAGGTCAGCGAGGCCTCGAAGATGATGGCGTCGGCGACCAGGGTAACGGTGAAGACCATGATCGGGGCGATGCAGTTACGCAGAACATGCTTGATCAAAATCCACGGAGCCTTGGCGCCGGAAACGATGACCGCGCGGACATAGTCCTCGCCGTACTCGGACACGATGTTGGCACGCACGATACGGGCAATCTGCGGAGTGTACATAAAGCCGATGGCGAAGATGATCGACGGCACGGAGTTGCCCAGGATGGAGACGAAGACGGCCGCGAGGGCGATGCCCGGGATGGACATGATGATGTCCAAGATACGCATGATCGTCTCGGAGACGGCCTTGCGCGAAACCGCTGCAAGGGCGCCCACGACCGAGCCGCAGACCAGAGCCATGGCAGTGGCGCCAAAGCCGATAATCAGCGAGTAACGACCACCGTAGAGCATACGCGACAGAATGTCGCGACCCTTATCGTCGGTACCGAAGATAAATCCGTTGCCGGGAGCCTGGCGAGCCGTAAAGATCTCGACCGGGCTATAGGGGGCAAGAAGGGGCGCCAGAATCGCAGTCAGGGCGACCAGCACCAGCACGACGGCGGCAATCTTAGAAGACAACGTCATCTTCTTCCAGCCACCGAGCTTGAGCCCCTTAGAGGCAGCCTTCTCGAGCTGCTCGGTTTGCTTCTCTCGAATCTTTACCATAATCTACACCGTCCTGATGCGCGGGTTGATGAGCAGGTAGAGCATGTCAACCACGATGTTGATGATGATGAAGGCAAGAGCAACGACGATAACGACGCCCTGAACCAGGTTCGCCTCGTTGCCCTGAACGCCCTGCAGAATCGCGGTGCCCATGCCGGGGAGGTTGAAGATAACCTCGATGACGACGGCGCCGCCCATGAGGTAACCGATCTTAAGACCGAGGGTGGTGACCGGGGTGATCAGTGCATTGCGAAGAACGTTGATGCCGACGACGACCTTCTCGGGAACGCCGGCGCCGCGAGCCATACGGACATAATCCTTGTCGAGCTCCTCGACCATGGCGGTACGCACGATACGAGTCATCTGGCCCGTCAGCGGAAATGCCAAGGCGATAGCGGGCATGATCATACGTCCCAGATAGCCAACCGGATTCGTGGTGAAGTGAGGCAGAGCACCCGATGCCGGGAGCACCTTAAGGTAGGAAGAGAACAGCAGGATCAACAGAACGGCAAGCCAGAACGACGGGGTTGCCAAGCCGGCGATGGAAAAGACGCGGATCACTTGGTCCGGCCATTTGTCGCGATACAGTGCCGCGATGACGCCGAGCAAAAACGAAACGACCGCACCGATGGCAAGACCGATGAAGGTCAGCTGCATCGTGACGGGCAGGGCCGTGGAGATGCGCTTGGCAACGGAGTTGCGAGCAGCACCATAGGTGCCCATGTCGCCATGGATCAAATCGCCCATATAGCGCACGTAGCGCACGGGCCAGGGGTCGTCCAGACCATACTTCTCATGGTACTCGGCAACCGCCTCGGGCGAGGCACCGTCACCCAACGCCGTGTAGGCGGGGTCGGTCTTGGAGAACGACATAAGGAAGAACACCAGGACGGTGACGCCCAATGCCATGATCGGCAGCGCCACAAGACGCCTTCCAATCAAACGTAGCAAGTTGTTCACGTTCTCTCCCCTTTCTTTTGTCGGTAGGACCAACTGGTATATGAGTACGGATACTCATTACAAGACCCGAGCGACATCGTTGCCGCCCGGGTCTTTGTTTCAACTATGAGGATACGGTCCCAACGACCGACATCCTGCATACAGACTCAAGCGAGTCTTACGCCTTGACGGTCGCAACGCCCCTGAAGGACATGCTCGTCGTGCCGATGCCCTTGAAGCCATCGAGGGCCTCGCCGTTGGGCGCGGTGGACGGATCGTCCCAGGAAGCGGAGACGGTCTTGACGTGGACAACGGGGTACAGAACGGCGTTGTCGGCAATGATGTCGAAGCACTCGTTCCACTTCTTCTGCTGCTCGTCGCCCTCGGCGGCAAGAGCCTCGTCCATGAGACCGTGGAGCTTCTGCCACTCAGCGGACTCCTTCCACGGGCAACGGGTCTGCATCCAGACGTTGTCGCCGTACCACCAGTTGAGCAGCAGGTCGGGGTCGGCGCCGAAGCAGGAAGGATCGCCAGGGGCAAGGAGGATATCGTAGGCCTCGCCGCCGTCGATGGCAGCGTAGGTGGCCGGCGAGGTATCGGTCTGGATGGTCACATCGAAGCCGAGAGCGTCGAGGTCGTTCTTGACCTGGGCGGCCATGCCCTTAATCTGCTCGTTGTCGGTGGTGCGCAGGGTGATGGCACCCGGGGTGATGCCAGACTCCTCGATGAGCTTCTTAGCCTTCTTGGCGTCGGTCTTGTACACCGTGGAAGCCTCATGATAATTGGTGAAGCTCTTGGGCAGGTAGCAGCTGGCAGCGGTGGCAAGGCCGGCGAAGGTGTTGCTGACCATCTTCTCGGTGTCGAGCGCATACATGACAGCCTGACGGACCTTGACGTTGTTCCAAGGCTCCTTGGCGACGTTGAACATGATGAAGCGGGTGCCGAAACCCTGAACGTTATCGATCTTGCAGCCGGCGCTCTCGAGCTGGTCGACGGCGTCAGCGGTAACGAGCTCCATAACGAGCGTGGAGCCCTCCTGCTGAGCGGTAACGCGAGCGGTGGGGTCGGTCAGGATGCTGTACTGGATCTTCTTATCCTCGGCAGCATACTCACCGTTGTACTCGGGGTTGGGAACCAGGGTGATCTCGGTATCGGAGATAGAGTCGTACATCCAGGGGCCGGAGCCGATCGGCTGCTTGGCGCGATCCTCCTCGGTCTGGGTGGCCGGGGTAACGCGGACGATGGCCAGACGATCCTTGAGCAGGGAGAAGTTGGGAACCTTGGTCTTGACCGTCACGGTACTGGCGTCCTTGGCCTCGATGGACTCGAAGGGCTGGAAGAACGGAGCATAGGTAGCGGAAGCGGCGCAAGCGGTGTAGGAGGCAACGACATCGTCAGCGGTGACCTCGGTGCCATCGGAGAACTTGGCGCCCTTGCGGATGGTGACCTCGAAAGTGGTGTCGTCCACAGACTTGGGATCGTCGGTGGCGAGCTCGTTGAAGGTGCTGTAGTCGTGGTAATCGATGCCGTAGAGGCCCTCGACGACGTGCCAGTTAGCACCCAGGCCCACAGCGGAGCCGGTGCTGGCGGGATCGAAGCTGGACGGAGCGTAAGCGGAACCAGCGGTGATCACGCCGCCGCCACGGTTGGCGGAATCGGTGGAACCGGAAGCGGAACCCTCGTCGCTGGAGTTGCCACCGCAGCCGGTGAGACCAAGCCCTGCGACAGCAGCGACGCTGCCGGTGAGGCCGAGGAACGAACGCCTGGACATACCCTTGTTGATGATGGCCATGTCTTCTCCTATCAATAGAGAATCTTACCCGGGAGCACCTAGACGTGCCCCCGCGCAACTTGCGGACGATATATACCTTACCTACCGACGAGCCCAACTGAGGTGCCGCGCTCGGCGACCGATACATACATACGCTTGAACGGTATTTACTACCGTTCACCGAATTCGTTGACAAACGATTCGCCAGACAGTATGTATCGGCGAGGTGAGATATCAGTCTTCGTCAACCCGCAGGATAGCAGGGTTGTTCACCATGGCTAGTCAAACGTTTTAGCGTTAATAAAACCCGAAATCGGCTGGTAATCGCCGTGAAATAAATGATTGAAAATCACGCAATCATGTATATCAGTTGTTTAGAGGCGTGTTTAGTTTTCGGATTGCTTTGCCGCCGCCTCGGCGCGCTCGGCATTCCATGCAACGAGCGCCTCGTGGACCGCCTTGGCAACATCGGCAGGTATGCCGCGAACTTCCGCGATCTCTTGCTCGCTCGCCGCGCGCAAACGCTTCATCGAGCCAAAATGGCGCATAAGGGCACGTTTTCTGGTGGGTCCCACGCCTGGAACGTCATCGAGTACCGAAACCGTCATGGCCTTGTCGCGCAATTCGCGATGGAACGTGATGGCAAAACGGTGCGATTCATCGCGCACCTGTTTAATTAGATAGAGCGACGCGGACCCGGTCGGCAGCACGACGGGAGTCTCGTCCCAAGGCACGAAAACCTCCTCATCGGCCTTTGCCAAGCCACAAACTGGTATATCGAGCCCAAGAGCCTCAAGTTGCTTGATCGCAGCGGTCAATTGCGGCTTACCGCCATCGACAACGAGCAAATCGGGGCGCGAGCCAAAGCGCTCGTCAGCCATGCGCTCGGGAGCATAGCGTCGTCCCAAAACCTCGGACATCGACACGAAGTCGTTTGCCTCGTCCAATTCGGCCTGAATTTTAAAACGACGGTACTGGCTCTTGTCGGCGCGTCCGTTGGTAAATACCACCATCGAAGCGACCGTAAAGGTGCCATGCAGTGTAGAGATATCGAAGCACTCGATACGCAACGGCGGCGATGGCAGCGCCAACGCACTTTCGAGCTCCAAGAGTGCCCGATTGGTGCGGTCGTCAGCGTACCCCGTTCGCATCATGTAGCGCATGAGGGCATGGCGCGCATTTTTGGATGCCATATCGAGCAGACGATGCTTTTCGCCACGCTGCGGCCTATGGAGATGGCAGGAACGCTCACGCTTGCCCGCAAGCCACTCCCCCAGCGTCTCCGCATCCTCAAGCTCGACAGAGAGGTTTATCTCAGCTGGAATATCAGCCGTCTCGTCGTAATAGCGCTTAAGAAAGCCCGACTGGAGCTCTTCCTCGTCAACATCAAGACCCTTGTCAAGAATGAACTCGCAGGTGCGAACTGTTCGGCCCTCGCGAACGACGAAGACGCAAGCGGCGGAGATGGTCTCCTCGCGATAGAAACCGATAACATCGATATCGACACTGGAGGGAAAAACGACTTGCTGACGGTCGTCCAGACCCCTGATGACCTCCAAACGACGTTTGACGCGGGCGGCGCGCTCAAAATCGAGCGCCTCGGCGGCCTCCGTCATCTCGGATGTCAGCTCGTCGACGACGTCCTTGCGATGGCCCGACAAAAAACGTTCGACACGTTTGACGTTCTTGGCATAGTCTGCCGGGGAAATCGCGCCGACACACGCACCCGGGCCGCGCCCGACATGATAGTCGAAGCAGGGGCGCCCGTTTTGCGCGCAAATCATATTGACGATGTCTTCCTCGCCCTTGTGGGACTCGACGATACGGCGACAACGACGCCACTCCGCACAGGATGCGGAGCAGATGGGGATAACCTTGCGCAGCGTATCTATCGTCTCACGTGCCGCACGGCTATCGGTATAGGGTCCAAAATAGCGCGTTCCCGGCTTATGACGCTCACGCGTGTATTTGATAGCGGGATACAGGTCGCCCTTTGTAATGGCGATAAAGGGGTAGCTCTTGTCATCCTTGAGGTCGACGTTAAAGTACGGATGGTACTGACCAATCAAATTGCGCTCGAGCACCAACGCCTCATGCTCGGTCTCCACCACGATATAGTCAAAGCTCGCCACCAGCTGCATCATCAGCGGAATCTTCTGGCGCTCGTCCTGCAGCGTCACGTACTGACGCATACGGGCGCGCAGGTTTTTCGCCTTGCCCACGTAGATGACATCGCCCTTGGCGTCTTTCCAAAGGTAGCAGCCGGGCTGCGTGGGAACGCGCGAAACCTGCTCGGCAAGCGTTGGAATGTTGTCGTGACCGGCCACGCGCACCTACTTGCGACGAATCAGCGCCGAGACCTCGGGCATCTTAAGGACGACGGCAAGGCCAAAGGTAACAGCAAGCGAGACGACACCCGCAACGCAAACGTAGCCAAGAGTAATCAGAATCGAGCCGCCAAGTGCCCCGACAAAGTGCTCAAGCGCCCACATGACGCCGGCGCCTGCGGCAGCACCCAGGCCACCGAGCAAAAGGCCAAAGAAACCGCCATGCAGGATAGATTTAACCTGAAGACCACGCAGGCGACGACGCAGCCACCACAGCGAACAACCGACCAAGATCACGTAGTCGACGACATACGAAAGTGCGATTGCCGGCATACCGAAGCCCAGTACAACGCCAAACAGCAGAACTGAGCCGGCCTGGCCGATGGCAGAATACAGGCAATAGCGGCTATAGGGCTTCATGTCGAGCAAGGCAGAGAAGCTCTTCTGCATCAACACGACCACGCCGTAGAGCGGCAGCGAGAACGCCAGGTAGACAAGGAACTCGGACACCAGCGCCACGCCGGACTCATCAAACTTGCCGGCACAGTAAATCATGTTGAGCGGACGCGCGAAGACAATCAGGTACAGCGCGAACGGAATCAGGAAGAACAGCATCTGGGCGACGCCACGCGAAACGCCCGTGCGAACGCTGTCGTAATCCTTCTCCTGTGCGTCGTGAGAGAGCTCGGTATAGAGCGCCGTCGAAAGCGAGGCGGCAATCAGCGCGTAGGGCAGCGTGTACCACAGGCGCGCATAGGCGATGACGGAAGGACCAGTCTCGGGCTGGACCACCAGCGCGGCAGCGTTGGTGATAGAAGTCGAGACAAACATGCACACCGTGGCGAGCAGCGTCGGGATACCGAGCGCAATCGTCTGGCGCAGTGCGGGGTCCTTAAAGTCGATATGGATATGGGGATGCACGCCGTGCTTGCCAAGCGCGGGGATCTGACATGCCATCTGAACAAAGACACCGAGGGTCGTACCGGCCGCAATCAAGATGATGCCGGCACGTTCGCCAAACTGTGCGGACACGGGCGCAAAGCCCATAAAGCTCGCAATGACGATCACATTGTTGAGGACCGGGGCAAACGTCGACCAGAAGTAGTCGCGGTGTGCGTTGAGGACGCCCGAAAACACCGAGCCCAAACCATAAAACAGAATCTGGATGGCAAAGAAACGGAACATGAACGCAGCGGTATACATGCTGCCGCCGTCACCCGAAAGGAACGATTGCGTCCAGATAAAGCCCGGGGCGAACACGGTCCCCAGCAACGAAATGCCACCCAGCACCAATAGCAGAATACCGAGCAGGTTGCCCACGTACTCGTTAGAGGCCTCGCGACCCTGCTCACGCCTCACGCCCATGTACACGGGCAAAAACGCCGTCACGAGCATGCCGCCCATCACGAGTTCGTAGAGCATATTGGGCAGGTTGTTGGCGACCTGATAGGAAGACGAGAGCAGCGACATGCCGATAGCGGCCGCCATTGCCCACGTGCGGATAAAACCGGTGACGCGAGACACGATGGTCAGGATGGTCATAAGCCCGGCGGAACGACCAACCGTGGAGTAGTCCGAAGAGCCCATGTCGTCAGTGTCATCTCGCGACGAAGAAGCTTCGGATGAGGGTGTCTGAGGCGCAGATTCTTCTGCAAAATGAGCTCCGCGCTTCAATTCTTCCTGCGGCATCGCTCAGTCCTCTCTCGTAATCGCGGCAACTGTCGCCCCGCAAAATGCAATTAAATCATCAGGTGCAAGCTCGAGCTGATAACCACGCTTGCCTCCCGAAATAAAAATGGTATCCCAAAGGACACATGTCTCATCAATGAGCGTCCGGTAGCGTTTTTTCATACCGACCGGACTGCAGCCGCCGCGAACGTAGCCAGTCGCCGCAAGCAAATCCTTCACATGCATCATGGCCAAGGACTTCTCCCCCGCGGCACGCGCGGCGGACTTTAGATCGAGCTCGTCGGCAACAGGGATGCAGCACACGACGTGGTCGTTGGACGGCGTCACGCAGACCAAGGTCTTAAATCCTTGACCGGGCTCCTCGCCAAGCTGCTCCGAAATCGCGACCCCCAGGCCCGCCGACTCATCACCATCGTCTTCGTACGTATGTAGAACATAGGAAATGCCGGCGCTTTCCAGCTCGCGCATCGCATTGGTTTTTGGCGTCTTTACAGCCTTTGCCATGGCATATCCTTTCCCTCGCATTCGGACGCAAGGATTAAGTATATGTCCAATTCGGCTGCATACGTCACTTCGACACAGCAAGCGCCATCGAATCACAAGGAGTCGATGGCGCCCATAAACTGAATCGCCTATTTATTGAGCATCAAGTTGAGCCTGACGCTCCCGGTCACGCCTGAGCAACGGCGCCAAAAACTTGCCCGTATAACTCTGCGGACAGTCCGCAACCTGCTCCGGTGTGCCCGAAACCACGACGGTTCCGCCGCCGTTACCGCCCTCGGGGCCCATATCGATCAGGCGGTCGGCAACCTTGATGACATCAAGGTTGTGTTCAATCACCAGCACCGTGTTGCCCGCATCGACCAAGCGCTGCAGCACATCGAGCAGCTGGCGGACGTCCTCAAAATGAAGGCCGGTCGTCGGCTCGTCCAAAATATAGAACGTCTTGCCCGTCTGGCGTCGATGAAGTTCCTTGGCGAGCTTCACACGCTGCGCCTCGCCGCCCGAGAGCGTCGTGGCGGGCTGGCCCAGGCTCACGTAGCCCAAGCCTACATCGTACAGCGTCTGGAGCTTGCGCTTAATCTGCGGGATATTCCCAAAGAAGGCCAGCGCCTCGGTGACGCTCATGTCGAGCACGTCAGAGATGGTCTTACCACGGTAGGTGACCTCAAGCGTCTCGCGGTTATAGCGTTTGCCGCCGCAGACCTCACAGGGGACATAGATATCGGGAAGGAAGTGCATCTCGATCTTAATTTGTCCGTCGCCCTTGCATGCTTCGCAGCGACCGCCGCTCACGTTAAAGGAGAAACGTCCCGGCGAGTAGCCGCGCGCCTTCGACTCCGGCGTACTCGCAAACAGCGCGCGAAGATCATCCCACAGACCAATGTACGTAGCAGGGTTGGAACGCGGCGTGCGGCCAATCGGCGACTGGTCGATGTCGATCACCTTATCGATGCACTCGATACCCTCGAGCTTTTTGTACGGGCCCACAGGACGCGTCGAACGGTGAATGGCATTCGTAAGCGCAGGCGCAATGGTGTCGGTAACCAGGGAGCTCTTGCCCGATCCCGACACGCCGGTAACAACCGTAAGCGTACCAAACTCGATCTTGGCGGTAACGTTTTTGAGGTTGTTGGCGCAGGCGCCCGTGATCTTAAGGCAGCCGCGACCGGGCTTGCGGCGTTCATCGGGAACCCGAATCATTCGCTTGCCGGTCAGGTAGGCACCCGTCATCGAATCGGGGCACGCCATGACATCGGCAGGCGTTCCCGCGGCGACCACGTGTCCGCCGTTCACGCCCGCACCGGGGCCCATGTCGATCACATAGTCGGCAGCACGAATCGTATCCTCATCATGCTCGACGACGATGACGGTATTGCCGATATCGCGTAGGCGCTCAAGCGTCTTGATCAGGCGCTCGTTATCGCGCTGATGGAGGCCGATCGACGGCTCGTCCAAAATGTACAGCACACCCATGAGGCCGGCGCCGATCTGCGTTGCCAGGCGAATGCGCTGGGCCTCGCCTCCGGAAAGCGTCGCCGAGGCACGGTCGAGGGTCAGATAGTCGAGTCCGACATCGACCAGAAAGCGCAGGCGCTCCAGGATTTCCTTGACGATACGGCCGCCGATAAACTGTTGGCGCTCGGTGAGTTCCAGGCCCTCAAAAAACTCGAGCGACTCGCGGCACGATAGGCAGCAGACCTCGTAAATGGACTTACCGCCTACGGTAACGGCGAGCATCTCGGGGCGCAGACGAGCACCATGGCAACTCGAGCACGGCTCCTCGCGGATGTACTTCTCCAAGCGCGCCTTGGTGTTCTCATTCGTCGTCTCGGTATAGCGCTCGTACAGGATATTGCGCACGCCCGAGAACTTGGTGTCCCACTGGCTGCGGCGCCCATCGAGCTTTTGATAGTCGACCGAAATCTTCTGGTCGCCCATGCCGTCTAAAAACGCGCGACGCACCCGCGGAGGCAGATCCTCCCACGGCGTATCGACGCTCACCTTGAAGTGCTTACAAACCGCAGCGAAAATCTGCGGATAGTAGTTAGAGTTGCCAAACAGGCTGCCAAAGACCCCGTCGGCGATCGACTTCGAGGGGTCTTCGATTAGGGCCTCGGCATCGACCGTCTTCTTAAAACCCAGGCCATCGCACTCGGGGCACGCGCCATAGGGCGCGTTGAACGAGAAATCGCGCGGCTGCAGGTCATCGATGGAGTGTCCATGCTCCGGGCACGCTAACGCCAGCGAATACTCCAGCAACTCGCCTTCGGTCCCCTCGGGAGCGTCGCGGTCGGGCAGCAAGTATACGTTCACATTGCCGTGCGCCAGCGCAGTCGCCTGTTCAACGGACTCAGCAATACGGCCCAGCGAGTTCTCGCGAATCACGATGCGGTCGACCACAACCTCGATATCGTGCTTGAATTTCTTATCCAAATCGATAGGGTCATCAAGCGAGCGAACCTCGCCGTCGACACGCACGCGGCTAAAGCCCTCGGCGCGAAGGTCCTCAAACAGTTTGGTGTACTCGCCTTTTCGCCCGCGTACCACCGGTGCCAGCACAAACGCACGACGACCCTCTCCCGCCGCCAGGACCTTATCGGCGACCTGGTCGGTGGTTTGGCGCTCGATAACCCGACCGCACTCGGGGCAGTGCGGCGTACCGACGCGAGCAAACAGCAGTCGCAGGTAGTCATAAATCTCGGTTACGGTGCCCACCGTCGAGCGCGGGTTCTTGGATGTCGTCTTTTGATCAATTGAGACAGCCGGCGAAAGGCCGTCGATTGAATCCAAGTCGGGTTTGTCCATCTGGCCCAAGAACTGGCGCGCATAACTCGAAAGGCTCTCGACGTATCGACGCTGGCCCTCGGCATAGATAGTGTCGAATGCCAGCGAACTCTTGCCCGAGCCAGAAAGACCGGTAATGACCACGAGTTGGTCACGCGGAATGGAAACATCGATATCCCGGAGGTTATGCTCACGAGCGCCGCGAATAACGATAGAAGAATCAGACATGGAAGCTCCTTGCCTCCTATTGCATCGAATCATACTGCCGATGAGTTTAGCGCACTCGACGCGCACAGATGTTCGTAATACAAGATTCGCAGACCTTTAGCTTTGCGTATCGGGCGCTTTGTTTCTCGAAATGCCGTGGAAAGGTTACAGTAATCTAATACTGAACTTAATTTGCTGTACCAGAGGAACGTCCATGACCGAAGATATCCCCCTTGAAATCACTTCGAGCGACATGGCCAATCTGCCCATATTCATCGCCGTCCTTATCGTGGCCGCCGTCGTCGTGCGCGTGTATTTTTCAATCAAACGCAACGAAAAGCCACCCATTGCCCGCGTCTTTTGGTGCGCGACGCTCCTCATCCCGCTCGGCGTGGTAGCTGCATGGGTTACGAATCAATTGCTCGTAAATGAGGGCAGCTCCCTATGGGTCCTTTCTTATTCGGCGCTCGGTGCTGCCGCCGTCATGCTTCTTGTCGAGCCCTTGGTTTCGGGACTTATCGACCAAACCGACCTTACGACGGGAACGGTTGCCTGTATTTGCCGTGACATCCTTGTCATCGCCGCTGTTTCAGCGCTCTCGTTCGTTTCACTCGAAATTGCCTGCAACGAAACGTTCTATCGCATTCCCGCCAACTCATTCGGGTTTTCCGTCGGGCTGCTCGCGACGGTTCTGCTCTCCCTTTATTTGCTGGGACAGCGTCATGGAGGCGTCATGGCCCTCGTGCCCGTCGTCTGTTGCATCCTTGGCATTGCCGAGCACTTCGTCATAACGTTTAAAGGCGAAGCCATCCTGCCAAGCGATATCTTGGCCCTTGGCACCGCAATGGAAGTGAGCGAGGGATACGAGTTTACCTTTACCGCCGGAATCGTAACCTCTCTCGCCCTGCTGGAGATTTCCCTGGGGCTTCTTTCGCTCATCCGACCGCGAAAGCTCCGTACGCCCACCCATGTCTTCCCCGCTATCGCCGCTAACCTCTGTGCTTTTCTGCTAGTGACCGTTGTGGGGCTCTCAGGCTTTTCCAACATCGACTTGGAGCAGGCGCTGGATTTTGGATTTGACCGTTGGCAGCCCATCACCACGTATGCGTCTCAGGGTTTTATCACTTCGTTCACCGAAATGGTCAACGAGTTGCCCATTGAGAAGCCCAAAGACTATACGCCCGATGAGGCGCAGAGCATCGAGCAGGAGCTCGCCGCCGTCTACGACAGCACATATGGCTCGAGCGAACAGCGCGCGGCGGCCGTTGCCCAGTTCAATGAAATCAAGCCGACGATTGTTGCCGTCATGAACGAGAGTTTTAGCGACCTTTCGTGCTTTGAGCAGCTCCAGACGGCCGGGTACACCGGCCCCGCATTCTACAACTCGCTTCCCGACACACTTGTTCGCGGCACCATGCTCGCTTCGGTCGCCGGTGGCGGAACGGCGAACTCCGAATTCGAATTTTTGACCGGAGCGACAACGGCCTTTGTCGGATTAGGCAAAATCCCCTATCAGCTGTATCAGATGAATGGCGTCAACAGCCTGGCAAAGGACCTTAAAGAGCTTGGGTATACCGCTACCGCTATGCACCCGCAAAACCCCGTCAACTACCATCGCGATAAAATCTATCAGCAGCTGGGCTTTGGAGACTTTCTTTCAATCGGCGATTTCGAAGGTGCGCCCTATTACCATGCCGGCGTATGCGACTACGCCACCTACGACAAGATACTCGACCTGCTTAGAACCGACGAAGCCCCGCAGTTCATCTTTGACGTCACGATGCAAAATCACGGCGGCTACGACTATGGCACCGTTCCCGCCGAAGAGCTGACAAACTATTGGGTCGAGGGAGCCAGTGAGGGTGCCAACAGCGCGCTCAACACCTATCTCACCTGCATCAACGCATCCGACCGGGACCTCGAGTACTTTATCAACGAGCTCCGCAATATCGGCAGACCGGTTGTTCTTGTCTTTTTTGGCGACCATCAGCCGAGCGCCGCAACGACTCTCAACGACGAGCTGTACCCTCAGGAAGATACGGCAAGCCACGCTTACCGTATCTATCAGTCGACATATCTCGTCTGGGCTAACTATGAGATCGCCGGCAATACCGAGCTCAACGTCTACGACACCGTCGGGGCAAACGAGATTGCAGCCATTACCCTTAATAAGATCGGCGCCCCGCTCACCAATTACCAAAAGGCCCTGCTTGCGACAAGGTCAGATGTGCCCACCATCAATGTCGCCGGCTATCTCGGTGCCGACGGGCTGCGCTACGACTTGGAATCGGAAGACAGCCCCTACGCCTCGACGATCGACAAGCTGCAGCGCATGCAATACCTCGAGTTCGCCAGCAAAGCTCAGTAAGCCCGCCCATTCACTTGGGCCCATCGTATTGCAAGCACGCTCGGCCCAAACGCATCGCAAATGACTCCCGCTCGCAAACGAGGGTACAATGACGCTCGTGTCACATCGCGGGGCCCCGGCCCCAGCATATACAAAGGAGTCATACATGGGTTGCGAACACGCACAGGCCGCCGGCGGACAAACGTCGCCGTCGCAATTTGAGGAGAACACGCTGTCCGAGGTCAAGCGCGTCATCGCCGTGCTTTCCGGCAAGGGCGGTGTCGGCAAGTCATTTGTCACCGGTGCCATCGCCACCGAGCTTGCCCGTCACGGCCACAAGGTCGGCATCCTCGATGCCGACATTACCGGTCCCTCTATCCCCAAGATGTTCGGTATGAGCGGACGCCACGTCCATGCCCTTGGCAACCTTATGCTGCCCGAAATCTCCGAGCACGGCGTCAAGGTCATGAGCTCCAACCTGCTGCTCCAAAACGAGACCGACCCCGTCCTTTGGCGCGGTCCGGTCATCGCAGGCGCCATTAGGCAGTTCTGGAGCGAGACCTCGTGGGGCCCCATCGACTACCTGCTGGTCGACATGCCTCCGGGAACAGGCGACGTCGCGCTCACCGTCTTCCAGTCGCTGCCCGTCGACGGCATCGTCATCGTCACGAGCCCGCAGGATCTGGTCTCGATGATCGTCGCCAAGGCGGTCAACATGGCCGAGAAGATGAACGTCCCCATTCTGGGCATTGTCGAGAACATGAGCTATATTGAGTGCCCCGACTGCGGCAAGAAGATCGAGGTCTTTGGCAAGAGCAAGCTCCCCGAGGTCGCAGAGCGCTATAACCTCGACATCTTGGGCAAGCTTCCCATTAATCCGGCACTCGCCGAGGCCTGCGATAAGGGCGAGGTCGAGACCGCGCTGCCCGATGGCATGTTGCCCAAGGCAGTCTCTGCCGTCGAGGCTATTACCCCGCACGAGACCGACGAGGCCTAAGTGAACACGAGCGCCTTCTATGACGTCCTGGTAATCGGCGGCGGGGCTTCAGGCCTCGCCGCCGCCATTACGGCCGCACGCGCTGGCAAAAGCGTCTGCATCGTTGAGCGCGATGTCGCCTGCGGCCTTAAGCTCCTTGCGACCGGCAACGGCCGCTGCAACCTCTCCAACGAATCGATTGATCCACAGCGGTATAACCACCCCGCATTCGTCGAATCCGTTATGGGCCCCCAGCCCGAACAAGAGCTTATGGGTTTCTTCTCCTCGCTGGGCATCATGACAACCTCCAAGGAAGGCCGGCTGTACCCGCGCTCCCTTCGCGCCGAATCGGTGCGCGACGCGCTTCTCAGCGTTTGCGACCGCCTAGGTATCACCTTAATCTGCGGAGCCAACGTTGCCTCGGCGCACAAAGCTTCCGAAGGCTGGGCACTCCAAATAGACCGTCCAGCGCGGGCACTCAAGGCAAAAAAGCACGATGACCGAAAATCGGAGCTCCGCTCGCTTCGGAAAGCGCTCACCGATGTCCCTCGCAAGAACGAGGCCCTGCAGGCACATGCCGTAATTATCGCTACGGGCGGCAACCCCACCGGTATCGCCGATACGTTTCGCCTCCCCCTCACTTCGCTGCGCCCCATCCTCTGCCCCGTATCGGCAACGGTCGTTGGCGATCGGGCGGCACTCAAGACGTTGGATGGCCTGCGCGTCCGTGCCCGCTTGACGCTCGCCCACAATCATAATGAGCTCTGGCACGAAGACGGTGAAGTGCTGTTTCGAACCTTCGGTATCTCGGGCGTCGCTGTCTTCAACCTCTCTCGTCGTATCCAGCACGGCGATACGATCCTGCTCGACGTTTTCCCCGACCTCTCCAAAGACGAGTTGCTCGATATGCTCAACCGGCGCGTTGAGCTGCTCGGCGGCTTTTCGCCCCGCGATCCCCGTTGGCTCGACGGCATGCTCGCCCCGCAACTCTCCCGCGTCGTCTGCACAGCGTTCGAGCAGTGCCATCCAGGCTCCAACGATGTCATCCACCTGGTCTCGATCCTCAAACACTTTAAGTTGCTCGTCGAGGGAACAGCCGAGGAGCGCTCAGCGCAGGTCACGCGTGGTGGCATATCTGTCGAGAGCATCTCAACACCCAGCCTACGCGCGCGCAGCGTTGTCGACGCCCCGCTTTACGTCTGCGGTGAAGCGCTCGACATCGACGCCGATTGCGGAGGCTTTAACCTTGCGTGGGCCTGGATCTCGGGCATTCGCGCTGCAAGCAGCCTGTAGCCGCGCAGTCTATAATCAAAAACGCATTCGGGCCGTCTGGGATACCGGATGGCCTCTTTCTTGCCTCTAAGGAGACCTCGATGATTGAAATCACCCAAGTCAACGCGTCGCTCGATGAAGCCGGCGATGAAAATGCCTGTCTCATTGTTGGCAAGCGAGTCGCCAAGCGCATCCTACGTTGCAAGGACTCCGAGATCAAGTCCATCGAGCTCCACCGCAAGTCAATCGACGCTCGCAAAAAACGAGACGTCCATTTTATCCTGAGCTTTCGTGTTGAGCTGACTAGTCCCCACCTCGAGCGAGAAGCGGTCGACAGCGTTGCCGAGCGTGACCGCTCGCGCGTACGCGCGATAGAAGACGATGAGCCTTCATTCCCCTCCCCCGCCTCCGACGCACCTCAAGAACGCCCTGTCGTTGTCGGCGCCGGATGCGCCGGCCTTTTCGCTGCGCTTACGCTCGCCGAAGCAGGTCTTAAGCCCTTGCTCATCGAGCGCGGCGACCCGGCATTTCGCCGCTCGCGGGCGATCGACCTCTTTCTAAAGGAGCGCATCCTCGACCCCGAGAGCAATATCCAGTTTGGTCTGGGCGGCGCGGGGACCTTCTCGGACGGCAAGCTCAATACGGGAACCAAAAATCCCGCCCATCGCCTTATCCTCGAAACCTTCGTCGAGGCGGGTGCGCCCCGCGATATTCTGTGGGATGCCAAGCCGCACATTGGCTCCGACATCCTTCCCACGGTTGTCACCGCTATATCCCAGCGCATCGAGCAGCTCGGAGGTGTCGTCCGTTATCGAACGAAGCTCGTCGACATTCGCATCGACGTGTCTGGCGCCATCACTGGTATTGATGTCCAATCGTCCCAAGACGCCGCTTACGAGCCAATCGAGACAAAGCACCTCATCCTCGCCTGCGGGCATTCTGCTCGCGATATTTTTAAGCTCCTTAAGGACCACAACGTGGCCCTCGCACAAAAGACCTTTGCCATGGGCGTTCGCATCGAGCATCCGCAGCGCGACATCGACCGAGCCCAATATGGAGCCTCGGCAGGACATCCTGCCCTCGGAGCAGCCCCCTACAAACTTGTTGCCCATCTTTCCAACGGCCGCAGCGTGTTCTCGTTTTGTATGTGCCCCGGCGGACAGGTTGTTGCCGCCTCTTCAGAACCGTGCCATCTGTGCGTCAACGGGGCCAGTCTCAATGCCCGCGACGGACGCAACGCAAATGCCGCCCTGCTCGTTAACGTCACACCCGAGGACCTTCCCAACGATGACCCGCTCGCCGGCATCGAGCTCCAGCGCGCCTGCGAGGCGGCCGCCTACCGCCTGGGCGGTTCCAACTGGAGCGCACCGGCACAGCTCGTCGGAGATTTCCTCGCCGGGCGCGCCAGCAAGGCACCCGGAAAGGTAAAGCCCACCTATCCGCTCGGTGTGACCTGGACGGCAATTGACGAAGTCCTGCCGCAGCACATCGTCGAGTCGCTCCGCCTGGGACTTCCCCTGCTCGGAAAAAAGCTACGCGGCTACGACCGCCCCGACGCCGTTCTTACCGGCGTGGAGACTCGTTCGAGCTCACCGGTCACCGTCACCCGAGACCGAACGTGCCATGCCGTGTCGACCCCGGGCCTCTACCCTTGTGGTGAGGGAGCTGGATATGCCGGCGGCATCATGAGCGCCGCCACCGACGGCATCCGTTGTGCCGAAGCCCTGATCGCAGACCTCTAACGCACGAATTCCAGCGCGCAAAAGACACAGGCCCCAAGCTCCACAGGGAACTCGGGGCCTGTTCGCTATTTCTTAAACCGTGCACCCTGGCGTTTTCTGCCCGATGCGAACATGGAACCCTTGCGGGCCTGCGAACGTAAGCGCTCAATCGTCTCGTCCTCAGACGCACCCTCGAGCATCGCCCGAATCTGAACGACGGCATCGCGCAGGCGCGCCGCCTCCTCAAAGTCCATGGCGGCAGAAGCGTTACGCATATCCTCTTCCATGGTTTCGACGATCCGCACAAGCTCGTCATGCGGCAGTTCTTCCAACTGCTCCGCAAGTGTCTGCTCGGGCGCCACCGTTTCCGGCACGCCACCCTCGCCCGACTCATCGGGCGTATAGAATGCGCCATGGCCAAGAGAGTCGCCCTTCGAGCGCCCCTTGGAACCCACGGTTTTTTCGGCCTCGGCAATAAAACTTGAGATGTCGTTGATGGCCTTGCGCACCGTCTTGGGCACAATGCCATGCTCTTCGTTATATGCCATCTGAATCTCGCGACGGCGCTGCGTCTCCTCGATGGCCTCTTTCATCGAATCGGTCACAACGTCCGCATACATGATGACTTCGCCATCGGCGTTACGGGCCGCGCGGCCAATCGTCTGAATCAGCGAACGGCGGTTGCGCAAGAAGCCTTCCTTATCGGCATCGAGAATTGCCACCAGTGAGACCTCGGGAAGGTCTAGGCCCTCGCGAAGCAGGTTGATGCCAACGAGAACATCGATCTTGCCCTCGCGCAGCGTTCGCAGGATCTCGACACGGTCCATCGTCGCTGTATCGGAGTGCATGTAATTGACCTTAATGCCGGCATCAAGCAGATGGTCGGTCAGGTCCTCGGCCATGCGCTTGGTGAGCGTGGTCACCAGCACGCGCTCCTTGCGGGCAACGCGCTCGCGAATCTCGTCCTCAAGATCGTCAATCTGCCCACGAACCGGACGCACATCGATCTTGGGGTCGAGCAGACCGGTCGGACGAATAATCTGCTCCACGTCGTTTTGGCTCACCCGCAGCTCGTAGTCGCCCGGCGTGGCCGAAACATAGATAAACTGGGGTATCCTTGCCTCAAACTCATCGAAACGAAGCGGGCGATTATCGAGTGCCGAGGGCAGGCGAAAACCGTGTTCCACCAGCGTTACCTTACGCGAGCGGTCGCCTTCATGCATGCCGCGGATCTGCGGCACCGTCACATGGCTCTCGTCGATGATACAGAGCATGTCCTTAGGAAAGTAATCGATCAGGGTAAACGGCGGCTCACCCGGCTTGCGACCGTCCAGATGACGCGAGTAGTTCTCGATGCCGTTGCAAAAGCCCATCGTCTCGAGCATCTCAAGATCATAATCGGTGCGCTGCTGCAGACGCTGCGCCTCGAGCAACTTGTCGGTCGCCTTGAGCTCCGCCACGCGCTTCTCGCACTCTTCGCTGATCGATTTCAGAGCCGCCTTGACCTTCGGCTTCTCGGTCACGTAGTGCGATGCCGGCCATACGGGGATGGCCTCGTACTCACGAAGCATCTCTCCGGTGACCTCATCGATCTCGGCAATCAGCTCGACCTCGTCGCCAAAGAACTCAAACCGCAACGGATGCTCGGCATAAGGCGGATACACGTCGACAACATCGCCGCGCACGCGGAACGTGCCGCGTGCCAGGTCATAGTCATTGCGATCATATTGAATGTCGATAAGTGCATGGATAAAGTCATCGCGCTCGAGCGGCACCTTCTTGTCGACGTTTGGAGCCAGACCCGCATAGTCCTCAGGAGAGCCAATGCCATAGATACACGAGACCGATGCGACAACGATCACATCGCGTCGAGAGAGCAGTGACGCGGTCGCCTGATGGCGCAGCATCTCGACCTCTTCGTTAATCGAGGAGTCTTTCTCGATATATGTATCGCTTTGCGGCACATACGCCTCGGGCTGATAGTAGTCGTAGTACGAGACAAAGTAGACCACAGCGTTGTTGGGAAAGAACTCTTTGAGCTCGCTCGCAAGCTGAGCGGCGAGCGTTTTATTGGGAGCCATGACCAGCGTCGGCTTCCCCAGGGCCTCAATAGTCTTAGCCATCGTGAAGGTCTTGCCCGAACCAGTCACGCCCAGCAAAACCTGATAGCGATCTCCGTCCCTCACACCCTGCACAAGCGACTCAATGGCCTTAGGCTGAGAACCTGCAGGCTCATAAGGAGATACAACCTTAAATGGCACCTCAGAGCCCTCAACGCCAAAACGTTTGAGCTCTCCTCCAACACGCTCAACTTCAAATTCCGCCATGGATACTCCTAACTCATATATCTGCAGTATACGCAGGCGGCAGGCATAGTCCTATACGAACCGATCGGGATAGAGGGTCTTATAGCGAACCCAGGCATTATTGACACGAATCAGATAAGCCTGAGTTTCAGGGAAGGTAATCGCATTATGGAGTGACGTGTTCTGCTGCGCCCATCCGTCGACATTGCCCATACCGGCGTTATAGGCAGCAATGGCACTGTCAGTCGACCCGTTAAAATACGTTAGAAGATACGAAAGATACGCACAGCCAAACTCGATATTCGTAGCCGGATCGTTAAGGTTGTCGGCCGAATACTCGTCACCGTCGACAAGGCCCTTGGCGATCATATCCTGAGCAGTCACGGGCATCAGCTGCATCAATCCCTGAGCACCCTGATTCGATTCGGCCTTGGGATCCCAATTCGATTCAGACTTAATGACAGCGCACACCAGATACGGATCCAGATTATGCGAAATACTGGATTGCTTTACATATGCCTCGTAGTCAATCGGATACAGCGGCTTAAAGAAAACAGCAGGAGCATACGAGTAGACGAGCGAAATAAGGCCAAAGACGAACACAACGGCAAGTGGCGCCACGCGATACCACGTAAAGAAACGTATCCTAGGCATCGGCCTCCTCCTTATCCACTACATCCCCGAAGCCATGGCGCACAAGCCATGCGTCCAGTTGTTCAAAGAGCGAGTTGTCGCCCGCCGCATTATCGATTACCGTCGTAGCGAGATTGCAAAGCGAAGCCTCATCAGGTTGGCATGCAGAACGCGCATCAAAATCAGAGGGCTCCATACCACGATGAATAGCACGCCCGCGACGAACTGCTAAAGGAGCGCTGATAACCAGAATTTCATCAGCCAGGCCAAAAGCATCCTCAAAACCAGTCGGGGCAGAAACCTCGACAACCGCAAAGGGATAACGGGGGGACGAAACCGTGCAGCAAACCGGATCAAGAATCCTCAGTGACAGCTGCTCAATGAGAACGGGGTGCACAATGCTATTGAGCCTCGCGACCGCATCAGGAGAAACAAAAGCTCGAGAAGCGAGGATGTTACGGCGAATGCCGCCCTCCTCGTCCAAAATATCCCAGCCAAATTCTTCCGCGAGGGCATTGACGATATCGGAGCCTGGCACATACAGCGATTTGGCAAGCTCGTCCAGATCGATAAGCATGGCGCCATGAGATTCGAGATAGCGGCAGGCAGTCGACTTACCCGAAGCAATATTGCCCAAGACAAAAACGGTAAACATCAAGTCCTCCCTAACGCCAATGGGAATTATTATCGCGCAAATACAAAAGAAGGACTCAAAATACAGCCAAACAGTAAGACAAACTAAAAGAAGGCGAGTTCTTGTATTACAGCTCTCTATATAACGCAAAAAAGGGGGAGGCCGCGAGGCCTCCCCCTTCTTCAAGTCAAGCGTACGGCTCGGTGCCGTCCACCGGTCAGCGGCGCCCTGGCCTCCCACGGGCTGACCCCGCAGTACTCTCGGCGCGATGGGGCTTAGCTTCCGGGTTCGGAACGGGACCGGGCG
>CABUTR010000018.1 GCA_902494555.1 uncultured Collinsella sp.
GACGACCGACTCGTCGACGTCGGCACACGAGGCGACCCAACGATCCAGAATAAGGTTGAGCGCACCGCCCTCGGGGCGCGTCTTGGTCGATATATTGCGGATGAGCTCGCGGTAGGTGGCAAGGCCCTGTCCCTGACCGCCCTGCAGGCGGCGCTCGGGTGACAGGTCGGCATCAGCGACGACGAATCCCTCGCCCATGGCGTGCGTGCGGATAGTCTGGAGCAAAAAGCTCTTGCCGGCGCCGTAACGACCGACCAGAAAGCGGAAGCTCGCGCCACCGTCGGCGATGAGACTCAGATCGGTGAGCAGGGCGCGGATCTCGACCTCGCGCCCTACGGTGATGTAAGGAAGGCCGATGCGCGGGACCACGCCGCCCTTGAGCGAGTTGAGAATGACGGCGGCGACGCGCTTGGGCACGCGAGGTGCTGCGGATGCGGTATCACTCATGGTCTAGGTATCCTCTCACGTCTTCTTCGTAGTCCTCGATAATCTGCGGCCCTGCCGCGCTAAATTCAATTACGGTGTCGCCCACCAGGTCAAAGAACGCCTCGTTGATGGTATCGACGAGCATGTCCTCGCTCTGCTCCGATTGCACTACCGCCGATTCCGCCTGTACTGCGTTGTGCTCGAGCAGCGCGCGGAGATAGGCGTCTGCGGCGGGCGCGAGTTCGTTCGTGGCGTCAGCGGGCGGAGCAGCTGCGAACGCGGGCGTCGGCGCGAGAAGCGGTGCCACGACACCAAACTGTTCGGTGGATATGGTCGGCTCGTCGGACTCGTCCTGCCCTGCGGCCGCCGCGACCGCCTCGACCGTCGCGTCGGCTACGGGCTCGGCTTCCGGTTGCCCTGAGTCCGCTGCCTCGGCTTCTGCGGACGCGCCGTCCTCGCGTTCCTCGTCGATCAAAAGCGCTTCGCGCGTTTGTGCGGCAGCGCTCCGAATGTGCCCCAGCTGGCTCAAATCGATATCGATCTTGACGGGCTGGTGTGCGGCGTCCCACGAAAGCCATGCCACAATCTCGTCATCGATAATCTTGGCCAGATATTTGGGGACCTTTTCTTCCTTCAGGGGATGGGCGGGGTCCAGGGCCAGGCGCAGGCGTTGGTCGCAGGCGCGCATCATCTCGCCAAGTTTGCTGCTCTTTTGTCTGCTGCCGTGAATCCGCATGCATTCCCAAAAACCGTTTTGGCAACGGTAGATATGGATGGGGTCCAGACGGTATTCGCAGTCCTCGTGGCGCTCGGGCGCAAAGAATACGGCCGAGGCAAACATGGTGTAGGGCATTGCCGTCTCCTCCCCAAATAAACTCGCCACGATGCCGGTCTTTCGGTGCGTGTCATAGTAGCGCGCCATGCGGACATACACAGCGCACACCACGTGGCGCAGATCGCGGTGGTGGCTGCGGTCGAGCCGCGAGCTACTTAGGTTGTACGTGGAGAGGGCGTTGATGGCGGCCATGAGTCGCTCCTCGCGCACCTCATCGGGCGGAAGGGGGAGCGTGGGCTCGGAGGTTTTGCGACGCTTAGGGGTCTGGCCGGACGGTGCCGGTGCCGGTACAAGGTCTCGTGCCGCGCGCCGCAGTTCGATAAGGGCGTTATCGAACATGACGGTTTTAGAGTCGCGAAGCAGCTTGGGGTCGAGCCCGTGGAACACGGCGTAATCTTGCAGCCACACGCGCGCAAACCGGTCGATGCCGGGCTCGAAGGCGCGATAGACATCCCAAAAGGCCTTGATCTTGTTAAAACCATCGAGTGGATTATCTACGCCAATGCCGCAGATCAGCTCATAGAGATACAGAAAGGCAAAGGACGTAGACGTTTCCTCGACGGTTCCGCGGCGCACTTGGGCACGCCAGGTAAAGTAGCCGCGCAGTTGCCGGTCGCTCATGGCGTTGTAGGTGGGAAAGTACGACTTAAAGGTGCCGTTGTAGGGACAGTCGTCCTCAAAGTCGGCCATCAGCAGGCCCTGGCGGTAAAAAAGCTCGGCTTCCGAAAGCCAGCGGCCCGCACCGCCCTTGGGGTCATCCTGCCAGCGCGATATCTCGCGCATTTTACGGTACTGGTCGGGGAGGAAATTCTGCATCTGTCGGCCGGTTTTGAGAATCGGCTCGTCTGCGTAGATTTCGTTTGAGAAGCGGGCGGACTGATGGGTCCGGGCCTCGGCCATAATGCGCTCGATGAGCATCTTGATGTCCTGGTCGGCCACCGCTCCTCCTCTCGAACGCAGCTACGGTGACCTCATATCATAGCACAGCATCAAACAGATGTTCGAGATACCGCTGCGTTGATCGATTTAGAACAGGAGGGCGTATATGACGGCGATGACGACGGAGGGAAGCATATTGGCCGTGCGGAAGGTCTGAGGACGGATGAGGTTGACGCCGACGCAGAAGATGAGCATGGAGCCTACGAGCGAAAGGCTGTCGAGGGCTGCCGTGGTCATGATGGGGGAGAGCGCGCCGGCAAACAACGTGATCGTCCCCTGGAACACGGCGACGGGCAGGGCGGAGAAGATGCAGCCGCGGCCGAGCGAAGCCGTCATGGTGCAGACGATGATGCAGTCCAGTGCGCCCTTGAGGGCAAGCGTTGACCAGTCGCCGAGCAGGCCGTCCTGGATCGATCCCACAATGGCCATGGCGCCGATACACACGGTGAGTGAAGTCGAGACAAAAGCGTTGGTGAACTCGTTATCGCCCTCACTGCCAGTTTTGCGCTTGAGCCATTCGCCAAGGCTCTCGATGGCGGCCTCCAAGTTGATGGCCTCGCCGATGAGCGAACCGAACGCAAATGAGACGATGAGCATGGTGGTACCGGTGGTCGCTAGCGCCTTTCCATCGATGATGAGCATCTTTTGCATGGTGCCGCCC
Source organism: uncultured Collinsella sp. (assembly GCA_902494555.1). Lineage (GTDB taxonomy): Bacteria > Actinomycetota > Coriobacteriia > Coriobacteriales > Coriobacteriaceae > Collinsella. The sequence continues at coordinate 2,862 of CABUTR010000018.1, forward strand.
AGGCCGATAAACAGGACGCACAGCCCCGATGCTTTCATGAGCGTGTCTTGGATGCGCGGTGTAATGAAGCGGCCGCCCGCTAATCCCAAAAGACCGCCCGCAACTAAAAGCGCAACGTTGATGATTGTTCCCAAGCCCGGCATGAGCCCTCCTGTATTGATGCCAACGTGGCAATCGTAGCAGAACGAAATGCGAGGCACATCGCGACTCGTCTAATACGTTATATAAGTGGTATTAGGAATGATGCGCAGCATTTAAGCCTCAGGTGGTTGTCGGGACATAGGGATAGTAGTCAAAGCGCAGTGTCATAAGCCGCTGTGGGGATTCAATAGCCGCGGCGATGATATTGGCATCGCGGGCACGATCAAACCCTTCGAGTTCGATCTGATACGAGACGTCTTGCATAATGTCCAGACGTCGCCAGGCTAGAAGTGTGTCGCCATCGAATTCCAAGGTCTTGCTTCCATCTGGGGCAACGGCGTATAGACGCAGTTTAGCGGTGGTTGCAGGGTCGACAACCGTGACCTTTTTAATTTCGTTTCGAGTATTCTTGGCGCCCAACAAGGTGAGCAGTGTTGGGGCCACGACCTCGCCCGATGGCAAAAAAACGACTTCGATGGATTCGGGAAATGCGATGATGGCCGACTTGCGGACGGGCTGATTGGCGGCGGCAACTTCGATGTTCGCGGCGTCGATGACCTCTGTGTGGTCGAGGGCGGCAAGCACGCAGCAGTTACCTTCATCGATCTCCTGAGGATCAGCAAGCCCCAGACTGTCTGCGAGCTCGGGATCGTTTGGACCGGTAGCGGGCTCATTCGGTGCTTCGAAAGAAGCTGGGACGCTGTTTGTCGGCGACGGCGTGTCGCCCGCACCTGCTTCTTTGTCCGTGCTCTCTTCTTGTATGGTTGCGTTGATGGGTTCGTCGTTTGAGGGGAGCGTCTTGGCGTCAAGCGCGGAGGGGAGAATTCCGATGGCTCCGGATCCGTTCCACTCCATTTCGAGAAGCGCCGGGTCGGCAAGAATGCGTTGCCTGCTTTGCGCGTGGGAATCGATTTCAATAGGGCCTGCCTCTGTCCCTCGTGTAAGGCTGAGTGATCCGGCTGGCTTCTCGAAATGAGCGTCTGTGTCTTTGGTGCTGACGGCGTAGAACAGCAGGGATGCTTCTCCCGCCGCGATGGCATCGGTGCCGGCTTTGGTCAGCCGCAACGATGCCGTGAATGAGAGGGTGGGCTGCGTGTCGTCTGCATTCGCGGCGGCGCAGCCCAGACATATACCGCCTCCTTTCTCGAATAACGCACCGTCGAAGGCGACCTTCGCTCCGTTCGCCGAGTCATCGACCGAAGCGATGTCGATGCGCAGCTCTAAATTGCATGAATCGCCATCTGCATCGAGCACAACCGAGCGCCATGTGCAGACAGCGCACCCCGCCTGGGAGCCGTTTGCCTTGTTCGAACGATTGATATCCACGACTATCGAGCCGTCCGTATTACGACGAAGGCATCCCGAGGTTGAGATTGCGGCCTGTGCGATCGAAAAACGCTTGCACGCAATGGCGCTCGATGGATTTGGTGCGGAGCTTAGGGCTGCTGGTAAGGAATCCGCCATGACGGGAGTCGCCCAAGCGGCGACAGGCGTTCCGGTTGCGAGCGCGCCGCAGAGTGCGACGACGGGCAAAAGGTTCTTCGATGCCATGGGGTCTCCTTAGCTAATTTAGTGCGGCCTGTCCGTGTTTCGTTTCTGGCTGCGTTTGATGTGCAGACCGAGGCCGGCGGTTCCCGCGCCTGCTGCCGTGGCGCCTGCTGCCAAGAGCCATCGTCTGTCGTCTGTCTGTGCCAACGGTTCCTCGCGGTCGCCGCGGTCGAGCTCCGAGAGGTCGACCGTCACTTGCGTGGCGGCCTGCGCCTGTTCTTGCTGGGCAAAGGTCATGGCTGGCCCAAACGCTAGGATGCTGACGGCGGCGGCCAGGGCGACGACCTTATGCCGCGTGCGCACCGGGCTCGACCGTCCAGGTGATCGTTGCAACCTGATCGCCTTCGCCGGTTACGTGGAAGATGTCGCGCGTGACGCGGGCGACGTTTCCGCTTGTCTTGAGCTTAATTTTGTCCGTGCCGCCGGCAATGCCCTGGTAGCCCATGTCGAAGGCTGCATTCTTGGAAAGATCGAGGCCCGTCCCCTGCATTGCGGCGCTTGCGTTCTGGAGTGCGCCGTCGGGGCCGACCTTAAAGTCGATGGAGTTTTGCGCGGTTCCGGCCTTGGCATCGGCGGCAATGGTCCAGGTGTTCATGGCGTCGATCTTCATGTTGGTGACATGGATGCCGTAGGCCGAATGATTGTCGATGGTGGTCGCGTCTTCTGAGGGGCCCTGAAGCGTGCCGTCGGCCTTGGCGACGAAGGGAATAACCGTCGGAACTTTGAACTCAACGTTGTCGATCTCGGTCCTGACCATTACTTTCGTTGTTCCAGCGCGCCCGGCTGCCATAGCTGGCGTCGGGGCGGCGCCCATTGCGAGCGCGAGCGCGAGCCCTGCGCCCACGACGAGCGCTCTGGCTCCGTTCATGTTCCTGGTGATGTCCATGGTCGTTCCTTTCTATTCGCCGCGGGCCGTCCCCGCGATGATTGGACGAATGCTGATGAATTGCGCGCGGTGCCGCGTCGGCTGAAAAAGCTAGTTCTCGGTTTGCTCAACCCGTACCTTGACACGTGTCGGATTGCCGTGGCTGTCGAGGGTCTTGGCATCGAGTGCCTGAATCTCGATGTACGCCTCGCCTTCTTTGATGTCGCCGGCGGGGCACGTCTCGATTGTCTTGCCGGTCTCGACCACACCGGATTCGTACATGGTCTCGTCGTTTTGGATGACGCGGAATCGCTGGGGAAATTTATTGTCTTGGACGTTTTGCACGTTGACGCGCAGCTTGCCGTCCTCCTGCAGCTGAGCGACCGGCGCGACCGAAATCGTCATCATGTTGTCGCGGACGATGGCATCGAGCTCATCTTGGATTTCTTGGCGCGATTTACCCTCTGCCGTCGTGACTGAGGCGCCCGCTTCGGGCACGGGCTGCGACTGCCAGGCGTATAGCCCTACGGCGACAAGGGCGCAGACGATAGCCAGACAGACAACGATGAACTTCTTGCGACGCCCCAGTCCTGCGAGGCGGGGCGGCTTCTTCGCACTCATGCGGCGTCCTTGGTGGTATAGACACGTGCGAACGTGGACGGGTCCGCTCCAAAGAGCATGTGAAGCATCAGGCGGCGCGAGTAGATGAGCTCGTCAAAGTCGCGAGGGAGCTCGATGTTGTGGATACGCGCGATGTGGTGGGCGAGCGCCGAGAACGACTCGGGGTCGCAGATAACATCGGTGGTGACGTGGTAGACCGCCGTATCGGGGAACGCCTCTTCGTCGAAAGGCAGGAGATAGGGATCGTCGTCGACCTCGATGGCGACGCCGTACTGGGGCCAGTAATATGCCATGGGAACCTCCCTGCTTCTGGGACCAAAACTTCTATCGGTTTTGGCTGTCGACGCCGACCGTATCAGCCGCTACTTGACCAATTTCTGACCAAATGCTTGACGGATTGACATCTCCGCAGGTAAAAGGTGGCAAAAATTACTTCAACTTTTTTCGAGCGACAATCGAGCGGTCGGCGACGGCGGGACGATATGTGTCAAAAGCATCGTCTGCCGAGGAAGCCTTGCCGTTCGCCGAATTGCACGAACGTAAAAATCGCCAATTATGGAGACGGTCTCGAACACGTCGACGAAACGATGCGGTAACATCTCCCTGCAAACACTGTAGTTAGCTAAAGGGGGAGTTCGCGTGTCTGCAACCATCAAACCCTTCACCGACGAGTTCGAAGAGTATGGCCGCGATGAATCTCGCGCATCGGGCGAAGCGTCGAGCATCTCGTTTCCGACAACGGAAGACGAGGTCCGTGCCATTTTGGAAACGCTCCATGCCGAGCGTGTTCCGGTAACGGTTCAGGGCGCCCGAACTGGCCTTGCCGCCGGTGCCGTGCCCCACGGTGGGCATATCCTCAATACTTCCCGTATGAATCGCTACTTGGGCCTTCGCCGCGATGAACAAGGCCAATTTCTGCTGCGCGTGGAGCCGGGCGTTGTGCTCTCGGAGCTGCGTAAGCAGCTGAGCAAGAAGGTACTGCCGACCGCTGGTTGGGACCAGGCGTCGCTTGAGGCCTACGAGGAGTTCCAAGAGTCCCCCGAGCAGTTCTTTCCCACCGATCCCACCGAGGCATCTGCCTGTCTGGGCGGCATGGCGGCATGCAACGCCTCCGGCGCCCGCAGCTACGCTTACGGTCCCATGCGCCCGCATATCACGGGACTCCACGTCGCGCTGGCTGATGGCGATTTGCTTGAGCTTCAGCGCGGCGAGGCTTTTGCCCAGGGCCGCCACCTGTCGCTCGTGACGGCAGAGGGTCATACATTCGAGCTTGATCTTCCTGACTACACCATGCCCAAGACCAAAAATGCCTCGGGGTATTTTGTTGCGGACGATATGGACGCCATCGATCTTTTTATCGGTGCGTGCGGCACGCTCGGCGTCATTACCGAGCTCGAGATCGCCCTGCAGGCGGCACCTTCGGTCGTATGGGGTGTGAGTTGCTTTTTCGATAGCGAAGACAAGGCCGTGTCCTTTACCGATTCCGTGCGTCCCGTGCTGTCCCATGCCGCCGCTATTGAGTATTTCGATGCTGGCGCCCTGGATATCCTGCGTCGCCAGCGCGAGCAGTCGACAGCGTTTGCCTCACTGCCGGCGCTCGACGACGAGGCAAAGGTCTGTGTCTACGTGGAGCTCGACTGCGATGACGAGGCGCAGGCGACCGAGGAGCTGTACCACCTGGGATGGGTGCTGGAGCTTGCGGGCGGCCGCGACGATGCGACATGGGTCGCCCGCACCGAAGTCGATCGCGAGTGCCAGCGGTTCTTCCGCCACGCGGTCCCCGAGAGTGTCAATATGCTCATTGACGAGCGTCGCCGCATCGACCCCACCATTACCAAGCTGGGATCGGATATGTCGGTGCCCAATGCATGCCTTGCCGATGTCATGGCCCTCTATCGCCGCACGCTGGCCGAAAGCGGGCTTGAGTCTGCTGCCTGGGGACACATCGGGAACAACCATCTGCATGTGAACATCCTGCCGCGCGATGCGCAGGATTATCGCCGCGGCGGAGAACTCTTTGCCCAGTGGGCTTCCGAGGTCACGGCCATGGGCGGCGCCGTCTCCGCAGAACACGGCGTCGGCAAGATCAAGGCGGGCTTCTTGGAGACGATGTACGGCCACGAGGCCATGGTCGAGTCGGCGCGTCTCAAACTCCAGCTCGATCCTGCCGGCCAGCTGGGTCGCGGCAACCTGTTTACGGAGAAGCTCTTGGATGAACTCGTCCAGAAAGGGGGCGCGTGAAGATGAGTGATTTCCATATGGTGGTATGCGTCAAGGCGGTGCCCGGAAGCACCGAGGTCAAGATGGACCCCAAGACCAATACTATCGTGCGTGATGGCAAGCAGGCGGTCATTAATCCCTTCGATGCAAGTGCCCTCGAATGTGCGCTAGCGCTGAAGGACGACTTTATCGGCTTTGGCATGGACGTGCGTGTGACGGTGGTGTCGATGGGCATCCCCGCGACCGAATCGCTGCTGCGCGACTGCATCGCCCGCGGTGCCGACGACGCGCTGCTGCTGACCGACCGAGCCTTTGCGGGCGCCGATACCCTAGCCACCACCTATGCCCTCAAATGCGGCATCGAGGCACTCGATGAGGACTTTGACCTGCTCATCTGCGGCAAGATGGCAGTGGACGGCGATACGGCCCAGATCGGCCCCGAGCTGGCCGGCGCCTTTGGGATCCCCTGCGTGACCGACGTGAGCTGTGTGCAGAGCGCGGGATTTACGACGTGTGGCTCGCTGGCGCTCGTCCACGGCTGCGATGCCGGCGAGGAGACGGTGTGCCTGGAGATGCCGTGTGCGATGACGACCGCCAAGGAGATTGGCCAGCTGCGCATGCCGAGTATTGCCGGTATTCGCGCGGCCGAGGATGCAGACGTGCGCGTGGCCAGCGCTGCCGACGTAAACGCCGATCCTTCGCGTTGCGGCCTTGCCGGATCACCGACGCAGGTCGTGCGCTCGTTTGTGCCCGACCGTGACCAAACGTGCGACGCCGTTGAGGGAACGGCGTCCGAGCAGGCGGTAAAACTTGCCAAGATTATCGAGGGGATGGCATAGATGAGCGGGCTGATTATCGATAGCGAAGCCTGCATCGGCTGTGGTCGCTGCGTTCGCGCCTGCGCCTCGGGCGGCATTGTGGTGGAGGGCGAGCGCCCCAATCGCTGTGCCCGCGTAACCGACGGCTGTATCCTGTGTGGCGGGTGCGTCGACGCCTGCCCCGTCAACGCCATCTCGATCGAGCGCGACGAGGCCGCCGGTGCGGTAGACCTTGACGCATATCGAGACATTTGGGTCTTCGTGCAGACTGACGAGCACGACGCCGTGGCTCCTGTGGCCTACGAGCTCATGGGCAAGGGGCGCGAGCTTGCCGATGCCCGCGGCTGCCGTCTGGTGGCACTGGTCGGCATGAGCCCCGAGGACTCGCTCGGGGACCTCGAACACCTGGTTTGTGCCGGCGCGGACGAGGTCCTAGTGTGTCGCGACGAGCGCCTGCGCCAGAACGATGCGGAGGTCTACGCCCGGCTGATCTGCGATTTGGTGGCCGAGCGCAAGCCCGAGGCAATTCTGTACGGCGCGACCGCGTTTGGCCGCGAGCTGGCGCCTGGCGTTGCCGTGCGCCTGCAGACGGGCCTCACGGCTGACTGCACCGTGCTTTCGATGGATACGGAGACGGGCTTGCTGCAGCAGACGCGCCCGGCGTTTGGTGGCAACTTGATGGCCACCATCATTTGCCCCAACCACCGTCCGCAGATGGCAACGGTGCGCCCCGGTATCTTTAAGGCGCCCGAGTTTGACTATAGCCGCTCCAGCACGATCACCCAGGTGATGCTTGCGGAAGACGTTAAGGCCCGTGTCGAGATCTCGATTCCCGCCGAGGAGTGGGGGCAGCAGGCATCGATTGCCGATGCCGAGCGTCTGGTCGTGGTGGGCCGCGGCATCGGCTCCAAGAAGAATCTGCCCCTGATACGAAAGCTCGCCGATGCCCTGGGTGCCGAGCTTGGTTGCACGCGTCCCATTGTGGAGGCAGGCTGGTTGGAGTATCGCCACCAAATTGGCCAGACGGGTGTATCGGTCTCGCCCAAGCTCCTCGTGAGCATCGGTGTCTCGGGTGCTATCCAGCATCTCGCCGGCATCGGTGGGGCGGAGTGCATTGTCGCCATCAACGAGGACCCGGATGCCCCCATTTTCGGCGCTGCGCAGTACAAAGTTGTCGGTGACGCTGTCGAGGTCGTTGAGGAGCTCCTAGCTCAGCTTGAGCGCTAGGCGCGCGCCAGCCAGGTGCGCATCTCGTTCTTTAGGCGCTCCCAGGTCGCTTGCGTGGTGGGGTCGCTAAAAGGCCGTGCAATGCCAAAGGGCGCGTTGAGCAGGCGGTAGATATCGCCCTGCTCGCGCGCCAGCGCGCGGCTTGCCGGATAGACGAGCTCAAACATAAAGCAGATAAGCCCCACCAAGAAGTCGGCGGGCTCATCGCGCTCATCGCGCGTGACGCAGCGGTGCTCGTCAAAGGCGGCCAGCGTCGGTGCCGAGAAGTGGCTGGCGAGAAACGTGTCCTCATCCACCTTAAGGATGGTCTCGACGGTGCTGTCGGCGATGGTGCGCATAATGTCGATCTTGTCACCATCGCGCACGATATCGCAGAAGCTCCGCGTGCGCTCGTCGAGCTGTGCGGGTAGACGGAAATCGCTGTGATAGGCAATGCTCGCTCGGATGAGCTCATCTTCTACCGGGTCATCGATAAAGTCGCGGATGCTCGTTACGGCGGGTGCATCGGCGGGATTCTCGCCAAAGAGGACCTCGACGCCCAGTGTTGCATGGCTCATGCTCTCGGCGTCCTTAAAGGTGTCCCAGCGCCGCAGCTGCTCAAAGCGGCCCATATCGTGTAGCAGGCCGCAAAGCCATGCCAAGTCAATATCTTCTGACGACCAGCCCTGCTCGCGCGCTACGGCATCGCATGCCTCGGCCACGTGGTACGTATGCTCGATTTTGAGCGCGATGCGTGGGTTGGTGGCGTCGTAGGCATCGGTGTAGCTTTTGAAGGCCGCGCGCGCCCGGTCTCGATCGATAGCTGTCATAATGACTTCCTAAAAAGTTGTGTCTTTCGATCCGGTGGCAATTGTAGGCGAACTTTATTGCCACCGGTTGATATTTCTGCTGCGTTGCGAGGCGCGCTGCAGACGACTTACCAGAATGGGAGTGGCATGGTCCTTAGGATCTTTAAAATCGTCTGGCCAGTGATGCTTACCTATGTTGCAATAGGCGCGCCGTGCGGAATGATCATGGGGCAGACGGGAATGGAACCCTGGATGGTCTTTGCCCTGAGCAGCACGTTTGTGACGGGCAGCGGCCAGTTTATGATCTGCAACCTGTGGCTGGCGGGCGTGCCTGCAGCATCGATCGTCGCGAGCGTTGCTGCCATCTCCTCGCGCTTTGCGCTTTACTCGGCATCGATCGCGCCGCATCTGACGGGTGCCTCGAAGCGTCAGACGCTGGCTGTTGCCGCGACACTCACCGAGGAGGCATATGGCATCTCGCTTGCCAAGTTGGTTGAAGGGGAGGATTGGGGCCCGCGCGAGTCCTTTGTGCTCAACGTGATCCTCATCGCAACATGGGGCGTATCGTGTACGATGGGCGCCATCGTCGGCGCCGTTGTCGATGTTCCCACCGCCATTGCAGCCTTTGTCTGCACCTCGCTCTTTATCTGCCTGCTCTTTTCGCAGCGGCTGTCGCGCGGCAACGTTGTCGCGGCGGTTTCGGGCGCGGTGTCCGTCGCCGTATGCAAGTTCTTGGGCCTCGTGAATATTGCCGTGCCGGCAAGCGTCGTGGTCGGCATTACCATTGCGCTGGCGTGCGATGCTGTATTTGACGGAAGAGGTGCCCGCGATGCCCGTTAACGAGTTCTTGGTTCTGTGGCTGTCGTCGTGGGCTGCTATCGCGTTCTTTCGCATCGCGCCGGCGTTCGCCTTGCGCGGGCGGACCCTGTCGCCCCGCATTACCGAGGCCCTGGGCTATATCCCGCCCGCTGCCTTTGCCGCGCTGGTCGCCAACGACTTGGTGAGTCCCGGCGCGTTCGACGCGGGGCTCTGGCCTGCCTTGGTTCCCTGGATTGCGGCCGCCGGCGTCGTGGTCGTGGCGGTCAAGACAAAATCGATGCTGTGGTGCTGCGTCTCGGGCATCGTACTCTATATCGTCTTGAGCCTTATATAGGGGTGGCGTCGCGGGCGCCGAATCTCGTTCCATCCCAACTTGTCGAATTTTTCACCGAGCTGGTCTATTTCTTCTGGTACCATGGTCAAACTTTACTGTAGCAAAGCGTGACGTGGGCTTTTGTACCCCGTCAGCGGAAATGGGGGTTTCATGGCACAGGAAGCGACCGCCAACGAGCAAAAGAAATTCAAGGTCCCGCGCATCCCGGGCGACATCATGATCTATCCGATGATCGTCGGTCTTTTGCTCAACACCTTCTGCCCGCAGGTTTTTGAGATCGGCGGCTTCTTTACGGCTGCCTGCCGCGGTGGCTCCAATACCATCGTCGCCGCGATCCTGCTGTTTGTGGGCGCCGGCATCAGCTTTAAGTCCACGCCGGGTGCCATCAAGACCGGTATCGTCGTGCTGATCCCCAAGCTGGTCGTCGCAGCGGCTCTCGGCCTGGGCGTAGCATATTTCTTTAACGACAACTTCCTGGGTCTGAGCTCCGTGTCTATCATCGGCGGCATTACGTTTTGCAACATGGCGCTCTATACGGGCATCATGGGCGAGTTCGGCGATGAGTCCGAGCAGGGCGCCGTCGGTATCCTGTTCTTTACGGCTGGCCCCGCCGTCACGATGATCATCCTCGGTGTTTCCGGCCTCGCCAACATTCCCATTGGCACCATTATCGGCTCCATCTTGCCACTCGTTATTGGCATGGTTCTGGGCAACCTGTTCCCGTTTATCAAGAACCTGCTGGTTCCCGGTGCCAATCCCGCGATTGCCGTCATCGGATTTCAGCTCGGTGCGTCCATGAGCCTGTCGAGCTTTATCACCGGCGGTATTTCCGGCATCTTGCTGGGTCTTGTCACGCTGTTTGTCGTCGGTCCCATCACCTTTGCGTTCGAGCGTCTGTGCGGCGGCAATGGCAAGGCCGCTGTGGCTTGCTCCACCATTGCCGGCACGGCTATGACCACACCGGTTGCCCTCGCCGAGGTCGCACCGCGCTACGCCGAGCTTGCGCCCACCGCGTATGCGCAGATCGCCACCGCCGTCATCATCACGGCAATCATGGCTCCGATTCTGACTGGCTGGGTCGACAAGAAGTTCTGCCAAGGCAAGGAGGATCTGTCGCCTGTCGGTGTCGAGGCCATCGAGGAGGCCGTCGCGACTGACATCGATGGCGAGTAGCAATCGATACCTATCAATGATGCCGGCGTGTGCAATTCGCGCCGTATGGGCGCCCGAACAGAAACTGTTTTGCAGTGATGTTCGGGCGCTCTGCTATTATCCCCTTTACCCCTGCGGAGTAAAGGGGTGTTTATTGCCCTGATTCGAATTGGGCGATTCTGACCACTTGGATATTGAAGGGATGGCGCTAGTGGTTAAGGCACTCAAGATTGAGATATTCGTGCTATGCATGATTGTTCTTATCGGGCTTGCCGTGCGAAGTCGTCGCTCCTTGTTCTCGAGCACCCAGCAGTTATTGTTTAGCATGCTTGGCTACACCTCTGCCGCGTACATATTATTCGATATGATCTGGACGCTTTCGGACGGTGTGGACGGCACGTTGGGCATTGCTGCCAACTGGATTTCCAACGCGGTTTCGTTTTCGCTCTTTGCTATCGCGTGTCTCATTTGGTTTATCTATTCCGAGACGGTGCAGGGTTCTCGCCTTTTGACCTCGCGCTATAGGGTGGTGCTTGTAGCGTTGCCTACGGCTCTGGTGGTCGTGCTGGCGTTTACCAGTTACTGGACGCACGCCCTGTTCTATATCGATTCGCAGGGCGTGTATCGTCGCGGCTTTGCCTATATGATCCAGCCCATCGTCAGCTACTGTTACGTTATACATACGTCCCTGCATGCGTTTGTGCAATCTCGCAGGGTCGAGAGCCTGCAGACGAAGGCCATCTATCGAACCTTGGCATTTTTCGCCATTCCGGCCCTGGTGGGCGGTACCTTTCAGGTCGTATACTCGGTGCCCGGCCTTTGTGTCGGCATAATGATTAGCATGTTGCTGCTCTACATCATCTACCAGGAGCAGCTCATCTCGACCGACCCGTTGACTGGACTTAACAATCGCAACCGTTTTGAGACCTATATGCTGTCGCTCTTCTCAAATGTTGATCAGGCCGAAGATGTATATCTGCTTATGATGGACGCCGACGGCTTTAAGCAGATTAACGATCGCTATGGGCATGTGGAGGGCGACCACGCTCTTCAGGTCATATCCGCTGCGCTCAAAGAAGTCTGCTCGGCGTCTGGCGGCTTTATCGCACGTTATGGTGGCGATGAGTTCGTGGTGCTTCAAAAGGCGATGGCGGAGCAGGACATCATAGACCTGTGTTCGGCGATTAACGACAAGCTCGCTCGTGCCGAAGTGCCGTATGCATTGCGGATGTCCATCGGTTACGCGCGAGTCGGCGATAGTGTTGATACCTGGCAAGACTTACTTCGCGCAGCCGATGCGGAGCTCTACCGCGTCAAGGCCGAGAAAAAGAAAGCCGGCGTTCAGATACGCTAGGAAAAGGGGCACACGACCGTTGCGATGGTCGTGCGCCCCTTTTGCGTTTGTGGGGGCCACCGGTCATAATGCCCAGGCGCGGTGCGGCAAGACGGGCGTCTGCCGCCGCGACTCGGTGCGAAATCAACGAGAACCAGTGCATTCCATTAAGCTAAAGTGTGTGAAGGCTCTCCCTAAAAAGGTGAGCTCTCTAGGCTTTTTTGGGTTTGTTGACGATGATGATGCCGCCGCAGACCAAGAGCAGGGCAACGATGACGGTAACGGGGCTCGTGCCAGCACCCTCGCCGAGCAGCAACGCGCTCAGAGCTACGCCAAAGACCGGGTTCATAAAGCCAAAGACCGAAACGCGGCTGACGGGGTTGACGGCGAGCAGGCGGGACCACAGCGAGTACGCGACGGCAGAAATAAGTGCCATATAAATGATGAGTGCGATAGCGGGGGCGATTGCGGTGGGGGATAACGTGCCGCCCATTAAAAACCCGATGGCGGTAAGGACCAGACCGCCGACCAAGAACTGCCACCCGGCAAGCAAGACGCCGTCGTGCTCGCGCGAGAAGATGCCGATCAGGCAGGTCGAAAGAGCACCCGCGACAGTGGAGGCTAGGATAAAGCCCTCGCCATCGAGCCTGAAGCCAAAGGTGCCATCTGCGCCCGAGAGGTTGACGAGCGCGACGCCGGCAAAGCCCAGCACGCAGCCGAGCACCTTGGCCACATCGAGCTTTTCGGTGCGAAACGCCAGGGCGGCAAAGAGGATGGCTAGGAAGTTGGCGCTGGCCTCGATGATGGAGCTCGACATGGCGCTGGCGCGCGAGAGTCCCAGGTAGAAAAAGAAGTACTGGCCGATAGTCTGGAAGAGCGACAAGATGCAGATGGGCTTGATATCGCGTACCCGTGGGACGAGCGGGCGGCGCTGGGCCGCACTCATACCGGTGATAACCAGGATGCCGGCAAGGGTGAAGCGCAGACCCGCGAAGAGCAGCTGCGAGGCGCTGTCGTGTGCGGGAATGCCAAAGAGGCCGTAGCCGATCTTGATGCAGGGAAAAGCCGATCCCCAGAGCGCGCAGCAGACGAGGCAGCCCAGGATGAGTCCGGGCAGGGTGGCGAGATACGGCTTGCGGCTTTCCATGATGTCCTTCCTGTATGCGCGAAGCAAAAAAGAACCCGCCACCGGATGTGTCGGTGGCGGGTGTTGTTACCCGAGGGGATTGTACCCGATGGGAAAGGTTTAAGCGAAGTAGGCCACGCCGCTCTCAAAGATCGGCATGAACTTATCGCCGGGGACATGCTCGGGCACGTTGCGGTACAGGTTGTCGCCGCGACGCTCGGCATGGCCCATCTTGCCCAGGACGCGGCCGTCGGGGCTCGTGATGCCCTCGATGGCGAGTGCGGAGCCGTTGGGGTTGACGGAGAGATCCATGCTGGGCTTGCCGTTCTCGCCCACGTACTGCGTGGCGACCTGGCCGTTGGCGATCAGCTGGGCGAGTACCTCGTCGTTGGCGACAAAGCGGCCCTCGCCGTGGCTGATGGCGACGGTGTAGGGGTCGTCCAGGCTGCACTGCGACAGCCACGGGGACAAGTTGGACGAGATGCGGGTGCGCACCAGACGGCTCTGGTGGCGGCCGATGGTGTTGAACGTCAGCGTGGGCGCATCGGGCGTGGCGTCGACGATGTCACCGTAGGGCACCAGGCCGAGCTTGACCAGAGCCTGGAAGCCGTTGCAGATGCCCAGCATCAGGCCGTCGCGGGCCTTGAGCAGGTCGCGGACTGCCTCGGTGACCTCGGGAGCGCGGAAGAACGCCGTGATGAACTTGGCGGAGCCGTCGGGCTCGTCGCCGCCCGAGAAGCCGCCGGGGATCATGACAATCTGGCTTGCACGGATGCGGCGGGCAAGCTCGTGGGTGCTCTCGGCGACGGCCTCGGGCGTGAGGTTGTTGATCACGAAGGTGTCGGCCTCGGCACCGGCTGCGCGGAAGGCGCGGGCGCTATCGTACTCGCAGTTGTTGCCGGGGAACACGGGGATGATCACGCGCGGGCGGGCGATCTTGGCGCCGCCGTACACGTGGATATCCTTGGCGCGGAAGTCGATGGTCTCGACCTCGGGGGTCTCGCCGGCGCTGCGGTAGGCGAAGACGCCCTCGATGCCGCTCTCCCAGGCCTCCTGGAGCTCGGCGAGCTCGATGACCTCGGAGCCGGTGTCGATGACATAGCCCTCGACGGTGGTGCCCAGGGGCTCGACGACAACGCCGTCGGCGACCTCGGGCAGCTCGGCGTCATCGGCGAGCTCGACGATAAAGCTACCGTAGAGCGGGGTGAAGAGGCTCTCCACGTCCACATCCTCGGCAAGCTCGATACCGATCTGGTTGCCGACGCACATTTTAAAGAGGCTCTCGGCGCCGCAGCCGTAGCCGGGCGTGGAGATGGCCAGGGCGTTGCCGTTGGCGGTGAGCGCCTCGACGGCGTCAAACGCGGCGAGCAGCTGCTGGGCATCGGGACGGTAGTCCTGACCATAGGTGGCGGGGGCGATACGGACAACGCGGTGCGTGAGGCCCTTGAACTCGGGGGAGACAGCGCGGGCCGCCTTGCCCACGGCAACAGCGAAGCTGATCAGAGTCGGCGGAACGTTGAGCTCGCCGGCCTCGTCCTCAAACGAGCCGCTCATGGAATCCTTACCGCCGATGGCGCCGGCACCCAGGTCGACCTGGGCCATAAGGGCGCCCAGGACGGCTGCCATGGGCTTGCCCCAGCGCTCTGCCTCGGTACGCAGACGCTCGAAGTACTCCTGGAAGGAGAGGTAGGCGCGCTTGTGCTCAAAGCCGGCGGCAACGAGCTTGGCGATGGACTCGACCACGGACAGGTAGGCGCCAGCAAACTGGTCGGCTTCCATCAGGTAGGGGTTGAAGCCCCATGCCATGGCGCTTGCCGTGGTGGTCTCGCCGTCCACGGGGAACTTGGCGACCATGGCCGAGCTCGGGGTGAGCTGCGTCTTGCCGCCAAAAGGCATAAGCACGGTTGCGGCACCGATGGTGGAGTCAAAGCGCTCGGAAAGGCCCTTGTTGGAGGCAACGTTGAGGTCGGTGACAAGCGAGGTCATGCGCACGGCAAGCGTGGTGCCGGCCCAGCTGGGTTGCCACACGCTGCGGGCGCACACGTGGGCGACTTGGTGCTTGGGCGCGCCGTTGGAGTTGAGGAACTCGCGGGACAGATCGACGATGGCGACGCCGTTCCAGGCCATGCGCATGCGCGGCTCGGCGGTAACCTCGGCGATAACGGTCGCCTCGAGGTTCTCCTCGGCGGCGTAGCCCATGAACTCCTCGACGTCACCATCGGCGACGGCGCAGGCCATACGCTCCTGGGACTCGGAGATAGCGAGCTCGGTGCCGTCCAGGCCGTCATACTTCTTAGTCACGGTGTCCAGGTCGACATACAGGCCGTCGGCAAGCTCGCCCACAGCGACCGAGACGCCGCCGGCGCCAAAGTCATTGCAGCGCTTGATCAGACGGCAGGCGTCGCCGCGGCGGAACAGACGCTGCAGCTTGCGCTCGACCGGGGCGTTGCCCTTCTGGACCTCGGCACCCGAGGTCTCGATGGACTCGGTGTTCTGGGTCTTGGAGGAGCCGGTGGCACCGCCGATGCCGTCACGGCCGGTGCGGCCGCCCAGCAGGATGATCTTGTCGGTGGGGGCGGGGCACTCGCGACGCACGTGGTTTGCCGGGGTAGCGCCCACGACG
Source organism: uncultured Collinsella sp. (assembly GCA_902494555.1). Taxonomy (GTDB): domain Bacteria; phylum Actinomycetota; class Coriobacteriia; order Coriobacteriales; family Coriobacteriaceae; genus Collinsella. The sequence continues at coordinate 18,477 of CABUTR010000018.1, forward strand.
GCGCCGACCTCCATGTGCTTGGCCACGTAACCGGGGTGATAGAGTTCGTTGACCTGACCGGTGGCAAGGCCGATCTGGTTGCCGTAGCTGGAGTAGCCGGCGGCAGCAGTGGTCACGAGCTTACGCTGCGGCAGCTTGCCCTCGAGCGTCTCGGAAACCGGGACGGTGGGGTCGCCGGCGCCGGTGACGCGCATGGCCTGGTACACATAGCTGCGGCCCGAGAGCGGGTCACGGATGGCGCCGCCCACGCAGGTGGCGGCACCGCCGAAGGGCTCGATCTCGGTCGGGTGGTTGTGGGTCTCGTTCTTAAAGAGGAACAGCCAGTCCTGGTCCTCGCCATCGACATCGACCTTTACCTTGACGGTGCAGGCGTTGATCTCCTCGGACTCGTCGACATCGGTCATGACGCCGGTCTTCTTAAGGTATTTGGCGCCGATGGTGCCCATGTCCATGAGGCAGACGGGCTTGGCGTCGCGACCGAGCTCGTGGCGCATCTCCATATAGCGGTCGAAGGCCTGCTGCACCACGGCGTCGTCGATCGTCACGTCGTCCAGGACGGTGCCGAAGGTGGTGTGGCGGCAGTGATCGGACCAGTAGGTGTCGATCACGCGGATCTCGGTGATGGTGGGGTCGCGATCCTCATCGTGGAAGTACTGCTGGCAGAAGGCGATGTCCGCCTCGTCCATGGCAAGACCGCGTTCGGCGATAAAGGCGGCAAGGCCGGCCTCATCGAGCTCGCGGAAGCCGTCGAGCACTTCGACGGGCTGGGGCTCGGGGGTCTCCATGTACAGCGTCTCGGGCAGGTCGAGCGAGGCGATGCGCGCCTCGACGGGGTTCACCACGTAGTGCTTGATGGCCTCGACGGCGGCTTCGTCCAGAGCGCCCGAGATCATATAGACCTTGGCGGAGCGCACGGCGGGGCGCTCGCCCTGGCTGATGAGCTGCACGCACTCGCTGGCGGAGTCGGCGCGCTGGTCAAACTGGCCAGGCAGGAATTCGACGGCAAAGACGGCGCCATCGCTTGCGGGGAGCTCGTCGTAGGTCACATCGACCTGGGGCTCGCTAAAGACGGTCGGCACGCAGGAGCGGAAAAGCTCCTCGTCGATGCCCTCGACGTCGTAGCGGTTGATGATCCTCAGGGCCTCGATGCCCTTGATGCCGAGAATCTCGGTCAGCTCGCCCTTGAGCTGCTGAGCCTCGACGTCGAACCCGGGTTTCTTCTCCACGTAGATACGAGAGACCATTGGTTCCTGCCTTCCTGATCGGTTGGGCGTACGGTACGGTATGCGGCAGCGGTCGGTTTGCGGGGTCTGCCCTGCGGTCGCCTTGAGCCACATGTTTGTAAACCTCACTATGATACGACAGCTCGCGGCGCGTAGAGGACGGCGAGGGTGCTACAGTGAAGCGCAAACAAGAGAAAGGCATCACATGGCATTCGTCTCGCTCGCCATCATCGCACTCGTGGCCTTTGCAAGCCCCTTCATCGCCTCGGCGATTCCTGGAAAACCCGTTCCCGAAACGGTCTTTTTGCTCGTGTTCGGCGCGGTGCTGGGCCCACATATACTCGGCGTTATCCATGTAGATACCGAGGTCTCGCTTGTGTCCGAGCTCGGTCTGGCCTTTTTGTTCTTGCTTGCCGGCTTTGAGATCGATCCCAAGAGCATCACGGGCGTCGAGGGGCGCTACGGCTTGGCGACGTGGGTCGTCACGTTTGGTATCGCCTGGCTTGCCGTGCGCTTTACCCCGTGGTTCTCGGTCAGTCATTTCGACGGTATCGCCGTGACGCTTGCCCTTACTTCGACGGCGCTCGGTACGCTTGTGCCCATCATGCGTGAGCGCTCGCTCACCGGCACGCGCGTGGGCGACTCGATTCTCGCGTATGGCACCTGGGGCGAACTTGGACCCGTGCTTGCTATGTCGGTGTTGCTGTCTGCCCGCACTGGCATCCAAACGCTCGTAATCCTTGGCTTGTTTGCGGTGGTTTGCGTGTTGCTGGCCGTGGTTCCAAGCCGCTCCAAGCGCGTCGGCAGCCGCTTCTTTGCGTTTGTCGAGGAACGTGCCGATACCACGTCGCAGACCTTCGTGCGCCTGACGGTGCTCATCCTGGTCACGCTCGTGGCGTTCTCGGCCGTCTTTGATCTCGACATCGTGTTGGGTTCTTTTGCCGCCGGCTTTGTCCTGCGCTATATCATCCCCGAGGGCAACCATACGCTCGAGACCAAGCTCGACGGCCTGGCCTACGGCTTTTTGATTCCGGTGTTCTTTACCGTATCGGGCACAAAGATCGACCTGACGGCCGTGGCGTCGCGCCCGGGCTTGCTCGCGGGCTTTATCGTGGCGTTGTTGATTATTCGTGCCGTGCCCATTCTTATCTCTATGAGCATTTGTCCTGCGACGCGCGATGTCTCGGCGTATGGCCGCATTACCGTGGCCCTGTACTGCACCACGGCGCTGCCGATCATCGTTGCCGTGACGAGCGTTGCCGTCAACGCGGGTGCGCTGTCGCAAGACATCGCGTCGGTCATGGTTGCCGCCGGTGCCATCACGGTATTCTTGATGCCGCTGCTCGCGCAGCTCTTCTACCGCGTGGTCGACGCCGCGCCGGTCGCCGCCGTGGCAGAGGTTGCCGAGCACCCTGCCGAGGCACTCGATATCCTGCGTGCCCATCACGATTTGGCGAGTCTGCTCGCACGAGAGCACGAGCTGCTAACCTCGCATGGCCATGGTCGCGTATTCGAGGGCCTGCCTACGCTCGATACGATTGCCGAGCGTCTTTCCGCCGAGGCGGCGAGCGGCCACATCGATGCCCGCATTGTGGACGCGGCGCATCTTCTTGCCGACAAGACCTATGGAGACGAGGTCGACCCGTCCGAGCTGACTCCGCGTGAGCGTCGCCGCCTGGAGCGCGCCAAGCTCGCCGTGCGCGAATACCGCCGCCGCATGCTGGAGCTCTATGCGAGAGAAGAAGCCGAGGACGACGACGGTAAGTAGCAAGGAATGTCGGGATACGGGTTCCGTCCAAATAATAGAAGGCGCGCTGCCTGCGGTTGATGCAGACAGCACGCCTTTTGCGTTGAACTCTGTTGAGGTTCGAAGCCGAAACTTTCGACCTTTAGGAGCGGGCTGCTCCGTCGACGGGGAGCACCGCGCCCGTGACGTAGGAGGACATGTCGCTCGCCAGGAAAACAAAGGCGTTGGCGACATCCTCGGGCTCGCCCATGCGACCGAGCGGAATAGTGGCGATGATGGGCTTGATGACCTCTTCGGGCAGGTTGGCGACCATATCGGTCTTGGTTACGCCTGGGGCAACGGCGTTGACGCGGATGCCCATGGGGGCGAGCTCGCGCGAGAGCGACTGGACCATGCCGTTGACGGCGAACTTGGACGTGGGATAGCCAACGCCGGAGGGCTGACCGTACTTGGCGACCATCGAGCTTGTGGTAGTGATGGTGCCGCCGTGGCCGGCCTCGGTCATGATCTTGGCGGCAGCTTGGTGACCGTTAAAGACGGCGACGACGTTGAGGTCCATGACCTTTGCGAACTCCTCGGCCGTATAGTTAAGGAGCGGCGAGCGCTGGGAGATGCCGGCATTGTTGACGACCGTGTCCAAGCCGCCCATGTCGGCGGCAGCCTGGGTAAAGGCCTCGGTCACGGCTTCGAGCGAGGTGAGGTCGCAGGAGCGGCCCCAGACCTTCGCGTCGGGATAGGCGGCTGCCAGCTTCTCAACGGCCGCGTCGGCAGTCTCCTGGCGTGAGCCAAAGACGGTGACGGCAGCGCCTTCCTCGATAAAACGGCAGGCGATGGCATAGCCGATACCGCGCGTGCCTCCGGTGATGATTGCTTTCTTGCCCTCGAGCAACATGGTGCTTCCTCTCATCGCGGGCGGACATTCGCAACAAAGCGTAGCGGTAGCCGGAATCGGCCGCGTTTGCATATCGGTGAACGGTAGCCCGCGTTACCGATGAGCGGCTCGCGCAAATATGCTCTGCCGTTGTGCTTAGGGCGGGTGACAAAAGGGCTCCCGTCCCACGTCGGACGGGAGCCCTCAAGGCGCGTATTGCTAGGCGAGTGTTGGGTTAGTTGGCCATAACGCCTTCGGTCCAGGCCTCGACGTCCTCGATACGCAGGACGTTGGCGACCTCGGCCACGCAGTCGACGCTGGCAAGCTCGGCGGCGGCAGCCTGGACGTCCTTCTCGAGCGCGCGGTGCGTCAGGAAGATGACCGAGCAGGCATCGCTGACGCCCGACTTGCCGTCCTCGACCTGGTTGATGAGCGAGATCGAGATGTTGTGCTTGGCAAAGATGTCGACCGTCTCGGACAGGGCGCCCACGCGGTCGGCGACCTTCAGACGCACATAGTACTTGGTCTGGAGCTCGTCCATGGGCTTAAAGGTGAGGTTGTGGCCATAGGGCTCAATCTCGGGCAGCGGAGCCACGCCACGGCTGATCTGCTCGGAGAGCGACAGGATATCGCCCACGACGGCGCTCGCGGTGGGGAAGGAGCCTGCGCCCGCGCCGTAGAACATGGTCTCGCCCACGGCGTCGCCTACCACGTAGACGGCGTTCATGGCGCCGTTGACCTTGGCAAGCATATGGTCTGCCGGGATGAGCGTGGGATGCACGCGAACGTCGACGCCGGCGTCGGTGTTGCGGGCGATGCCCAGCAGCTTGATGGTGTAGCCGAGCTCGCGGGCCTGGGCGATGTCCTCGGCGCCGATGGTACGGATACCCTGCTGGTACACATCGTCGGTGGTAACGCGGGTGCCAAAGCCGATGGAGGCGAGGATGGCCGTCTTGCTGGCGGCGTCGAAGCCGTCGACGTCGGCGGACGGGTCGGCCTCGGCATAGCCCTTGGCCTGCGCGTCGGCAAGCACGTCAGCGTAATCGGCGCCCTCGGCGTCCATGCGCGACAGGATATAGTTGGTGGTGCCGTTGAGGATGCCGGCGATGGTCAGGATCTTGTTACCCACCAGGTCGTGCTCGAGCGTGCTGACGATGGGGATGCCGCCACCGCAGCTGGCCTCGCACTTAATCTGCACGCCGCACTCACGCGCCTTCTCGGCGAGCGTCTCGACATGACGGCCCAGCAGGGCCTTGTTGGCAGAGACGACGTGCTTGCCGTTCTCGAAGGCGGTGGTGAAGATCTCGGTCGCGGGGTGCTCGCCTCCGATGAGCTCGACGACGATATCGACGGCTGGGTCGGTGACGACATCATGCCAGTCACTCGTAAAGGCCTCGCGCTCAATACCGGCTGCTTCAGCCTGCTCCCAGGCAAGCGCGCAGGCGCGGGTCAGCTTAAGGTCGATGCCGTAGGCTGTCAGGTACTCATCGTGGTGGCTCTTGATCAGACGGGCCACGCCGCCGCCGACGGTTCCCAGACCGATCAGACCGACGTTCACGGTGCGCAGGGGTTCGCTCATAGATAACTCCTTCGTGCATCTTATGGATGGATAAACCGCTTAAAGGTTGAGTGCATTCTAACGTGAACCGGGGACGCGTGCTCGCCAGGCAACAGGAGCCGCACAAAACGGCACCCCCGAAACGCTGCGGAAACATTGGAAACATGCTCGCTACAAACGGAACTCCGTAACAAACTGTCAACGTTTGCGCCATAAGGTTTGCCCTGTACCGCAAGACGGCCGCACCGCGGCCAGCGAAAAAGGGGGACACCATGTTCAACATCAACAGCACGCTCAGCCGTAGGAACTTTCTCGCCGGCGCTGCGGCGCTCGGCAGCACCGCCGCACTCGCTGGTTGCTCGTCGGGTGGCTCGGACGGCGGCTCCGCCGATGACGGCAAGACCTTCAAGATCGGTGTCATCGGCCCTCTGACCGGCGCCGCGGCAACCTATGGCGTTTCGGCCGAGAAGGGTGCCAAGCTTGCCGCCAAGGATTTCTCGACCAAGGACCTCAAACTCTCGCTTAAGTCCGAGGATGACGTCGCCGACGGCGAGAAGGCTATCAACGCCTTCAATACCCTGTGCGACTGGGGCATGCAGGCGCTCGTCGGCCCCGTCACGACTGGTGCCGCCGTCGCTGTCTCGGGCGAGATCGCCGACGATATGCTCATGGTCACGCCCTCTGCTTCGTCCCTCGACGTCACCAAGGACAAGACCACGGTTTTCCAGGTTTGCTTTACCGACCCCACCATGGGCGCGAGTGCTGCCAAGTTTTTGGCCGAGAAGTATGCAGACGCCAAGATCGCCCTGTTTTACAACTCCGGCGATACGTACAGCTCGGGTGTTGCCGATGCCTTTGCCGAGCAGGCCAAGGAGTCCAAACTTGATATCGTCGATACCGAGACCTTTAAGGATGACTCCTCCACGAGCTTTACCAACCAGCTCACCAAGGCCAAGGAGGCCGGCGCCACGCTCATCTTTGCGCCGATTTACTACACGCCGGCGTCCGTTTTGCTCAAGAACGCCAAGGACATGGGATACGACATGACCCTCATGGGTACCGACGGCATGGACGGCCTGCTCTCCGTTGAGGGCTTCGACACCTCTCTTGCCGAGGGCGTGCTGCTCATGACCCCGTTCTCTGCCGACGATGAGAAGAACGCCGACTTCGTCAAGGCCTATAAGGACGCCTACGACGAGACGCCCAACCAGTTTGCCGCCGACGCCTACGATTGCGTCCACGCCATCGTCGAGGCCATCGACATGGCGGGCATCGATATTACGGCCGACGGCGCCGACATTGCCGGCGACCTTGCCAAGGCCATGCGCAAGATCAAGATCGAGGGCCTGACGGGCGAGCTCACGTGGAACGACGAGGGCCAAGTCGAAAAGCCTGCTACGGCCTATGTGATTCAGGACGGCAAGTACATCGCCGCCTAAGTGCATATACAACGAGACCGGTGGGGTCGTTTTATTCAGGGCAAGGACGCTTGTAACGGAATGGAAACATTACTTTCACACAATAAAGTGGCTAAACTGCATAAACAGACAAGGATACGCATATTTATGGATAAATGGACAAAGTAAAAGAAAAGTTGAAATAATCGCCACTTTTCTCAACTAAAGCGTCTACTATTTTGCGAACGCCGAACACGGCGAAGGATGGCCTGTCGGGTAACCGAAACCCGACGAGATTTGAGAGGAGAGCCGCATGTCGAGCCTCACCGGTAAGTCATTGAACCCTGTTATGAATCGCAGGAGCGTTATCGCGAGCGCAGCAGGTCTGGGGGCGATGTCTATTCTAGCTGGCTGCTCCTCCAACGGCGGCGACAGCGGTTCCGCTTCGGGCGACGCTTCGTTTAAGATCGGCACCATCGGCCCGCTGACCGGCGCCAACGCGTCCTACGGCAAGTCCGTTACCCAGGGTGTCGAGCTTGGCTGCAAGGATTTCTCGACCAAGGAGCTGCCGCTTGCCAGCAAGGCCGAGGATGACCAGGCCGACGGCGAGAAGGCCGTCAACGCCTTTAACACCCTGCTCGACTGGGGCATGCAGGCCCTCGTCGGCCCGACCACCACGGGTGCGTCGGTTGCCGTTGCCGCCGAGTGCGGTAACGACCCCGAGACGTTCATGATCACTCCGTCCGCGTCCTCCGAGGACGTCACCAAGGGCAAGGATTGCGTCTTCCAGGTTTGCTTTACCGATCCCAACCAGGGCGTCAACGCTGCCAAGTTCCTGGCGCAGAAGTATGCGGACGAGAAGTTCGTGCTGTTCTATAACTCCGGCGACGCCTATTCTTCGGGCATCGCAGATTCCTTTAAGGTTCAGGCCGCTAAATCCAAGCTCGAGATTGTTGACGAGGAGACCTTTAAGGACGACTCCGCCACGAGCTTTACCAACCAGCTGACCAAGGCCAAGCAGGCCGGCGCTACCATGATCTTTGCGCCGATCTACTACACGCCGGCGTCCGTCCTGCTCAAGAACGCCAAGGACATGGGCTACGACGTCAAGATGATGGGCTGCGACGGCATGGACGGCATCCTGGGCGTTGAGGGCTTCGACACCTCTCTTGCCGAGGGTCTGCTGCTCATGACCCCGTTCTCCGCCGACGACGAGAAGAACGCCGACTTCGTTAACGCTTACAAGGATAAGTATGGCGAGACTCCGGACCAGTTTGCCGCCGACGCTTACGACGGCGTGCACGCGGTGGCCGAGGCCCTCGAGGAGGCCGGTCTTGGTGTCGACGCCGACCCGACCGAGGTCGCCGAGAAGCTGCCTAAGGCTATGCTCAAGATTACCGTTGACGGTCTGACCGGCAAGCTCACCTGGAACGATAAGGGCCAGGTCCAGAAGGAGCCCACGGCGTACGTCATCACCGACGGCAAGTACGTACAGGCCTAATAAGCCGCCTTACATAGAGCGGTTTTGATCCCAAGCAGGGGAGGTTTTGGCCTTCCCTGCTTGCTTGGTATCTAGGGACAGTGTAACGTCCCTGTTTCATACATTAACTGGAAACCTATTCGAAAGGGGGATGTGGAACATGACGGTCTTTATCCAATACCTGGTCAACGGCCTATCCATGGGCAGCGTCTACGCCATCATCGCGTTGGGCTACACCATGGTCTATGGCATCGCCAAGATGCTGAACTTCGCTCACGGCGACGTTATCATGGTCGGTGCCTATGTCTCGTTCTGCGCCACGTCGTATCTCGGCCTCCCGGGCTGGGCATCTGTAATTCTCTCTTGTGTGGTCTGTACCGTTCTCGGTGTTCTCATCGAGGGTCTGGCATACAAGCCGCTGCGTCAGGCGGGCCCGCTGGCCGTTCTGATCACGGCCATCGGCGTGTCTTACTTCCTGCAGAACGCCGCGCAGCTTCTGTGGGGCGCCACGCCCAAGAACTTCACTTCGCTCGTCACCTTCCAGGTGCCGGAGTTCTTGGCCAAGTTCAATGTAAGCGCCGTCTCGCTCGTCACCATCGTCGCCTGCCTGGTTATCATGGCCGGCCTGATGTTCTTTACAGGTAAGACCAAGATGGGCAAAGCCATGCGCGCCGTGTCCGAGGACAAAGCCGCCGCTCAGCTCATGGGCATCAACGTCAACCGTACCATCTCGATGACGTTTGCCATCGGCTCTGCCCTTGCCGCCATCGCCGGCGTGCTGCTGTGCTCCTACTCGCCGGTGCTGCAGCCCACGACGGGTGCCATGCCTGGCATCAAGGCCTTCGACGCCGCCGTCTTCGGCGGTATCGGCTCCATCCCCGGCGCCTTTGTCGGTGGCATTCTCATCGGCATCATCGAGGCGATGGCGCAGGCTTATATTTCCACGAGCCTCGCCAACTCCATCGTCTTTGGTGTTTTGATCATCGTCCTGCTCGTCAAGCCTGCCGGCCTCTTGGGCAAGTACGTCCCCGAGAAGGTGTAGGTGAGCGTTATGAAGTTTCTTAAAGACAAGCAGACGCGTCACGACTTTGTTACGTATGCCATGTGCATCGTGGCGTTCGCCATCGTGTTCTTTATGCAGTCCAACCATATGATTCCGCGCATGATCGCCGGTCAGCTGGTTCCCATCACGGCCTATATCGTCATGGCCATCTCCCTTAACCTCGTCGTCGGCATCGCGGGCGACTTGTCGCTGGGCCACGCGGGCTTTATGAGCGTCGGCGCCTATACGGGCATCGTTACCGCGGTCGCCCTCGAGAGCGCCGTTCCCTCCGATCCGGTGCGCCTGATCATCAGTATCGTCGTCGGCGCCATCGCTGCCGCCATCCTGGGCTTCTTGATCGGCATCCCGGTCCTGCGCCTGAGCGGCGACTATCTGGCCATCGTGACCCTGGCTTTTGGCGAGATCATCAAAGAGATCGTCACCTGCCTTATCGTGGGTGTCGACTCCCGCGGCCTGCATGCGATCTTTAACATCACGGGTAACTCCACGATCGACGACCTGCACCTGCTCGAGGACGGCACCGCCATCATCAAGGGCGCGCAGGGCGCATCGGGCGTGTCGACCTATTCGACCTTCCTTGCCGGCGCCATCCTGGTCATGGTTGCGCTCGTGATTGTACTCAACCTGGTCCGCAGCCGTACCGGCCGTGCCATTATGGCCGTGCGCGACAACAAGATCGCTGCCGAGTCCGTGGGTATCTCCGTCACCCAGTACCGCATGATCGCCTTCGTGGTTTCCGCTGCTCTCGCCGGTGCTGCCGGAGCCCTCTTCGGCGGTAACTTCTCGCAGCTCTCCGCCACTAAGTTCGACTTCAACACGTCGATTCTCATTCTGGTGTTCGTGGTCCTGGGCGGCCTGGGCAATATGCGCGGCTCCGTTATCGCTGCGGCACTGCTCACGGTGCTTCCCGAGCTACTCCGTCAGTTCTCGGACTACCGCATGCTCATCTATGCCATTGTGCTGATTCTGGTCATGATCTTTACCAACAACCCGCAGCTCAAGGCGTTCTTCGCACGCATTAAGGACCGCTTTGCTTCCAAGAAGGAGGTGGCAGCTGATGCCCAGTAAGTTTGAGTTCAATAAGGGCAAGATGGTCCCGTATCCTTCTGGCGCCATCGTTCCCGACCGCGACCTGGGCCAGCGCCCGGCGCTCGAGTGCATCCACCTGGGCATTGAGTTTGGCGGCCTCAAGGCGGTCGACGACTTTAGCCTAACCATCGGCAAGACCGAGATCGCCGGTCTCATCGGCCCCAACGGTGCCGGCAAGACCACGGTCTTCAACCTGCTCACCAAGGTGTACCAGCCCACGCATGGTACCATCCTGCTTGACGGCGAGGACACCTCGGGCAAGTCGGTCTATCAGGTCAACCGCATGGGTATTGCCCGTACATTCCAGAACATTCGCCTGTTCAACACCATGACGGTGGAGGATAACGTCAAGGTCGGTCTGCACAATCAGGAGCGCTACTCCGGCTTTGAGGGCGTGCTGCGCCTGCCGACGTATTGGAAGCACGAGAAGGCCGCCCACGAGCGCGCCATGGAGCTGCTGTCCATTTTTGACATGGAGCACCTGGCAAATGAACAGGCCGGCTCGCTGCCTTACGGCGCTCAGCGTCGTCTGGAGATCGTCCGCGCGCTTGCCACCAACCCCAAGCTGCTGTTGCTCGACGAGCCTGCCGCCGGCATGAACCCGTCCGAGACCGCGGAGCTCATGGAGAACATCGTCAAGATCCGCGACACCTTCGGCATCGCCATCATGCTTATCGAGCATGATATGTCGCTCGTTATGAACATCTGCGAGGGCATCTGCGTGCTTAACTTTGGCAAGGTTATCGCCAAGGGTACGGCCGAGGAGATCCAGAACAACGATGCCGTTATCGAGGCATATCTGGGCAAGCAGGATAAGGGGGAGAACTAAATGGCAGAGCCGATGCTTTCCGTCTACAACATCAACGTCTGGTACGGCGCCATCCACGCCATCAAGGACATCTCCTTTAACGTCAACGAGGGCGAGATCGTGGCTCTGATCGGCGCGAACGGCGCTGGCAAGTCCACAACGCTCAAGACCGTCTCGGGCCTGCTGCGCTCCAAGACCGGCTCCATCAAGTTTATGGGCGAGGACATTACCCATACGCCCGCTGATAAGCTGGTTGGTAAGGGACTGGCTCAGGTTCCCGAGGGTCGTCGCGCTTTTTTGCAGATGACGGTTGAGGAGAACCTGGAGATGGGTGCCTATACGCAGCCCAAGTCCACGGTGGCTCCGGGCCTTGAGCGCGTCTACGAGCAGTTCCCGCGCCTGAAGGAGCGCCGTCGCCAGGTCGCCGGCACCCTTTCGGGCGGCGAGCAGCAGATGCTCGTTATGGGCCGCGCCCTTATGAGCAACCCCAAGCTGCTCATGCTCGACGAGCCTTCCATGGGCCTGGCGCCGATTCTGATCGAGCAGATCTTCCAGATTGTCGAGGATCTGCATAAGGCCGGCACCACGGTGCTTCTGGTCGAGCAAAACGCACAGATGGCTCTTTCCATCGCCACACGCGGCTACGTGCTCGAGACCGGCAAGATCACCATGACCGGCACCGGCCAAGAGCTCCTGCACGACGATAACGTTCGCAAAGCCTATCTTGGTGGTTAGATAGTTACGGCGTTTTACCAAACGCCGTAACTACTTGACGCTGCAAGCCCGCCAGGGCGGCAATCTGCCTTTCAACTTCGGCGGCATGACCAGAAGGTCAATGCTGCCTTGTTTCAAGGCACCTTGCTCGCTCTGGCGGGCTTTCGCTGACTTCGCCAAAACATCGACGTTGTGGCAGATGCCAACGACTACCCCTTTAAGTTGCGGTGGAATAGGGACTAAATGGGAGCCTCAGAGGCCAAAAGAGTCCCTATTCCACCGCAACTTCATGGGGGAGTGTGCCAATGCCCGTCGGAAAACATCTGCTGTCTTTGGGGGTCTATCTATGCTGTACGAGTTTTGTGCCGAGAACTTTGAGCGTGTGCCGGCGGCTATCGATGCCGGTGCAAGGCGTATCGAGCTGTGCGACAACCTTGCCGTTGGTGGCACTACGCCTTCGGCCGGCGTTATCAGCGCTACGACCAACTATGCTCACGAGCACGATGCACGGGTGATGTGCATGATTCGCCCGCGTGGCGGCGACTTTCACTACAACCAGGACGAGCTGCGTATGATGGAGATGGATCTGGGCCTTGCCGTGAGTGCGGGCGTTGACGGCTTGGTCTTTGGCTGCTGCAAGCCTTGTGCCGGCGGATGGGCACTCGATGAGCTTACACTCGGCGCCCTCGTGATGGCTGCGGGCTGCGCGACCGAGGAGTGCAAGCGCGATCCTATCGACATCACTTTCCACATGGCCTTTGACCAGCTCTCGCCTGAGGTTCAGCTGGACGCCATTGACACGCTCGCCGACTGCGGCGTCACGCGCATTCTGACGCACGGCGGTACTGCCGGTACGCCGATCGAGGACAACTTCGAAAACCTGGTCCGCTTGATCGAGTACGCGGGCGACCGCCTGACCATCCTTCCCGGTGGCGGCATTTCCACGGCCAACAGCGATACCGTGGCGGCGGCACTGGGCGTCTCCGAGCTCCATGGCACCAAGATCGTGCCGCTGGGGGTATAACCCGTGGCGCTGGTATTTGACGTTCAGCAGGCGAACGGTAAGCCCGACGACAACCGTCGTCCCGGCACCGCGTGCCCCTTTTGCGATACCGAGGAACTCGCCAATATCATCCGGCGCGACGGTGACTGCATCTGGCTCGAGAATAAGTTTAAGACCTTGCGGGCCACTCGCCAGACCGTATTGATTGAGTCGTCCGACCATGACGCCGACCTGGTGACCTATGCGCCGGACGAGCTGCACCATGTTATGCGGTTTGCCCTGGATTGCTGGCAGCGGATGATTGACTCCCGGCAGTATCGCAGCGTTCTCATGTACAAGAACAAGGGCCCACTTTCGGGCGGCAGTCTGGCCCATCCGCACATGCAGATTGTGGGTTTGGAGCAGGAAGACGGCTATGCTTCGCTGACTTCCGCCAATTTCGAAGGCATCAATGTCTGGCAACAGGGGAGGATCTCGGTCAATATCTCAGCCGAACCGATCATGGGGTTCTTTGAGATCAACGTTTCAGCCCCACAGGGAATCGCCGCCAGCGATGACGCACGAGACCAAGCCGAGGCGGATCTCTTTGCCGATGCGATTCAGGTAGCTCTGCGCTATATCCTAAACGAGCACCACGGTGGTCGCGCAGAGTCGTACAACTTGTTCTTCTACCACATGGACGGCCGGACTATTGCTAAGGCGCTGCCGCGTTGGGTGGTTTCGCCCTACTTTGTGGGGTATCGTCTGGCCCAGGTCAATGCCGAGACCACGCTCGATATCGATGCTGAGCGCCTACGCGCACATCTGGAAACGCTCGCATAGCAAGGCGAACGCCTGCGAAAAGCGTGCTGCCTAGCGTGCCATCGCGTCGCGGCCGGCCTTGACCCGCTTGCGCTGTTTGGCGCGCTCCTCGCCGGTTAGGCGCTCAAAGAGATGTCCGATAATCGAGGCGAGTATCTGCTGAAACAGCGTTCCGCACATGACGGGAAACACGACTTCGCCTGGAAAGTACTGCGTGGCGATGACGGCGCCCGAAGAGATGTTACGCATGCCGCAGGTAAAGCACATGGTAGTCGTCTCGCTATATGGCAGATGCAGCGCACGGGCGACCAGAAAACCGATGACAAAGCCGCTGATGGCGAAGACCAAAATAAAGAGGGCGACTTCCAAGCGCTCAGCATTCATGTGCAGCACGTACTCGCTCATGGCGGTGGAGTTGGACGCGATGACGCCCATCATCATAAATTTGCAGGCGGGCGAGAGCGCGGGGGAGAGCTTCTCGTGTCCCCGTCCGCGCGTGAGCTCGTTGATCACGATGCCGAGGATGGCAGGGATGGCAATCATAAAGGCCATGTTCTGCATCATGCCCGGAACATCGATTGCAACGGTGGCACCCAGCAGGAGCTTGAGCGTGAGCGGAATCGTCACGGGCGAGATGACCGAGGACGTCAGGATAATGGTGAGCGCGAGCGGGCCGTTGCCGCCGAACATGCTGATCCACATAAAAGCGGTGACGGCCACGGGCACGCTGTATTCGAGCACAATGCCGCAGACAAGGTTGGGGTTGGAGCCAAAGAAGAGTGACCCCATGGCATACGCCGCGATGGGAATAAGCACCGCCGAGACGAGCAGCGCCAAGACCAGGTGCAGCGGACGGCGGAACACCTCGGTTACCTGGTGAAAGGTGTTGCTGAGCGCACCCTGAAACGTCATAAAGGCAAACAGGGTGGGAACGATGGGCTTGAGTACGCCAACCTGTTGGGGAAAGAGCACGCCGAGCGCCACGCAAATCGGAACGATGATCTGCATGTGCCCCGCGAGAAACTTGCCCAGTCCAACCCATTGCTTCATATGCTCTTGTGACTCCCTTTGCTCGTGAATCCGTTTTGAATGGATATGCTAGACGCTCGCATGCGTCCGTGCGTCAGAAACGCTCGAATATTTCGAGGCTATTACCGCCCTCGTTTATCGAAACCGCGGCGTGCTGGACGTTGTACGTCCGTGCCGCACGGTATAATAAATCCGTTCAACAGATCTGCCTGCCGAAGCGGGCATACACAGAGGACTCATCGCTATGAACCGTGAGAGGTATCGCGGCGACCTGCCCCTATCGGGGGTGGGCGCCTATGTCATCGCTTAAGACGACGCATCGCTGGGCGGTCGCTCGGCAAAACCCCGAGCTCGAAAAGGAGCTTTCGGCTGGCCTGGGCATACCCGGGCTGGTGGCGCGCATTATGGTTGCGCACGGCATTACATCCATCGAAGAAGGCCAGCTGTTTTTGACGCCTTCGCTCGATCGCGACTGGGCGGACCCACTCATTATCCCGGGCATGTCGGTCGTTGCCGACCGCGTCGAGCGTGCTATTCGCAACCACGAGCACATCGCGGTCTTTGGCGATTTTGACGTTGACGGTATTACGTCGACCTGCCTGTTAACCGAGGCACTGCGCACGTTTGGCGCCGATGTCACGCCGTTTATTCCGCATCGCTTTGACGAGGGCTACGGTCTCTCGCGCGCGGCGCTCGACCGCGTTAACGAGCTCGCTCCCCCCCAGTTGATCGTGACCGTCGATAACGGCATTGCCGCCAAGGAAGAGGTTTCCTATCTTGAGAGCCTGGGAATCGATCTGGTGGTTACGGACCACCATGAGCCGTCCGACCAGGTGCCGCAGGGCGTGCCCCTGACCGACCCCAAGCTCGAGGATGAGGGGCCCTCGCGTGAACTTGCCGGTGCTGGTGTGGCGCTCAAGCTGGTGCAAGTCCTGGGTGAGCGCTTGGGCAAGCCGTCGTATTGGCGTTCGCTAATCGAGGTCGCGGCGCTGGGCACCGTGTCCGACATGATGCCGCTCACGCCCGAGAACCGCGCGCTGGTTGCCGAGGGCATCCAGCAGATGCGCGTAACCGCTCGTCCCGGCTATATCGCGCTTGCCGCGCTCGCCAAGGCGGACCTTTCGAGCATTACGGCGGATGGCCTGTCGTTTTCGCTCA